>NZ_JADDJF010000015.1 GCF_017811755.1 Pararhodobacter sp. SW119 | reverse complement strand
GCGGATGCGTGATCGCTGTGCCATTGCCATGCTCCCGCAATCGGGTCAGTGTCGCACAGGGTGCCGGGCCGACGCGATCATCGGCAAGGCCATGGCGAACCCTTGAAGGACGAAAGGCCGTGACATGCATCTTGCCCGTTTTCCCCGCATCTTCCTCGCGCATCTACCCACACCGCTGGAGCGTCTCGACCGGCTCACCCGCGAACTTGGCGGACCCGAGATCTGGATCAAGCGCGACGATTGCACAGGCCTGTCGACAGGGGGCAACAAGACCCGCAAGCTGGAGTTCCTGATGGCGGAGGCCGAGGTTGCAGGCGCCGAGGTCGTCATGACGCAAGGGGCGATCCAGTCGAACCATGCGCGCCAGACTGCCGCCTTTGCCGCGAAGCTGGGGATGCGCTGCCATATCCTGCTGGAGGATCGCACCGGCTCGACCGATCCGAACTACACCGGGAACGGCAACGTGTTGCTTGACCGACTGCACGGCGCCACGGTCGAGGGGTGCGCGGGCGGATCCGACATGAACGCCGCGCTTGAAGCGGCGGCGGAAAGGCAGCGGCAGCAAGGCGCGAAGGTCTACACCATCCCCGGCGGCGGTTCGAACCCGACCGGTGCGTTGGGCTATGTCAACTGCGCCTTCGAACTTGTCGGGCAATTGAACGACCGCGGGCTTGCCGCCGACCATATCGTCACCGCGACCGGCAGCGCCGGCACGCAGGCAGGGTTGATAGCCGGTCTCCAGGCGATCAACGCCGGCATTCCGTTGCTGGGTATCGGTGTCCGCGCCCCGAAGGAACGGCAAGAGGCCAACGTGTTCACGCTTGCCGCCGCGACTGCGGAAAAGCTGGGCTGTCCCGGCGTCGTGGAACGCGCCGACGTCGTGGCCGATTGCGACTATGTCGGCGAGGGCTACGGCATTCCCCGCACCGATACGATCGAGGCCATCCGCATGTTCGCGGAACTTGAAGGCATCCTCCTGGATCCGGTCTATTCCGGAAAGGGCGCGGCCGGCCTGATCGATCACGTCCGCAAGGGGCGATTCCGCAAGGGCGAGCGCATCGTCTTCCTTCACACTGGCGGCGCCGCGGCGCTTTTTGCCTATGATTCGGCCTTTTCCGAGGCTGCCGCCGCCGTCGTCGCCGCCTGACATGGGTCAGGGTGACGACGACCCAGGCGACGCGCTCGGAAAGGGCAGGCCGTCGTGACCCCGCGCCGCGTCGGGGTCCTCGGCGGCATGGGGCCCGAAGCCACGGTGCTACTGATGCAGCGCCTGATCGCGGCGGTGCCGGCGCGGGATGACGCCGATCACATCCCGCTGATCGTCGACATGAACCCTCAGGTGCCGTCGCGCATCCGCAGATTGATCGAGGGGACGGGCGAGGATCCCGGTCCGGTCCTGGCGTCCATGGCGCGTCGCCTGGAAGCTGCGGGCGCCAGTGCCCTCGCCATGCCCTGCAACACGGCGCATCACTACGCCGACGATATTCGTGCGGCGACACGCTTGCCGTTTATCGACATGGTCGCGCTTTCGGTTGCGCGGGCCGGATCGCTTGCCGGCGATGGCGGGGTTATCGGCGTCCTCGGCTCGCCCGCCCTGCAGCGCATCGGGCTGTTCGACCGGGCACTGGCCGCGGCCGGACTGCGCCCGAACTATCCCGACGATCCCGAGGGGCTGCTTGCCGCGATCCGCTCGATCAAGGCCGAGGGGCCGAACGCCGGCGCGCGCGAGCGCCTGCTCGCGGCGTCGCGCCAGGTGCATGAGGCGGGTGCCGCGGTGCAGATGATCGCCTGCACCGAATTCTCGCTGATCACCGAGGCCGCGGTACCCGAAGCAATCGTCTTCGACACGCTCGATGTACTGGTCGAGGGGATTGTCGCCTTCGCACGGCCCGACCGGATGGCGCATGCCACTGAACATGGGGGCGCGCGAAACTGCATCCGCCCCGATCCCTAGGACCGCGAATCGGTCAGACGCTGCCCGGTCGGCGGTTCACGTCTGTACGGCCGCGGCGTCGATCTGCTGTCCGGTCCGATCCGCAGCCGCCGCAGCCACCAACGCCGCGAAAATCGCCCGCTGCCGCCGCGCGTAGAAAAGATGCTCGGGGTGCCACTGAACACCTAGTGCGAAGGGCGGCACGCAGCGTTCGATCGCCTGCGGCATGCCGCCTTCGTCGCGCGCAACGATCGCCAGGTCTTGGCCCAGGCGGTCGACGGCCTGCGTGTGCAAGGCGTTGACCCGCATCGGGTCGGTGCCGACGATCTGCGCCAGAAGGGTTCCCGCCCGCACCCGCACCGTCTTGCGCGGCAGGATGGTCCAGCGATAGCGGCTGTCGTGGTATTGCGCATAGGCGTTCTGATGCAGGTTGCCGCCAAGCGCGACGTTGAGCATCTGCGCGCCGCGGCAAATGCCCAGAACCGGCTTGCCCTGCTCCAGCGCTTCCATGAGCAAACGGCGCTCCAGCGCATCGCGGTCGGGGTCCAGCCGCGCTGCCGCGACCAGTTGACCCTGATAGAGATCCGGAGAGATGTCGTCACCGCCCCCGACAACCAGGCCATCGACCGCGGCGATATCGGCCTCCCGCGAGGTGTTCCACCGCACCGCGCGACCGCCGGCCAGCCAGACGCTGAACGCAATCAGCGGGAAGACCCGCCAGCCCGTGCGCCGCGATGTCGTCACGCCTATGCGGGGCCTCAGGCGTCCCATATGCGCGCCTCCTGCAATCGCGCCTCGACCATGGGCGGCCAGTCGCCCCGCAAACTGGTGAGCGCCGCGCGGTAGTCGCGCCAGCCCTCCGCCAGATCCTCCAGCAGACCAGGACGCGCGGCGACGCGCTCGATCACACACCAGCGGTTCCACTCGTAGGCCAGCGTCCACTCGGGCTCGTCGATCCGCGCCTCGGGCAGACGATAGTGGAACGCGGGGCGCCCGCCCTTCGTCTTGCCCTTGCCCAGTGCGGCGATCACCTGGTCCTGGCGCAGATGTTCCAGAAGCGGCAGCAGATCGAGGCTTCGGTTCCGAGTGGGCGACAGCGCCAGATAGGTGGCGGTCAGATCGTCGATGCCCCACTGCCCGCCCTCGGCCGCGATCCTGTCGATCAAGGCGCGTGGCCAGGGCGCGATGAACGGAAGGATGCGGCGGGCCAGATCGACCGGCTCGCTTGCCCGCAGCCAATCTTCCAGCAGGGCGAATGCGCGCACCACCGGCAGGATGAAGTCCGCCGACTCGGCGGCAATCTCGGGGTTCAGATGCACGCCAAATCCGAACGCCAGGGCGTCGCGGGTGCCGCGCGCCCCGGCGGCACGCAGCGCGTCCACCAGCGCCTCGGCCTGCGGCAGGTCTTGGGGCGAGAGGGGCGGCGTCACGATTTCGACCGGAACAAGCTCGCCCAGTGTGCCGGCGACGACCTTCTCGGCGGTGGGGTCGCCCAGGGCGATGTCAAGCTCGACCCTGATCTCGCCGAATCGCGTGCCCTCGACCAGCAGAGTGCGCTCGTCCACGGAGCGTACCGCCCCGCCCCATTCCCGCGCAACCAACGCGCCCGCCGCCTCGACCGAAAGCCCGGCGAACTCGATCTCGATACCGATCGCGCGCGGGCGTCCATCCGCGCGCGATGGCCGCGGAAGGGACCAGAAACGGTCGCGCTCGATCCTGCCGGTCACGTCCTGCGAACGGGGCGGATCAGTCGACTGCAAGGCAATTCCGCGATGCGGTGGGAGCGGCCGCTAGCCAGGCCGGCAGATGTCCGGCCTGGAATGCAGCCACGCTCACTTGAAGTGGCGAGAGGCGTTCTGGAAACCTTCGTTGATGACCTTCCATGAGTCCACGAAGCTCTTGTTCATGTCGTCCCAGGCCTTTTCCGAGGCGAGGCGTGCCTCGCGCATCTTCTCCTCGGCCTCATCGCGGCGCTGGCGCATCTCCTTGATCTGCTCATCGTAGCGGATGCGGGCGTCGGCCTCGGCCTTCTTGGCCTGGGCTTGCATCTCGTCGATCTGCGCGTTCCAACTGTCGAGTTGCGCCTTGATCTTGTCGATATAGGCTTGACGGTCCATAAGCTGCCCTCCCCAATGAATGTGGACGCAGTGTGGCACAATCGGGCCGAACTGCAAATCCCTGCCGGAAACCCCACCCGTGACAAGGGGACACGATGCGCCGTCTGCTGCTGCTGATCATCGCAATGGCCCTGACGATTGCCCTGGCTCTGGGCGTGATCTGGCGCACGCCGGTCTTTCTGCCGCAACTGACCGAAGCCGCGCCCGCCATCCCGGTCGGCGACCAGCGCGTCTTCGGCTACGCGACACTGACGAATCCGCTGGTGCGCAGCGTCGTGGCCGGGCGCTGGCTGCCCGGCGAAGCGGTCGTGTTGCCTGGCTTCGAGCGGGTGGGGCGTCACCTTGTCGAAGCCCCCGAGACCCGCGTTCCCGGCATCGTCTTCACCGTCGACCCTGCGGCGCTGGAACGGATCGACCGCTATGAACGAGCGGGCGAGCGCTACATGCGCCGGCTCAAGACCCTGGCCGATGGCAGCGAAGCCTGGGTGTACCGCCTGATCGACGGGGAAAGCGCGCGTTAGTTCACCCCGTGGGTGGCGATCTTCACGGTCTCGCCGCAATGCTTGCAATGCACCGCGTCGGGGTCATGCCGGTCCAGACCGCAGTTGGTGCAGCGATGGGCGACCTTGGCCGGTACGAAAATCGCGCGCGCCAGCCGGAAGAACAGCGCCACGCCGACCACCATCATGACCACCGACAGGATGCGCCCGCCTGACGATTCCATGACGATATCGCCGTAGCCTGTCGTCGTCAGCGTGGCGACCGTGAAGTAAAGCGCATCGACATACGCACCATAGCCCGGTTCGGCGTCGAAATGCACCACGAAGACCAGCGACGTCGAAACAAGGATGAAGACCAGCAGGTTCACCGCCGCCACGATGGCAGGCTCGTATTCGCGGAAGAGCGCGACATCGCGTCGAAGATCGCCAAGCACCTGATAGGAATGGATCAACCGCAAGGAGCGCAGCACCTTCAGAAATGCCAGGTTCGCGCCGATCAGCGGTTCCGCGATCAGCGAAAGGATGACGATGACATCGGCCAGTGTATAGACCTGCCGCAAGAGACGCCGGCGGTCGGGCGCGGTCCAGATGCGGGCGATCAGATCGAACAGGATCAGGGTGCCGATCACGGCCTCGGCCACGTTGATCGCGGGCGTCGCCTCCAGCGGCGCGGTGGCGACGAAAAAGGCGATGGTGACAAGGTCCAGCCCGATCAGCGCGTATCGGAAACGCGCCGCGCCGACCGACCGGCCGAAATAGAGTTCCCTGATCCTTGTTTTCAGCGCCATGCCATCCCTGCCTTTCGGCGCAGGATGCCCGCAAACCCGGTCGCTGTCACGGTCCCTACCAGTTGTCGGGGCCGCGTTCGGCAAACTGCGACATCAGGAAATCGACGAAGGCGCGGACCTTGGGCTGGGTGAAGCGCCCCGGTGGGTGCACTGCGAAAATACCCAGCCGCGTCCTTGGCAGATCGGGAAGGACATCCACGACCTCGCCCCGCTCCATCGCAGCGTGATAGAGGAAACTCGGCAGGTACGCGATTCCCAGGCCCCGGGTCGCGGCGTTGAGCAGCGACTGCCCGTCGTTCACCGACAGATGGCCGGTCCCCCTGACCTGCCTCTCCTCGCCCGACGGACCGATCAGCCGCCAGAGATTGGCGCTGGCATGGTTGCCGTGGTGCAGAAGGCGATGCTGCGCCAGATCCTCGATCCGCTGCGGGCGCCCGTTCTGCTGCAGGTAGTTCGGCGATGCGATCAGCCGCCGGGTCGTCTCGGTTATCTTGTGGCTGCGCAGGCTCGAATCCTCGGCCTCGCCGACGCGCACAGCCATGTCGAACCCCTCGGAGATCAGTTCGACATAGCGGTTGTTGAGCACCATCTGCACGCTGACATCCGGGCATTCGGTGAAGAAAGCATCCAGACGGGGCGACAGCAGCGTCACCCCGAAGTCCGTCGCCACCGACAGCCGCAACACGCCCGAGGGCGCGGACTGCATGGCGGTAACGATCCTGTCGGCCTCGCCCGCGTCGGTCAGCACGCGCCGCGCGCGATCGTAGTAGACCAGCCCGATCTCGGTCGGGCTGACGCGCCGCGTGGTTCGGTTCAGAAGCCGCGCACCCAAGCGCGCCTCGAGCGAGGAAACATGCTTCGAGACAGCCGATTTCGATATGCCCAGCTTGCGGGCAGCATCGGTGAACCCGCCATGGTCCACGACGGCCGCGAAGGCCTCCATCTCGGTCAAACGGTCCATGGATGCTCTGTTCTGATTTCGGAAACAACTCGTTTCCGTTAGACCGTTTAATTCCGGCATCATTAAGAGCCGTCCGCGGCATGGTTAAGGCAAGATCAAGACAATTTTCGGCCAATCCGCCAGAATTGCCGCAATCTCGCCACAATTGCCCACGCCATCGCCCCCGAAGCGCCGCAGCCTTGCCGAAATCGGATCTGTTTTGGGCTCAGAGCACGGCAGCCAGGCGCGCGCCCTGGTCGATGGCCCGCTTCGCGTCAAGCTCGGCTGCGACATCCGCGCCGCCGATTACGTGAACGCGTTTACCATCCCCGCCCAATGCATCCGCCAGATCGCGCAGGCTTTTCTGCCCCGCGCAGAGCACGATCGTATCGACCTCCAGCAGTTGATCGCCCTTCGCGGTGCCGAGGACGATCCCGTCATCGGTAATCTCGCGGTAGTCCACGCCGCCGAGCATCTTCACCCCGCGCGCGGCAAGACTGGCCCGATGGATCCAGCCCGTGGTCTTGCCAAGTCGTTTTCCCGGCTTCTCCTTCTTGCGTTGAAGCAGCGTGACTGCCCGGGCTGCGGGCGGTCGTTGCGGCTTTGCCAGCCCGCCGGGGCACTCGGCGGGGTCCGTCACACCCCATTCGCGCTTCCATTCCTCCAGATCGAGGGTCGGGCTCTCGCCTTCCTGCGTCAAGAACTCGGCGACATCGAAGCCGATCCCACCCGCGCCGATGATCGCCACGCGCGACCCGACCGCAGCCCCGCCGCGCAGGACGTCGATGTAGCTCAGCACATGCGCCGCCGCCTGCCCCGGAATCTGCGGATCGCGCGGCTTAACGCCCGTGGCGATCACCACCTCGTCGAAGTCCCGCAGCGCCGCGACATCGGCGTCGGTGCCCAGACGCAAAACGACGCCCGCGCGCCGCACCATCCGCTCGAACCACTCGACCAGCCCGTTGAATTCCTCTTTCCCCGGAATCACGCGCGCCATGTTGAGTTGGCCGCCGATACGGCTGTCGCGCTCAAAGAGCGTCACACGATGGCCACGCTGCGCGGCGACCATCGCCGCCATCAGCCCGGCAGGACCGGCCCCCACGACCGCGATCGATTTCGGCGTCTCGGTCGGCAGGTAGTTCAGTTCGGTCTCGTGGGCGGCGCGCGGATTGACCAGGCAGGTCGCGATCTTGCCCTGGAACGTGTGATCCAGACAGGCCTGATTGCAGGCGATGCAGGGCGTGATCTCGTCGCCACGACCCGCCGCGGCCTTCTGCACGAAATACGCGTCGGCCAGAAACGGACGCGCCATCGAGACCATGTCGGCGCAGCCTTCGGCCAGCACCGCCTCGGCCACCTCGGGTGTGTTGATCCGGTTCGAGGTGATGACCGGAATCCCGACCTCCCCCCTCAGCTTGCCGGTCACCCAGGCAAAGGCGCGCCGCGGAACCGAGGTGGCGATGGTCGGCACCCTTGCCTCGTGCCAGCCGATGCCGGTGTTCAGGATGGTCGCGCCCGCCCCCTCGACCGCTTTCGCCAGTTGCAGGATCTCGTCCCACCGCTGTCCGTTGGGCACAAGGTCCAGTAGGGAGATGCGGTAGATGACGATGAAATCCGGCCCCACCGCATCGCGCACCCGGCGCACGACCTCGACCGCCAGGCGCATCCGGTTCTCGTAGCTGCCGCCCCACCGGTCGCTGCGGCGGTTGGTGTGCAGGCTCAGGAACTGGTTGATCAGGTACCCTTCCGAGCCCATCACCTCGACCCCGTCATACCCCGCTTCGCGCGCGCGTTTCGCGGCCGTCGCGAAATCGGCGATCTGCTTCTCGATCCCCGCCTCGTCCAGTTCGCGCGGCACGAAGGGCGAAATGGGTGCCTTGATCGCCGAGGCGCCAACACACTCGACGCCATAGGCATAGCGGCCGGCATGCAGGATCTGCATCGCGATCATGCCGCCCGCCGCATGCACGCGGTCCGTGACCATCCGGTGATTGGCGATATCCGCATCGGAAAAAAGCCCCGCGGCACCCGGCAGGACCGCACCCTCGGTATTGGGGGCCATACCGCCAGTGACGATCAGCGCGGCACCCCCGGCCGCACGTTCGGCATAGTAGCTCGCCACGCGCTCCCAGTCGCCGCGCTCTTCCAGCCCGGTATGCATCGACCCCATCAGGACGCGGTTCTTCAACCGGGTGAATCCCAGGTCGAGCGGAGCAAGAAGATGCGGATAGGGCGTGGCGGTCATGACGTCCCTCGGTTTTCGAAAAGCAGGTGCAGAGTGTCAGGCCAGCGTTACGGGTATGCAGCGGAATGTCACGCCGAACCTTGCGTCAGCGTGATCTCGACGCTGCGCGGGAAAACTGTCAAGACCGCGCCATGGAACTCTGGGTCGCCATCACAATTCTTGCCGCGGCGATTCAGACCGTGCGCTTCATGCTGCAGAAGCGGCTCAAGGGGCTTGGCCTGTCGACGGGCGGCGCGACGTTCTCGAGGTTCCTGTTTGCCGCCCCGCTTGCGGCGGCCGGCGCCTTCCTGTCGCTGATGCACCATGGGATCGGCCTGCCCGACCTGAGCGTTGCCTTCTGGGCCTTTGCCCTGTCCGGCGGCGTCGCGCAGATCATCGCCACCTTCTGCACCGTCGCGCTTTTTTCCGAACGCTCCTTCGCGGTGGGCATCGCCTTCACCAAGACCGAAACCATCCTGGTCGCCGCCTTTTCGGCGCTGCTGCTGGGCGAGGCGGTGTCGGCTCCGGGCCTCGTCGCCATCCTCGTGGGCACGCTGGGTGTGCTGATGCTGTCCTGGCCGGTGCAGGGATGGCGGTCAGGCGGGCTTTTCAACCGCGCCATGCTGCTGGGGCTTCTTGCTGGCGGGTTCTTCGGCCTGTCGGCAATCGGCTATCGCGGGGCCACGCTGGAGATCGCGCATGACGATGCGCTGCTACGCGCCCTGATTGCCCTGGCCTGCGTGACCGCCAGCCAGACGTTAATGATGGCGCTCTGGCTGCGCTGGCGCGAACCGGGCGAGCTTGGCCGCGTGCTTCGCGCCTGGCGCGCGACCGCACCGGTGGGTGTGACCGGCGTTCTGGGCAGCGCCGGGTGGTTCCTTGCCTTCGCGCTGCAGAACGCCGCCTATGTGCGCAGCCTGGGACAGATCGAGCTGATCTTCTCGATCCTCGCCTCGGTGCTTGTCTTTCGTGAACGCGCGCGGGCTATCGAAATCGCGGGCATGGCGGTGCTGGCGGTCTCGATCATCATGATCGTGACACTGGCCTGACCGCTATTGGTTCGCCGCGCGCATCTCGCGGACAAATCCGCGAAGGGTCGTCAAGCCCAGCTCGGCGCCTGCCGGATGCCGGCGCGAAGACAGCACCGACAAGGTCACGATCCGGTCCGCGATCGGCAGGATCGCGCGCCAGTAGCCCGCGTCGAAGGCCTCGGGATTGCCGCTGTCGCGGATCGTCAGCCAGATTGCCCCGTCATCGACCTGCGCGCCCTCGATCGCGACATCCTCGGCCCGGCCTGTCCGGCTCAACTGCGCGCGGCCGGTGTCGCTGGCGATGAAACCCGCCAGGCCTTCCAGCGCGCCCTGGCCCCCGCCGACTGGCGCCTCCACCGCGGTGACGGTGGCGCTCAACACGGGGGCCGGCCGTGGCGCCGCCTGGCAGCGCAGCAGAAAGACGAAAACCTGCGACCCGTTCTCGCGCACCGAGGATGTGTCGACGCAGTACCCTGACGGGCCGGCGATCGTCACCTGCCCGCCAAGAACCGGCAGGCTGGTGGGGCCCGGCGCCGTATTTCGGCCCGAGAACCCCGCCAGCGGCGCGGATTCGAAACACCCCGCCAGCAACAGAACCAACCCGCCCAGCAGCCCGAGGCGCCGGCGCATCGGCGCGTCAGAGGTCCATGTAGACATGGACTTCGGCGCCCCCGCCGGGGTGCGTCACCGCCCCCTTCCGGGCCCCGCCGACAAGTTGCGCATATTTCCAGAGCGACCCGCTGGCGTAAATCGTCGGACGCGGTCCCTGCCAATCGGCCTTGCGCCGTTCCAGCTCGTCGTCCGACAGATCGACCGAAAGCTCGCCCCTGATCGCGTCGATGGTCACCTTGTCGCCGTTCTTCAGCAATGCGATCGGCCCGCCATGCGCCGCCTCGGGGCCGACATGGCCGACGCAGAACCCCCGCGTCGCGCCGGAAAAACGCCCATCGGTGATCAGCGCAACCTTCTTGCCCATGCCTTGCCCGCTAAGCGCGGCGGTGGTGGCCAGCATCTCGCGCATGCCGGGGCCGCCTGCGGGGCCCTCGTTGCGGATGACGATCACTTCGCCTTCCTCGTACTCCCGCGCCTTGACGGCGGCGAAGGCGTCTTCCTCGCAGTCGAAGACGCGCGCGGGGCCGGTGAAGACCTGCTCTTCCTCGGACATGCCCGCGACCTTCACGATGGCGCCTTCGGGGGCGAGGTTGCCCTTCAGCCCCACGACGCCGCCGGTCTTGGTGATCGGCGTGGCGGCGGGGTAGATCACGCGGCCGTCGGCCTCGCGCTTCACCAGGTCCAGTTCCTCGCCCATGGTTCGGCCGGTGGCGGTGATGCAATCCTCGTGCACCAGGCCCTGCTTGCGCAATTCGTTCATCACCACCGGCACGCCGCCAGCTTCGTACATATCCTTTGCCACGTATTTGCCGCCCGGCTTCAGGTCGACGAAATACGGCGTGTCGCGGAAGATGTCGCAGACGTCGAAGAGGTCGAAGTCGATCCCGGCCTCGTGCGCGATGGCGGGCAGGTGGAGGCCCGCGTTGGTCGATCCCCCGGTGCAGGCCACGACTCGCGCGGCGTTTTCCAGCGCCTTGCGGGTGACGATGTCGCGGGCGCGGATGTTCTTCTCCAGCAGCTTCATCACCGCGACGCCCGAAGCTTCGCAATACTGGTCGCGGCTCTCGTAGGGCGCGGGCGCGCCGCTGGAATTCGGCAGCGCCAGGCCAACGGCCTCGGACACGCAGGCCATGGTGTTGGCGGTGAACTGCCCGCCGCAGGCCCCCGCGCTGGGGCAGGCGATGCGTTCCAGTATCTCCAGTTCCGCATCCGAGTAGTTGCCCGCCTGGTGCTTGCCCACCGCCTCGAACACGTCCTGCACGGTCACGTCCTGCCCGTTCAGCCGGCCCGGCAAGATCGAGCCGCCGTAGATGAAGACCGACGGCGTGTTCAGCCGCACCATCGCCATCATCATCCCCGGCAGCGACTTGTCGCAGCCCGCCAGCCCGACGATGGCGTCGTAGCAATGCCCGCGCATGGTCAGCTCGACCGTATCCGCGATCGCCTCGCGCGAGGCCAGCGACGACCGCATCCCCTCGTGCCCCATGGCGATGCCGTCGGTCACGGTGATGGTGGTGAACTCGCGCGGGGTACCGCCGCTTTTCTTGACGCCGTGCTTGACCACCTGCGCCTGCCGGTTCAGCGCGATGTTGCAGGGCGCCGCCTCGTTCCAGCAGGTCGCGACACCGACCCAGGGCGCGTGGATCTCCTCCTCGGAAATGCCCATCGCGTAGAAATACGACCGATGCGGCGCGCGGGCCGGCCCCTCGGTCACATGGCGGCTGGGCAGTTTCGACTTGTCGAAGCGCTGATTGGTCATGGCGGTCCCTCCCGGCAACTGGCTGAGCGAAGGGATAAAGAATGCCCCCGACAGGGGCAAGGTGGCAAAGCGCACGCACCCCCCGGCGTTTTCCCGTCGACAACCCGCGCCGGCCACGCTAAGCAATCGCCATGATCGCTCGCACCGCATCCCGCGCCCTCCTGCGACGCCGACGCCCCCGCGGCTGACGGCCGATCCCGACTGCCCCCTCATTCCGTGCGTTGACTTGCCCCGGCGGCTTTGGCACCTCTGGGCCCTCTTTCAGGAACCTGCGATGATCCCCTCCGTCCTGCCCACCTACAACCGTACGCCGCTCACTTTCGTGAAGGGCGAAGGCTCCTGGCTGACCGACGCAAGCGGCCGCCGCTTTCTGGACCTCGGCGCCGGCATTGCCGTCAACGCGCTGGGTCACGCGCACCCGGCACTGGTGCAGGCCCTGGGCGAACAGGCCGCGCAACTCTGGCACGTTTCGAACCTTTACGAAATTCCCCAGCAGCAGGCGCTGGCCGACGCGCTGGTCGACGCGACCTTCGCCGACAGCGTCTTCTTCACCAACTCGGGCACCGAGGCTGCGGAACTCGCGATCAAGATGATCCGCCGCTTCTGGCACGACGCCGGTCAGGACCGCCCCACGATCCTGACCTTCGAGGGCGCCTTTCACGGCCGCTCCACTGGCGCCATCGCCGCGGCCGGATCGGCCAAGATGACCGACGGCTTCGGACCGCTGATGCCCGGCTTCAAGACCCTGCCCTGGGGCGACCATGACGCCTTCGAGGCCGCGATGGACGACAGCGTCGCCGCCGTCCTGATCGAACCGATCCAGGGCGAAGGCGGCATCCGGCCCCTGCCCGAGGCTTGCCTGAAGGGCCTGCGCGCCGCCTGTGACAAGACCGGGGCGCTCCTCGTGCTGGACGAGGTGCAATGCGGCATGGGGCGCACCGGCCGGCTCTTCGCGCATGAATGGGCCGGCATCGCGCCCGACATCATGATGGTCGCCAAGGGCATCGGCGGCGGCTTTCCCCTGGGCGCGGTCCTGGCGAGCGAACGCGCCGCGGCCTGCATGACCGCCGGCACCCACGGCTCCACCTATGGCGGCAACCCGCTCGCCTGCGCCGTGGGGCTGAAGGTCATGGAAATCGTCGCCGACCCGGCCTTCCTAGCCGAGGTGACGCGCAAGTCCGGCCTCCTGCGCCAGAAGCTCGAGGGGCTCGTCGCCGCGCATCCCGACGCCTTCGAGGCGGTGCGCGGCACCGGCCTGATGCTGGGCCTGAAATGCGCCCGTCCCAACACCGATCTCGTCGCCGCGGCGCGCGACGCGGGCCTTCTGGTCGTGCCCGCCGCCGACAACGTCATCCGCCTCCTGCCCGCCCTCAACATCCCCGACGCCGACCTGGCCGAGGCCGTCTCCCGCCTCGACCACGCCGCCGCCGCGCTGGAGACCGCCTGACCCCTCCGATTTTCTGTCCACAAATATCCCGGGGGTGAAGTCGCGCGCCGCGCGACGAGGGGGCAGCGCCCCCTTCCCCGGTCCCGAACAGGCCCTTGCCATGAACCATTTCCTCGACATCCACGCCACCGACGCCGATGCCCTGCGCGCCATGATCGACCAGGCGCGCGCGATGAAGTCGGCGCGCGACGGTCGCGGCCGCGCCGCACCCGACGACACGCAGCCGCTGGCCGGCAAGATGGTGGCGCTGATCTTCGAGAAACCCTCGACCCGCACGCGCGTCAGCTTCGACGTCGGTGTGCGGCAGATGGGCGGGCAGACGATGGTCCTGTCGGGGG
This sequence comes from Pararhodobacter sp. SW119, assembly GCF_017811755.1. Lineage (GTDB taxonomy): Bacteria > Pseudomonadota > Alphaproteobacteria > Rhodobacterales > Rhodobacteraceae > Pararhodobacter. The sequence continues at coordinate 77,964 of NZ_JADDJF010000015.1, read as the reverse complement.
CCGAACTGCAACTGGGTCATGGCGAAACCATCGCCGACACGGCGCGGGTGCTGTCACGCTTCGTCGATCTGATCATGATCCGCACCTACGAGGAGTCGGTGCTGCAGGAACTCGCCGAATACGCCAGCGTGCCGGTCATCAACGGACTGACCAACCGCACCCATCCCTGCCAGATCATGGCCGACTTGCTGACCTACGAGGAGCATCGCGGCCCGATCGCGGGCCGGAAGGTGGTCTGGTCGGGCGACGGCAACAATGTCTGCGCCTCGTTCCTGCACGCGGCCGGGCAGTTCGGGTTCGATTTCACCTTCACCGGCCCGCCAACCCTCGACCCCGAGGCCGAGTTCATCCGCTTCGCCCGCGATCGCGGCAGCAAGGTCGAGATCACGCGCGACCCGATGGAAGCGGTCGCCGGCGCCGATCTCGTCGTCACCGATACCTGGGTCTCGATGCACGACAGCCAGTCCACCAAGGAACGCCGCCACAACCAGTTGCGCGCCTATCAGGTGAACGAGCGGCTGATGGCGGCCGCGAAGCCCGACGCGCTGTTCATGCACTGCCTGCCCGCCCACCGCGAGGACGAGGTGACGAACGCCGTCATGGACGGCCCGCAATCGGTGATCTGGGACGAGGCCGAAAACCGCCTCCACGCCCAGAAGGCGATCATGCGCTGGTGCCTGGGCGTCTGACCGCCGGACGCGTCCCGGTCGCGCGTCGGCACCGACGGCGTGCAAATTTGCACGCTTCGGCATACCCTTGAAATCGCTGCGCGAATTCGCCCCGTTAACCGCAACGAAAGGTCTGCGCCCCGCGTCGCGCCGGGGTGCGGAGGCCCACGCCCGAAACAGTTGTTACCCTGGCGTCCGCGCGCCTTCCCGTGGCCGCAACGAAAGTTTCATTGCGGTAAACGGCGCCGGATAGTTTCTTATTTTCAGTGACTTGCAGAAGTGCGCAAATTTGCGCACCACGCAGGTCGGGCGGGCCATCGGCGGCCGGGGTTCAGCCGCCCAGCCGCCGGTTCCGCGCCGCGATCAGCTTCAGCCGCAGCGCGTTCAGCCGGATGAAGCCCGCCGCGTCCTTCTGGTCGTAGGCGCCGGCATCGTCCTCGAAGGTGACATGCGCCTCGGAATAGAGACTCATCTCGGACCAGCGCGCCACCGTCCGCGCCGCCCCCTTGTAGAGCTTGACACGCACCGTCCCGGTCACATGCTCCTGGCTGCGGTCGATGGCGGCCTGCAGCATCTCGCGCTCGGGGCTGAACCAGAAGCCGTTGTAGATCAATTCCGCATAGCGCGGCATCAGCGCGTCCTTCAGATGCCCCGCGCCCGAATCGAGCGTGATCTGCTCGATCCCGCGATGCGCCTCCAACAGGATCGTGCCGCCCGGCGTCTCGTAGATGCCGCGCGATTTCATGCCGACGAAGCGGTTTTCCACCAGGTCCAGCCGCCCGACCCCGTGCTTGCCGCCCAGTTCGTTCAGCTTCGTCAGGATTTCGGCGGGCGACATCGCCTGCCCGTCGATGGCGACCGCATCGCCCCGCTCAAACGAAATCTCGACCATCTCGGGCGTATCCGGCGCGTCCTCGGGGTGGACGGTGCGCTGATAGACATAGTCCGGCGCCTCCTGCCCCGGGTCTTCCAGCACCTTGCCCTCGGACGAGGTGTGCAGCAGGTTCGCGTCGACCGAGAACGGTGCCTCCCCGCGCTTGTCCCTGGCGATGGGGATCTGGTGCGCCTCGGCGAATTCCAGCAGTTTCGTGCGGCTGGTCAGGTCCCATTCGCGCCACGGCGCGATGACCTTGATGTCGGGGTTGAGCGCGTAGGCCGACAATTCGAACCGCACCTGATCGTTGCCCTTGCCGGTGGCGCCATGGGCGACCGCATCGGCGCCGGTCTCGGCCGCGATCTCGACCAGCCGCTTGGAGATCAGCGGCCGCGCGATGGAGGTGCCGAGCAGGTAGAGCCCCTCGTAAAGCGCGTTCGCCCGCATCATCGGGAAGACGAAGTCGCGCACGAATTCCTCGCGCACGTCCTCGATGTGGATGTTCTCGGGCTTGATGCCCAGAAGTTCGGCCTTCTTGCGCGCCGGCTCCAGCTCCTCGCCCTGGCCCAGGTCGGCGGTGAAGGTCACCACCTCGCAGCCGTATTCGGTCTGCAGCCATTTCAGGATGATCGAGGTATCGAGGCCGCCCGAATAGGCGAGCACCACTTTCTTCGGCGCGGACATGGGGCACTCCTGCAAAAAGTCGCGCTTCAGCTATCCGCTTTGTCCGCCCCGCGCAACACCCGCCAACCGGTTGACAGCGCCCACAGGCGCCGCCTTACTGCGGCCGTCCCGAGAAAGAGCGAGCCGCGATGCTGGGAATACGAATTCTGCTTCATGCGATCCGGATGGTCACGGACAATCCGGGTCCGGCGCTGCGCATCTCGGTGGTTCCGATGGCGGTGCTGCTGGCCGCGACGCTTGCGCTGGGGGGCGCCAGCACGATGTTCCTGGATCCGGAAAGCGCCGCGCGGCCGGGCCGGGCGGGCGCCATGGCGGTGCTGATGCTGCTGCAACTGGGCGCGACCCTCTGGATCGCGGTCGGCTGGCATCGATACATCCTGCTGGAGGAAGCGCCCGAGGGCTTCATCCCCCGATTTCATGGCGCGGCGATGCTGTCCTATCTCTGGGCCGGCATCATCTTCTCGCTGGTGCTGATGCTGGTCGCGATCCCCTTTGCCTTGCTTGCGGGGCTGATCGTCGGGCCCGTTGTCGTCGCCGATCAGGGGGCGGTCCGCGGGCCGGTCGGACTGATCCTGTTTCTGCTGGTCTGGCTGCCGGTCGCCTATATCTCCTACCGCATCTCGCCCATCCTGCCGTCTGCGGCCACGGGCAAGCGCCTGCCGCTGAACGAAGCCTGGTACGCCACCGGGACGGGCGGCGGCGCATTCCTGGTGCTGGCGGTCGCGTCGGTCCTGCTGGTCTGGGTCCTGAACCTGCCGACCGGGATCCTGACCCCGGTGTCGGTGCCGCTGGCGCTGATCTGGGCATTTGCGGTGCAATGGGCGGTCACACTGGTCGGGGCAAGCGTGCTGACCACAATCCACGGTCACTTTGTAGAAAAGCGGGAACTGCATGCCTGAGCCGGATCGACTGGAACTCTTGCGCGGGGTGGTTCACCCCTGGCATCACGACATCTTCGGCCACATGAACGTCCGCCACTACGCGCCCTTCTTCGATGACGCGAGCTTTCACTTCTATTCCCGGCTGGGACTGAACCTGGCCGAGATGATGGCGGCGCATGGCGTGCACATGGTCAGCGCGAAGGCCGAGACGAATTTCCTGCAGGAGTTGAAGGCCGGCGATCTGTTCGTGATCGACGGCGGGGTGGCGCGGATCGGCAACCGCTCGATGGTGCTGAAGCTGCGGATGGTCCATGCCGAGACGGGCGCGGTGCATGCGACCTACGATCTGACCGAGGTCTTCTTCGACCCGAAGACCCGCCGATCCGCCCCCATGCCCGAGGCGGTGCGGGCGCGGCTGCAGGCGCATCTGATGCCGGACGGATGACGCCGGGCGGGGCCGACTGAGGCCGAAAAGGGGTTGGTCCGCCAGCGGACCGAAGCCTTGTTCATTGATTTCATGTGATATAAGTCGTGATCGCAACCTTTGGGTAACCTTTTCCGGGGCCTGTACGGGACGCTTGGCGCAGGGCACCACTAGGCAGCGGCGCGGGGAAGGGCTATCTCTGGCGCGATTTGATCACTTTCCGGCGGTTGCCCCGATGGACACGATCCCCGCTTCGGCCCGACTGCCCGAACACGAGACCACCTATCGCCGCCTGCGCGAGATGATCCTGTTCGGCGTGCTGGCGCCGGGGCAGAAGGTGACGATACAGGGTATCGTGCGCGCGCTCGGGTCCGGCATGACCCCGGTGCGCGAGGCGATCCGGCGGCTGACGGCGGAAGGCGCGCTGACGCTTCATGAAAACCGTCGCGTGTCGGTCCCGCGGCTGGCGGCCACACAACTGGACGAGCTGGCCTTCGCACGGCAACTTCTGGAACCGCAACTGGCGCGGATGGCGCAGGCGCGCATGACACAGGCCACGATCGAGGCGTTGACTGAGATCGACAGTCAGCTGGACCGCGCCATCGAGGCTGGTGACGTGCCTGCCTATCTGGCCTGCAACTACAGGTTTCACTTCACGCTCTACGAAGCTGCGGAGGCGCCGATCCTGCTGGCGCTGACCCAGTCGCTCTGGCTGCGCTTCGGACCCTCGCTGAGGGTGGTGATCGAAAGCGGTGGCCATGCCGGACCCGACCGCCACCGCGACGGGTTGCGCGCGCTGCGCGCGGGCGATCCCGAGGCGCTGGCCGAGGCGATTGCCGCCGATGCCGGGCAAGGCCTGGAGCGCGTGCGCGCCGCGCTGGGGGAGAATTGAGCGCTGTGCTCGGCCCGACCGGATAATTTGATCAAATCCCATTGAACCCGTCCCTTTCCGACCCTATCCTGTTGTCAACCGAATCCGCCCCGCCGGGGCCATAGCGGAGGTCCCCCTCATGCGTCAGATCAGCAACCATCTGCCCACGGCCGAGCTGCAGGCGCTGGACGCCGCGCACCACATGCACCCGTTCACCGCCAACGAAGGGCTGGCGAAGAAGGGCGCGCGCATCATCACCCGCGCGCGGGGCGTCACGCTCACCGACAGCGAGGGCAACGAGATCCTCGACGGGATGGCCGGGTTGTGGTGCGTGAACATCGGCTATGGGCGCAAGGAACTGGCGCAGGTCGCGGCGCGGCAGATGGAAGAGCTGCCCTTCTACAACACCTTCTTTCAGACCAGCCACGTGCCGGCCATCGCGCTGGCCGCGCGGCTGGCGGAACTGGCGCCGCATGACCTGAACCATGTCTTCTTCGCCGGCTCGGGGTCCGAGGCGAACGACACCAACATCCGCATGGTGCGCCACTACTGGGCGATGAAGGGCAAGCCCGACAAGAAGGTGATCATCAGCCGCAAGAACGCCTATCACGGCAGTTCCATGGGCAGCGCCAGCCTGGGCGGCATGGCCGGGATGCACGCGCAGGGCGGCATGCCGATCCCCGATATCGTCCATATCGACCAGCCGCACTGGTACAGCGAAGGCGGCGACATGACGCCCGAGGAATTCGGTCTGGAACGCGCGCGCCAGCTTGAGGCGATGATCGAGAAGCTGGGCGAGGACAACGTCGCCGCCTTCATCGCCGAGCCGATCCAGGGCGCCGGCGGCGTGATCGTACCGCCCGACAGCTACTGGCCCGAGGTGCAGCGCATCTGCGACCGCTACGAGATCCTGCTGATCGCCGACGAGGTGATCACCGGCTTCGGGCGCACGGGAAACTGGTTCGGAAGCCAGACCTACGGCATCCGCCCGCATATCATGACCGTCGCCAAGGGCCTCAGTTCCGGCTACGCGCCCATCGGCGGCTCCATCGTCTGCGACGAGGTGGCCGAGGTGATCGCAAAGGATGAGTTCAACCACGGCTACACCTATTCGGGCCACCCGGTCGCGGCCGCCGTGGCGCTGGAGAACCTGCGCATCATCGAGGAGGAAGGCGTGATCGACCACGTGCGCGACGTCGCCCACCCCCATCTGGCCGAACGCTGGCACGCCTTGGCCGATCATCCGCTGGTCGGCGAGACCAAGCTGGTGGGGCTGATGGGATCGCTGGCGCTGACGCCCGACAAGGCGAGCCGTGCGAAGTTCGCCGCCGAGCCCGGAACGGCGGGCTACATCGTCCGCGAGCGGTGCTTTGCCAACAATGTCGTCATGCGGCATGTCATGGACCGCATGGTCATCGCGCCGCCGCTGGTGATCAAGCCCGCCGAGATCGACCTGCTGATCGAGCGCGCGACGAAGGCACTGGACGAAGCCCATGCCGAACTGAAGGCCGAAGGCATGCTCAAGGCGGCGTGATGGACCTGCTGACCGCCAACGACCGGCCGGGCCAGTACCCGCGTTCGTGGTACGCTGAAACCGCCGATCCGCTGCCCGCGCGCCCCCATGCCGAGGGGGCGCTTTCCTGCGACGTCTGCGTCATCGGCGGCGGCTATACCGGGCTGTCGGCGGCGTTGCACCTGGCCGAACGCGGCTACGACGTCATCCTGCTGGAGGCGCAGCGGCTGGGCTTCGGCGCGTCAGGGCGCAACGGCGGGCAGGTCGGCACGGGACAGCGCGCCGACCAGGACACGCTGGAACGCATGGTCGGCAAGACCCGCGCGCGCGCGCTTTGGGACTTGGCGCAGGAGGCGGTGGCAACGACCCGCGAACTTGCGGAAAGCCACGCGCCCGAAGCCGACTATCGCGCCGGGATCATCCATGCCGCGCACAAGCCGCGCTTCGTGGCCGAACAACACGCTTATGCCGAACGCATGGCGCGGGACTATGGCTATGATCTGATCCGGCCGCTGGACCGGGACACCTTGCGCGACCTCGTCAATTCGCCGGCCTATTTCGGGGGCGATCTGGACATGGGGGGCGGGCATCTGCATCCGCTGCGCTACGCGCTGGGGCTGGCGCGTGCGGCGGTCGCCGCGGGGGTGCGCCTGTTCGAGAATGCGCGCGTCACATCGGTGACGCATGGCGATCCCGCGCGGGTCACGACCGAACGGGCGCAGATCACGGCGCGTTTCGTGGCGCTGGGCTGCAACGGCTACCTGGGCCGGCTGGAACCGAAGGTCGCGGCGCGGGTCATGCCGATCAACAATTTCATCGCCGCCACGCGCCCGATGACCGATGCCGAGCGCCGTGCGGTGATCGATGCCGATCACGCGGTGGCCGACTCGAAGTTCGTGATCAACTACTTCCGCTTCAGCCACGACAACCGGCTGCTGTTCGGCGGCGGCGAAAGCTACGGCTATCGCTTTCCGGCCGATATCGCCGCGACCGTTCGGCGACCGATGGAGGCGATCTTTCCGCAGCTCAAGGGGATCGAGATCACGCATGCCTGGGGCGGAACCCTGGGGATCACGGTCAACCGCATGCCGCATTTCGAGCGTCTGTCGGGCAACGTGCTGTCGGCGGCGGGCTATTCCGGGCACGGTGTCGCGATGGCGACGATGGGCGGCAAGCTTCTGGCCGAAGCCATCGCCGGACAGGCGGAGCGTTTCGACCTCATGGCCTCGGTGCCGACGAAACCGTTTCCGGGGGGGACGGCGTTGCGTCAGCCGTTGCTGGTTGCGGCGATGCTCTGGTACGCGCTGCGCGATCGGCTCTGACCCTGGGCACTTTCCCTTGGGCATGCCGCGGACCGGCGGACGCGCGGCGGGGGTGGGTCAAGCGAATCTTGACCGAATGTTCAAAAACCTTCGTCAAGACATCATTAAAGCTTCACAAAGCGGCGTTAGCGCAGCACAGTGCGCTCATTCGCGCCTGTGCGCGACACCAAGCACAAACGCAAACGCAACCCGGAGGAAAGAATGCTCACACGCAGCCTGATGGCAGGGACCGCCCTGTCGCTCACGCTCGCCGCGCCGATGGCGCAGGCGCAGACCGAAATCAACTGGTGGCACGCCATGGGGGGCGAACTGGGCGAGTTGCTGGAAGGCGTCGCCGAGGGCTTCAACGAACGCCAGGACGACTTCCGCGTCGTGCCCAGCTTTCGCGGGACCTACACCGAGACGATGACCGGCGCGATCGCCGCGTTCCGCGCCAACCAGCAGCCGCATATCGTCCAGATCTTCGAGGTCGGCACCGGCACGATGATGGCCGCCGAGGGCGCGATCTACCCGATCCACGAGCTGATGGAGGCTTATGACGTCGAGTTCAATCCCGACGCCTACCTGGACACGGTGGTCAGCTACTACACCGATCCCAACGGCAACATGCTGTCCTATCCGTTCAACTCCTCGACTCCGATCATGTACTACAACAAGGACGTGTTCGAGGCTGCGGGTCTGGACCCCGAATCGCCGCCCGCGACCTGGGCCGAGGCCGAGGAGGCCGCGCGCGCCATCGTCGAATCGGGCGCGGCGCCCTGCGGCTTCACCACCTCGTGGCCTAGCTGGGTGATGCTCGAGAACTTCTCGGCCTGGCACAACATCCCGCTGGGCACGCAGGCCAACGGGTTCGAGGGCTTTGATACCGAGTTCGTCTTCAACAACGAGCATGTCGCCCGCCACTGGGACAACCTGAAGCAGTGGCAGGACCAGAACCTGTTCCGCTGGGGCGGCCCCGGCTCGGGCCCCGATGCCTTCCCGGCCTTCTACGCGGGTGAGTGCGGCTTCGTCTTCGGTTCCTCGGCCAGCCGCGCCGGCGTTCTGGCGAACTCCGACTTCAATGTCGGCTTCGGCTTTCAGCCCCACTACGACGACATCGAGGGCGCGCCGCAGAACACGATCATCGGCGGCGCCACGCTCTGGGTGCTGTCGGGCCACAGCGAGGAGGAGTACGAAGGCGTCGCGCGCTTCTTCGAATACCTCTCGCTGCCCGAGGTCCAGGCGCAATGGCACCAGGACACCGGCTACCTGCCGATCACCCAGGCCGCCTATGATCTGACGCAGGAGCAGGGCTACTACGACGAGAACCCGGGCGCCGACACCTCGATCCGCCAGATGACGCTGAACCCGCCGACCGAAAATTCGCGCGGTCTGCGCTTCGGCAGCTTCGTGCAGATCCGCGACATCATCTCGGAAGAGATGGAAGCGGTGATGACCGGCGCCAAGTCCGGCCAGCAGGCCGCAGATGACGCCGTGCGGCGCGGCAACGCGCTGCTGCGCGAGTTCGAAGCGGCGATGAACTGATCCCGATCCAGCGGCCCGCCCCCCCGTTCGCGGAGGCGGGCCGCACCCTTCTGGCCGGACCGGACGCGATGCAAACCAAACGCATGACATTTTCCAGCTGGTGGCTGCCCTATGCGCTGCTGGCCCCGCAGGTGATCGTCACGGTGATCTTCTTCATCTGGCCCGCGAGCCAGGCGTTGTTCCAGTCGGTCTACCGCCAGGGCGACGCGTTCGGAATCCGCCCGCCGACCTTCATCTGGTTCGACAATTTCAAGGCGCTGTTCGCCGACTCGCTCTATCTGAATTCGCTGAAAGTGACCTTCCTCTTCTCGGTCGGCACCACGCTTCTGTCGATGGGCGTGGCGCTGCTGTTTGCGGTGATGGTGAACCGCATGATCCGGTCGCGCGATGCCTACACGACCTTCCTGGTCTGGCCCTATGCCGTGGCGCCGGCGATCGCGGGGGTCCTGTGGTGGTTCATCTTCAACCCGTCGATCGGCATCATGCCCTTCGTGTTGCAGGGCTTCGGCTACAACTGGAACCACCGCTCCAGCGGAACCGATGCGATGGTCCTGGTCATCGTCGCCGCCGCTTGGAAGCAGATCAGCTACAACTTCCTCTTCTTCCTGGCCGGGCTGCAATCCATCCCGCAATCGCTGATCGAGGCCGCGGCCATCGACGGGGCGAGCCGGATGAAACGGTTCTGGACCATCGTGTTTCCGCTTTTGTCGCCGATCACCTTCTTCCTGCTGGTCGTCAACATCGTCTACGCGATGTTCGATACCTTCGGCGTCATCCACGCCACCACCGAAGGGGGACCCGCGCAAGCCACGAACATCCTGGTCTACAAGGTTTATCGCGACGGTTTCGTCAATCTGAACATCGGGTCGTCGGCGGCGCAGTCGGTGATCCTGATGTCGATCGTCGTCATCCTGACCGTGATCCAGTTCCGCTATATCGAGCGGCGCGTGAACTACTGAGGGGCGCGAAATGGTCGACAACAACCGCTGGGGCAACTTCTTCGCCCATCTGGTGCTGATCCTGGGCGTCGCGATCGTCGTCTTTCCGGTCTACGTGGCGGTCGTCGCCTCGACCCATCCGCCCGGTACCTTCGTGCGGGGCGTGATGCCGCTGCTGCCGGGGCCGAACGCGCTGGAAAACTACCGCACCGTGATCCTCGAAGGACGGTCCCGGGCGGGGACCCCGCCGATCGGCGGGATGCTCTGGAACAGTTTCGTCATGGCGATGGCGATCACCATCGGCAAACTCTCGATCTCGCTCCTGTCGGCCTTCGCCATCGTCTATTTCCGCTTTCCGTTCCGCATCTTCTTCTTCTGGGTCATCTTTCTGACGCTGATGCTGCCGGTCGAGGTGCGGATCGTCCCGACCTTCGAGGTGGTCGCGAACCTGGGCATGCTGAACAGCTTTGCCGGCCTGTCGATCCCGCTGATCGCCAGTGCGACAGCGACGTTCCTCTTCCGGCAGTTCTTCATGACCGTGCCCGAGGAACTGATGGAGGCGGCGCGCGTCGACGGGGCGGGGCCGATGAAGTTCTTCAAGGACATCCTGCTGCCGCTGTCGATCACCAACATCGCGGCGCTTTTCGTGATCATGTTCATCTACGGCTGGAACCAGTACCTCTGGCCGCTGCTGATCACCACGGATCCCAACTACTACACCATCGTCATGGGCATCCAGCGGATGGTGACCGGCGGCGACAGCGAACCGCTGTGGCACCTGGTCATGGCGACGGTCGTGCTGGCCGCGCTGCCGCCGATCCTGGTGATCCTATTCATGCAACGGCTCTTCGTGAAGGGCCTGACCGAGACGGAGAAATAACCCATGGCATCGATCACCATGGACGACCTGCACAAGGTCTACGCGGGCAACGTGAAGGCGGTGACCGGGGTCAGTCTCGATATCGCCGATGGCGAGTTGATCGTGCTGGTGGGGCCGTCCGGCTGCGGGAAATCCACGCTGCTGCGCATGGTCGCGGGGCTGGAGACGATCACCGAGGGCACGCTGAAGATCGGCGAGCGGGTGGTGAACAACCTGGAGCCGGCGGAGCGCGACATCGCGATGGTCTTTCAGAACTACGCACTTTATCCGCACATGACCGTCTACAACAACCTGGCCTACGGGTTGCGGAACCGCCGCATCCCCAAGGACGATATCGAGCGGCGCGTGCGCGAGGCCGCGGAAATGCTGGAAATCGCGGCGTTCCTGGACCGCAAGCCGCGGCAGCTTTCGGGCGGGCAGCGCCAGCGCGTGGCGATGGGGCGCGCGCTGGTCCGCGAGCCCGAGGCGTTTCTGTTCGACGAGCCGCTGTCGAACCTCGATGCGAAACTGCGCGTGCAGATGCGGGTCGAGATCCGGCAGTTGCAGAAGCGGCTGGGAACGACATCTCTTTACGTGACCCACGACCAGCTGGAGGCGCTGACGCTGGCGGACCGGCTGGTGGTGCTGAACGGTGGCGTGATCGAGCAGGTGGGCACGCCGATGGACGTCTACCGCAAACCGGCCTCGGTCTTCGTCGCGGGGTTCATCGGATCGCCGGCCATGAACATGCTTCCAATGGCTTACCTGCGCGAGAAGGGGGGCGGTGCGGCGGTCGGGCATCTGCCCGAAGGCACCGATCTGGTGGGCATCCGCCCGGACGACCTGATCGTCGGCGCGGTCGACCCGGCGGCCGACGCGCTGGTGCTGAACGGGACCGTGGTGCTGGTCGAACCCGCGGGCGCGGAAAGCCACATATACCTGAGCCTTGCGGGATCGAAGCAGCCGATCACGGTGCGCATCGCCGGGTTGCCGGAACTGGCCGAGGGGTCGGACGTGCAGATCCACGCCGCGCGCGAGGCGCTGCATCCGTTCAACGAGGAGACCGGGCGCCGCGTGGCGTCCTCAGCACCGGCGTCCGGATCGCGCACGGATCGCGTACATTCCACGTCGTGACGTTTGCGCAGGCAGCCATCGGCGGCGGTTGACCTCGGGCAAGCATCCTTACGGCTTTCCGCGGATGGAAGCCTTCGATGCGCACCCGGAGCGAGATCGAGGGCGGCTGGACTGGGCGGGGGGCAACCAATCCGGGCGCAGGCGATCGGGACGGGACCGCGCTGCCATGGAAGCCCGACGCGACTTCATGCTAGAGCGGTTTCACAGCGGCGCGGGACTCAGCGGACCCGGCACGCACCGACGCACAGCATTTGAAGTCAGACGCCGCAGGGCGCGAAAGGACCGGAAGCCGATATGACCCATATTCCCCATGGCGCCCACTGGATCGCGGGCGAGAAGATCACCACCGACGCCCGTTTCGACTCGACCCCCGCCACGGGGCCGTCGCATGCCTTTTCGGCCGGAACGCCGGACCTGGTCGCGCGCGCCTGCGCCGCCGCCGAGGAGGCGTTCTGGACCTTCGGCTATTCCAGCCGCGACGACCGCGCGCGCCTCTTGGAGGCCATCGCCGACGAGATCGAGGCGCGCGCCGCGGCAATCACCGCGATCGGCACCGCCGAGACCGGCCTGCCCGAGGCGCGGCTGAACGGCGAACGCGGGCGGACGACCGGCCAACTGCGCCTGTTCGCCGATCACATCCGCAAGGGCGACTATCTGGACCGGCGCCACGACCCCGCCCTGCCCGACCGCCAGCCGGCGCCGCGGCCCGAGTTGCGCATGGTGCAGCGTCCGATCGGCCCGGTCGCGGTTTTCGGCGCTTCGAACTTTCCGCTGGCTTTCTCGACCGCTGGGGGCGACACCGCCGCGGCGCTGGCGGCGGGCTGCCCGGTCGTGGTCAAGGGTCATTCGGCGCATCCCGGCACCGGCGAGATCGTCGCCGACGCGGTTTCCGCCGCCGTCGCCGCCTGCGGCCTGCATCCCGGTGTCTTCAGCCTGGTGCAGGGCGGCAAGCGCGATGTTGGCGAGGCGCTGGTGACCGACCCGCGCATCAAGGCGGTGGGCTTCACCGGCAGCCTGTCGGGCGGGCGCGCGCTCTTCAACCTGTGCGCGGCGCGGCCCGAGCCGATCCCGTTCTTCGGCGAGCTGGGCAGCGTCAACCCGATGTTCGTGCTGCCCGACGCGCTGGCCGCGCGGGGGGACGCGATCGCGCAGGGCTGGGCGGGCAGCCTGACCATGGGCGCGGGGCAGTTCTGCACCAATCCCGGTATCGCCGTGGTCGTCGACGGGCCCGAGGCCGAGGCCTTCACCGCCGCCGCGAAGGCGGCATTGGACCCGGAGGCGGCGCAGACGATGCTGACCGACGGGATCGCCGCCGCCTATCGCGAAGGACGCGACCGGGTCGCCGGAACGGAAGGCGTGCGCGCGGTGCTGACCTCGGTCTGCGACCGGCGCAACGCCACGCCTTATCTGTTTGAAACCACCGCCGGCGCCTGGCTGGCCAACCACGCGCTGGGCGAGGAGGTCTTCGGCCCGCTGGGCCTGATCGTGCGCGCCCGCGACGCGGACGAGATGCGCGCGGTCGCGCACAGCCTCGACGGGCAGCTGACCTGCACGCTGCATCTGGAAGCGGGCGACACCGCGCTGGCGCGAGAATTGATGCCGATCCTCGAACGCAAGGCGGGGCGGATCCTGGCCAACGGGTTTCCGACCGGGGTCGAGGTCGCCGACAGCATGGTCCACGGCGGCCCCTATCCGGCGAGCACCAACTTCGGCGCGACCTCGGTCGGGACGCTGTCGATCCGGCGGTTCCTGCGTCCGGTCTGCTACCAGAACCTGCCCGAGGACCTGCTGCCCGAAGACCTGCGCTGAGGCGTTCTGGCGGCGATTGCGGGGTCCGCGTGCCGTACTGGCGGCGCGCGGACTGGCGGGTCGGATCGACCGCACCCCCGTTTGCGCCCTGCCGGAAGCCTGCCGGAAGCCCGCCGGAGCGGCGCCACCGCGTGACCGGCGCCGGGCGGCACCGGGCGTCACCGGAAAATTCGAAACCAGAGGAAGGCAGGACATGACCATCGGTGTGGGCGGCTCGACCGCGGAGGCGGAACTGGCGAAGATGGAGGACATGACGGGCGGGATTGTCCCCATCGACAATTCTGACCGCGCGGCGCGCATGGCGAAGGCCCAGGGCCTGATGCGCGACCAGGGGATCGATGCGCTCTATCTCGATACGACGGTGAACCTGAACTATTTCACCGGGCTGAACCTGAAACTGACCGAGCGGTTGCACGGTGCGATCCTTCCGGCGACCGGCCCCGTGATCTATCTGAGCCCCGCCTTCGAGGAACCGAAGACGCGCTCGATGCTGAAGATCGACGGCGAGATCCGCATCTGGGAGGAACACGAGGATCCCGGCGCGCTGGTCATCGAGACGCTGGAAAGCATCGGCATCCCCAGCGGCAACCTCGCCATCGACCCCAGCGCGCCCTTCTTCAACGTCGACCGGCTGCGCAAGGCCGGCAATCGTTTCAACCTGGTCAACGGCGACGCGATCATCAGCGCCTGCCGCGCGGTGAAGACCGCGCGCGAGATCGCGCTGCTGCAACGCTCGAACGAGTTGACGCTGGAGGTGCACAAGGCCGCGGCACGGATCCTGCGCGAGGGGATCCGCACCACCGAGGTCGAGGATTTCATCCTCGAAGCCTATCGCCGGTTCGGCGGCACGATGACGGGCGCGGGCAAGCCCATCGTCCTGTTCGGCGAGGCGACGGCCTATCCGCATGGTGTCGACTACCCGCAGGTGCTGAAGGACGGGGACATGGTGTTGCTCGATCTGGGCTGCTTCGTCGGGGACTACCGTTCGGACATCACCCGCACCTATGTCTTCGGCACGCCGGACGACCGACAGCGGGAGGTCTGGAACCTGGAAAAAGCGGCGCAAGCGGCGGGCTTTGCCGCCGCGAAACCGGGATCGCCCTGCGAGGACGTGGACCTTGCCGCCCGCGGCGTGATCGAGGCCGCGCCGGGGTTCGAGAAGGACTACAAGACCCCCGGCCTGCCGCATCGCACCGGTCACGGCATCGGGATCGAGGTGCACGAGGAATGCTACATGGTGCGCAACAACACGCGCCCGCTCGAGACCGGCATGTGTTTCTCGGTTGAGCCGATGATCTGCATCTACGGCGCGTTCGGAATCCGGCTGGAGGATTGCGCCTACATCACCGACGACGGCGCGAGATGGTTCACGCAGCCCTGCCACAGTGTCGACGACCCGTTCGGTCACGAGGCCGGCGACTGAGGGGCAATCGGCGACCGGGTCGCACTGCGCCCGCGCGATTGATCGAAGCAGGAAAAGGACGGATGCACGCATGAGAAAGCGCAGACTGGGACAGACGGGACAGGAGATCTCGGCGATCGGGCTGGGGGCGATGAACATCTCGGGCTTCTACGGCTCCGCCACCGAGGCGGAGGCCTTTGCGCTGTTCGACCGGGCGCGGGAACTCGGCATCGACCATCTCGATACCTCCGATGTCTATGGAAACGGGCATTCCGAAACGGTGATCGGCCGCTATTTCGCCGCGCGCGGGGGGCCGGGGTTCCGCATCGCGACGAAGGCGGGGATCCGCAGCGATCCCGATACCGGGGCGCGGTACTTCGACAACAGCAGGGCGCATCTGACCGGGTCGCTCGATGCAAGCCTGAAACGCCTGGGCGTCGAGCAGGTGGAGCTGTTCTACGTGCACCGCCGCGAGGCCGACCGGCCCATCGAGGAAGTGACCGAGACGCTGGCGGAGCTGAAGGCCGCGGGAAAGATCAAGGCGTTCGGCTTTTCCGAGATCGCGCCCGCCTCGCTGGACCGGGCGATGAAGATCCATCCGGTCGCCGCCGTGCAATCGGAATACTCGCTGGCGACCCGCGCGCCGGAACTTGGGCTAGTCACGGCTTGCGCGCGACATGGCACCTCGCTCGTCGCGTTCTCGCCGGTGGGACGGGCGTTGCTGACCGACACGCCGCCGGACCTGGCGCGCGCCGAAGCGTCGGCCTTCCTCAAGTCCAACCCGCGCTTCCAAGAGCCGAACCTGACCGCGAACCTTGCGGCGACCGACCGCTTCCGGGACGCGGCGGCAAGGATCGGGGCCCCGTCCGCGGCGGTCGCCATTGCCTGGCTCCTGCGCCAGGGCGAGGCGATCATCCCGATCCCCGGCACCCGGAACCCCCGGCATTTGGCCGAAGCCGCCGCCGGGGTCGATATGGAACTGGGCGCGGACGAGATGGCGCTGATCGAACAGGCCCTGCCCTGCGGCTGGGCGCATGGCGATCGCTATAGCGAGGCACAGTGGAAGGGGCCGGAGCGGTACTGCTGACGCGGCCGGCCGCTGCACAGCGGCCTCGGCTCCGGTGCGCGGGATCTCCGGCAGGTGCGCGCATGCGCGCACTTCGACAAGGCATTGATCGAAATCAAGAAATCGGCCCCATTAACCGCAATGAAAGCTTTGGAGCAGCCGACCGTGAGGAGCCGACGCCCTGTCTAACCTTCGGCGGTGTCGGCCCGGCGCACGATCAGCGCATCCAGTGCGACGGCGCCCTGCCCCCTTGCCCGGACGAGGAACGGGTTGACGTCGATGCTTTCGATCTCGTCGGCATGCGCATCGGCGAAGCGGGAGAGCGCGGCCAGCGCCTCGGCCAGCGCGGCGGTATCGGCGGGCGGGCGTCCGCGGACGCCGTCGAAGACCGCGGCGCCGCGCAACTCGGCGATCATCCGCATCGCCTCGTCGGTGTCGAACGGCGCGCGCCGGAAAGTGACATCGCCCATCACCTCGACCAGGACGCCGCCCAGGCCCAGCATCACGACCGGGCCGAACGCGGGGTCGCGCATCACGCCGATGATCGTCTCGATCCCGCCGGCGGCGGCACCGGCCTCCATCGGCGACACCAGCACGCCGGAAACCCGCGCCGAAGGCGCGTGTTCCCGCGCGCGCGCCAGGATGGCGCGATGGGCGTCAAGGATCGCCGCTTCGTCGTCGAGGCCGAGCACGACGCCGCCGACCTCGGTCTTGTGCGCAATGTCGGGCGAGACGAGTTTCAGCGCGACGGGCCGTTCGCAGGCGCGCCAGGCGGCGACGGACTCCTCGGGCGTGGTGGCGAGGTGTTCGTCCGGCACGGGCAACCCGGCGGCGGCCAGCAGCCGCTTGGCGTCCTGTTCGTCCAGCGCGCCGGGTGGCAGCGCCTCGGCACTGCCCCTGGACCCGGCGGCCGGGGCCGAGCGCGCGAAGGCCTCGCGCAGGCGGGCCATGCCGGCAATCGCGGCGACGGCGGCCGAGGGATCGTCGAAGACGGCGTAGCCCATCGCCTCGTATTCGCGCCGCAGATCGTCCGGGACGACCATCGACAGGATCAGCGGAAATTTGGGATGCGCGGTGCGAACCGCCTGCAGCGCGTCCCGCATCGGCGCCCGGTTCGCCGCCGATCCGGGAACCGTGGTCAGAAACGCCGCGACGGCGTCATAGCCGCCCTGGGCGAGCACGAAGTCGAGGTTGTCGCGCAGCAGGTCGGGGTCGTTGAAGGCCTGCCCGGTGATGTCGATGGGGTTGCGCACGCCGGCGAAGGGCAACCGCGCCTTCAGCGCCGCCTGCGCCGACGCGGGCATCGGCGAGACGTCCAGACCCTGGTCGCTGGCCTCGTCGGTCATCAGGACGCCGACGCCACCCGAGATCGTCACGATACCCAACCGCCGGCCGGCCGGCAGGGCGCCCGAACTGGCCGCATAGGCGATGTCGATCAACTCCTGCGTGGTGCGGGCGCGATGCGCCCCGTACTGGCGCAGCACGGCATCGCAGACAGCATCGGCCCCGGCCAGGGCGGCGGTGTGCGAGCTTGCCGCCGCGGCGCCGATCTCGGACCGGCCGACCTTCATGAAGACCACGGGCTTGCCGGCCTGCCGGGCGGCCTCCAGCGCGGCGACCAGGCGGTCGCCGTCGCGGAACCCCTCGGCATAGGCCATGATGACCTTGGTGCCGGGGTCCTGGGCGAAATGCTCCAGGCACTCGGCGACTGTGACGTCGGCCTCGTTGCCGGTGGTGATCCAGCTGCGCATGCCAAGGCCGCGCTGACGGGCCAGAAAATAGAGATGGCTGCCGAAGGCCCCGCTCTGGCTGACGATGGAGAGGTTGCCCTCGGTCGGGGTGCCGCGATCGAGCGTGGTGGTGAAACTGGCGTAGAAACGGCTGGGCACATCGAAGACGCCCAGGCAGTTCGGACCCAGAAGACGCATGCCGGCATCGCGGGCGATGGCGGCAATCCGGTCCTGCTGCGCGGTCTCGCCCACTTCGGAAAATCCAGAAGAAAAGATCACGCAGGCGCGCGCGCCACGTTCGGCCAGTTCGGTGACGGCGTTTTCGACCAGCGCCGCCGGCAGGGCGACGATGGCGGCATCCGGCGCGGTGGGCAGGTCGGCGACGCGGGCATAGGCCGGCAGGCCCTGCACCGTCTGCCGCTTGGGGTTGACCGGATAGATCTGCCCGGCGAAGCCGGCCGCGCGCAGATAGGCCAGCGGCCGCCCGCCGATCCGCGCCGGATCGTCCGAGGCGCCGAGGATCGCCACCGACGCGGGCGAGATGAGCGGGGAAAGCGGGCCGGTCATTGTCATCCCCCTCAGGTCAGGGTGGCGCCGATGGACATGCCGCCGCAGACATGCAGCAACTGTCCGGTGGTGAAGCCCGCCCGCGCATCGAGGAAGTAGCCGCAGGCATGCGCGATCTCCTCGGGGGTGCCGACGCGCGCGACGGGAATGCCGGCGGTGAAGCGGCGCCGCGCCTCCGAGTCGGGCGGGTTGCCGGCGGCAAAAAGCTCCGTCTCGATGGGGCCGGGGGCGATGCAGTTGACGGTGATGCCATCGGCGGCCAGTTCCAGCGCCGCGGTGCGCGTCATCGAGGCCAGTCCCGCCTTGGTCGCCCCGTAGAGCAACCGTCCGGGCTTGCCCAGTGCGGCGCGGCTGCCGATGTTCACGATCCGGCCGAAACCGGCGGCGCGCATACCCGGCAGCACGGCCTGCATCGCCTGCATGGGCGCGCGCAGATGGACCGCGACCAGCAGGTCGAGCTGCGCCGCGGTGGCCGCTTCAAGGCTTGCCAGTTCGGAAACGCCGGCGTTGTTGACCAGCCGCAGCACGCGATGGCGCTTGACGACCTCGGCCAGCACCGCCTCGGTCTGCGCCGCATCGGTAAGATCGGCGGCATAGGTAGTGAAGCCCTCGGGCCCCGGCTGGCTGCGCGCGATGCCGACAACCTCGTGCCCCTGCGCTACCAGTTGGCGCGCGATGGCAAGGCCGATGCCGCGGCTGGAGCCGGTGACGATGGTGGCGCCTTCGATGGTCATGCGTTCCCCCTCAGTTGCGCAGATCGGCGAGCGTGGCGAAGGCGGTGATGTTCTCCACCTCGGTGCGGATGTCGACGACGACGGGGCCGTCGGTGGCAAGGGCCTCGTCGGTCACCCGCGCGGCCTCCTCCGGCGTGCTGATGGTCAGGCCGCGGGCGCCGTAGGCCTCGGCCAGTCGCGCGAAGTCGGGATTGGCGAGTTCGGTGCCGGCGACACGGCCGGGGAAGTCGCGCTCCTGGTGCATGCGGATCGTGCCGTAGCTGCCGTTGTTGGACACGAAGATGCGCACCGGGACCCGGTGGCGCACCGCCGTCGCCAGCTCGGCCCCGGTCATCAGCATGCCGCCATCGCCGACGAAGGTGACGACGCTGCGCCCCGGCGCGCGTAGACCGGCGGCGACCGCGGCGGGCACGCCAAGGCCCATCGCGCCACCGACAGCGCCGATCAGTTCGTGCCCCGCGCCGAAGGGGAAATGCCGGTGCAGCCAGCCTGAGAAGTTGCCGGCATCGGTGACCAGGATCGCGTCGTCGGGCAAGACCTCGGCCAGCCGCGCGACGACCGGGCCGGGGTCCAGCGCGCCGTTTGCCGGCGGCTGCCAGGGCATGCGTTGGGCCACAAAGGCGTGCAGGCGTTCCGCCCAGTCGGCGGGCGCGCGGCCGGTCGCGGCAGCGGCGAGGCGGTGCAGGAACGCGGTCGGGTCCGCCGCCACCGCCAGGTCGTGCTTGTGGACCCGGCCCAGGTGGCGCGGATCGTCGTGGACATGGATCAGCGGCTGGTCCGGCACCGGCGCGCGCGGAAACCGGTAGTTCTGGCTGACCACCTCGCCCAGCCGGGTGCCGACGGCAAGGACCAGGTCGGCCTCGGCCAGAAGCTCGCGGTGCGGGGCGGGGATCTTGAAGCCCAGGTGCCCGGCGTAAAGCGGATGACGATTGGGAAAGAGGTGCTGCATCTTGAAGCTGAGCACGACCGGCACGCCCAACGCCTCGGCCGCCGCCAGCAGCGCCGCCCGCCCCTCGGACGCGGCCAGCCGGACGCCAGCGATCAGCAGCGGGCGGCGTGCGCCCGCGATCCGGCGGGCGACCTCGGCCGCGGCCTCGCCACCGTCGCAGGCGGCGGGCGCCGGGGTCGGGTCCTGGGGCCGCGCCGCGCTCGGCGCTTCCAGCACGTCCTCGGGCAGCACCACGACGACCGGCCCCGGTGTCGGCGTCTGCGCGACGGTATAGGCGCGGGCGACGAGTTCGGGGATACGCTCGGGGTCGTCGACCATCAGCACGGCCTTGGCCATGTCGGCGAAGGTCTTGGCGTAGTCGACCTCCTGAAACGCGCCGCGCCCGATCTGGCTGCGCGGAACGTGGCCGACGAACAGGATGAGGGGGGCGGCATCCTGCTCGGCCGAATGCACGCCGATGGCGGCGTTGGTCGCACCCGGCCCGCGGCTGACGAAGGCGACGCCCGGCCGATGGGTGAGCTTGGCATCGGCCAGCGCCATGAACGCCGCGCCGCCTTCGTGCCGGCAGGTCACGGTCTGGATGTCGGACCGCCCGTGCAGCGCGTCGAGAACCGGCAGATAGCTTTCGCCCGGCACGCAGAAGATACGGTCGGTCCCCTGGGCGACAAGACAATCGACCAACAGATCGGCGGCGCGCTGGGTCATTCTGGGGCTCCTTTCACGGCACGGCGACCGGGATCAGCGATTGGGGGTCAGGGTGAAGTTGCGGCCGCAGTCGACGACGATGGTCTGCCCGGTGATCGCGGTCTGCGCGCAGAGGAAGATCATCGCATCGGCGATATCCTCGGGCTCCACGAAACGGCGAAGCAGGGTATTCTCCAGCGAGCGTTCCTTGCGCGCCTCGGGCCAGCCATCGGTCCAGGGCGTGCGCGTCAGGCCCGGGGCCACGGCATTCACCCGGACGTCCGGCGCGAGCGCCTGCGCCAGGTTGCGGGTCAGGTTGATAAGGCCGGCCTTGCTGGCGCCATAGGCAAGCGAACTCGCCTGCCCGCCCATCCCGGCGATCGAGGCGGTGGCGACGATGCAGCCCTGTGCGGCCCGCAGCGCCGGTTCGGCGGCACGGGTGCAGCGGAACGGGCCCACAAGGTTGGTGGACAGGATCGCGTCCCAGAACGGCTCGTCCAGGCGGTCCAGATCGGCGTAGGGAACGGGTTCGGTCGAAACCGGGGTGCCGGCGTTGTTGATCAGGATATCCAGGCCGCCGAGCGTGTCGATCGCGCGGGCGACCATATCCTCGGCCGCGCCCGCGACCGATACGTCGCCGGGGGCGCTCAGCGCACCCAGGCGCGCGGCCTCCTGGGGTCCGCGCGGGTCGTCGGCCAGGTGATTGATCGCCACCTGCGCGCCGCATCGCACCAGCGCGCGCGCCGTCGCCAGGCCGATGCCCGAGGCCCCCCCGGTGACCAGCGCGCGCTTGCCCGAGAGATCGGCCGCGATCATGCCGGAAGCCCGAATATCTCTCGCGCCTCGTCCGGCGTGGCGACACTGTGCCCGGTCAGGTCCAGGATCGTCGCCGCGCGGTCCACCAGCGCGCCATTGCCGGGGGCAAGCTGCCCCTTCGAGAGGTAAAGATTGTCCTCGAGCCCGACACGCACATGCCCGCCCAGCGCCGCCACCATCGCCACCATCGGGAACTGCTGCGCCGCGATGCCGAAGCCCGACCAGATCGCATCGGCCTGCAGTTGCGCCTGCATCGCCATCAGGGTCTGCGGCGTCGCCGGGGCGCCGTACGGAATGCCCAGGCAGATCTGGAAAAGCGGCGGCGCATCCAGATGCCCCTCGGCGATCAGCTTTTTCGCCAGCGCGATATGGCCCAGATCGAAGACCTCGATCTCGGGCTTCGCGCCGGCGGCGCGCATCCGCCCGGCCATCTCGCGCAGATGCGCGGGCGTATTGACGAAGACATGCTCGCCGAAATTCATGCTGCCGACATCCAGCGACGCGATCTCGGGGCGCAGTGCCTCGACATGCGCCACCCGTTCGGCCGGGGTGCTCAGCGTCGTGCCCTCACCGGGCGAGCGCGGGTCCGGCGCGCCGGGCACGAAGCGCGCGCCGGACCCGCAGGTCAGGTTCAGGATCACCTGGGTGTTGCGCGCGCGAATCCGCTCGACCGTTTCGCGGTAGAGCGCGAGGTCCATGCTCGGCGCCTGGGTCTGCGGATCGCGGACATGGATATGGACCACCGCCGCGCCCGCCGCCGCCGCTTCCAGCGCCGAGGCCGAGATTTCCTCGGGCGTCACCGGCAGCGCCGGATTGCGGTCCTTGGTACCGAAGGCGCCGGTGATGGCGCAGGTGATGACGACAGGTCTGGACATTTCGACTTCTCCCCGGGCGGCATCATTGACGCCCCGCGACGGGGACGCAAGCCCTGTCGGGTTTCCGCCGGCGCCGCGCGCGTCGCGGGAATGTGGCGCCCAAAAGTCTTGTTCGCCGGAGTCGGGGTCGCTACGGTGGCGCCATGTGTCCGCGACAAACGCGGGGCGGAGCGATCCGTCGAACACGTACCCTGGGGAGGAAAAACTGATGAACAACTCGACTCGACTCGGACTGCTGGCCGGGGCGACGGCCCTGAGCTTCACCGCACTTTCGGCCACGGTCGTGGCCGCGCAAGACATCGAGCTGCCGGCAACGGTCAGCTGGACCGCCTATGACACGGGGTCGGGCGGCTACAACCAGGCCGTCGCCATCGGCTCGGCGCTGCGCAACGTGGTCGGCTCGGACCTGCGCGTCCTGCCCGGGCGCAACGACGTGGCCCGCCAGGTGCCGCTGCAGCAGCGCCGCGTCGACTTCTCGGCGACCGGCATCGGCGCAAGCTACTTCTCGCAGGAGGGCGTGTTCGAATTCGGCGGCCGCGAGTGGGGGCCCCAGGATGTCCGCGTGCTGATCGCGTCGAACGACGACGGCAACCTCGGCATCGGCGTGGCCGCCGACACCGGCGTGCGACTCGTCGAGGATCTGCGCGGCAAGCGCGTCGCCTGGGTCGTGGGCGCGCCGGCGCTGAACGAGAACATCACCGCGATGCTGTCCTTCGCCGGCATGACCTGGGACGATGTCGAACGGGTGGAATTCCCCGGCTTCGGCGCCTCTTGGGAAGGCATCATCAACAACCAGGTCGACGCGGCCTTCGCCACCACGACCTCGGGCCCGGCCTACCAGCTGGAGGCCAGCCCGCGCGGCCTGACCTGGGTCGAGTTCCCCCATGACGACGAGGAAGGTTGGGCAAGGCTGCAGAGTGCTGCGCCCTTCTTCGCGCCGAACATGGCGACCGAAGGCGCCGGCATCTCGGCGGAAAACCCGCATGAGGGGGCGGCCTATCCCTATCCCGTGCTGATCGCCTATGCCGACCAGGACGTCGATCTGACCTACAACATGACCAAGGCGATGGTCGAGTTGTTCGACGAATACGCCGATGCCGCACCGGGCGCCGGCGGCTGGGCGCTGGACCGTCAGAACTTCCAGTGGGCGGTTCCCTACCACGACGGCGCGATCCGCTACTACGAGGAGATCGGGGTCTGGTCCGAGGAGGCGCAGGCCCACAACGAGATGCTGATCGAGCGTCAGCGCGTCCTGCGCAAGGCCTGGGACGCTTACATGGAAGACGCCCCCTCCGACGACGAGGAGTTCCTGTCGGGCTGGATGGAAGCGCGCGCCGCCGGGCTTGAAGATGCCGGCCTGGATGTCGTGTTCCAACCCTGAGGCCAGCGCGCAGGGTGGCCCTGGCCCCTTGCGCGCCCCATTGCGCGCCGCCGCCTGACGCTGCGGCGCGACCCGGCGGGCCGTCGCGGCCCGCCGGCCATCCGGGACAAGCGGTCCGCATCGGAGGACATTGATGGCAGAGCGGGACCCCAGGCCGTCGCCGGGTACGTCGGAGGCCGATCAAGCCGCGGCCCTCGCCGCCGCCAACGAGGCCATCGCGGCCGAGTTGCGCCGCCGCATCCTGCCCGAGCCGTTTCGCACGATCGTCGCGGTTACGACGGCGGCCGGGGTTCTGCTGTCGGTCAACCAGCTTTTCAATCTGCAGCTGATCGGCTTCGCGCTCCTTGACCCGCAATACCTCTACATCCTGTCGCTGCTGTTTCTGTTCATCACCTTCCTGACCTTCCCGGCCTGGAAAACCGCGCCGATGGATCGCGTGCCCTGGTACGACCTGGTGCTGGCGCTCGCCTCGATCGTGGTGGTGGGCTATTTCGTCGCCAACAGCGAACGCGCGCTGATGCGGGGCTGGGAATACGGCGCGCCGCAGACCGCCTTCTACTTCTCCGTCGCGTTCTGGCTTCTGATCCTCGAAGGGGCGCGGCGCACGGGCGGCATGATCATCTTCGTGGTGGTGCTGCTCTTCTCGATCTACCCCACCGTCGCGGACCGCGTTCCCGGCCCGATCCAGGGCTTTTCGTCCTCCTTCTACGACACGGTGGTCTTTCACGTCATCTCGAGCGAAAGCGCGCTGGGGATCCCGATGCGGTCGTTCGGACAGCTTGTCATCGGCTTCATCCTGTTCGGCGCGACGCTGCAGTTCACCGGCGGCGGCAGGTTCTTCAACGACCTCGCCTTCGCGCTGGTCGGCCGGTTCCGCGGCGGGGCGGGCAAGGTCGCGATCTTCGCCTCGGGCTTCATGGGCTCGATGTCGGGCAGCGTCATCTCGAACGTGATGACCACCGGCACGGTGACCATTCCGGCGATGAAGAAGTCGGGCTTCAGCGCGAAGTACGCCGCCGGGACCGAGGCCTGCGCCTCCACCGGCGGGGTGCTGATGCCGCCGGTCATGGGCGCCACCGCCTTCATCATGGCGTCCTTCCTCGGCCGCCCCTATGCCGAAATCGTGCTCGCCGCGGCCATCCCGTCGATCCTGTTTTATTTCGGGATCTTCGTGCAGCTCGATGCCTATGCCGGGCGCAAGGGCCTGAAGGGCATGCCAAAGGACGAACTGCCCACCGTCCGCGCGACGCTGAAGGAGGGCTGGCCCTACATCGTCGTCTTCGCCGTCCTGATCTATTTCATGATGTTCCGCCGGCAGGAGACGATCGCGCCCTTCTACGCCACCGCGCTTCTGCTGGCGATCAACCAGCTCTTCCCTTCGACACGTTTCAGCGTGAAGGGCTTTGTCGACCTTTTCGTGAACGTTGGGCGCTCCCTCGCCGAACTGGTCGCGCTGCTTCTTGGCGTGGGTCTGGTGGTCGGGGCGTTTTCGGCCACGGGCCTGGCCGGCACGCTGGTCAACGACTTGGTGTTCCTTGCGGGCAACGAGGCGCTGCCGCTTCTGCTGATGGGCGCGGTCACCGCCTTCATCTTCGGCATGGGGATGACGGTCACCGCCTGCTACATCTTCCTGGCCGTCGTGCTGGCGCCGGCGCTGATCCGCGTCGGCCTCGATCCGCTGGCCGTGCACCTCTTCATCCTCTACTGGGGCATGGTGTCCTTCATCACGCCGCCGGTCGCACTGGGGGCCTTCGCGGCGGCGACGGTCGCGGGGACCAGCCCGATGGGCGCGGCGGTCGCCTCGATGCGGCTGGGCAGCGTGATCTACATCATCCCGTTCTTCTTCGTGCTCAACCCGGCGCTGATCGGCCAGGGCTCCATCGCCGAGGTCGCCACGGTCTTCTGCACCGCCATCGTCGGCATCTATTTCATCGGCTCGGCCCTGCAGGGTTACATCACCGGCATCGGAGCGATGCACGCGGGCCTCGCCGGATTCGCGCTGCGCTTCAGCCTCTTCATCGGCGGCCTCTTCTTCGCGTCGCCCGGTGCGATCGGACTGGGGCTGACGCATACGCACATGTCGCTCATCGGGCTCCTCGTCGGCTTGCCCTCGATCGCCCTGACCTGGATGGCAAACCGGACGCGCGCGGCATCCCCGTAGCGGGTCGGCGCGGGCGCTGGGCCGGTCCCGCAGCGCCGCGCTGACGCCGCCAGAAGCGGACAGTTGCCCCCGGCGTCAGGGGCCGAACATGAAACCCATTCATGTTCATGTCAAGAATCTCTCCATTTCCTTCACGTTGCTCGTGCTCTACCTGTCGGGTCTGCGCAGAACCGAGGATCCGACCGTCGATGAAAGCCTTCACGCTGCCCGATCATCCCGGCCTTGCCCGCCTGCAGGCCTTGGCTCGAGAGCGCATCCTCGTCCTCGACGGGGCGATGGGCACGCAGATCCAGGCGCTGGGTCTGTCCGAGGCGGATTATCAGGGCGACGCGGCTGAACCCGGCGGGCAGGCGCAAGGGCCGGGCTGTGCCTGCCCGCACCATTCCGACCATCCGCAGCAGGGTAACAACGACCTTCTGAACCTGACCCAACCGCAGGCGATCGAGGAGATCCACTGCCGCTACGCCCTCGCCGGGTCGGATATCCTCGAGACAAACACCTTTTCCTCGACCACCATCGCGCAGGCGGATTACGGGCTTGGGGACGCGGTCCATGATCTGAACGTGCAGGGCGCGCGGCTCGCGCGGTCCGCTGCCGACCGGGCGACGGCGCAGGATGGCCGGCCCCGCTTCGTCGCCGGCGCGCTGGGCCCGACCAACCGCACGGCTTCGATCAGCCCCGACGTGAACGATCCCGGCTACCGCGCGGTCAGCTTCGACGACCTGCGCCGCGCCTATGGCCAGCAGGTCCGCGGCCTGATCGCGGGCGGCGCCGACCTGATCCTGATCGAGACGATCTTCGACACGCTGAACGCCAAGGCCGCGATCTTCGCCTGCCTCGAGGCGTTTGCCGAGGCCGGCCAGAAGCTGCCCCTGATGATCTCGGGCACCATCACCGACGCCTCCGGCCGCACGCTCTCGGGCCAGACGCCGACGGCCTTCTGGCATTCCGTCCGCCACGCGCGACCCTTCACCGTGGGCCTCAACTGCGCGCTCGGCGCCGCCGCAATGCGCCCGCACCTGGCCGAGATCGCCGGCGTCGCCCAGACCTTCACCTGCGCCTATCCCAACGCCGGCCTGCCCAACGCCTTCGGCGAATATGACGAGGGGCCAGACGAGACCGCCGCGCAGATCGCCGAATTCGCCCGCGCCGGCCTCCTCAATGTCGTCGGCGGCTGCTGCGGCACCACGCCCGAGCATATCCGCGCCATCGCCGACGCCGTCGCCCCCTTCGACCCCAGAAAGCTGCCCGGCCATGACTGACCGCCATCTTCGCCTCTCGGGGCTGGAGCCCTTCGTGCTGACCCCCGACATCCCCTTCGTCAACATCGGCGAGCGGACCAACGTCACCGGCTCGGCGCGCTTCCGCAAGCTGATCGTCAACCGCGACCACGCCGCCGCGCTGGAGGTCGCCCGCGACCAGGTCGAGAACGGCGCGCAGATCCTCGACGTCAACATGGACGAGGGGCTGATCGACTCGAAGGCCGCGATGGTCGAATTCCTGAACCTCATGGCCGCCGAACCCGACATCGCCCGCGTGCCGGTGATGATCGACAGCTCCAAATGGGAGGTGATCGAGGCCGGGCTGCAATGCGTGCAGGGCAAGTCCGTGGTCAACTCCATCTCGCTGAAGGAGGGGGAGGCGCAGTTTCGCCACCAGGCCGGCCTCTGCCTCGCCTATGGCGCGGCGGTCGTCGTCATGGCCTTCGACGAACAGGGCCAGGCCGACACCTTCGACCGCAAGACGCAGATCTGCGCCCGCGCCTACCGCATCCTGACCGAGGACCTGGGCTTCCCGCCCGAGGATATCATCTTCGACCCCAACATCTTCGCCGTGGCGACAGGGATCGAGGAGCACGACAACTACGGCGTCGACTTCATCGAGGCCACGCGCTGGATCCGCGCCAACCTGCCGCACGCGCATGTCTCGGGCGGGGTCTCCAACCTCAGCTTCAGCTTTCGCGGCTTTGAGCCCGTGCGCGAGGCGATGCATGCGGTCTTCCTCTACCACGCGATCCGCGCGGGCATGGACATGGGCATCGTGAATGCCGGCCAGCTTGCCGTCTACGACCAGATCGACCCCGCCCTGCGCGAGGCCTGCGAGGACGTGGTGCTGAACCGCCAGCCGAAAGCCGGCGGCACCGCGACCGAGCGGCTGCTGGACCTGGCCGAAAGCTTCCGCGGCGCCACGCGCGAGGAACGGGTGCGCGATCTGACCTGGCGGACCTGGCCGGTCGCAAAGCGCATGGAACACGCGCTGGTCAACGGCATCACCGAATTCATCGAGGCCGACACCGAAGAGGCGCGCCAGGCCGCCGCCCGCCCGCTCGACGTGATCGAGGGGCCGCTGATGGCGGGCATGAACGTGGTCGGCGACCTATTCGGTGCGGGCAAGATGTTCCTGCCGCAGGTGGTCAAGTCCGCCCGCGTGATGAAACAGGCCGTCGCCATCCTGCTGCCCTACATGGAGGAGGAGAAACGCCTCAACGGCGGCACCGGCCGGCAGACCGCCGGCAAGGTGCTGATGGCCACGGTCAAGGGCGATGTCCACGACATCGGCAAGAACATCGTCGGCGTCGTGCTGGCCTGCAACAATTACGAGATTATCGACCTGGGCGTCATGGTCCCGCCGCAGAAGATCCTGCAGGTCGCCCGCGACGAGGGCGTCGATGCGATCGGGCTTTCCGGCCTCATCACCCCCTCGCTGGACGAGATGGTGCATCTGGCGAGCGAGATGCAGCGCGAGGGCTTCGACATCCCGCTCCTGATCGGCGGGGCGACCACCTCCAAGGTGCATACCGCCGTCAAGATCGCGCCGCGCTACACGCGCGGGCCGGCGGTCTACGTGACCGACGCCAGCCGCGCCGTCGGCGTCGTCGGCGCGCTCCTCAGCCCGACGCAGAAGGCGGATTACATCGCCGGCATCGAGGCCGACTATGCCGAGGTCGCGGAACGCCACGAACGCAGCGAACGCGCCAAGTCACGCCTGCCGCTGGCCAAGGCCCGCGCCAACGCGCTGCAGATCGACTGGGACGCCTACGACCCGCCCGCGCCCGCCTTCACCGGCACCCGCATCCTCGACGACTGGGATTTGGCGCAGATCGCCGCCCATATCGACTGGACGCCCTTCTTCCAGACATGGGAGATGAAAGGCGTCTACCCCAAGATCCTCGAGGATGAGAGGCAGGGCGACGCCGCGCGCGCGCTTTTCGACGACGCGCAGGACATGCTCGACCGGATCGTCGCGGAACGCTGGTTCGCCCCACGCGCGGTCCTCGGTTTCTGGCCGGCGAACGCCGTGGGCGACGATATCCGCCTCTATACCGGGCCGGCGCGCGACCGGACGCTGGCGGTGCTGCACACGCTGCGCCAGCAGACGGCGAAGCGCGGCGGCCGACCCAATGTCGCGCTGTCGGATTTCGTGGCACCGGTGGGCCGGGGCGCCGACCATGTCGGCGGCTTCACCGTCACCGCCGGGCCCGAGGAAGCCGAAATCGCCGCCCGCTTCGACCGCGCCAACGACAATTACGCCGCGATCATGGTCAAGGCGCTGGCCGACCGCATCGCCGAGGCGATGGCCGAGATGCTGCACCAGCGCGTCCGCCGCGAGTTCTGGGGATATGCCGCGGACGAGGCCTTCACGCCCGCCGAACTTATCGCCGAGCCCTATCGCGGCATCCGCCCCGCCCCCGGCTACCCCGCGCAACCCGACCATACCGAAAAGCGCACCCTCTTCCGCCTGCTCGACGCCGAGGCCGCGACCGGTGTGCGGCTGACCGAAAGCATGGCGATGTGGCCCGGCTCCTCCGTCTCGGGCCTCTACCTCGCGCACCCCGAGGCCTATTATTTCGGCGTGGCGCGCGTCGAGCGCGATCAGGTCGCCGATTACGCCGCCCGCAAGGGCATGGCGCTGGACGAGGCGGAACGCTGGCTCGCCCCGATCCTCAACTACATCCCCGGGTCCAGACCGGATCGCGCCGCCGCCTGACCGCCCGCCCGCGATGCGCTGATAGGGACGGAATTGACCCCGGCTCGATAT
The DNA here is from genome assembly GCF_017811755.1 of Pararhodobacter sp. SW119. Classification (GTDB taxonomy): domain Bacteria; phylum Pseudomonadota; class Alphaproteobacteria; order Rhodobacterales; family Rhodobacteraceae; genus Pararhodobacter. The sequence goes on along the minus strand of NZ_JADDJF010000015.1, from coordinate 48,060 downwards.
GTGCATATGCAAGCAATAACCCCCACCGAGGCGAGACGCGATTGCCCCTTCCCCGCCCAACCGACGCCGCCGCACCTTCCCGCATGGACCATCTGGATGCCGCCCGCCTTCTGGCGGCGGAATGCCTTTGCTTTCGCAGCCGGCGCACGGCGCGGGCGATCACCCGCCTCTATGATGCGGCGCTGCGTCCGACGGGCTTGCAGGCGACGCAACTGACGCTCCTCGGCGCGATCGCGTTGGGCGACGACGGCGCGCAACCGATGGGCCGCCTGTCCGATATCCTGGCGCTCGAGATCTCGACGCTCACGCGCAACCTGCGCGCCATCGAGGCCGCCGGGCTGGTCACGATCGGGCGCAGCCCCACCGACCGCCGCGTGCGGGTCGCCCGCCTGACCGATGCCGGCAGGACCCGGCTGGAAACGGCACTTCCACACTGGAACCGCGCCCACGAGGCGCTGCTGCGCACCCTTGGCGAAGCGGGCGCCGAGGATCTGCACAAGGCGCTCGACACGGCCAGCCGGGCGCTGGGCGCAGCACCGGGCGCCCTCCCCCCTGCGGATCCCGCCTGATCCCGGCGCGCGCGGCGAAAACGACCCCCGTCGCACGCACGGCCCACCAGATATGGTATGCCCGATCGCCCCGACCCCAAAACGGCCCGAAAACCGTGCAAAAGTCCGGGGCCGAAAAACGTCGATTCTTTTCACCAAGCGACGATTTTCCGTTCGAATTTTTCATCCTGCGGGGATTTTCCGCAAACCACAGACACTTTTCCCGCGTGAGCGGCCAGTTGTGCAAGCTTGCACGCCCCCGCCCCCCGGCGCGACCCGATCCCACCCGATCCACGGCCCGGTTTCAGCGCCGCGCCCGGCTCCGCCACCCCGCATCGACGACACTTTCCAACGTGCGGAATTTCCTGTATCTGCCGCGCATCTGAAACGTGACGCCCGGGCCCCGGCGTTCGACGCAAGATGGATGGGGCCGGCGGCAATGGGGCCGCCATAGGATCAGGGGGCCCGGAGGGCCGGGTAGTCCCCGTACAGGATACGCTGAATGTTCAACATCACCAAGAAATCGATCCAGTGGGGCCAGGATACGCTCACGCTGGAAACGGGCCGCGTGGCCCGTCAGGCCGACGGCTCGGTCATCGCCACCCTGGGCGAGACCTCGGTCATGGCCAACGTCACCTTCGCCAAGGCGGCGAAGCCGGGTCAGGACTTCTTTCCGCTGACCGTGCACTACCAGGAACGCTATTACGCCGCGGGCAAGGTGCCCGGCGGCTTCTTCAAGCGCGAGGCGCGCCCGTCCGAGAAGGAGACGCTGACCTCGCGCCTCATCGACCGGCCGATCCGCCCGCTCTTTGCCGACGGCTTCAAGAACGAAGTGCTGGTCATCTGCACCGTTCTCTCGCACGATCTGGTCAACGAGCCCGACATGGTCGCGATGATCGCGGCCTCGGCGGCGCTGACCATCTCGGGCGCGCCCTTCATGGGTCCGATCGCCGCCTGCCGCGTCGGCTTCGAGGGTGGCGAGTATGTGCTCAACCCCGATTGCGAGGACATGCACAAGCTGCGCGAAAACCCCGAGCAGCGCCTCGACCTGGTCGTCGCCGGCACCCGCGACGCCGTGATGATGGTCGAATCGGAAGCCTACGAGCTCTCCGAGGCCGAGATGCTGGGCGCGGTGAAATTCGCCCATGACAGCATCCAGCCGGTGATCGACCTGATCATCGACCTGGCCGAGGATGCCGCGAAGGAACCCTTCGACTTCCAGCCGCCCGACTACGCCGACCTCTACGCCAAGGTGAAGGCCGCCGGCGAGGATCAGATGCGCGCCGCCTTCGCCATCCGCGACAAGCAGGAACGCGTCAACGCCATCGCCGCCGCCCGGCAGGCGGTCAAGGACACCCTCACCGACGAGGAACTCGTCGACGAGAACCTCGGCTCGGCCTTCAAGAAGCTCGAAGCCTCGATCCTGCGCGGCGACATCATCAACGGCGCCCCGCGCATCGACGGACGCGACACCCGCACCATCCGCCCGATCGTCGCCGAAACCGGCGTGCTGCCGCGCACCCACGGCTCGGCGCTGTTCACCCGGGGCGAGACGCAGTCGCTCTGCGTCGCCACCCTCGGCACCGGCGAGGACGAGCAGTTCATCGACGCGCTGACCGGCACGTCGAAATCGCCCTTCCTGCTGCACTACAACTTCCCCCCCTATTCGGTGGGCGAGGTCGGCCGCTTCGGGCCCCCGGGCCGGCGCGAGATCGGCCACGGCAAGCTGGCGTGGCGGGCGTTGCAGGCGGTGCTGCCGGCCGTGACCGACTTCCCCTACACCATCCGCATCGTGTCCGAGATCACCGAGTCGAACGGCTCGTCCTCGATGGCCACCGTCTGCGGCGGCTCGCTGTCGATGATGGATGCGGGCGTGCCGCTCAAGGCCCCCGTGGCCGGCGTGGCGATGGGCCTGATCCTGGAAGACGACGGCAAGTTCGCCATTCTCTCCGACATCCTGGGCGATGAAGACCACCTCGGCGACATGGACTTCAAGGTCGCGGGGACCGAGAACGGCATCACCAGCCTGCAGATGGACATCAAGGTCGCCGGCATCACGCCCGAGATCATGGAACAGGCGCTGGCGCAGGCCCGCGACGGCCGGCTGCACATCCTGGGCGAGATGAACAAGGCGCTGTCGGCCCCCGCCGGCTTCAGCGAATACGCCCCCAAGATCGAGACGATGACCGTCCCCACCGACAAGATCCGCGAAGTGATCGGCTCGGGCGGCAAGGTCATCCGCGAGATCGTGGAAGTGTCGGGCGCCAAGGTCGACATCAACGACGACGGCGTCATCAAGATCGCCTCCAGCGACCAGGCCGCGATCAAGAAGGCCTACGACATGATCTACTCGATCGTGGCCGAACCCGAGGTCGGCAAGATCTACACTGGCACCGTGGTGAAGATCGTCGATTTCGGCGCCTTCGTGAACTTCTTCGGCAAGCGCGACGGTCTGGTCCATGTCAGCCAGATCGCCAAGCAGCGCCTGAACCACCCCTCCGACGCGCTGAAGGAAGGGCAGGAAGTCAAGGTCAAGCTGCTGGGCTTCGACGACCGCGGCAAGGTCCGCCTGGCGATGAAGATGGTCGACCAGGAAACCGGCCAGGAACTGGCGCCGGAACAGGCCGAAGGCTGAACGCCCGCCACAGTCCATCCAAGGCCCCGGCGCCCCGCGCCGGGGCCTTCCCGTTTTCCAAGGAGAAACAAACCCATGCTGTATGTCGACATTCCCACGCCCGCCGAAGTCAGGAAACTGGTTTCCGCGCGCGGTGAAGCCTTTGTCAGCATCTACCTGAAGACCACGCCCGAGACACAGCATATCGACGCCGCCCGCACGCGCTTGAAGCAACTGACCAACGACGCCGTCGCGCAACTCGAAGCGGTCGGCGCGGCCAAGCGCACGATCTGGCCGATCGAGGAACAGCTTCACGACTTGATGGACGATGACGATTTCTGGCGCACCCAGGCCAACAGCCTGGCCATCTTCGTGACCCCGGACTCGCTGCGCACCCAGCGTCTGCCGAACCACCTGACCGAGACCGTGCAGGTTGCAGACCGCTTTCACCTCAAGCCGCTGCTGCGCGCCGTCTCGATGTCGCAGCATGCCTTCATCCTGGCGCTCGCCGAAAACGAGGTGCGGGTGATCGAGCTTCTGGGCGACCAGCCGGCGCAGGAAATCCGTGTGCCGGATCTGCCGAAGGACGCCGCCAGCGTCGCCGGCACCGCCAATGTCAATTCGCGCAGCTATTCGGGCCGCCAGGGCGGCGGCGAAGGCCAGAAACATCATCTGCGCCAGTACTGCCGCCAGGTTGATGCGGCGCTGCGCGGGCTCATGTCGGGCCGTTCCGAACCGCTGATCCTGGCCGCGACCGACCCGCTCCTGTCGATCTATCGCTCGATCAACAGCTATGCCCATCTCGCCGACGCCGCGATCGAGACAAGCCCGGTGCGCATCGCCCCCCATGACCTCGGCACCGAGGCGCGCAAGATCGTCGACCAGCTGAACGCGGAACTCGTCGCGGACTTCACCGGGCTCTATTCCGAGCGCGAAAACGAAGGCCGTGCAACCACGCAAGTGGCCCGCGCCGCGCGTGCCGCAACCTTCGGCGCCGTCGACACGCTGCTTGTCGACATGGACAGCGTCGTGCCCGGCCTGATTGACGAGGAAACCGGCGAGATTACCTTCGACACCGAAGACAGCGCCGTAAGCTACGGCGTGATCGACGAGATTGCCGGACGTGTCCTGGCCAATGGCGGGCGAGTTCTCGCCGTGCGCCGGGCCGACATCCCGCAGGAAGCCGAACTCGCCGCGATCCTGCGATACGCCATCTGACGACCTGACCGGCGACAGCAAGGGGCGGGCAGTCCTGCCGGCCCCCTGCTGACGAGGCCGAACTCGGACATCCGGTCCGCACCCGGGCGTCCACGCTCCGGCTCCGAAGGCGCCCTCGACGGAACGCCAACGCTCGGGTGCAAAGTGCCGGCACAGTCCCGCGCGCCGGTTTCGACCTTTGAGAACCCGGCTTTGTTCCGGCCCGCCGAAAGGCATTCGAAGCCCCCTCGCACGCCGGGCTTGCTGCCGCATCTGCGCCGACACAGCGCGCCCGCCGCCCGCCGCCAGCGACGGCATGTCTTGCCAAGGCCTTGCGGCACCGTTCGGAACTGCCATACGCTTGCCATACGCTTGCCAGCCCCTTGCCATACGCCTGCCAGCACCCTTCTGGCACCGCCGCAACCGGAGAAATCGATGTTCCTGTCCGTGTTCGACATGTTCAAGATCGGCATCGGCCCCTCGTCCTCGCACACGATGGGCCCGATGGTCGCCGCCGCCCGATTCCTCGACCGGCTGCGGAATTCTCCGTTCAAGGCCAATGGCTTGCGCGCCTCGCTGCACGGCTCCCTGGCGTTCACCGGCGTTGGTCACGCGACCGACCGCGCGGTAATCCTCGGCCTCGCCGGCTTCCAGCCCGACACCTACGACGCCGAAAAGGCCGAGGCTGAACTGGCGAAAATCAAGGAATCCCAACAGGTTACCCCACCAGACCTCTCCCCCCTCGCCTTCGACCCCGCGCGCGACCTCCATTTCGACTACGGCCCCCCCCTCCCCGGCCACCCCAACGGCCTGATCCTGATGGCAACCGACGCGCAAGGCGATGTAATCCTTCGCGAAACCTATTTCTCCATCGGCGGCGGCTTCGTCGTGACCGAAGACGAGATGCAGGCCGGCAACGCCCGCAACGCGCAGGCCGACATCCCCTTCCCCTTCGAATCCGCCGACGCAATGCTGCGCATGGCCCGCGAAAGCGGCAAGTCGATCGCCGCCATGAAACGCGCCAACGAGCTGAAAATGAACAGCTCTTCGGATCTGGACAGCGGCATCGCGCGGATCTGGCAGGTGATGAACGCCTGTATCGACCGGGGGCTCTCGACCGACGGCACGCTTCCCGGCGGACTCAAGGTGCGGCGCCGCGCCAAGGCCATCCACGAGGCGCTGCGCGCCGAATACGGCCTCAACATCACCGCCCCGCATGTCATCAACGACTGGATGTCCTGCTACGCCATGGCCGTGAACGAGGAAAACGCCGCTGGCGGCCAGGTCGTCACCGCGCCGACCAACGGTGCGGCGGGGGTGATGCCGGCGGTGATCCGCTACTGGCTCGACCATGTGCCGGGGGCAAGCACGCGCAGGATCGACGAATTCCTGCTGACCGCCGCCGCGATCGGCGGTCTGATCAAGCACAATGCCTCGATCTCGGGCGCCGAATGCGGGTGCCAGGCCGAGGTCGGCTCGGCCGCGGCGATGGCCGCCGCGGGGCTTTGCGCGGTGCTGGGGGGCTCGCCCGAGCAGATCGAGAACGCCGCCGAGATCGCGCTGGAGCATCACCTGGGCATGACCTGCGACCCGGTGAAGGGGCTGGTCCAGGTGCCCTGCATCGAACGCAACGGGCTGGGCGCGATCAAGGCGATCTCGGCCGCCAGCCTGGCGCTGCGCGGCGACGGCACGCATTTCATGCCGCTCGACAACTGCATCGAGGCGATGCGCCAGACCGGCGCCGACATGAGCGAGAAGTACAAGGAAACCGCGCTGGGGGGGCTGGCCGTCAACGTGCCGAACTGTTGAGGCCGGCGCGCCGGTTGGCCCCGTGCCGGGCGCGAATGGCGCAAGGTGTGCGCGCGTGCACACTTTTGCATAGCTTTGATATAGATATCAAATTCGGCGCGATTAACCGCAGTGAAACTTTTGGCTGAGGCCCTTTCTGGGTGTGCACGGCAACCTCGGGCAGAAGCAGCGTCACGCCTGCAGGCCCGCCCCGTTCAGCGCAACCGGTCGCGCAGGCGGCGTCCGAAGACCCGCGCGCCCGTGCGCAGCCCCTTGCCGGCCCGGCCGAGGTTTTCGCGGACATTCCAGCTTTCCGCCCCCTCCAGCCGGCGTCGATTGCGCTGCACCATCAGCGCCTCGTCCACCGCCGCGCTCAGGGCATCGATCACCGGGTCGACGTTCCAGTCCGGCGCTTCGGCCCGCACCGGGATCACCACCCGGCCGCCCATGTCCTGCCCGATCGCCGCCATCGCCGCCCCGACCCGGTCGGCCTCGTCCGCGGGCAGGCGACCCTCGGGATAGGGCCAGCCGGGCAGCAACGCATCGGCGGCGGCGGCGACAAGGATCAGCGGCGGGCGGCGGCGGGCGGGTTGCTCGGCCATCCGCGCCTCGAACTGCGCAAGCAGCGCGGTGTCCGGCGCGCGCCCGGGCCGATTGGCGCGCAGCACCCAGAGGATCAGATCGGCCTCAACCATCTGCGCCGAGAGGGACTTGAGCGTCTCCTTGCCGCCGTCCAGCCCTTCGGTATCGACCAGCCGGCAGGGCGTGTCATCCAGCACGAAGTCGTGCGCGGTCAGCCGGTCGGTGGTCGGTGCCATGTCCGTCTCGGCCGCCGAGTGTCCCAGCAAGGCATTGATCAGCGTCGATTTCCCCGCACTCACCTGCCCCAGCACCAGAATCCGCACCGGATCGTCGGGGATTGCCGCCGCGGCCATATCCCGCGCGTTCGAGGCCAGTTGCAACTCGGCCAGTTCGGCATCCGAAAACCTGAGGCGGCCGGAATAAAGATCCACCGCCGCCTGCGCCGCCTCCTCGAGCACGATGACCTGGCTGTCGAGCACCAACTGGTCGGTCAGCCTTTCCTGCAACCCGGCGGTCACCGCGCGCTCGACCTCGCGCAGCAGGCCGACGGCGGGGTTGAGAACGATCCGCACGCCGCGATAGGCCAGAAACCCGGTATCCCAGGCCCGCCGCACCCCATGCTGGCGCTGCCAGAGCCAGTAGAGCGCGCGCACCGATAACTGGTCCGAAAACGGCACGTTCACCCGCAGGAAGTCGCGGTAGCGCAGCGCCACGCGGTCGATCAGCAGCAGGGCCTCGGGCAGGGTGAAATCGAGCGCGGTGCGCTTGCCGCCCGAGATTTCGCGCGCCACCGTCTCGACCACGGCCAGGGCCTCGGCGGGCAGGTCCTCCCAGGTCAGGGGCTCCTTCACGCGCTTGCGGATGTGCGCGCGGGCGGTCTCAAAAGCGGCGCGCTCCGTATCCGACCAGTCGGGGTCGGCCTCGACCGCCGGCGCCTCGCGCACCGGCGCGGCGGTGAAGCCCGCGCGATTGCGCCGCATCCGCAGGACCAGCCGCACCGCCCGCAAGCCCGCGAACAGCAGGACCGAGGCGAGGACGAACCAGAGCAGCCATCCACGCTCGGCCAGCCACAAGAAGCCCAGGATCGAGGTGATGCCCAGCGGCAGGATCAGCACACCGGCCAGCCCCAGCCGGTTCCACCTGAGCCAGACCATCCGCAGCCGGTCAGCGAGGCGCATCGCGTGCGCTCCTCAGCGCCTCGACGTAGAGCTTGCGCAGATCGGCGGCATCGACCGTCTCGCCCCGAGAGGTTCGGAAAAGCCAGGCGGCCGCGACGCGCCCCAGGGCGTAGGTCGCCGCAAAGCTGACCGTTGCCGCCGCCGCCGCGCCCAGCGTCTGCCCGACGAAGGGCACCAGCTTCGCGCCCTGGCGCAGGGCGAAACCCGCCGCGTACCGCAGCAGGATCCCCGACCCCAGCGCCGAAGCGAAAAGCCCCGCGCGCGCCGCCGTCCAGTCAACCCCCTGACGGCGGGCAAGCGCGTGCAGCATCGCCCCCTGCAGCGCGGGCACGCTGACCACGCCGACCAGCGGCGCCGCATCGCTCGCCGCGGCGGCGCTGGCGTACCACATGACGATCGGTCGCAATTCGGCAAAGCGGCGCGCCTCGGCGTCGCGGCGCTTCTCGCGCATCATCAGCAGCGTCAGTTCGGGCAGCAGTTCGGCGATGGCGCCGCGCAGATCCTCCAGCCCCTCGGCCGCGCCGGCTTCGGGCAGGGCCAGCGTGACCGCGGGCAACGGATCCCCGGCGGCCTTTTCCATGACCGACTGCGTGCGCGACCGGGCCCGCTGCAGCGCGCCGGGGTCGTCGGGCAGGTCGGCGCCGGTATGAACCATCAGGACCGGCATCTCGGGCCGCCGCGCGCGGACGGCGGCCAGCGCCTGCGCGATCGACCCCTGCACCGGATCGTCGAGCCGCGCGATGACCAGCACCATGTGGCTGCCGCGCTCGGCCTCGGCCAGATCCTCGGACGGGTCGTAGCCCGCTTCGCCCAGGCCGCGCGTATCGAGGAAGCGCAGCACCGGCGTCTCGGCCGGATAGTCGAAGGCATGCGCGGTTCGGGTGCAGGGTGTGAAGCCGGAACCGACCTCGCCCACCCCGGTCAGGGCGCGCACGACCGAGGACTTGCCCGCGCCGGTCTTGCCCAGCAGCCAGAGCGTCGGCACCGGCACGTCCGGCGTTTCCGCGGGTCCCAGCCGTTCGCCCTCGCCCAACAGCTTGCGGATGATTCCCTTCACGCGCGTCCCTTGATTGCCCACTGCGCGAGTCTATGTGCAAAACCACCGGCCGGCAACGAAAGCCCCGCGAAATGGGTCGCGGCGCGCGTCGATTGGCGCTATGGCGGCCGGATGGATCCGTTCGAGATATTTCTGGTTGCCCCGCCCGGCCTGGAACCGCTGCTGGCCGCCGAGGCGCGCGCGGCGGGCTTTGCCGGCGTTGCCGAACAGCCCGGCGGCGTCGTCGTGCAGGGCGGCTGGCCCGAGGTCTGGCGCGCCAATCTGGAATTGCGCGGCGCCTCGCGCGTACTGGCCCGCATCGCCAGCTTCCGCGCGCTGCATCTGGCGCAACTCGACAAGCGCGCGCGCCGCGTGGGCTGGTCCGACGTGCTACGCCCGGACGACGTGCCGGTCAAGGTCGAGGCAAGCTGCCGGGCCTCGCGCATCTACCATGCCGGGGCCGCGGCCGAGCGCGTCGCCCGCGCGATCACCGAGGAACTGGGCGCGCCGGTCGCCGCGGAGGCCGCCCTGCGGCTTCTGGTGCGGATCGAGGATGACCTCTGCACGATCAGCCTGGATACCTCGGGCGAGCCGCTGCACCGGCGCGGGCACAAGCAGGCGGTGAACCCGGCCCCGATGCGCGAAACACTGGCGGCACTTTTCCTGCGGGCCTGCGGCTATGACGGGACCGAGCCGGTCCTTGATCCGATGTGCGGGGCGGGCACCTTCGTGATCGAAGCCGCCGAGATCGCCGCCGGCCTGATGCCCGGCCGCACACGTGCCTTTGCGTTCGAGGCGCTGGCGTCCTTCGACGCCGAGGCCTGGGCTGGGATGAAGACCCGCCCGCCTGCCTCCGACCCCGGCCTGCGCTTTATCGGGGCGGACCGCGACGCCGGCGCGATCACGATGAGCCGGGCAAATGCCGAACGCGCGGGCGTCACCGCCTTCACCCGGTTCGACCGCGCCGCGATCAGCGACCTGCAGCGCCCCGAGGGGCCGGCGGGCCTTGTCATCGTGAACCCGCCCTATGGCGGCCGGATCGGCAACCGCAAGCTGCTTTTCGGGCTCTACGCCGCGCTGGGTCAGGTTTTGCGGGACCGGTTCGGCGGATGGCGCGTGGGACTGGTTACCGCCGATGCCGGGCTGGCGCGGACGACCGACCTGCCCTTCGGCCCGCCGGGTCCCATCGTGCCGCATGGCGGGCTGAAGATACGCCTCTGGCAGACGGACCCCCTGCCCCTGCGTTGACGCGGTGTTGTGCGCGCCGGGCCATTGACCTTGGCGCGCCGGGCATGAGACCTTGCGAGCCTATTCTGGTGGGGGAAGACATGACCGACAACGCGAACCCGGTCCGCTACGCGGCAGAGGGCAAAATTGCCGTAATCTGCATCGACAATCCGCCCGTCAACGCCTGCAGCCAGCCGGTGCGTGCGGGGCTGATGGACGCGATGCAGCGCTTCGCCGACGGGCCCGAGAAGGTCGCGGTCATCTACGGCGCGGGACGCACTTTCGTCGCCGGCGCCGACATCAAGGAATTCGGCAAGCCGCCGATGGATCCGATGCTGCCGCACCTCGTCGATACGGTCGAGCAGCAGGAGAAGCCCGTGGTCTGCGTTCTGCACGGCACGGCGCTGGGCGGCGGGCTGGAACTGGCGCTGGGGGCGCATTACCGCGTCGCCCTGCGCGGCACCCGCGTCGGCCTGCCCGAGGTCACCCTGGGCATCCTGCCGGGCGCGGGCGGCACGCAGCGCCTGCCGCGGCTGATCGGCCTTTTGCCGGCGGCCGAGATCTTCACCTCGGCCCGGCAGGTGGGCGCCGAGGAAGCGCTGGAACTGGGGATCGTCGACGCGCTGTCGGAAGAGGAGCCGCGCGTGGCGGGGCTGAACTTCGCCGCCGAGATCCTGGCACGCGGCGACGGCCCGCGGCGCATCCGCGACCTTCCGGGTCCGAAGGTCGACGCCGAGGCCGTGGGCGACCTGCGCGCCAAGGTGGCGCGCGCCAACCGCGGACAGATCGCGCATCTGAGCGCGCTGGACGTCGCGGTCAAGGGCGCCTCCCTGCCCCTGGACGAGGGGCTGGCCGAGGAGCGCAAGGCGTTCATGAAACTGATGGAAAGCCCGCAGCGCAGGGCGCTGATCCACGCCTTCTTCGCCGAACGCAAGGTCGCCCGCCTGCCCGAGATCGAGGGCGTGGAGCCGCGCGCCATCGCGCATCTGGGCGTGATCGGCGGCGGCACGATGGGCGGCGGCATCGCGGTCGCGGGGCTGCTCAACGGCCTTTCGGTCACCCTGATCGAACGCGACACCGCCGCCGCCGACAAGGCGCGCGACGGAATCGGCCGGACGCTTGCCGACAGCGTGAAACGCGGCAAGCTGACCGAGGCCAAGCGCGCGGAACTGCTGGAGAAATCGCTGACCACCGGCGACGACTACGCGGCCTTGTCGGAGGCCGACGTCATCATCGAGGCGGTCTTCGAGAGCATGGAGGTCAAGCGCGAGGTCTTCGGCAAGCTCGACAAGGTGGCGAAACCCGGCGCGATCCTGGCCACCAACACCTCGTACCTGGACGTGAACGAGATCGCCGCGGCCACCGCGCGCCCGGCCGACGTGCTGGGCCTGCACTTCTTCTCGCCCGCCCATGTCATGCGCCTGCTGGAGATCGTCGTGGCCGACAAGACCGCGCCCGAGGTTCTGGCGACCGGCTTTGCGCTGGCCCGGAAGCTGAAGAAGGTTCCGGTGCGCGCCGGGGTCTGCGATGGGTTCATCGGCAACCGGATGCTGCGCGTCTACCGGCTGGCCGCCGACCACATGATCCTCGCGGGTGCCTCGCCCTATGACATCGACCGGGCGCTGGTCGAATTCGGCTTCGCCATGGGTCCCTATGCCGTGGCCGACCTGGCGGGGCTGGACATCGGCTACATGACCCGCCAGCGCCTGAGGCCGACGAAGCCGGCCGAGGAACGCTGGGGCGACTGGCCCGATCGCCTGCACGAGATGGGACGGCTGGGCCGCAAGTCCGGGCGGGGCTACTATATCTACGACGCCGAAAACCCGCGCGGCCGCCCCGACCCCGAGGTCGAGGCCCTGATCGCCGAGGAACGCACTGCCAAGGGGATCACCCCGCGCGACTTCCCGGATGACGAAATCGTCGCGCGCTACATGGCCGCCATGATCAACGAAGGCGCGCGCATCGTCGACGAGGGGATCGCCCTGCGCCCCCTCGACGTCGACGTGGTGAAGCTCTTCGGTTACGGCTTCCCGCGCTGGCGCGGCGGCCCGATGCACCATGCCGATGCGCAGGGGCTGGACACCGTGCTGGCCACGATCCACGACTGCGCAAAGGAAGACGCGTATTTCTGGCAACCCGCTCCGCTGCTTGCACGACTGGCGGCCGAGGGCGGCAGTTTCGCGAGCCTCAACGACGACTGAGCCGGCGCGCGTGGCGCAAAGCGTGACATCCATCAGACGGCCGCGGTCGCAGGGCTGCGGCCGCTTTCGCGGAGCCCCCGATGTCGGTTGAGCAGAGCCTGATCCTGTCGATCCTCGCGCTGACCATGGCGCTGTTCCTCTGGGGGCGGTTGCGCCACGACGTGGTGGCGCTGGCCGCGCTGCTGGCCTGCGTCGTCGTGGGCCTGGTGCCGCCGGAGGACGCCTTCAACGGCTTCGGGCACCCGGCGGTGATCACCGTCGCCTGCGTTCTGGTGCTGAGCCGCGGGTTGCAGAACACCGGCGCGGTCGATCTGCTGACGCGCACCGTGCTGCCGCAGTCAGGGGGGCGCATCGTGTCGATGACGGCACTCCTGGCGCTCGGCACCGGGCTTTCGGCCTTCATGAACAACGTCGGCGCGATGGCGCTGCTGATGCCGGTCGCGGTGCAGCTTGCCGGTCGGCTGGACCTGGCGCCGGGGCAGGTGCTGATGCCGCTCGCGTTCGGCACGATCCTCGGTGGCATGACCACGCTGGTCGGGACCCCGCCGAACCTGATCGTCTCGGGGTTTCGGCCGGGCGCGGGCTTTGCCATGTTCGACTTCGCCCCCGTGGGGTTGGCGGTGGCGATCACCGGCATCGTCGCCATCGTCCTCGTCGGTTGGCGCCTGGTGCCCGCGCGCAAGCCCAGCGGCGATGACGGCTTCCAGACCGCCGCCTATTTCACCGAGGTTCGCGTCGGCGAGAAAAGCGATGTCGCCGGCAAGACCCTGCGCAAGGTCGAGGAGGCGCTGGACGATACCGACGCGCAGATCGTGGCCCTCGTACGCAACGAGGTCCGGATGAGCGCGCCGCGCGGCAACCGCGTGGTGCGCGCCGGCGACATCCTGGTGCTCGAGGCGCATGTCGATGGGCTGGCCGAGGCGCTGGCGAAGCTGGACCTGCAGCTCGAGGAACAGGGCACCTCGGACGAGAAGGAGGAAGAGGAACTCGACGAGGAGATGATGGAAAAGGTTCGTCCGAGGCAGCCTGCGTCGACCGAGAAGGACGAGGACAAGGACGAGGAAGAGGATACGGACAAGGCCAAGGCCGACGACATCGTGCTGCGTGAACTGGTGGTGCTGCCCGGGTCGATCCTCAGCGGGCGCTCGGCCAAGGATATCAAGCTGCGGACGCGCTACGGGCTCAACCTGCTGGCCGTGTCGCGCGAAGGTCGGCGCCCGCATGCCCGCCTGCGCACCCTTGCCATTCGGTCGGGCGACGTGCTGCTGATGCAGGGACCGGCCGAGACGCTGGGCGAATTCGCCGGCGAAATGGGCTGCGTCCCGCTGGCCGACCGCGCGCTGCGCCTGCCGGAGCGGCGCATGGCGCTGACCGCGGCGGGCATCATGCTGGGCGCCGTGGCGATCGCCACGGCGGGGCTGCTGCCGGCCGCCCCGGCCTTCGCGCTGGGGGTGCTGGCCTCGATGCTGCTGCGCACCGTGCCGCCGCGGCAGATATATACCGCCATCGACTGGCCGGTGATCGTGCTGCTGGCGGCACTCATCCCGGTGGCCGGCGCGATGGAGGCGACGGGCACCGCCGACCTCCTCGCCGGGTCGATACTCTATGCGCTGATGGGCGGCGCCCCGGCGCTGGCGGTCGTCGCCATCATGGTGCTGAGCCTTCTGATCTCGAACGTCGTCAACAATGCCGCCACCGCGGCGGCCATGAGCCCGATCGCGGTCGGCATGGCCCAGGCGCTCGGGCTCAATCCCGACGCCTTCCTGATGGCGGTGGCGATTGGTGCCTCGGCCGCGTTCCTCACGCCCATCGGGCACCAGAACAACACGCTGATCCTCGGCCCCGGCGGCTTCCGGTTTGCCGATTACTGGCGGCTAGGCCTGCCGGCCTCGGTGCTGACCGTCGCGGTCAGCGTCCCCGTCCTGCTTCTGGTCTGGCCGCTGGACGGCTGACGCCGCCGGTGCTTCGCCTGTGAAGAAACCGCTTTTCACCGCCGCGCGCAGGCGCTAGGTCACCGGCATGAGCCTTTCTGCCTCGCCGCCCCCCTTCTCGGACGCCCGCGCCAGGCGCAATGTCGCGGTGCTGGTTGCGGCGCAGGCGATCCTTGGCGCGCAGATGCCGATGATCTTCGTCGTCGCCGGTCTTGCCGGCCAGTCGCTGGCCGCCAACATCTGCTGGGCGACGCTGCCGATATCCCTGATCGTGCTGGGATCGATGCTGACGGCGACGCCGCTGGCCGCCTTCATGCAGCGTCACGGCCGGCGCGCGGGCTTTGCGCTGACCGCGACCGGCGGCGCGATCGGCGCGGCGATCGGCGCGATCGGGCTGATGCAGGGTTCCTTCGTCCTCTTCTGCCTCGGCTCGCTTTTCACCGGTATCTACATGTCGGGCCAGGGCTTCTACCGTTTTGCCGCCGCCGATACCGCCTCGGAAAGCTTCAAGCCGAAGGCGATTTCCTATGTCATGGCGGGCGGGCTGCTGTCTGCCATTGTCGGCCCGCAACTGGTCAAGGTCACCGCCGATGCAATGGTGGTGACCTTCCTCGGCACCTATCTGGCGGTGATCGCGCTCAACCTCGGCGGCATGACGCTTTTCGCCTTCCTCGATATTCCGAAGCCGCCCGCCCCCGTCGCCGGCGCCGCGCGCGACGGGCGCTCGCGCGCCCAGATGCTGCGCGACCCGGTGATCGCCGTGTCGATCATCTGCGCGACGGTGGCCTATGCGCTGATGAACCTGGTGATGACCTCGACCCCGCTGGCGGTGGTCGGATGCGGCTTCACCACCGGCAATGCCGCCGACATCGTCTCGGCGCATGTGCTGGCGATGTATGCGCCCGCCTTCGTGACCGGCCACCTGATCGCCCGCTTCGGCGTGGAAAGGATCGTCGCCGCGGGACTGGTCATCCTGGCCAGCAGCGGCGCGGTCGCGCTGACCGGCGTCGAACTGGAGCATTTCTTCATTGCGCTGATCCTTCTGGGCGTCGGCTGGAATTTTGGCTTCATCGGCGCGACGACGATGCTGGCCCGCTCGCACAACGCGGCCGAGCGGGGGCGCATCCAGGGCATCAACGACATGATCGTCTTCGGCGGCGTCACCGCGGCGTCGCTGTCGTCGGGGCAGTTGATGAACTGCTCGGGCTCGGACGCCGAAACCGGCTGGCAGCTTGTCAACCTGGCCATGCTGCCCTTCCTGGTGCTCGCCGGCGGCGCGCTGATCTGGCTCGCCCTGCGCCCGCGCGCGGCCTGATCCGGCATTCCAGCGCGGCCGAAGACGACGGTCCTTCCCCCGTTAAGTGGAACGAAGGGGCCGGCCCGGAGTTCGACTCCGAAACAATGGAAGATGGGAGAGCAAACCATGAAAACCGCCATGATGTCTGCCGCCGCCGCGTTCATTGCCCTTGCCCCGAGCGCCGCAAGTGCCAGTGAAATCGGCACTGCCCTCATGCTGGATCGGGACAAGCGCGATATCGGCACCGTCGAGTTTCGCCAGACCCCGAACGGCGTCCTGATTTCCGTCGACCTCCGCGGTCTTCCGCCCGGCCAGGTCGCGTTCCATATCCACGAGACCGGCGCGTGCGAGGGGGACTTCAGCTCGGCTGGCGGGCATTTCGATCCCGACGATCGTGATCATGGCTATCATGCCGAAAGCGGACCGCACGCCGGCGACCTGCCCAACCTGCACGTTCCGGAAAACGGCGAGGTTCGCGTCGAGTTTTTCAACGCGATGGTGACGCTTGAGGAGGGCCAGGACAACAGCCTTCGTGGCGGGGATGGCACCGCGATGGTCATCCACGCCGATCCTGACGATTACGAGTCGCAACCTGCCGGCGACGCCGGCGAACGGATCGTCTGCGGCGTGATCCAGTAAGCCGGATCCGTTTCACCCCTCGGCCAAGGTCGGCAGAAACGTGATGGCCGCCGGGCATTGTCGCCCGCCGGCTGGGACCGGCGCCAAAGGTTTCATTCTGGTTTACATCACGATTTTTACTTAGCGAATACAGCATCGTGAAGAAATGTGCGCTGGCGCACGCGCTGCCCACGCTGCACGGTTCCGCCAGTATCAGCCGTTGTCCACCCCCTTGAAGCGGTCGCGGAACCGGTGTCGGGCGATGGCAGGCAGAGAGCTGCGCCGCAATCAGACCGAGCGGAACGTGCGGGTCAGAAAGTCGGGGACATGATCGCCCATGCCGACGACCGGCGCGTCATTGTCGCGGCCGCGCCGGCGGTCACGGCGGTCGCCGCGCTTGTCGTTGCGCCCGCGCTCGTCCGCGTTCGCGGGGTCGGGCTGCACCGGCGCGGGCGCCGGTTCCACGGGCTTTTCCACCTTCGCGGCGGCTTCGGGCTGGCTGGCAACCGCTTCGGGCTGCGCCTCGACCGGCTCCCGGCGCGCGCGGCGGGGCCGCTCGGCCCGCGCCGGTCGTGCCGCGCGTTCCGACCCCTCGCCCCGCTTCGGCTTCGGCGCGGGTTCCGGCCGCTCATCCGCCGCGACCTCGGGCGCTTCGCCGCGCGGCAGGGGCTTTTGCAGCATGTGCTCGATCGCGCCCAAGTACTTCTCGTCCGACGGCGACGACAGTGTAAAGGCCTTGCCCTTGCGCCCGGCGCGCCCGGTCCGGCCGATCCGGTGGACATAATCCTCGGCATGGCTGGGCACGTCGAAGTTGAAGACATGGCTGACCGCCGGGATATCCAGCCCGCGCGCCGCCACGTCCGACGCCACCAGGAACCGCAGCGACCCGTCGCGGAACCCGTCGAGCGTGCGGGTGCGCACCGACTGGTCCAGATCGCCGTGGATCGGGGCCGCGTCGAAGCCGTGCTGCTTGAGCGATTTCGCCACCACGTCGACATCGATCTTGCGATTGCAGAAGATGATGGCGTTCTTGCAGGCTTCGCCCTCGGCGACGATCAGTTCGCGCAGAAGCGCGCGCTTCTCGGCAAAGGTCCGGTCCTTGCGCGACGGTCTGAACTCGATCAGCCGCTGTTCGATCGACTCGGCGGTCGTCGCCTGGCGCGCCACTTCGACCTTCAACGGGTTGGACAGGAACTGGTTGGTGATCCGCTCGATCTCGGGCGCCATGGTGGCGCTGAAGAACAGCGTCTGGCGGGTGAACGGCGTCAGCTGGAAGATGCGCTCGATATCCGGGATGAACCCCATGTCGAGCATCCGGTCAGCCTCGTCCACCACCATCACCTCGACGCCGGTCAGCAGAAGCTTCCCGCGCTCGAAATGATCGAGCAGCCGGCCCGGCGTCGCGATCAGCACGTCGACGCCGCGGTCGATCAGCTTGTCCTGCTCGCCGAAGCTGACGCCGCCGATCAGCAGCGCCTTGGTCAGCTTGGTGTATTTCGAATAGGTGTCGAAGCTTTCGGCCACCTGCGCCGCCAGCTCGCGCGTCGGCGCCAGCACCAGGCTGCGCGGCATCCGCGCCCGCGCCCGGCCGCGGGCCAGCCGCGTCACCAGCGGCAGCACGAAGCCCGCGGTCTTGCCGGTGCCGGTCTGGGCGATGCCCAGCACGTCGCGGCCTTCCAGCGCTGCGGGGATGGCCTGCGCCTGGATCGGCGTGGGGGTTTCGTAGCCGGCTTCAACGACGGCTTTCAGGACCTTGGGGTCCAGCTTCAGGTCGGAAAATTTGGTCATGTGCGTCCGTGAATTACGGCATCGGGCCGTAAATGGGTCATGGGACGCATGCCTTTCGCGTCCCGGCATCTTGCGGATCGGCCCGTCTGGCCGTCAGAGGCGGCTACCGGAAAACGCCGCCCGCGTCAACCGGCGCCTTTGTTTCTTGGTTTTCGCGGGCGTTGTGTCGCTCTTGTGAAGGCTCCGGCGCTGGCCTATACGCCCGCCCATGCTGCAAGAGACCACCAACCGCCCGCCCCTGCCGCCCGAGGTCGCCCGGCGCCGCACCTTCGCGATCATCTCGCACCCGGATGCCGGCAAGACGACGCTGACCGAAAAGTTCCTGCTCTTCGGCGGCGCGATCCAGATGGCGGGACAGGTGCGCGCCAAGGGCGAGGCGCGGCGCACCCGGTCGGACTTCATGCAGATGGAAAAGGACCGCGGCATCTCGGTCTCGGCCTCGGCGATGTCCTTCGATTTCGACGGTTTTCGCTTCAACCTGGTGGACACGCCCGGCCACAGCGACTTTTCAGAGGATACCTACCGCACGCTCACCGCGGTCGATGCCGCGATCATGGTGATCGACGGCGCCAAGGGTGTCGAATCCCAGACGCAAAAACTGTTCGAGGTCTGCCGCCTGCGCGACCTGCCGATCCTGACGTTCTGCAACAAGATGGACCGCGAGGCGCGCGAGACCTTCGAGATCATCGACGAGATCCAGGAAAGCCTCGCCATCGACGTGACGCCGGCCAGCTGGCCCATCGGGCAGGGGCGCGACTTCCTCGGCTGCTACGACATCCTGAACGACCGGCTTGAACTGATGGACCGCGCCGACCGCAACCGGGTGGCCGACTCCATCGTCATTGCCGGCCTGGACGACCCCAAGCTCGCGCAGCACGTCCCCCCCGCCCAGCTGGCACAGCTGCGCGAGGAGTTGGAGATGGCCAAGGGCCTGCTGCCCGCCTTCGACCGAGCGGCGATCCTCAACGGCTCGATGACGCCGATCTGGTTCGGCTCGGCGATCAACTCCTTCGGCGTGCGCGAGTTGATGCGCGGCATGGCCGAGTATGGCCCGCCCCCGCAGGTCCTGCCCACCGACGCCCGGCAAGTGGGGCCCGAGGAGGAGGCCGTCACCGGCTTCGTCTTCAAGGTGCAGGCCAACATGGACCCCAAACACCGCGACCGCGTGGCCTTCCTGCGCCTCGCCTCGGGCCATTTCACCCGCGGGATGAAACTGCTGCATGTCCGGGCGGGTAAGCCGATGGCGGTATCGAACCCCGTCCTCTTCCTCGCCGCCGACCGCGAACTGGCCGAGGAGGCCTGGGCCGGCGACATCATCGGCATCCCCAACCACGGGCAGTTGCGCATCGGCGACACCCTGACCGAGGGCGAGGCGATCCGCTTCACCGGCATCCCGTCCTTTGCGCCGGAGCTGCTGCGCAGCGCCCGCGCCGGCGATCCGCTGAAGGCCAAGCATCTGGAAAAGGCGCTGACCCAATTCGCCGAGGAGGGTGCCGCCAAGATCTTCCGCCCGATGATCGGCGCGGGCTTCATCGTCGGCGTCGTTGGCGCCCTGCAATTCGAGGTTCTTGCCAGCCGGATCGAGCTGGAATACGGCCTGCCCGTGCGGTTCGAGGCGTCGCAATTCACCTCGGCCCGCTGGGTTTCCGGCCCGAAAGCGGCGGTGGAGGCGTTTGCCGCGGCCAACAAGGGCCACATGGGCACCGACCACGACGGCGACCCGGTGTACCTGACGCGCCTGCAATGGGACATCGACCGCGTCGCCCGCGACCACCCCGAGGTGAAGCTGACCGCGACCAAGGAAATGATGGTCTGAGGGCCGAATCCGGGTAAAGATCAGGTTAAATTGTTATGGGTAACACAACGATTTCATGGTCTTGCGCGATTGCTCAAGCTTGAGCAGCCCCCGGTTTCGCGCCCTCCACCAGGCAACGCGCCAGGTCCCGGCCGCTCAGATCCCGTCGAGCAGGCAGCGCATGAGCGGGCTTTCAGGGTCACGCAGCCCGTCGATCACGTCGAAATGGTGGCGCCCCGGCTCGGCATGCCAGGGGCAGTCCCAGGCCTCCGACAGCAGGCGCGCCTGCCACAGAAAGGCCGGCCGCTCCTGCGCGCCGACCCAGACGCGAACCTCGACCCCCGGCCGCCGGTCCCGCAGCGCCGGGCTCTCGGCCGCCGCCTCGTCGGGATCGAGGGCCAGCTTCGCGTTCATTCCCGTCCGCATCAGCGGCCGCAGGTCGGCCAGCGGCGAGATCGGCACGACCCGCGCCAGACGGTCCGCCCATTCCGGCGAACGGTCGGCGCAGGCCATCCGCGCGCTCAGATGCCCGCCCGCCGAATGCCCGGTCACCACCACAGGCCCGTCGACCTCCATCGCCGCCGCGCCGATCGCCGCCTCGATCTCGTCGGTCATCGCCCTGATGCGCGCCTCGGGCGCCAGGGTGTAGCCCGGCAGCGCCACCGCCCAGCCCCGCGCCAGCGCGCCCGCCGCAAAGGCCGACCAATCCCCGGGTGCGAACGCCAGCCAGTAGCCACCGTGGATGAAGACCAGTAATCCCTTTGCGCGCCCCTCGGGCAGGAAAAGGTCGAACACCTGCCGCGCCCCGGGGCCATAGGCCAGCCCACAGCGCGCCCGCCCGCCCAAGGCGTCGCGGAACGCCGCCGCCTCGGCCCGCCAGCGCGGCGGATAGTCGGCGGCACTGGGGATGAAATCGGCGTTTGCATAGGCAAGGCTCAGGTCTTCCGTCGCATCCATTGTCTTCCTCCGGCCGATATGATCTGAGTCCGGCAATCTTTTGACCACCTGCAGCCTTGGGAGGCAACCATGCTCGACACCCGCACCGATCTGCGCACCCTTCTGAAGGACCCGGCGCTTCTGGAAACCCGCGCCTATGTCGCCGGCGACTGGGTCGATGCCAAGGACGGCAAGACCTTTCCGGTATCCAACCCCGCGCGCGGCGACGTCATCGCCGAAGTCGCGGACCTGTCCCGCGACGAGGTAGCGCACGCGATCGCGGCCGCGGAAAAGGCGCAGAAAAGCTGGGCCGCGCGCACCGGCAAGGACCGTGCCGGCATCCTGCGCAAGTGGTTCGACCTGATGGTCGCAAACGCCGACGACCTCGCCACGATCCTGACCGCCGAGATGGGCAAGCCGCTGGCCGAGGCCAAGGGCGAGGTCATGTACGGCGCCGCCTTCGTCGAATGGTTCGGCGAGGAGGCCAAGCGGGTCTACGGCGAAACCATCCCCGGCCACCAGCCCGACAAGCGCATCACCGTCCTGCGCCAACCGATCGGTGTCGCGGCCTCGATCACGCCCTGGAACTTCCCCAACGCGATGATCGCCCGCAAGGTCGCCCCGGCGCTGGCCGCGGGCTGCGGCTTCGTCGGCCGCCCCGCGGCGGAAACGCCGCTCTCGGCGCTGGCAATGGCGGTCCTGGCCGAACGCGCCGGCATACCGAAGGGCCTGATGTCCATCGTCACCTCGTCGCGCTCGTCGGATATCGGCAAGGAGTTCTGCGAGAACCCGAAGGTCCGCAAGCTGACCTTTACCGGCTCGACCGAGGTCGGGCGGATCCTGCTGAAACAGGCCGCGGACCAGGTGATGAAATGTTCGATGGAACTGGGCGGAAACGCGCCCTTCATCGTCTTCGACGACGCCGATCTGGATGCCGCGGTGCAGGGCGCGATCATGTCCAAGTACCGCAACAACGGCCAGACCTGCGTCTGCGCCAACCGCATCTACGTCCAGGCCGGGGTCTATGACAAGTTTGCCGAAAAGCTGAAGGCGGCGGTAGAAAAGATGAAGGTCGGCGACGGGCTGGAGGGCGACGTGGACCTCGGCCCGCTCATCAACAACGACGCGGTCGACAAAGTGCGCGAACACATCAAGGATGTGCTCTCCAAGGGCGGCAAGGTGCTGACGGGCGGCGAGCGGCATTCGCTGGGCGGTAGTTTCTTCCAGCCCACCATCGTCACCGGCGTCACCCAGGACATGGCCGTCGCCAAGGAAGAGACCTTCGGCCCGCTTGCCCCGCTCTTCAAGTTCGAAACCGAGGACGACGCGATCGCCATGGCCAACGACACGATCTTCGGCCTGGCCGCCTATTTCTACGCCCGCGACGTCGGCCGCATCCATCGCGTGCAGGAGGCGCTGGAATACGGCATCGTCGGCGTGAACACCGGCATCATCTCGACCGAGGTTGCCCCCTTCGGCGGCGTCAAGCAGTCGGGTCTCGGCCGCGAAGGGTCGCGCCACGGGATCGAGGACTACCTGGAAATGAAGTACGTCTGCCTGAGCATCTGACGCCGTTCAGGCCAAGACCGATCAGATGCGATCGAAAACGCCCGCAAGAAGAGAACGCGCGCCCGCCGGGCGCGCGTTCTTGGTTTGGGGACGGCCAGGAAAGGGGGAGGGTCGCACAGAGGTTGTACCCGTTTGATCCCGGCTCGGTGCAGCAGGTGAGCAAAGGGGGGGTGTGCAAGGTTGCACAAACTCGCAAGCCACTGATTTGTAACGGGTGAATTCCCGCCGTTAACCGCAATGAAACTTTCGGAATCTGCGAGCGAATTTGACGGGGCGCGCGTGCGGCGGGCCGTCCAGGAAAGTGCGGCAATGCAGGCGAAAGTGCGGGCCGAACGCCGGGTTACAGAAAGTCCCCGGGGGCCGGCCTCACACTCAGGCCCGTCTTCTCAGACAGTTGAGGCTTGCAGTCCCAGTTGCCGGCCCATTTCCATGATGTCGGCAAAATGCTTGTTCGCCGCGTCATATTCCGGACCGCTCGTGGCGTCGCGCGACGTCTTCGCTTCGGTCACCATCTCGTCGAACTCGGGCTGCTTCAGTTCTTCCGCAAGCAGGCTGCGCTCTGCCAGAAGCGAGACATGCTCGCCGGTGACTTCGGCGAAGCCGCCGGTCACGACATAGCGGATCTCGCCCTTGTCGGTCGCGGCGATCACGATCCCCGGCCGAAGCGTCGAGATGAAGGGAACATGCCCCGGCATCGCGGTGAAGTCTCCCTCGGCGCCGGGGATCTGCACCTCGGTCGCGGGGACCGAGGCCAGCATCCGTTCCGGCGAGACGAGGTCGAATTGCATCGTATCGGCCATTGCTGCCCTCCTCAGGCTGCGGCGGCGAGGCGTTGCGCCTTGGCGACCACTTCGTCGATATCGCCGACCATGTAGAACGCAGCTTCGGGCAGGTGGTCGTATTCACCCTCGACCACGGCCTTGAAGCTGGAGATCGTCTTTTCGATCGGCACCTGCACGCCGTCGGTTCCGGTGAAGACCTTGGCGACGTCGAAGGGCTGGCTGAGGAAGCGCTGGATCTTCCGGGCGCGGGCCACGGTCAGCTTGTCCTCTTCCGACAGTTCGTCCATGCCGAGGATGGCGATGATGTCCTGAAGCGACTTGTAGCGCTGCAGGATCCCCTGCACGGCGCGGGCGACGTCGTAGTGTTCCTGCCCGACGATCTGCGGATCGAGGATCCGGCTGGTCGAGTCGAGCGGGTCCACGGCCGGGTAGATGCCGAGTTCCGAGATGGCGCGCGACAGCACGGTCGTGGCGTCGAGGTGGGCAAACGAGGTCGCGGGCGCGGGGTCGGTCAGGTCGTCGGCGGGGACGTAGATCGCCTGCACCGAGGTGATCGAGCCGGCCTTGGTCGAGGTGATGCGTTCCTGCAGCGCGCCCATGTCGGTGGCCAGCGTCGGCTGGTAGCCCACGGCCGAGGGGATGCGGCCAAGAAGCGCCGACACCTCGGAACCCGCCTGGGTGAAGCGGAAGATGTTGTCGACGAAGAACAGAACGTCGGTGCCCGACTGGTCGCGGAACTGCTCGGCCAGGGTCAGGCCGGTCAAGCCCACGCGCGCGCGCGCGCCCGGCGGCTCGTTCATCTGGCCGTAGACCAGCGCCACCTTGGACTTTTCCGGGTTCTCGATGTCGATGACGCCAGAGTCGATGAATTCGTGGTAGAGGTCGTTGCCTTCACGCGTGCGTTCGCCCACCCCGGCAAAGACCGAGTAGCCCGAGTGCACCTTGGCGATGTTGTTGATCAGTTCCTGGATGAGCACGGTCTTGCCCACCCCGGCGCCGCCGAAGAGGCCGATCTTGCCGCCTTGCGAATAGGGCGCCAGCAGGTCGATGACCTTGATACCGGTGACCAGGATCGCGCTTTCGGTCGACTGCGCCTCGAAGCTCGGCGCGGGCTGGTGGATCGCGCGCCGCTCGGAGGCATTGACCGGACCCTTCTCGTCGATCGGCTCGCCAATGACGTTGAGGATGCGCCCAAGCGTCGCGTCGCCCACCGGCACCTCGATCGGCGTGCCGGTGTCGGTGACCGGCTGGCCGCGCACCAGACCCTCGGTCGCGTCCATGGCGATGCAGCGCACTGTGTTCTCGCCCAGATGCTGGGCCACTTCGAGGACCAGCCGCTTGCCGTTGTTGTCGGTCTCCAGCGCGTTGAGGATCGCGGGCAGATCGCCCTCGAACTGCACGTCGCAGACGGCGCCAATCACCTGGGTGATCTTGCCGGTGGCTTTTGTCTCGGCCATTTTTTCTCTCTCCGGTTTCTCAGAGCGCCTCGGCGCCCGAAATGATCTCGATCAGTTCCTTGGTGATCGCGGCCTGGCGCGAGCGGTTGTACTCGATGGTCAGACGGTCGATCATGTCGCCCGCGTTGCGCGTCGCGCTGTCCATGGCGCTCATCCGCGCGCCCTGTTCGGAGGCCGCATTTTCCAGCAGCGCCGTGAAGATCTGCGTGGCCACGGAACGCGGCAGCAGGTCCTCGAGGATCGCTTCCTCCGACGGTTCATACTCGTAAACCGTCGATCCCTGCGATTCCTCCTCGGTTTCGGCGATCGGGGCGGGGATGATCTGCTGAGCGGTCGGGATCTGCGAGATCACCGACTGGAAGCGGCTGAAGAAGATCGTGGCGACGTCGAATTCCTCGGCGTCGAAGCGCTTGAGCACGTCCTGCGCGATGTCGCGGGCGTTCTGGTAGCCGACGCGCTTGACGTCCGACAGATCGACATGCGCGATCAGATGCTCGCCCAGATCGCGGCGCAGTTGTTCGCGCCCCTTCTTGCCGACGGTGATGATCTTCACCGTCTTGCCCTTCGAGCGCAGTTTTGCCGCGTGCTGGCGCGCCAGCTTCACGATCGACGAGTTGAACCCGCCGCAAAGCCCGCGCTCGGACGTCATCACGACCAGCAGATGCACGTCGTCCTTGCCGGAGCCGGACAGCAGCTTCGGCGCGGTATCCGACCCCTTGACCGAGGCCGCGAGGCCGTTGACCACCGCCTCCATCCGCTTGGCATAGGGGCGCGCGTTCTCCGCCGCTTCCTGCGCGCGGCGCAGCTTGGCGGCGGCGACCATCTGCATCGCCTTGGTGATCTTCCGGGTCGATTTGACCGAGTTGATCCGGTTCTTCAGGTCCTTGAGGCTTGGCATCGCCCTCTCCTCTCGTCCTGTTTCAGGCGAAGTCCCGGGCGAATTCGTCGAGCGCGGCCTTGATCTTGTCCTGCAACTCGCCCTTCACCGCGCGGTCGTTCTGGGTGATGTCATCCAGCAGCGCCTTGTGCTTGTCGCGCAGATGCGCAAGCAGACCCTTCTCGAACCGGCCGACATCGCCGACGGGCAGCTTGTCGAGGTAGCCGTTGGTGCCGGCGAAGATCACGCAGACGATTTCCGCGTTGGTCAGCGGCGAATACTGCCCCTGCTTCATCAGTTCGGTCAGGCGCGCGCCGCGGTTCAGAAGCCGCTGCGTCGAGGCGTCGAGGTCCGAGCCGAACTGCGCGAAGGCGGCCATCTCGCGGTACTGCGCGAGCTCGAGCTTCACGGGGCCGGCGACCGATTTCATCGCCTTGGTCTGCGCGGCCGAGCCGACGCGGCTGACCGACAGACCGGTGTTCACGGCCGGGCGGACACCCTGGTAGAAAAGCTCGGTCTCGAGGAAGATCTGGCCGTCGGTGATCGAGATCACGTTGGTCGGGATATAGGCCGACACGTCGCCCGCCTGCGTCTCGATGATCGGCAGCGCGGTCAGTGAGCCCGAGCCGTTATCCTCGTTCAGCTTCGCCGACCGCTCCAGCAGGCGCGAGTGGAGGTAGAAGACGTCGCCGGGATAGGCCTCGCGCCCCGGCGGGCGGCGCAGCAGCAGCGACATCTGCCGGTAGGCGACAGCCTGTTTCGAGAGGTCATCGTAGATGATCAGCGCGTGGCGGCCGTTGTCGCGGAAGAATTCGGCCATTGCGGTCGCGGAATAGGGCGCGAGGAACTGCATCGGCGCGGGGTCCGAGGCGGTGGCGGCAACGACGATCGTGTATTCGATCGCGCCGGTTTCCTCCAGCTTCTTGACCAGCTGCGCGACGGTCGAGCGCTTCTGCCCGATGGCGCAGTAGACGCAGTAGAGCTTTTTCGATTCGTCGTCGCCTGCGGCGTCGTTGTAGGCCTTCTGGTTTAGGATCGTGTCGAGCGCGACGGCGGTCTTGCCGGTCTGGCGGTCGCCGATGATGAGTTCGCGTTGGCCGCGACCGATCGGGATCATCGAGTCGATCGCCTTGAGCCCCGTCGCCATCGGCTCGTGCACCGATTTCCGCGGGATGATGCCCGGCGCCTTCGAGTCGGCGATGCGGCGCTCGGACGCCTTGATGTCGCCCTTGCCGTCGATCGCGTTGCCCAGGCCATCGACTACGCGGCCCAGAAGCGCGTCGCCGGCGGGAACGTCCACGATGGACTTGGTGCGCTTGACGGTGTCGCCTTCCTTGATCGACCTGTCGTCGCCGAAGATCACGATGCCGACGTTGTCGACCTCGAGGTTGAGCGCCATGCCGCGAATGCCGCCGGGAAACTCGACCATCTCGCCGGCCTGGACGTTATCGAGGCCGTGGACACGGGCGATCCCGTCACCGACCGAGAGCACCTGGCCGACCTCGGAAACCTCGACCTCCTGGCCGAAGTTCTTGATCTGCTCCTTGAGGATCGCAGAGATCTCAGCTGCTTGGATACCCATTTATCCGACCTCTTTCATGCTGTTCTGGAGGGAAGCGAGCTTGGAGCGGATCGAGGTGTCGACCATCTTCGAGCCCACTTTGACAATAAGACCGCCGATGAGCGATTCATCGACGGCGACATTCAGCTTGACCTTCTTGCCGAAGCGTTCGTTCAGCGTGGCAGCCAGCGCATCGGCCTGCGCCTTGGTCAGGACGGTGGCGGAGGTCACTTCGGCCGAGACCTCGCCCTTTTCTTCAGCGATCATCCGGCGCAGTGACACAAGGAGATGCGGCACGGCGAACAGACGGCGGTTCTGCGCCATGAGGCCAAGCACACCGGTCATCGTCTTCGACAGCGTCATCTTCTCCGCAATAGCAGCGACGGCGCGGCGCTGTTCGTTTCGCGGGAAAAGCGGTGACGTCATCATGCGCCGCAGGTCGCCACTCTCGGCAAGGGCTGCTTCCAGTGCGTCGACGTCCGCTTCCAGCACCTTGAGTGCCTTTTTCTCGCGCGCGAGGTCGAAAACGGCGGTGGCGTATCGCTGCGCGATGCCGGACGAAATCGAAGCTGATTCGGACACGTCCATCCTTCCGATGTCTGGTCACCCTTCGGCCACGCGCCTGGCCCGGGCAAAGGGGTGCGGACGTCGGCGCGGCACCCGAAATCGGCGCTTCCCTAGCAGAGCAATCACCCCCCCGCAACCGTGAAGGCGGGGTCTTGGCCCCAACAGGGCGCTGTTAGCGACAAAGGCCATGCATTCTGGCGGTTTCAGTCCCTTCGGGACAGACCATGGCTGCGATCGTAGCCGTTGGCCTGCGGCGGGGACCAGCCTTCAAGCGCCCCGTCTGCCGGCGCGAACACCTCGATGCACAGCGCATGGCATTTCGCCGCATCCGATGAATGCTCCGCACCGCAGTCTCCGCCGGGGCAGGCCGAAAGGACGCCCAGCAGATCGATCTCGGCGAAGAACTCGATGAAATCACCGGCGCGCGCGGGACTGGCCTTCATGAAATACTGCCCTGTATCGGCCGTGAACCCGGTGCACATGAAGACGTTGAGGACGTCATGAACCATCGCCTCGGCCCTGTCGGGCGCGAAACCCGCGTCGTCCAACGCGCGCGTGAGGTTCGAATGACAACAAAGATGATACTGCCCGCCCGTCAGCAGATGGTGCGTGTAGGGATCACAGCGCGTGCCGATCACGTCGTGGACGCGCCCGCCGTGGGCGTCCGCACCGTACCAGTCCAGGCTGTCCGACACGATGGTCGCCATCGGGCGCAGCCAGGGAAAACCGGACCACATGCGCGCGCCGGTCGACAGATGCGTTCCATGCAGGGCGCGCGTCTTGCCGGAATAGAATCGTTCCCCGGGGTCCGCCGCCGAGAAGAGATTGAGGTCGCCAACCTGCGATCCGTCGGGGCAGGAGATGCGGAAGAAATGCCCCTTGGGGACCTCGAAGGCCCTCGCGTCACGCGGCGGGATTCGCAAGCTGGCAACCTGCCGTGCGCTTTCCCTTGCCTTGCGGTAGAGGTTCAGGTCCGGTCGTGGCAGCGTTCCGGTCGGATAGCAGATCACCGGCGCCACGGCGCGACGGGCTTCGGCGTCGGAGGGGGGGTGGTGCATGGATGCGCTCCTGCAACTGGATGGAAAGACGGCGACATTGCCAGCACAGACGAGCGCGCACAGGGTGTCAAGCGGCGGTGAAGCACAGCGTCCGCGAGCAGGTTAACCATATATAAATTCTACTCGCGCTCTCTGGACCGCGCCCTTTCCCGTTCCGGTGAAGAACAGTCAATGCAGGTTGTACAGCCGAAAACCCTGCTTCCACCGGAAGACGCGCTGGGTGTCTATCCGATCGTCGTCGACGCGCTGGGACGGTTGCTGCGCGCGGATCGGGACGCGGTCGATCCGACCATTGATCATGTGCTCGCTCAGATCGGCACGCTCGGCGATGCCTGCCGCGCCTATGTATTCCAGTGCGACGGCGCCACCTGGCGCAACACCAGCGAGTGGTGCGCACCCGGTATCGCGGCCTTCAAGGACACGATGCAGGCCATACCCGAAGCCGACATCGCGCCGATCATCGATCCGATCCGTTCGGGACGTCACATGATGATCGAATCGGTCGACGCCCTGCCCGCGCATCCCTTGCGCGATCTGCTGGCCTCTCAGCATATCCGCTCGCTTCTGGTGGTTCCCCTGACACGCGACGGGACCTTTCAGGGATTGCTCGGTTTCGATCGCGTGCGCACGCAACGGGCCTTCACGCAGACCGACATCTGGGCGCTGCGCACCGTCGCCGACGGGATCATGTCCGCCATCATCCGCCAGCGCACCGAGGCCGCGCTGGTCGACGCGCGCAACGAACAGGCCGAAACGCTGGGCAGGCTGCGCGCGACACTGGCCGCGATGCCGGAGGTGGTGCTGGAGATCGACGAGGAGGGGCGCTGTTTCGACTATCACGTCTCTCGCCCCGATCTTCTGGCCGAATCGCCCGAGAAGATCCGGGGAAAGACGCTGGAGGAAACGCTGCCGCCCGAGGTGGCGTCCCTGCAACGTCGCGCCATGGCCGAAGCGCGGGCGAACGGTATCGCCTCGGCTCCGGTCTACCGGCTGGAAACCGGCGGCACCACGCGCGCATTCCAGCTGACGGTCGCTTGGCGCCAGTCCGTCGGGGCGAGTTCGGCGGGCTACGTCTTTCGCATCCGCGACGTGACCGAGGATCAGGCCCGCGTCGAGGAAAACGCGATGCTGGGCGAGGTCGTGCGCCGGATGCAAAGCGCCGCTGTGGTCACCTCGGCCGATCTGCGGCCGCGCTGGATCAATGCCGCGCTCGAGAAACGGATCGGCAAGACCCTTGAGGAGGTCCGCGACATCACGATCGAGGACTACCTGCTCTCGCCCGAGTTCAGAAACAGCGATGCCGACTGGATCCTTTCGAAGCTGCGCGCCCGGGAACCCGTACGCGTGGAGATAGAGCGCACCGTCTCTGCACAGGGGCCTGCCTGGGTCGATGTCGATTTTCAGCCGCTGTTTTCATGCTGCGGCGCCTTCGAGGGCTATCTGATCCTCTCGGTCGATATCACCGATCGAAAGCAGAAGGATGCCGAACTCGCGCGCCTGGCGCATCAGGCGGCGGAAGCCCAGGCCAGGGTCGATCACGCGATCGAGGCGTTGCAGGACGGGTTTGTCCTGTTCGACCCCGATCAGCGCCTGGTTCTGTGCAACGCCAAGTATCGCGAACTCAACGCCCCGGTCGCGGACATCCTCGTCCCGGGCGTAAGCCTGGTAGAGATCATGCGGACCGGGTTCGAACGCGGCATGTACGACTGCTCGACCAAGGAAATGGCCGACCAGCTTGGCTCGATGCTGGAAACGGGCAATGAGGAATATTTCGAGTTCGACCTGCCCTACCGCGATGGACGGATCATTCGGCTGCACAACAAGCGGTTGCGAGACGGCGGATATGTCGGCCTCCGGATCGACGTGACCGACATCCGCGATACCGAGCGGCGCCTGAGCGAGATCATCGACGGCGCACGGATCGGCACGTTCGAACTGGACCTGGAAACGCTGCTGGAAGATGTGAACAGCTACTGGGCCGAAATCCTTGGCCTGCAGCCGGAGTCGCACGCACGGGTGAGCCAGGAGATGTGGGATGATCTGGTGCATCCCGAGGACGCTGCGCGCGTGATGGAGGGAATTCGCCGGGTCAAGGACGGCGAGACCGACCGCTTCGAAGCCGAATACCGGATGCTCCACCAGAAGGGGCACTGGGTGCATCTGCTGGAAAGCGGCCGTGTCAGCCGGCGCGACGCCGAGGGGCGGCCGAGACGACTGAGCGGGGTGATGCTTGACGTCACCGAGCAGCGCAACGCCGAGGAACGTCTGCATCGCATCCTCAACGCCACGGCGGTCGGGGTCTGGGAACTCGACAACCTAACCGGCGAGGTAGTGTTCGAAGAGCAATACGCAGCCCTTCTGGGATACACGCGCGCCGAGTTGGAACCCTTTTGCCATGCCAGGTTCGAATCGCTCGTACATCCCGACGACCTGGACCGCCTGCATGCGAATGTATCGTCGCATTACGGGTCGGGACAACGTAGCGTCACGCACGAATTCCGCCTTCGCCACCGCGAGGGTCACTGGATCTGGGTGCTGTCCAAGGCTCAGGTCACCCGTTGGGCCGCGCCGGGCAAACCGGCTGCGGAAAGTGGCGTGATGCTGGATATCACCGAGCACAAGCTGCGGGAATTCGCACTCGCGCAGGCGAAGGAAGAGCTAGAACAGGCGCTTGCCGCGCGACAGGAGGCCGAACAGCGGTTCGCCGATATCGCCGATGTCAGCGACAGTTGGTTCTGGGAGCAGGACGAAAACCTGCGCTTCACTTACATCTCCAGTGGCTTCGAACGGGCGACCGGTATGCCTGCGACCACTCTGCTGGGACGCACGCGGCACGAAATGAATATGCATGCCGAAGCGCGCCTGAGTGCGGATTGGGACGAACTCGCGCGTCAGACTTCCCGGCGCGAGCCCTATTCGGACTTCGTCTACCGCGTCGCGGATGATGCCGACGGCCGGCCGATCTGGATCCGGATCAGCGGCTCGCCCTATTTCGGACCTGATGGGGCCTTCCGAGGGTATCGCGGGGTGGGTTCCAACGTCAGCGCGTTGGTTGCGGCGACAGAGCGCGCCGAGGCGGCGAACCGGGCCAAGTCCGCCTTCCTGGCGAACATGAGCCATGAGCTTCGGACCCCGCTCACCGGTGTGCTGGGGATGGCGGAATTGCTGGGCGATTCTGCGATAGATACCGAACAGCGCCGCATGATCGATACGATCCGCGATTCGGGTGAAGGGCTGTTGGCAATTCTCAACGATATCCTCGATCTGGCGAAGATCGAGGCGGGAAAGCTGGAACTGGAAAGCTATCCCTTCGCCCCGTCTGATCTGGCCCGGCGGGTCAGGGCGCTCTATGGCCCGCATGCCGCAAGCAAGGGGCTGACGTTGGATGTCACGGCATGCGCGCAAAGTGCCATGATGCGCATGGGGGACCGGAACCGCATACTGCAGATCCTGAACAACCTGATCGGAAATGCGCTCAAGTTCACTCAGGTGGGTTCCGTTTCGGTCGACTTCTCGATGCGTCCGGGCGATGTGCTGCAGATCCGCGTGACCGATACTGGAATCGGAATGACCGCAACGCAATGCGCCCGGGTCTTCGATGAATTCGAACAGGCCGAAGGATCGACGGCCCGCCGGTTTGGCGGCACCGGTCTCGGGCTGTCGATCACGCGCCGGCTCGTGCAGCTGATGGCCGGCGAGATCGCTCTGCAAAGCGCGCCGGGCAACGGCACGAAGGTTATCGTCAGTCTTCCGGTGGCGCCAGCGGTGCAGGATCAGATCCCGGCACGGATCGGGCAGGCCAACCTCGGCGGTGTGCGGGTTCTGGTTGCGGACGACAACATGACGAACCGGCGCATTCTGGATGGCATGCTGCGCAGCCTCGGGCTGTCGGTGACGCTGGTCGATGACGGTCGTGCCGCGCTGGAGGCGTTCCGCCCCGGCAAGTTCGACCTGCTGCTGCTCGATATCGCAATGCCCGAACTCGACGGGATCGAGGCACTGGCGCGCATCCGCGTCCGTGAGCGCGCGGCGGGTTCGACCCCCGTTCCAGCCATCGCGGTGACCGCGAACGCCATGCAGCATCAGGTTGCAGAGTACCTTGCGGCGGGCTTCGTCGGGCATGTCGCAAAGCCGTTTCGCAAAGCCGCCCTGGCCGAGGAGATCGCGCAGCACATCGACGCCCGGCAGGACGCCTAGTCGAACGCCTCACCCCTCTCGCTTCGCGCGGCGGCGGATCAGGACCCCCGCTGTGACCACCGACACGGCGACGATCCCGATGATGATCGTGGCCAGGGCGTTCACGTCCGGGCTGACGCCCAGCCGGACCTTCGAGAAGATGACCATCGGCAAGGTCGACGCCCCCGGACCGGACACGAAGCTGGCGATCACCAGATCGTCGAGCGAAAGCGTGAAGGCCAAAAGCCAGCCGGCGACCAGCGCCGGCGCGATCACCGGCAAGGTGATGTCGAAGAACACCCGCACGGGACCGGCACCCAGATCGCGCGCCGCTTCCTCCAGGCTTTCGTCCATGTCACGCAGCCGCGATTGCGCGATCACCGCGACGAAAGCCGCGCAGAAGGTCGTGTGCGCGATGATGATCGTGGTCAGCCCCCGCCCGGCCGGCCAGCCCAGCGTCAGTTCCATCGACACGAAGAGCAGCAGCAACGACAGCCCCGTGATGACCTCGGGCATGACCAGCGGCGCGGTGGCCATGCCTGTCAGCAGCAGCCGGCCGCGAAATCCGCCGAAACGCGTCAGCACGAAGGCCGCGAGCGTCCCGATCGCGGTGGCGACCGTGGCCGACGCGAAGGCCACCTGCAGACTGATCCAAGCCGCGCCGAGGATCTGCCGGTCACGCAGCAACTCGCCATACCAGCGCGTGGAAAACCCGCCCCAGACCGTCACCAGCCGGCTTTCGTTGAAGGAGAAAACCACGAGCGAGATGATCGGCGCATAAAGGAAGACGAAGCCGAGCACGACCGCCACCGGCAGGAACCAGCCGCGCGCCATCAGTCAAGCTCCCGCCGGTTCTGGACCGATTGCAGCCACATGATCGGCGCGACCACCAGCACCAGCATGACGATGGCCACCGCCGAGGCCACCGGCCAGTCGCGACTGGAGAAGAATTCGTCCCACAGCACCCGGCCGATCATCAGCGTGTCCGGCCCCCCCAGCAGAGCCGGGATCACGTATTCGCCGATGGCCGGGATGAAGACGAGCATGGAGCCTGCGATGATCCCGGGCATGGAAAGCGGCAGCGTCACGGTGAAGAACGTCACCATCGGCGAGGCGCCCAGATCCGCAGCAGCCTCCAGATGCGCGCTGTCGAGCTTGGTGAGGTTCGCATAGAGGGGCAGGATCATGAACGGCAGATAGGTATAGACAATCCCGATCAGCACGGCGAAGTCGGTCTGCAGCATGACCAGCGGCGTGTCGATCACGCCCATGCTCATCAGCATGTTGTTGATCACCCCCTCGCGCCGCAGAAACCCCATCCACGCATAGACACGCAGCAGGAAGGACGTCCAGAAGGGCAGGATCACCATCAGCAGCAGGATCGACTGGCGCGGCTCGGGCGAGCGGGCGATGTAGTAGGCGATCGGATAGCCGATGAGCAGCGCGAACACGGTCGAGATCACCGCGATCCGGATCGAGGATAGATAGGCGTTGCGGTAGAGCGCATCTTCCCAAAGGAACCAGTAGTTCTCGAGGCTGGCGATGATCTGCAAGGAGCCGTCCGGCCCGCGCTCGAACAACGGCGTATAGGGCGGCAAGGCAATCCGCGGCTCGGCAAGCGAGATGCGGCCCAGAACGAAAAACGGCACCAGGAAGAAAACCAGGAACCAGAGCATCGGGATGGCGATGACCAGACCGCGCCCGCTCAGGCCTAGCCTGCCAAACAGCCACGCGGTGCCACGCCAGACAGGGGAACGGGTGAGTGCGTTCATTCGGTCAGAACCCGCACCGCCGCCGGTGACCAGCTGGCGAATATCGGCTCGTCCCAGCTGATCGGATCTTCGTCGCGCAGGCGGTTGGACTGGGTCACGCGGATCACCCGCCCGCCGTCGAGCCGGACACGGAAATTCGACATGTGGCCCATGTAGCCCACTTCCTGAACGACGCCGGACACCACGTTCGTCGCCGCATCGGGGCGCACGCGGCTCAGGGTGATCCGCTCGGGCCGCAGGGCGACCCAGATCCGCTGGTTGCGACTTAGCCCTGATCGCGGCAGGGTCACGACGGGTCCCAACTCGTCGGTCTGCAGGCGCATCAGGTCCGGGGCGGCGGCCTCCACGCGGCCTTCGAACAGGTTCACCGAGCCGATGAAATCGGCGACGAACTTCGAATTCGGCTCCTCGTAGATCTCGCGCGGCTCGCCGACCTGGCGGATTTCACCCTCGTTCATCACCCCGATCCGCGTGGCCAGGGTCATCGCCTCGTCCTGGTCGTGGGTGACGACGATGAACGTGACCCCAAGCGATTCCTGAATTCGGATCAACTCGAATTGTGTTTCCTCGCGCAGTTTCTTGTCGAGCGCGCCGAGCGGCTCGTCCAGCAGCAGCAGCTTCGGCTGCTTGATCAACGATCGGGCCAGCGCCACCCGCTGCCGCTGCCCGCCGGAAAGCTGGTGCGGCTTGCGCTTCGCCAGCGTCTCGAGTTTCACGAGCCTCAGCATTTCCGCGACGCGCGCATAGGCTTCGCGCTTGGACTTGCCTTCGCGCAGCAGGCCATAGGCCACGTTCTTCTCGACGGTCATGTGCGGAAATAGCGCGTAGGACTGGAACATCATGTTCGTCGGACGCTTGTCGGGCGGGACCTTCGCCATGTCCTGCCCGTCAATCAGGATCTGCCCCTCGGTCGGGGCCTCGAAGCCGGCAAGCATCCGCAGCAAAGTCGATTTTCCGCAGCCCGAGCCGCCGAGAAGGCAGAAAAGCTCTCCGCGGAATATGTCGAGATTGATGTTGTTGACCGCGGTGAAGGTGCCGAACCGCTTGGTGATCCCCCGAATGGAGATGAATGGCTGCGCCTCGGGATCGAGCCAAGGCCGTGTTTCGGCGGCGATCGGCTGATTGGAGCCATGCTGGGTCATGCGGTGCCTCGACCATCGAAAGACCCCGCCTGTCGGACCGGCAGGCGGGGCATCTGCTTCTTACTGGCCGGTCCGCACGCGCGTCCAGAGCCGTGTGACCACCCGGTCCGTCCTGCCGTCGTAGGTGACGCCGGTGAACAGCTTGTCCATCACCTCGTCGCTCGGGTAGATCGCGGGATCGGTCCGGATCTCCTCGTCGACCAGCTCGAACGCGGCGGAATTGCCGTTCGGGAACCAGACATAGTTGGTGATCGCCGCCGCAACCTCGGGCTTCATGATGAAGTTGATGAAGGCATGCGCGTTCTCGGGGTTGGGGGCATCTGCCGGGATGGCCAGCATGTCGAACCACTGCATCGCGCCCTCTTCGGGGATGGCGTACCAGACGCTGACGCCGCGCCCGGCCTCCTCGGCACGCTCGGCCGCCTGCAGCACGTCACCCGACCAGCCGACAGCGACACAGATCTCGCCGTTCGCCAGATCCGAGATGTACTGAGAGGAGTGGAAATAGCGAACGTGATCGCGGACAGAGGACATCAGCTCCGCCGCGGCCTCGAAATCCTCGGTCGCGGTCGACTGGGGGTCAAGTCCCAGGTAGGCCATCGCCGCGGGGAACATGTCGGTCGGCGAATCGAGGAAAGAGATGCCGCAATCGGCCACCTGCGCCGCAATCTCGGGATCGAAGATCAGCGACCAGCTGTCGACTTCGTAATCCTCGCCCAGACGCTCCGCGATCATGTCGACATTGTAGCCGATGCCCGTGGTGCCCCACATGTAGATCACAGCATGCGCATTGTCGGGGTCGTGGCTGGCGGCCGACGCCATCAACCGCTCGTCCATGTTGTCGATGTTGGGCAGCAGATCGCGATCCAGGGGCTGATAAACCCCCGCCGCGATCTGCCGCTCCAGGAAGGTCGCGGTCGGCACGACCACGTCGAAACCCGACGATCCGGCCAGAAGCCGCGCTTCCAGCGTGTCGTTGCTGTCGTAGACATCGTAGACGACGCGGATGCCGGTTTCTTCGGTGAACTGCTCCAGCACCTCGTCGGTGATGTAGTCCGACCAGTTGAAAACGTTCACCACGCCCTGTGCCTGGGCGGTGCCGCCCAGCATTGCCAGCATCGCAGTCGTCGAGGCCAAAGTCCTAGCCCTGAGGCGTTTCATTCTATCGTCTCCCTGTCTTACCGGCGAACCGGCTTTCGTTTGCAATGGTACGCTGCGGGAAACTGACAAGAATTCAAGCCCGAATCCCACACGCGCTGATCGTTCGCCTGGCCCCGAAGGCCAGGGTCGACCCCGCATCCGAGATTAGTTGGCGGCACGCCGGCCGGCAAGCGCCACGCCGTGAGCCCAACAGTTCGCCGGCTCAGTCCCGGCGAGTCAGGATGACCAGCGCCACCAGATTGAGCAGCGCGGCGATGGCGAACGGTGCGCCGGGCAGCTCGATCACCGCGCCGCTGCCCGTGAACTTGGCGAAGACCTGCGTGAAGACCAGCGGCGCCGCCATCATGCCGACCGCGCGCAGGGACGCCATCAGCCCCTGCAACTCTCCCTGCCGGTCGGCACCGACGCGGTCGGACAGCTCGGCCCGCAACGCCGGCACGACGAATCCGCCCAACGCGGCAACAGGGACCAGCGCCAGGGCGAGCGCACCGCTTCCGACCACCGCCAGCCCCGAGAACGAGACGATACCGGCAAGCGTGCCGGCGATCATCGCCCCCTGACGGCCCAGTCCATTCAACGCGGGGCGGATCAATCCCGCCTGGACGACCGCAAAGCACAGTCCGAACAAGGCGAGCGAGAATCCGACCTGGCCGGGCGACCATCCGAAGCGGGCGATCGAGAAATAGGCCCAGACGACCGGATAGACGAAGAAACCGAACTCGTGCAGGAAATAGACCGCCAAAAGGCGCCTGCCCGCGCGGAAGCGGCCGATGTGGCCGAAGGCCGCGAAGGGGTTCGCGCGCCGCAAACGAAACGGACGACGGTTCTGGGGATGCAGGGTTTCGCGCAGGACGATGGCACCGAACGCCATGTTCGCCGCGGCAAGGGCCGATGCCACGACAAAGGGCGCGCGCGTTCCGAACTCCGCCAGCAGGCCGCCAATTGCCGGGCCCAGAACGAAACCCACGCCGAAGGCCGCGCCAACCAGCCCGAAACGCTGCGCCTTCTCCTCGGGCGTGGAGATGTCGGCGAGATAGGCCACCGCCGTCGCCTGCGTAGACGACGCCGCACCGGTCAGCAATCGCGCGGCAAAGACCAGCCAGATCGTCCCCGCAAGCGCCAGAATCAGGTAATCCGCAGAGAGGACGGCAAGCGACAACAGTAGAACCGGTTTGCGCCCGAACCTGTCCGACAACCCGCCGATCACCGGCCCGCAGAAGAACTGCATCACCGCGAAACCGCCGGTAAGCATTCCGGCCCAAAGTGCTGCGTGCGACAGGTCGCGCCCCGTCACCTCGACCAGCAGATCGGGCATCACCGGCAAGATCAGCCCGAAGCCGATCGCATCCAGCGTCAGGGTGACGAGGATGAAGACGACCGGCAGACGGGACGGCATCAGTCGCCGAGGATCGCGACGACCCGCTCGGCCAGCGCGCCCGGCATCGCGAAGAAGGGCGAATGCGACGATTGCAGTTCGCTCACGCGCTCCAGTGGCAGGTTGCGGGCCATGTAGCGTTGGTAGTCGGGTGGAATGGTGCGGTCATCGGCACAGACGATGTAATGCGATTCGATCCCCTCCCATGCGGCGGTCAGGTCCAGCGGCGTCGCTTGCGGGGCAATGGCCTGCGGACCCAGGTTCTCGCGCGCGAATGCGACCGCCTCTGCCGGGCAGTCGTGGTAGAAGACCTGGGGCTGCCAGTCCTCGGCGATGGTGAAGGAAAGACCGTCATCCCTGCGTCGGATCGCCGGCATGAGCGGTTGTTCGGGCCAGGCTGCCCGCATGTCGCTGAGCGAGCGACCGGACTCGGGCAGATAAGCGGAGAGGTAGATCAGCTTGTCGATCATGCCGGGTGCGCGCTGCGCCGCCGCGGTGATCGGGTAACCCGCCATCGAATGGCCCAGAAGGGCGACGCGTCCCCCCATGTCTTCGGCCGCGGCCAGGATCGCTTCGGCATAGGCGTCAAGCGTGACCTCTGACAGCGGCCTGGTATCTGCGCCATGCCCCGGCAGGTCGATCGCCCGCGCCGCGATCCCCCGTGCGGTAAGTTCCGGTAGAAGATCGCGCCAGCACCAGGCCCCGTGGCAGGATCCGTGGACCAGAAGAAGCGGGGGATGCGGCACGGCCTCAGCCCTGCAAATGGCCGGTTTCGGTGATGAAGGCGTTCAGGATCGCGGCATAGGCTTCGGGCTGGTCTACGCAGGGCAGATGGCCCGAGCCCCGGATCAGGGCGAACCGGCTGCCGGGGATCAGGTCCACCGTCTCGCGGACCAGATCCGGCGGGGTCGAGCCATCCTCGGACCCGGCGATGCCCAGAACCGGCAGGCGCAGGCCAGAGGTCGGCGTATAGAAGTCGGTGCCGGCGATGGCGGCGGCGCATCCCGCGTAGCCCTCGGCCGGCGTGCGCTCCAGCATGTGCTGCCAGGCGCGGCACTCGTCGCTGTCGCGGAAGGCTTGCGGGAACCAGCGTTGCATCACCCCTTCGGACAGGGCTGACACGCCATGCTCGTTGACCGCTTCGATACGCTCTTGCCACATCTCGGCGGTGCCGATCTTGGCGCCGGTGTTCGACAGCACCATGGCGCGCACCTGGTCCATCCGCTTGACCGCCAGCCCCTGTGCAACCATGCCGCCGATCGACAGCCCGACCAGCAGCACATCGCGCAAGCGCAGATGGTCCAGAAGCCTTTCCAGATCGCGCACGAGCGCGCCCATCGAATAGGGCGCCGCCGGCGCGTCGGACAGCCCGTGCCCGCGCATGTCGTAGCGCACGATCCGCAACCCTTCGGGCAGAAGCGGCACCACCTTGTCCCAGAGCCGCAGATCGGTGCCCAGCGAATTGGCAAAGACCACCGGCGCGCCGTCCTCGGGCCCGTCGATCCGATAGTGCAGGCGAAGATCGCCCAGATCGGCCATCAGCATGTGATCCTCCGGTGCCGGTGCAGACGAGACACTCTCTGCCGGCTTTCCGTGCGAAGGGCAAGCGTCCGCCCGGTGAACGGCCTTGCCCTCGACCGCTCGAAGGGACAGATCAGCGCGAAGCCCAAGAAACCGGAGAGACCATGACCGACCTTCCGCCCCCCGCCCGACCCGAGGTTCTGGAGTTTCTTCTGTCGCGCCGTTCCCGTCCGGCCAAGATGCTGCGCGCGCCCGCACCGGATCGTACAGTGCTGACCCGGCTACTGACGGCAGCCGCCCGCGTTCCCGACCATGGAAAACTCGAACCCTGGCGATTCGTGGTGCTGGAGCAGGCCGCGCTCGCCCGGCTGGGCACGCTCTGCGCGGAACGCGGCCTGGCGCTGGGCGAGGCACCCGAGAAGACCGAGAAGGCCGCCGCCACGTTCCGCGATTCACCCTTCGCGGTGGCGGTCATCGCCGCGCCCAAACCCTCTGACAAGATCCCCGAGGTCGAGCAGTTGCTCTCCGCCGGCGCGGTCTGCCTGTCCCTGGTCAACGCCGCCCTCGCCCAAGGGTACGGCGCGTGCTGGCTTACCGGGTTCGCCGCCCATGACCATGAGTTCTGCGCGCGTGGACTGGGCCTTTCACCGACCGAGAAGGTCGCGGGCTTCATTCACATCGGCACCACCGACGCGACCCCGCCAGAGCGTCCGCGCCCCGACGTCGCATCGATCACCCGCTGGGTCGAGGATTGAATTTCAACCCCGGGTCGCGCGGTATAGGAAATCGATGTCGTCGATGCCGACCAAGCCCGACAGGATGATCGCGGCAACGATCGCCCAGATGACGAAGCTTGCGATCGTGGTGATGGTCAACCGCTTGCGCATCTGCGCGTCCTGCGGCGCCGAAGACGGCGTGCCCGGCACGACCGAACCCGCATCCCCTTGGGTGGTAAGCCGCAATGGCAAGACCAGGAACAAGGTCAGGAACCAAAGGACCGCGTAAAGCACAAAACCCGAAAAGACGGTCATCAGACCTGCTCCAGTTCGACGAGGCAGCCGTTGAAATCCTTGGGATGCAGGAACAGCACGGGCTTTCCATGCGCGCCGATCTTCGGCTCGCCGGTGCCGAGGACGCGTGCCCCCGCCGCCTTGAGCCGGTCGCGGGCCGCGATGATATCCTGCACTTCATAGCAGATATGGTGGATCCCGCCCGCCGGGTTCTTCTCGAGAAATCCCTTGATCGGGCTCTCCTCGCCCAAAGGATACAGAAGCTCGATCTTGGTGTTCGGCAAGGTGATGAAGACCACGGTCACACCGTGATCGGGTTCGTCCTGCGGCGGGCCGACCTCGGCGCCCAGCGTGCCGCGATACTGCGCGGACGCGGCCTCCAGGTCCGGCACGGCAATGGCGACATGATTCAAGCGACCGATCACAGGCATTCTCCGTTGCGATTGTGCAATCGTGATATGTCCGCCGGCGGGTCGATGGCAACCCGGCTGCGCGGATTAACCGCGCCTTAGGGAATTCCAAGCAGGCTCGCTCCCTTGGATGGAGGTGCTGCCATGCCGTCATCATCCCCCGGCACGCCGCCGCTGGGTGTTCTGCCCGCTCTTCTTGCCGTGATGCCGCGCCCGCAGACGATGCTGCTGGTCGAGGATAGCCGGTTCGCGGCCGAGACCGTGCGCCTGATCTGCCGCGCGGCGGGTATCCGCCTGCGTCGCGTCGAAACCCTCGCAGCGGCGCGTAGGCACTTGCGGCTCTACAGGCCGGAACTGGCCCTGATCGATCTGGGGTTGCCCGACGGATCGGGCCTGGATCTGATCGTCGAACTGGCCGCGCTGACGCCACGCCGGCCACGCATCGTGGCGGTGTCCGGTGATCCCGAGGGGCGCGGCGCCGCGCTTTCGGCCGGCGCGGATGCCTTCTGCGCCAAGCCGCTGGGCCTTGCCGCGCATCTGGAGACGATCCTGGGCATTTCGATCGTCGAGGCCGAATCGATCCTCGCCCGCGACTTCCTCTCGGCGACGGCGGCACGGCGCACGGCGATCGCCAGGGCCTGCAGCGGAGGCGCCGATCCGATGGCGCTGCACGATGATCTGAAGCGGGCGCAGACGCTTTTGCTCGACGGCAGGCGAACCGGTTATGCAGGCCAGTTCATCGGCGGGATCGCCCGAAGCCTGAACGACGCCCCCCTCGTCGCCGCCGCCGATCTGGCGCGAACGCGGGGTCGGCGGCGCCCGTTGCTGACCGCGCTTCAGGCACGCGTGGCGGCTGGACCGGCGATCTGACCGAAAGGTTTCGCGTCGGCCGGGCCCCGGTTCGGAATCACGCCACGTTCTGAAGCGGAACCCGCGCGGTCACGCCCAGGGCATGACAGACATCGCGGGTGAGTTGTGCGCGGTTCAACGTGTAGAAGTGCAGATCCTCCACCCCCTCGCCCATCAACCGGTCGCAGAGTTCCGTGCAGATCGCCGTCGCCAGCAACTGCTCGCGTCCGTCGCGGATCGCCTTGTCGAACGCGTCGTCCAGCCAGACCGGAATGGAAGTCCCAGTCGCCTGCGCGAAACGGCGAATACCCGCCCAATTCTCGATGGGCACGATCCCGGGAACGATCCGGCTTGCGTCGAGGCCCTCGCGGACGCACGCGTCGCGAAAGCGCAGGAAGGTCTCGGGCTCGAAGAAGAACTGGGTGATCGCACTGTCGGCGCCGGCTTCGAACTTGCGCTTGAGCCAGTGAATGTCGGCTTGCGGATCCGCCGCCTCGGGGTGCGGTTCGGGATAGGCGCCAACGCGAAGGTTGAAATCGCCCGCGTTTCGCAGCGCCGCGATCAACTCCAGTGAATCGGCAAACCCGTCGGGGTGCCGCGTGAAGCGCCCCTGGCCTTTCGGCGGATCGCCCCTGAGCGCCACGATCTCCCTGACCCCGGCCTCGGCATAGGACCGGGCGATGGCCAGCGTCTCGTCCCGGGTGGCATCGACGCAGGTCAGATGCGCAGCCACGTTCAGCCCGAACTCGCGTCCGATCGTCGTCACTGCCTCATGCGTCAGCTGCCGGGTCGTGCCACCCGCGCCATAGGTGACCGAAACGAACTCCGGCGAGAGGGGCGCCAGCAT
This sequence comes from Pararhodobacter sp. SW119, assembly GCF_017811755.1. Taxonomy (GTDB): domain Bacteria; phylum Pseudomonadota; class Alphaproteobacteria; order Rhodobacterales; family Rhodobacteraceae; genus Pararhodobacter. The sequence continues at coordinate 5,190 of NZ_JADDJF010000015.1, read as the reverse complement.
CCGCACGGTTTCCCAAAGCCGAAAACTGGCTTCGAGCGATTTCGGCGGGAAGAACTCGAAAGAGACGCGTGGTGCGGGCATGAAAGGGCTCCTTTGGTGCCCCACTTGTGGCACGAACCTCCATGTGAGACAAATTCATTGTTCTCATCATCTCCATGAGCCTCGCCGCATAATGCACCTTGAGTTCCGACACCTTCGCACGATCCGCGCGATCCACCTGGCCGGTGGCGTCGGCAAGGCGGCGGATCTGCTGAATCTCACCCAGTCGGCCCTGAGCCATCAACTGAAGGGCCTGGAGGATCAATGCGGTGTCGAGCTTTTCGTGCGCCGGACGAAACCGCTGCGGCTCTCGGCGGCCGGGATGAAGCTTCTGAAACTGGCCGAGGACGTCCTGCCGCGCATCGATGCGCTGGAAGACGAATTTCGCGCCCTAATTGCTGGCAAATCCGGCCGATTGCACATCGCGATCGAATGCCATGCCTGCTTTGAATGGCTGTTCCCGGTACTCGAGAAATTCCGCCACGCCTGGCCCGATGTCGATGTCGACATACGCCCCGGCCTGGCCTTCGGCGCCCTGCCCGCTCTGGCGCGCGAAGAGGTCGATCTGGTCGTGTCCTCCGACCCCGAGGAGATCGAGGGCGTCACCTTCATCCCGCTTTTCGACTATGAGCCGCGCTTCGTCGCCGCCGCCAATCACCCGCTCGCCTCCAGACCCTTTGTCGAGGCCGAGGATTTCCGCGAGGAAGTCCTGATCACCTACCCGGTGGAGCGCACGCGCCTCGACGTCTTCACCGGGCTGCTGACGCCTGCCAAGGTCGAACCGCGCGCGATCCGGCAGGTGGAACTGACCGCGGTGATCCTGCTCCTCGTCGCTTCCGGACGCGGGGTCGCCGTCCTGCCGGACTGGGTGCTGCGCGAGGTCAAGTATTCCTCGGACTACGTCACCCGGCCCCTGACCTCGAAAGGCATGACCCGGCGCCTCTACGCCGCCACGCGCACCGACGATGCGACGAAGCCCTTCATGGCGCATGTCCTGCGTCTGGCGCGAACCGAGCCGGTGAAGCTGCAACGGGGGTAGGATGGCGCGGATCGTTGTGCTGACCGGGGCGGGCATCTCGGCCGAAAGCGGGCTGGGGACCTTCCGTGATGAAAACGGCCTCTGGTCGCAGTACGACCTGGAAGAGGTCGCCACGCCCCAGGGATTCCGTCGCAACCCCTCGCTGGTGCATGACTTCTACAATGCCCGCCGGCGGAACTGCGCCGAAGCCAGGCCAAACGCCGCGCACACGGCGCTCGCCCGCCTGGAAGCCGCGCTGCCAGGCCAGACCCTGATCGTGACGCAGAATGTCGACGACCTGCACCATCGCGCCGGCTCCAGGAACGTGATCCAGATGCACGGCGCATTGATGCGGGCGCGGTGTGGGGCCTGCAACCGCGTCTGGCCCGCCCCGATGCACATGGCGCCCGACGACCCCTGCCCCGCCTGCCGCCGCGCCGCGACCCGCCCCGATGTCGTCTGGTTCGGCGAAATCCCCTATCACATGGATCGGATCGCGGCGGAACTTGCCGATTGCAGGGTGTTTGCGGCCATCGGCACCTCCGGTCAGGTCTGGCCGGCGGCGGGCCTGGTGATGGAGGCGCGCGCGGCCGGCGCGCATTGCACCGAGATCAACACGACGCAGACCGATGTCTCGGGCGATTTCGACGCGCATCTCCTCGGCCTGGCCAGCCGGGTGGTGCCCGACTGGGTCGCATGGGCGCTGGCGCGTGCGGACCCCGGCGCCGCTGGCGGCTGAACGCCGCCGCCGCCGCTTGCCCTTGTTTACCGCCGGCGAACGGCGCAACATCCAGCGGAAGACCGGGCAGGACGCCCGAGAACGGGAGGGGCGAATGGAAGAGTTCCTGCAGGTGGTTGGCGGGATCGGAGGGCTGATCCTGATCGTGATCGGGGTGTTGGCGGGGTTGATCGCCTCGGCCCTGACCGGGGGGCGCAACAAGGCCCGCAACATCGCCCTCGGCGTCGTCGCTGCGCTGGCCGCGCCTTTCGTGCTGGCGCTGGTGGGGGCCGGGGTTCTGGCGGCCTACGGGCTTGTCGCGATCCTGGTGGTGTCGGCCATCGGCGCGGTGATCGTGCTGGCGATCGCGGCGGCGCTGGGGCGCTAGGTCGGCGCCTTTGCGCCCCGGAAGGCGGCTGAAAGGCCGACTGCTCGCATGCGAGCAGTCACGCAAGCTATTGGAAAGAAACGAAATTCTGAGAAATTTAACCGCAATGAAACCTTTGACTCGGCTCGACGGGGCGTATCCGCACGCCGCCCAAGCCGGAGCCACAGCGCGAACGTAACGCCTCGACTACCCGCGCGCTCGCGATGCCGGCGGCGCGTCCTACCGTTTGCTACGCCGCTTGACGCCGCCGCGCTGACCCGCCCTCCCGGCTGTGGAGCGGCCCGAGCGCGTCGTGGCGTCCTCCACCGCCTCCTCGATCACCGACTGGCGCGCCAGCGGGTCGTCGGCGATGGCCAGTTCCACCGTTTCCAGCCGCTTGACCTCGTCGCGCAATCGGGCGGCTTCCTCGAATTCCAGGTTCTCGGCGGCCTTGCGCATCTGCGTCCTCAGCGCCTCCAGATGCGCCGCCAGATTGGCGCCGACCAGCGGTTTGTCGACCTTCACGGTGACGCGACTCAGGTCGGTGTCGCCCTGCCAGAGGCCCGAGAGCACGTCCTCGACGTTCTTCCTGATCGTCGCCGGGGTGATGCCGTGCTCGATGTTGTAGGCCATCTGTTTGTCGCGGCGCCGGTTCGTCTCGGCCAGCGCGCGCTCCATCGAGCCGGTGGTGCGGTCGGCATACATGATGACGCGGCCCTCGGCATTGCGCGCCGCCCGGCCGATGGTCTGCACCAGCGAGGTCTCCGAGCGCAGGAAACCCTCCTTGTCGGCGTCCAGGATCGCCACAAGCCCGCATTCGGGGATATCGAGCCCCTCGCGCAGCAGGTTGATGCCGACCAGCACGTCGAACGCGCCGAGCCGCAGGTCGCGCAGGATCTCGATCCGTTCGATCGTGTCGATGTCGGAATGCATGTAGCGCACGCGGATGCCCTGTTCGTGCAGGTATTCGGTCAGATCCTCGGCCATGCGCTTGGTCAGCACCGTGACCAGCACCCGCATCCCCCGCTGCGCGACGGTGCGGATCTCGTCCAGCAGATCGTCCACCTGCGTCGCCACCGGGCGGATTTCGACCTCGGGGTCCAGCAGGCCGGTGGGGCGGATCACCTGTTCGGTGAAGACGCCGCCGGTCTGTTCCATCTCCCATCCCGCCGGCGTGGCCGAGACGAAGACCGATTGCGGGCGCATCGCGTCCCATTCCTCGAACTTCAGGGGGCGGTTGTCCATGCAGGACGGCAGGCGGAACCCGTGTTCGGCCAGGGTGAACTTGCGCCGGTAGTCGCCCTTGTACATGCCGCCGATCTGCGGGACCGAGACGTGCGATTCGTCCGCGAATACGATCGCGTTGTCGGGAATGAACTCGAACAGCGTCGGCGGCGGCTCGCCGGGCGCGCGGCCGGTCAGGTAGCGCGAATAGTTCTCGATCCCGTTGCAGACGCCGGTGGCTTCCAGCATTTCCAGGTCGAACTGCGTGCGCTGCTCCAGACGCTGCGCCTCCAGCAGCTTGCCTTCGCCGATCAGTTGCTTGAGCCGCACCTGCAACTCGGCCTTGATGCCCTTGATCGCCTGCTGCATCGTCGGCCGCGGCGTCACGTAGTGGCTGTTCGCGTAGATCCTGATCTTGTCGAAACTGTCAGTTTTCTGACCTGTCAGCGGGTCGAACTCGGTGATCGCCTCCAGTTCCTCGCCAAAAAACGACAATTTCCAGGCCCGGTCCTCCAGGTGGGCGGGCCAGACCTCGATCACGTCGCCGCGCACCCGGAAGGCCCCGCGCTGAAAAGCCGCATCATTGCGCCGGTACTGCTGCGCGACCAGTTCGGCGATGATTTTTCGGGGATCGTAGTGCCCGCCGACCTCCAGATCCTGCGTCATCGCCGAATAGGTCTCGACCGAACCGATGCCGTAGATGCAACTGACCGAGGCCACGATGATCACATCGTCACGCTCCAGCAAAGCCCGGGTCGCCGAGTGGCGCATCCGGTCAATCTGCTCGTTGATCTGGGATTCCTTCTCGATATAGGTGTCCGAGCGGGGAACGTAGGCTTCGGGCTGGTAGTAGTCGTAGTAGCTGACGAAGTATTCGACCGCGTTATCGGGGAAGAACCCCTTGAATTCGCCGTAAAGCTGCGCCGCCAGCGTCTTGTTCGGCGCCAGGATGATCGCCGGGCGCTGCGTCGCCTCGATGATCTTCGCCATCGTGAAGGTCTTGCCGGTACCGGTTGCCCCCAGCAGAACCTGGTTGCGTTCGCCCTCGTCTATCCCCTCGACCAGTTCCGCGATCGCGGTCGGCTGGTCACCCGCCGGTTCGAACGGCGTCGCCATGCGAAAACGGCGCCCGCCTTCGAGTTTCTGCCGCCCGGCGGGCGGTGCAAGGCTAGAATCTGTCACCGGGATACCTCGCCCATGTCGCAGGACAGGTTGTGTCGCTCCCGTCCGGTTTCAACCCCGCGCCTCTTGCGCTTGTTCGCGCGCTTGGCGATAACGGATCGAATATCCGGAGGTTTCCATGCGCGCCCGTATCTATCGCCCCGCCCGCAACGCCATGCAATCGGGCACGGCCCGTACCCGGCACTGGGTGCTCGAGTTCTTTCGCGGCGAGGCGCGCTACACCGAACCCCTGATGGGCTGGATCGGATCCACCGACACCCAGGGCCAGGTTCGCTTGCGCTTCGACAGCCAGGCCGAGGCCGAGGCCTACGCGAAATCGCATGGCATCGACTACATCCTGGTTCAACCCAAACCGCGCCGCCCGAACATCCGCCCCGGCGGCTACGGCGAAAACTTCGCCACCAACCGGCGAGAGGTCTGGACTCACTGAGTTTTCAGGCGCGGCGGCAAGAAGCCCGCGCGCGGAGCGCAACTCCCGGCGGCGATGCTCCCGGGGTTTTGCGCCAGACGCCCTTTTCGGGCCAAAGTCATCGCACACAAAAGTCGCTCAGGTTCGGTCGAAGTCGAGAGCTGGGACGCTTGAACTTCAGCGGGCGTAGCAGGAACGTCGCCTCTGCGCCGTTCGAGCAGAAGTTTCATTGC
>NZ_JADDJF010000149.1 GCF_017811755.1 Pararhodobacter sp. SW119 | reverse complement strand
GCGCCAATCGGTATGGATTTCGCCGGAGAGATAGACCTTCAACGTCATGCTGGCTTTCCTCGTTGTTCCCGTTGTACCGCTATGACTACTGCGGCGTGCTATCGACATGCAATCGCCCGGGGGAGCAATTGACGACGCCTCTGCATCGAGCAGGAAGCCACGACTTCCCGGCGGAATCCTCCGCCCGTAAGCCAACAACTTCAGCACCACCCCCGTCATCGACAGGATCCAAGCATGACCCTCGCCTTCGCCCCCGGGCGTATCGAGATGTGGCCGATTGCGCGCCCGCGGCCATACGCGAGGAACGCGAACGTGCATGGCGCAGACCAAGTCGCGAGCTCGCCGCCAGCATGGCCGAATTCGGCTGGACCGTGCCCTGCCTCGTGACCGAAGATGGCGAACTGATCGCCGGCCACGGGCGCGAGATGGCCGCGGCGCAGCTAGGCTGACCGAGGCGCCGTTGAACGTGCCCGGGCATGCGTATCCACCAAGCGATAGAAGGCCAACTCGACCTCTGGGGTTTGCTCTTTGGTTCATTGAACCGGGAGAGACTCGAATCCGCGGGATAGATGGGGAACATGAGCCTGTAGGGGTTGGTCTTTTGGGGCACAACCCTTTATTTTGGTGGGGGTCCCGCTCTCTCCTGAGGGGCAGGTTACAGGTTCGAATCCTGTCGGGGACACCAGAAAACCCAGTAAAATATGGCGTTTTGTCAGGGGTTTGCAGAAGCCGCTGTAGAAACGCCCGTTTGATTCCGCGGCAGATCGGGCGCTGCGGGCGGGATTTCTGTACAATACCTGCACAAGTTGCGGCCCGATGCAGCCCCGCCGAGGCCCTGCGATGAGCTGGCGTATCGCGAACGAATGCGCCGACCGTCGCTTCGGCAGTGCTGCCCGCAAGCAGATCATAATGTTCCTGGCCGACAAGACGAGCGACGACGGTTCCCGGCCACCCTGCGTTGCCTGATAAGGGCTGCAGACGTGCTGCTGCGCCCGGCGGATAAGGCCGTGATCGACTAGATGCATCCCTGGGGCGCGGACATCGCCACTCACTGCGCTGCGATCAACCACATCGCCCGCAAACTAAACGAGGCCAAACAGCGCGGCCGCGCGATCCCTTTCACCGCCGAGGACATGACGACGATCCGCACCTTCGCGGGGTTCTTTGTCGATTTCAGCGAAGAGTTCCCGGCCCTCTGGGAGGCAAGGCAGGTCGCGATGACGCGAGAGGTCGACAAGACGCAGGCAAGGTTGGTATCAATGGGGCCTGATCCCTAACAGGCCGCTGAAAAAGTCCTTCCTCGACAGCGATTTGAGAACATGATTCACCCCTACCAAGTCGGATACGGGGGTGAAGATGCGTGGGGTGGGGCATCATGCGGCATACGGCATGAACGTCGCAGGTGTTGAGCGAGGTCATCCAAGTCTCCTTAGTGTCATACGGGTTCCGGCTGAGAGCGCCATCCCGGCGCGGTCATCGAG
>NZ_JADDJF010000148.1 GCF_017811755.1 Pararhodobacter sp. SW119 | reverse complement strand
CGGGCGATCGGCGCTTCGGTCTCGCCTCCCGCAGCCGGTTTCGCCGATTGCGGATCGGTCCAAGCCGAAGGGTCGATGTCCAGATCCGGAAACTTTCCGGGATCGAGCACCGGTCGCTCTACACCGGCTTTGAGTTGGGCCCTGAAATCGTTCAAGATCCGCAAAAGCACCGGGAACAGCATCATGATCGCGATGAGGTTGACCAGCGCGAGGATGCCCATCATCGGGTCGGAGAAGAAGAACACCGCGGTCGCGCCGGGCGCGGTGGCCCCGAGAAAGACAATCCCGACGATGGCGAACCTGAGTACGTGCAGCGATGCAGGATGGTTCGTCATCACGCCGAGCGCAACCTCGCCAAGGTAGTAGTTGTAGATGATGGAGCTGAAGGCGAAGAGCAGGATGGCGAAGGTCAGGTAATACTGCGCCCAATCCCCGAGATGGCCGACGAGCGATTGTTGCGTCAGCACGACCCCGTCGATCTCGGCGCCTGGCACGTAGACCGGGCTCAGCAGGATGATGAAGGCGGTGCAGGAGCAGATGATGATGGTGTCGATGAAGACGGAAAAGGACTGCGTGATCCCCTGGCTGATCGGGTGGCGCACATGCGCTGTCGCCGCGACGTTCGGCGCCGACCCCAACCCGGCCTCGTTGGAAAAGAGGCCGCGGCGCAGTCCCTGAGCAATGGCGGCGCCCATGCCGCCGCCGACCGCCTCCTGAAGCCCGAAGGCATTGGCGACGATCATCCAGAGCACGCCGGGAAGGGAGGGAATGTTGATAAGGATGATGATGAGCGCAAGGGCGATGTAGCTGAGCGCCATGATCGGGATGATGACGTCCGCCACCTTGGCGATGCGCCTGATGCCGCCGTAGACGATGAAACCGGTGATCACGGCGAGCAGGATCGCGCTCCAGAGGCGGTCGACACCAAGGCTGTCATTGGCCGCGCCGGCGAAGGTGTTGCCCTGGAAGGCGTTGAATCCGAGCGCGAAGGACAGAAGCAGGCACACGGCGTAGATCACCGCCAGCCAGCGATACTGGTGCCCTATCCCGTAGAGGATATAGCCTGCCGGGCCGCCCTTGAAGGTGCCGTCTCCGACCGGCCGCTTGTAAAGCTGCGCAAGCGAGGCCTCGACGAGGCTGGTCGCCATGCCGACGAGGGCGATCACCCACATCCAGAACACCGCCCCGGGACCGCCGAGTGAGATTGCGACCGCGACACCCGCAATGTTGCCGCCGCCGACGCGCCCGCCCACAGAGACGAGAAGCGCCTGCCGCGCGCTGATAGCATTCGGATCGCCGGACTGGTTCTTCGACGATAGCACCCGGAACATCCGCCCGAAGAACTCGAACTGGACGAAACCCGTCATCAGTGTGATGAAGAGGCCGAAGACCACCAGGATGGGGATGAGAGCCCATCCCCAGGTGAGATCCTCGATCAGCCCGAAGAACCCGTAGATCAAGCCCATGATCTCACTCCCTCAGCTGCGACCGGGTAACAAGCATGCCCATCGGCCCAATTTGC
>NZ_JADDJF010000147.1 GCF_017811755.1 Pararhodobacter sp. SW119 | reverse complement strand
GAGCCGCAGGAACTGGTTGAAACATCCAAACGATCCTGTTTCGTCGCTCGGACAGTCCGCGATCCGCCTGGCTTCAGCAGAGCGTCCCTGACTCGCTTCTCGCCGCTATCTCCTATCATCGACAGATGCGGACAGCAGGCGCAGGGCCTGCTCGGCATCGATCAAGGCGGACACGGGCCGGCCGATGAGATCGGAAACTCCGCGCGCCAGCGTGCCGTGATTGATCTCGGTAACCGCTGACAGGAGCGGTTTCAGTTGGCACGGGTTCGCCTTCAGGATCCGTCTGATGTGATGAACCAACGCCGCGTGCTTCATACACTCAACGCCTTCGCCGACGGGGAGGACCTCCATGATGTCGCGCCCGATATCGTAGTAGCGCAGCAGATTGAAGCCTGCCCCGTCACTGAGAACCGAGGCGACGGACAGCAGACCGGTATCGGCCATGTAATCTTGGAGCTGTCGTCCGGTTTCGGGCACTTTCTCGCCCGCGAGGGGGCCTGAAACCCAGCGCAGCGTCAGAAGTGGTGCCAGATCGAGAAGTCGTTCGCGAACCGCGCGAGACATGGTCATGCTCCCATTCGTAGAGGGCGCATGTGCAGGGGCGCATGGCGCCCGCGCGGGTCCGACGGTCATTGGGCTCGCGTGGATGTGGCCGTGCCGCCCTCTGTGGCGCCACTCAAGCAACTGATGGTGCAACTGCTGATCTCAACACAGTTGTCGTTCAAGCGTTCCCGAGGAAAACCGCCACACAAGGGGAAAGCGGAATTTTGCCGTGAGATTGCAGATCGTGCGCCGGCTAAAACGGCGCACAGCCAAGGGTCAGGGTCTTCCCCTTCGACGACTCCCTGCTGCGGCTTGTCCGCGCTGTCCTCTTCGAGATCGACGAAAAGTGGGCCTCCGACATCAATGCCTATCAAAAGTCGGAATGCCAGGATGCGGGACCCGCTCGCAACACAATTTCCAGACGCGCCCCTGGGGACTCCGAATTCGCGCCAACTTACAGTTAATTTTAAGATTCTCTCAGTAGCGTCACCTAGTTGCGATCTTCTTCCGCCGTTGTGTCCGTGCCGCGCGCCCCGCATCTGAGGTGAAGGGACAATGCTGACTGACGACAAGATTGCCCGTTTCGACTCCGCACACTGCCGGCCGGGCCTGCGGTTGCGTGCCAACCGAATGCTTCGGGCGCTTCTTGACGAGGACGCCGCCGACCGGTGGGCGAGCCACGTTGTTGAGGATCGCGACAGCATCGCCCCCGATGATCTGGCGAGCCTGGTTCCTCCGCCAAGGGACATGTGGCGGGTCGACGACGCTGAGCTCGCCCCCATGTTGCAGGACTTTGCGGTGATGGGCGTCTTTGCCATACAGACGGGGCAGTTCGACGATCGAAGCCTGCTGGAACCCCTGATGGACCTGCAGTCGGCCGCCTGCACGCTGGCGAGCCGCTGCGATGCAGGCGGCAGCGCCACCGTCATCCCGTTCCAAACCCGCGATCCAGCGACCCTGCCGACGAGGGGAACGCCAATGCCTCGGGTTCTCTAAATTCCACT
>NZ_JADDJF010000146.1 GCF_017811755.1 Pararhodobacter sp. SW119 | reverse complement strand
TTAGATAAATCAGAAAGTTCTTGGGAGGCCCGAGTTTTTCAACAGAATCCGGACGAAGCCGCCATTCGCTGCCAGTGCGAAAATCTTAGCGGAAACGCTTCCGGCAAACCTCAATTGCGCCGCAGACCCCAGAAATCCGCTATGTGGCGGGTCGAGGAAATGCCGACTTCCAGCATGAATTTGCCTTCCTCCCCGAGGCCCTCTTCTCCCCCGGCGCGGATAGGCGCGCCGTGACCCATTCCGCCGATGATGAATTCCTCGATCAGCTCTCGCCCGTCTGCGTCGGCCCAGACCCGGCGGGGAAAGCCGTCGACGTCCTCGATCCGGGTGGGGGCGCCCTTGACCCCGTGGATCTTCTGCCACTGGCGGACAATGGATTCGGCGTTGGAACTGTCGACGGTCTTGTCGCTTTCGCCGTGCCAGACCGAGATTGTTGGCCAGGAGCCGGCAAATCGCGAAGCTCCGCGCACAAGTGCGTCGAGTCTTCGGTCAGACGGGCCGCCATAACCCTTCATGCGAACGAGCGCCTGGATGGGGGTGATTGCGGTACGATAGGGCAGCCCCGCTATGATCGCACCGCCTGCAAACACTTCGGGGTAAGCGGCCAGCATCACCGCTGTCATCGCCCCGCCCGAGGACAACCCCGTTATGAAAACACGCGAAGGGTCGACGTTGTGATCATCGACGACCTGCCCGACCATCTGGCGAATGGAAAGCGGTTCGCCGGCGCCACGGCGACTGTCGCCCAACTTGAACCAGTTGAAGCTGCGAAGGGCATTGTTCTTCCGGTTCTGCCTTGGAAACAGAAGTGCCATCCCGTATTCGTCGGCAAGATCGGACCAGCCCGATCCGAGGTTGTAGCTCTCGGGCGACTGGGCACATCCGTGCAGCGCGACAACGAGTGGACCGTTCCTCCGGTAGCTCTTCGGAATGTAGATGTTCGCGCTCAAAGCCCCGGGATCGGTTCCGAAGTCCCTGAGGCCGGTCAAAGTAGAGTGATAGCTCATATCGTCAGGCTCCTGTTCAATACCGTACTCGGTCGATCCCGAAGATGCTGCATTGCAGCAGTGACAACGGGAGCAAGAGAGCATCGTTCCGCGCTGCGGCATTGAACGCGCAGATTGTCGCTGCACCTGGGGAGCAATTTATCGCGCCGCGCTGTGGCGGATGTCGGCTCCGGGCTCCTCGCGCCACGCGGCAACCGGGCAATTCGCACTCGGAGGCGCACGATGGAATGGCTGCTTCAGCCAGATGCCGCGATCGCACTGCCGCATGCGTATCCGTCAGCTCTCCGCCCTTCACGTCGGTGGATCTGCGACCGCGAAAAGAACCAGGGCACCTGCGGCGAATGTCCAGAATCCCGCAAAGCGCCGCACACAAGTCTGAAGCGTCTTCGCTTTTTCTCGTGGATAATAGGGAAATCTATTCACGAAACGCGCGCCGTGTTTCGCTCCCGGCGCGACGAAAGACATGCGCAGTGTCGCGTTCTCGTCGTGGAGCGATGCCGGTCCGCACCGCGTGCGGATCATCGATGGTCACGGCCACTGGCTGCG
>NZ_JADDJF010000145.1 GCF_017811755.1 Pararhodobacter sp. SW119 | reverse complement strand
GGGCAAGGTGGACTGCATCTTTATCGACCCGCCCTACAACACCGGTAACGAGGGCTGGTGCTACAACGACAACGTCAACGCGCCGATGATCAAGGAATGGCTGAATTCCAATCCAGTCGGAGTTGATGACGGGCTGCGCCACGACAAATGGTGCGCCATGATGTGGCCGAGGCTTCGCCTCTTGCATGAGCTTCTCGCCGATAACGGGAGCCTTTGGGTTACGATTGACGACAATGAAGATCATCTGCTCAGGCAGATTTTGGATGAGGTGTTTGGGCGAGGCGGCTACATTACCGAGATAGCTTGGCGGCATTCGGATAGCAGCAGCAACAACGTCACGCAGTTTTCGCAGGACTTCAATACAATCTTTGTCTATTCAAAAAACCCCTACTGGGCTCCAAACTTTCTCGACAGCCCTGAAAAAAGGTCACACTACAAGAATCCAGACAATGACCCGAGGGGGCCGTGGTATGACGGCGCGGACATTCAGAACCCCGCCATAAGACCAACTCTTCAATTCGACTATCCCGGCCCAAATGGAAGCATGATAAAGCACCCTCCGAACGGTTGGCGCTGGTCACGTGAAACAATGGATGAAAAGTTTGCGACGGGTGAACTCCGGTACTCCGATGACGGAAAACGGGTAATACGTCGAACTTACCTTGCTGATCAAAAGGGGCTTCCGCCGTCAAGTTTGTGGGCGAATGTAGAGGAAACAGGGCATACGAGGCGAGCAAAAGTCACGCTGAAGCAGGTTTTTGGTGACGACTACGCCAGTGATTTGTTTGCCACCCCGAAGCCCGTTCAAGTGATCAGCAAGGTGTTGGACCTCGCAACTGACAAGGGTTCTATAATCCTCGACTCCTTCGCCGGTTCCGGTACCACCGCCCATGCCGTGCTTGAAGCGAACAAACGCGATGGCGGCAACAGGCGCTTCATCCTTGTCGAGATGGAGGATTACGCCGACCGGCTGACCGCCGAGCGGGTGCGGCGCGTAATAACCGGTTATAACTTCACCGGCACGCAGAGGACCGAGCTTTTGCGCGAACGGCTCAACTGGCGCGCCATCGAACGGGCGGGCGATCTGGTGCAGCGGGTGCAGGGTATCGAGAACCTGCACAGCCATGAATTCGACCGGATCAGGAAAGAGGTGAAGGACGGCGAGCTTGTCGTGACCGGCGAAAGGTCGGTCGCGGAGCGGGCCGAGGGGCTGGGCGGAAGCTTTACCTATTGCACCTTGGGCGAGCCGGTAGAGCTTGACCGCATCCTGACGGGTGCGGACCTTCCGACCTTTGATGCGCTTGCGGGCGTGCTGTTCCACATGGCGACGGCGCAGCCCCTCGACCCGGCGCAGATGGACGAGGGCCGCTTCTATGTCGGCCAAGCGGGCGGGGCGCATGTCTGGCTGATCTATCGCCCCGACCTCGACTGGCTGAAATCGCCCGAGGCCGCGCTGTCACTGTCCTTTGCGCGCAGGGTGGCAGAGGCGCATCCCGGCGACCGGCACCTTGTCTTTGCCCCGGCACGGCATGTTTCGCAACGGATGCTGGATGCCGAGGGCGTGCCGGTGGAGTTTGTGCCAC
>NZ_JADDJF010000144.1 GCF_017811755.1 Pararhodobacter sp. SW119 | reverse complement strand
CCTCGCGCAGGTTGGCATTGCCTCTCCTGCGCCTCGCGCGGCCAACGCGCTACACTGACGCCGACCCGTTCAAGCTGATCGTGGTTCCGGCAGGCGACCTTAGGATGATGCAGCGCCGCTGGTCCGGCGACCTGGACCTGCCCTGGCTCGAGCGTGGCACCTTCGGGCGATGGTCCAGTCATCGCCGCCGCTGGCACGCCGGCCGGGTGCTCGACGGTGACTGGGATCTCGCCTGCCAGCCGCTCGACGACTACCACCTTTCGCGCATCGTACGCGAACGTTTCATCCTCGGCCGCGACTGGGCGGAGATCCCGTATATTCGCCGCGCCCTGACAAAGGTGAATCAGGGAGAGCGGGCATGGGGTGGGCGTTGCGCGACACCGGCCGAGGTCATGGCGCGCTGCCACTATATCGACAAGCTCTACCAGCGCCTGAAGAAGGACGGCTACAACCCGAGCGCCGACGCGCGGTTCACGCATTTCCTGGTCAATATCGGCCGCGACGGAGAGATCATCCGCAACAACGACGGCAAGCACCGCATCATCTTGAGCCGGCTTCTGGAACTGCCCGGACTGCCGGCGCGGGTTCTGGTGCGGCACCCGCACTGGCAGGCGGTGCGCGATTCCATCCGCAGCGGCGACCGCAAGATCGCGGCGCGCTATCGCGGGCATCCAGATCTGACCGACCTCCTGCCCGCGGCCAGTCCGGTGCCCGGCACACACCACGCCTGAGGCCAGTCAGTATGCGTTCGACAGGAAATCGTTCACCTGCCAGTTTTCGAACGCGGAGCAGCGGCTGCCTGCGCCGCTACGTTGTCGTCGCCATTTGCGTCACGCTCGGCCTCGGACCGCAATCGGGCGCTGCGGACGACGACGAAAGACCCTTGCTCGAACTCCGCCGAATGCTCGCCTTCGACCTCGAATACGAAAGAGGCTTTCGGGATCGGGACGGTCGCCCGGAACGCGAGATCGAGGCCGAGCCGCTTCTCCGGTTCGCCGCCACGATCGCGCCGGGTCGTACCTGGTCGGGCTTCTTCGAGGCGGATTTCCTGTCGCAGATCACCTGGGAGCGCGGACACCCGCGCGAGACCCGGAACATCGCGCGGATCAATCAGGCCTATCTGCGCTACGATGACGAAGTTGATCTGCGTGTCGGCCGCTTTCTCTACCGCGACGAACGCGAATGGCTGATCGACGAGAATTTCGACGGCTTCCTGGTCAATTTCGATATCGGTGAGGTCAAGGTCGATGCATTCGCTGGGCGGGTTGGCGGGTTTCCCCGCGAACTCTTCAACCCGGATTCACGCGGCGATCGCGTCAACCACTACGGCATCCTGGCCGAGGTGGAAGCCGAAAGTGATATCCACTACGCCGCCTTCGCCATCCTCAGCGACGATCGTGCGCGAGCGGGGGACCGCCAGCTCTCCCTCGGATTGCGATCCTACGGCGAACTTCTCCCGAGCCTCGACTACTGGGCCAACACCGGTCTTTCACTCGGCCGCTCAAACGGCCGCAAGCTGGACGGTCGCGGTTTCGATGTCGGCGGGACCTACCGGTGGCGCGAGCATTCGCTTCAGCCGCGTCT
>NZ_JADDJF010000143.1 GCF_017811755.1 Pararhodobacter sp. SW119 | reverse complement strand
CTACACCGTAACCGACCTTGTGGAAGCACCTTCGACGACAGGATAGTTTCTTGCGCTCGTCTTGCCACTGAGTATGGGCGACCAGCTTGGCGGACCAGATGGCACATCATATCCAGCCTATGCCGCTCTTTGAGCGTAGAAATGGACCGTTCTTCGCCCCACAGCATTGATGGTGTCGCGGACGCGAATGAGGGTAGAGCGAAGTCCTGCCGCGCTGCTCCCTCAGATGTTCGTCGTCTTTTTCCTCTGGTCTGACGTCCCACCCATCTCCTGCCGATCAGTGGCAGGAGATCGGCGATGGACGGTTCGCATAAGGCGATGACAGTCGCATGGGAAGCGTTGCAGGGCGATTACCGTGCTGATAAGCTTACCTTGCAGCAGCGAGCTCGGGTTTTTATGCGAAGAGCGCCGATCCTCGACTGATTTTGCGAGGACACATCCCTGCCTGCCGTGGGTGCGTGGCCCAGGCTTGTCGACGCGATCGCGACCGCTCTTGACAGCGCCGCGACCGGTCGAAGAGCCTCGGGAATGAGGGGCAGTCTCGGAAAAGGCGAGGACGCGTGTAACCACCCTCGCGGTCCGCCTCTCCGATCTCGGCCGCCCGGAGGCGGCGTTGGCGGTCTCTCAGGAAGCGGTGGAATTCTACCGCGGTCTTACCGCGGCGCAACCGGAGGCCTTCACCCCCGACCTGGCCATGTCGCTGACCATCCTCGCGAACTGCCTCTCCGCTATCGGCCGCCTGGAGGCAGCGCTGACGGCGGCACAGGAGGCGGTGGAACTCCGCCGGGGACTTGCCGCCGCGCGCCCGGAGGCCTTCACCGCCGAGCTGGCCACATCGCTCAACACCCTTGCGATCTTCCTCTCCGATCTCGGTCGTCGGGAGGAGGCTCTGGCGGTCGCGCAGGAGGTGCTGGAGCTCCGCCGCGGTCTCGCCGCGGCGCGACCGGAGGCCTTCGCCCCTGACCTGGCCGTGTCGCTGAGCAACCTCGCGAACTTCCTCTCCGCTCTCGGCCGCCCAGAGAAGGCGCAGGAGGCGGCGCAGGAGGCAGTGGTCCCTTACCGCGGTCTTGCCGCAGCGCGCCCCGAGGTCTTCAACACCGGCCTGGCTGCGTCGCTGACCAACCTCGCGAACTGCCTCTCCGCTCTCGGTGACCGGGAAAACGCGCTGGCGGCGGCGCAGGAGGCGGTGGATCGCCTGATCAGCCCGCAGTTCGTGACGCCCTACGTCACGTCGAACAAGAACGACCGCAACGATGCAGAAGCGATCTGTGAAGCCATCGGTCGGCCATCGCTGCGTTTCGTGCCGCCGAAGTCTTCCGAACAGCTTGCCATTCAGGCGGTTCATCGGATCCGTCAGCGGCTGGTGTCGGACCGGACCAGGCTTGTGAACCGGATCCGCGGACTTCTTGCCGAGCATGTGATCGCCCGCGACATCAGCCGGCTCCGACACGCGCTTGCAGGCAGTGTCAGCAAACGGAGTTCGTTCGCACTTTGTTCTGATGCGTCAGTGAGGTATGCTGAGGCTCCCAGGCCCCAAGGAGACCTGCCATGCCCCGCTTCGATCCGGCCGAATTCGGCCGCCTGCTTGCCCGCCTGACTCCGCAGGAGCTGCGCCAGGCCGAAGGGCTCG
>NZ_JADDJF010000142.1 GCF_017811755.1 Pararhodobacter sp. SW119 | reverse complement strand
AAACCATTGGAAGGATGGCTCGGTTGCAAGACCCGATACGCATCAGCTCAGTGAGCGAACTGGGAGCTCTCATTCGTGCCCGGCGTCGAGAGATGAAGCTGCGTCAGGCGGATCTCTCGTCGATATCGGGCGTTGATCAGTCCAATCTTTCCAAGATCGAGCGGAGCCAGATTCCGGCAACCCTCGAGACTTACCTCCGGCTTCTGGAGCCCCTCGGAATCGACCTGCAAGCTGTGCCGCGCGAATGAAACTGGATGTGTGGATGGAGGCCGTGGAGGCTCCAGTCGGCAAACTCGAACGACACGCCGACAAGAGCCTCGAATTCGCCTATGCGCGGGGGGTCCCAAAGGAGGGTCGACTGTCCGCAGCACTACCCATCAAGAACACGCCCTTCGGGGACGCCGCTTGCACCGCCTTCTTCGGCAATCTGCTCTTTGAGGGGCGCGAGCTTGACCGCGTCATGGCGGCCCACCGGATCGACCGTGGCGACATCGGCGGTCTCCTGTTCCATCTCGGTGCGGACTGTGCCGGGGCGGTTTCAATCACGCCGGCAGGGTCTGGTCCCGGCAAGCGACCGGGCGTCTTTCCCGACGACTACGAGGAGGTTCAGGCAGCCCGTCTCGCTGAGCTCGTTCGTTCGCTGCATTTCCACGGGCGGTTGCCCGAGGGCGCACGCGATCCCTCGCCGGTCGCGGGCGTGCAGCCCAAGATCGCAGTTCTGCATCACGACGGACGGTTCTTTCTTCCGCGCGAGGGTAGCCGAGCGCCCACGACGCATATCCTGAAGGTGTCTCCGCGAGATGATCTTGATCTTGCGCGTCACGAGGTGGCACTGCTGTCGCTCGCAAGCCGGCTCGGCATTGAAACCGCGGAAGGTGCTTACCTCGAGTTCCACGACCGAGAGACGGGTGCCGACATCGGCACCATCCTGACGCGCCGGTTCGACCGGTTCTTCGATGGAGCGACCGTTCGCCGCGTCCATTCCGAAGACCTTTGTCAGGCCATGGGTCTCGCGCGACATCTCAAGTACGAGCGCGATGCCGTTTCGCCCGATATCCGGTTCTCCATGCGAGCTGTCGGTGAAATCGCCCGGCGCACGGCGAGGCCAGCCTTGTTCCAGATCGGATTCCTCCGCCAGACGCTCTTCAACCTTGCCGTCGGCAACACCGACAACCACGCCAAGAACACCACGATACTTTACCGCCAGCCGGCGGGGGAGCTCGCGCCGCTTTACGACGTGATTCCGGCCATCATGGATGCGCGAGTCACACATGAGCTTGCGCTGACACTTGGAGGCGCCAGCTTCGCCGAGGATCTGAGCATTGCGCATCTCGAGCGCGCGATGGGTGATCTCGGCTTCGCGAGATCGCGCTTTTCAGGGCAGTGGCCCAAGCTTCTGAAGGAGGTCGCCCGGACGGGTGTTCCGTTCCTGGCGGAGGCCGGGGGCAAGACCCTTGCCGATGCCGTTGCTGCGCAGCTTTCAACGCTCGAGGATGCACTTGGAATTGATCTTGAGGTGCCGCCACGCGACTATTTTCCGCGCAGCGTGCGGGACGAGAAGGCCCCTCGAGGCGGCTGGACCACGCTCAGCTGAACCTCCGAAAACGTGGGTTGTGCGCCAGGCCTTCGCCTGGGAAGCTCGAGCTTCCCGAGACTCTGCCTCGAATGGCGGAGAAGCGAGGCGAAATTACGACCACAAAGCAATCGCTTGC
>NZ_JADDJF010000141.1 GCF_017811755.1 Pararhodobacter sp. SW119 | reverse complement strand
AAGTCAGGCTTACTGCTTCGGCAGCTCTATTTTCAGGGCCTTGAACAGGTCGAGTTGTTCCGCGTCCGGGCGGGTTATGCCATGATAGGCATTGGCGCCGACATGAACGGTGTGTTTTTGGATCCTGCTGAGGCATTTCAGCAGTTTCGATGGAGAGACCGGGCTTTCAGCTGCCTTCAGGCGCAGCCGCAGGATGCGGTAGAGGACAAGGGCCAGAAAGCAGATGAGCGCATGGGTGCGGATCCGATCTGGCAGGCGATGATAGACCGGGGCGATTTCGATTTCGGATTTGAGCACGCGAAAGCCACGCTCGATGTCAGCCAGTGACCGATAGCGCGCGACCACCTCTTCCGGGGCCATGTCCGACAGGCTGGTGACCAGCATCAGCTTGCCATCCAGTCGCGCGGCCTGTGCGATGGCCTCATCATCGACGGTATAGGCAAAGTTGGGGCTGCCCAGATCGGGCTTGATGAACCGCGTCATCTGCTTTTCCAGCAGCGCCTTGTGGAAGCGCTGATAGGCCCCGCGGTCGGAGCTGCGCCGCCCGCGGCCACTCTCTCCGGCGTCTTGCGCGTCCAGCTTCTTCGCCAAGGCCTCTCCAAAGGCATCAAGCTCGGAGATGATGCTTTGCCGTGTCGCCGACTGCTCGGCCGCACGCGCAGTGTTATGGGCGATCACAAGGCGACGCCCCTCCCAGAGTGCTTCGGTTATGACATCTTGATCTTCAGGCGTGTCGGCGCCTTCCAGTGCAGCCTGCAGCTCTCGAAGAAGATCGGCAAACGCGGCATATCTGCGCGCGGGAACGGCCAGGATATAGTCGACGTCCACGCCTTGCTCGCGCCCCAACTCCTCCAGCATGGAGATATTGTCGAGGCTCAAGAGCCCGCGGTCTGCCACCACGACAATGCGCCTGAAAGTGAAGCGCGTTTGCAGCCGCTGCAGAATGGGAACCAGCGTTCTGGTCTCGGCCACATTGCCCTCAAACACCTCATGCGCGATGGGCAGCCCTTCGGCCGTCTGGATGACGCCGAGGGCAAACTGGCGGCCGATCCCATGGATATCCTTGCTTTGCCCATAGGCGCGCAGGTCGCCCTCCAGCTGTGCTGTCCCATGGATGCGGATCGAGGTGACGTCATAGAACACGACGCTCAGGTCCTGATCGAGCAATGGCCGCAGCTGATTTGCCACCGCCTGTTCAACCGCATCCTTGTTCTCTTCCAGCGCGTCCATGACGCGCATCAGCTGCATGTGATGGACAGCTTCGGGGTCGATCCCGGGCATGCTGGTCTCATTGCGCAGCCATTCGACGACACCGAGTTTGCTGGTCGGGTCCGCCAGCCGATTGAAGACCATCGCCCGCACCAGGGCTTCCGCATCAAACTGGCGGCGCGAGGATCGCAGAGCGCGGCGTATCGAATCCGCCAATCCAATCTCGTGCCAGAGCTGGTGCAGCAACCAGACATCACCAAAGGCTTTGGCCGGATCAAACCGAGGGGGCTGGGGCAGTGTCTCTGGCAGGCCAACTGCCCGCTGGAGGCCGTGGATCAGCGCCGAAAGGTCCTTCTGCCCCAATTTGTCCAGTCTGCCCAGATTGGCGATCACCCGCTGCTTCACGCGCCCGGCCTCGTCGCGGTAGCCCTCGACGATCTGCAGATAGCTGCGATTTCCGGATTTGGAGACGCGCGCATACATGACACGACTATATCAGCGCCTCATGCCTATCACAATAACCTAAAAAGGT
>NZ_JADDJF010000140.1 GCF_017811755.1 Pararhodobacter sp. SW119 | reverse complement strand
GAATGGTTCGGATGAAAGGCGGATGGCCGGGAGGCGAAGGTAGTTTGCGGCGCAACCGGCTGACAACGCCGTCCACGGCGCGATCGTGCAACTCCCAATCCCGACCCTTCATCAGGTATAGAATTTGTTCCCGAGTCAGGGCGTGCCCGCGACGCGAGAGCAATGCCGCGAGCAGGTCAAACTCGGCGGAGGTGAGAGCTATCTCCTCATCGATCTCTGTTAGTACACGCCGGGCGACAAGACTTACTCGATATTCTCCGAACGCATGATCAATGGTCAACGGGCCAACTGTCGGGGCGCCACCGGCCACGTTGTGGACTAATCGGCGAAGCACCGCGTTTATCCTTGCTGTCAGTTCGCGTGGACGGAAGGGTTTGGTGACGTAGTCGTCGGCGCCAAGCTCCAGTCCGAGAATTTGTTCCGTTTCCTCGGAACGGCCCGTCAGTACGATGATGCCGGCGTCGCTCTGCTCGCGAAGTCGACGAACGACCGACAATCCGTTTCCGTCGGGTAGACCAAGATCAACCAGAAAAAGATCGGCACTGCTCGAGTCGAGGGCCAGAAACTCATTGACGCTGCCCGCCGATCTGAAATCAAACCCTTCGGCTTCGAGGCCATCGGAAAGCAGGGTTCGGATTGCCTGATCGTCCTCGATCGCGAAAATCATCGCGCGCCGGATTTCATTGCACGGATGGGTCGGTCGTGAATGGCGTTGACGCATGAAGTGGCCTCCGAGTCTTCGCGTCAAAGCAATTGGTATGCCCCACGTATAGCACGCACAGTGCCCTCACAACCGCAGGATGTTTTTCCGAGTGACAAATGTCAATCAAAAATGCCTGTTTTCCCGCCTGGCAGCCGCATCACGCGAACTGCGTGTGCCCGCTGGATCGGGTTCGCGGCAGCCATACAGCGGGTCTTGAGACCATCTTTCAGTTGCAAAGCGCACCGCCGTGCTCACCTATGACCAGTCAGAGCGCTGCCTCGGACTCCGGGCCGAGACGGCGCATGGCAGGTTACCGGGCAGCATCGCCAAGGTCCGCGGTCGAGAGATCCGCGCTGATGCCACTTCCACACGCTTTCGACGACTTCGTCGAGCAGAGCAAGCGTGTGCCGCGACCTGCCTGATCACCTTCGCCCTTGGTGCGTTTTGTGCGATGCCGGACTGTCGCGAAGTTGCTTTCGATCGGGTTTGACGTCCGGATGTGTTTCCAACGTTCGGCCGGATAGTCATGGAAGGTCAGCAGCGCGTCCCGGTCCTTGACCAGCTTGGCGACCGCCTTGTCCCATTTCACGCCGTAGGTTGCGACGAAGAAATCGAAGGCGACGTTCGCTTCGGCTTTCGTCTCGGCCTGTCAGATATCGTGCAGATGGCCTTTGGCCTTAGCTTGCAGGGATTTCGGCGTCTTCCACTGGTTGCTCGAAGCAGTGGCGCAACCAGTGGACGACCGTTGAGCACGTTCATGGTCTTGTGGACCCAGCAGCGCTGCTCCCGCGTCGTCGCGAACACCTCGCGCAGCGCGGTCCAGAACCCCAGGGCACTGTCGCCGATGGCCAGCTTGGGGTCCTGTTTCAGGCCGCGCCGCTTGAGATCGAGCAGCACCTCGCGCCAGCTTTGCGTGCTCTTGCGGAAGCCGTCGGTGATCGCCAGCAGCTCCTTGCGGCCATATTCGTCGGCGCTTACGATCACCAGAACACATTGCTTTTCCTCAGCCATTCGCGGCTTGAAGGAGACGCCATCCGCCCAGAGGTAGAGAACCGCCGCGAGCCAAT
>NZ_JADDJF010000014.1 GCF_017811755.1 Pararhodobacter sp. SW119 | reverse complement strand
CACTCAGCATCTCGCTCAGTGTGAGGTTCCTTGTCGCGGGGTTCTTGCTTCGGTTCTTGGGCAACTTCATTATTGCCGCCTTGATGTTCTGTGCGTCCACCTTTGTCATATGCGCTGGCGGTTTATCTCCGGTGAGTTCAGACATGAGGGCGAGCGCGTCCCTCTTGTCGCCTTCGGTCTTTGCCGCAATTGCGCCGCTTCGGCTAATCTCATCGAAGTAGCGTTCCACTGTGTCCGCGAGTGGGAGGGCATCGGATGCGACCTGAGCCACGCTCACATCCGGGTGGACTGCGTGTGGCGCTTGCATGGGTGCCTGTTCCATGTTCAGCGTGTTGAACGCTGTCGTGTGCTCAAGGGCGCGGGTGACGTACTCCTTGTAGCCCTTCTGAATTTCCGTGAGCATCAGCTGGCGTGCTCGTCCTTCAGGTACCGGGTCGATGCCACGCTTGGCGCAGAACGCCCGGACGAGGGCGTCTGTACCGTCGGGATCGTAGCGTGCTCCCCAGTCTTCAGCATCAATCTCAGGGACGCCCTTGGTCAGAACCTCCAAGGCGGGGCCGCTGGCAGGGCCATCGCTCGCGCTCCGCTCAAGGAAGTCTCGGAGAAACTGGCCGAAGTGGTCGCGCACGTGCTCGCGCAGTTCATCATACCGCATTGCTAGTACCTTTGGCCCGGACAGGATGGACTGCGCAGCGACTGCGAGGAAGCGGGCAAGCTGCCTGGCGTCTCGTGACTCTCGCGTAGCGAGCGAGACCTTGACATAGCCGCGACCTCCGGTCGGGTGACAGTGCATCGGGATAGGGAAGCGGAAGTAGGAGATGCCGTGCCGAGACGTGCTCAGATAGGCCGCGAGGCGCATGGATTGTCCCACCATTGTGGCCCACCAGCGGTTAACGCAGCCTTACACCTTGGTTTTGTTGGAAATGGTGGGCGACCCTGGAATCGAACCAGGCGTGGGTCTCCCCGGCGGAGTTACAGTCCGCTGCCGCACCTTGCAGCACGTCGCCCGACGCCGGATCGCCATAAACGAGGGGGAATTGGGCGTCAAGAGCCCAAGCAGGGCTGGCGCGATTGATGACCCTTCGGCGTGATCACCGGCGACCCGAAACCATGACCCAGTGCAATCTCCCGTCGCGTCCGCGGGCGAGGCCGAGCCCTAGTTCATGCGTGCCGCGGTCGAGGACATTCTGGCGGTGGCTTGGCGAGCGCATCCAGGCTGCGACGACCGACCTTGCGTCGCGGTAGCCAAGCGCAACGTTTTCGGTGGCGCGGCGGTAGGAATACCCGGCTCGCTGGATGCGTTCGCCAAACCAGCTTCCGTCGCTTCCGGTATGGCTCATCCGGTTGTGGGCGGCGTTGTCGCAGGCGTGGCGTTGGGCCGCGCGATCAAGCACCGGAGAGGGCCTGAACGCGGTCAGCCCGACGCGCCCGCGTTCCTGGTTGATCCAGAGAAGCGCCTCGTGGCGAAGCGCGTCGCCGCCCGGCGGCTGCAGGCAGGCCGAGGCGGGCATTGACAACGCGAGGCTGAGGAAAAGCGAGGAAAGAAGGAAACGCGCGCCTAGCATGGTCAGACTCCTTCCCGCGGGACGATGGGTGGATCGTCCGCGAGCGCCTCGGCCCGACGCACGGCTTGTTCGCGCACTGCAATGAAGATCACCGCGGAAACGATGACCACGCCGCCGAGCACGACATAGGGATCCACCGGCTCGCCGAAGGCCAAGGCACCCAGCGCAACGGCCCAGACCAGCTGCAGCGCGGTCACCGGTTGGGTGACCCCGACCGGGGCCGAAACGAACGCCAGCGTCATGGTGTAGTGTCCGGCGGTCGCGAAAAAGGCGACGAGGAAGAGCCACCCGACCTGCTCAAGGCTAATCGGCTGCCAGACCGCCCAGGCGAACGGCGCCAGGAAAACCGTCACGGTGACCGACAGCATGCCAACCACGACCAGCGGCGATGCGCGGCCGGTCATCCGCTTGGCGATAAGATAGGAGGCGGCAAGCAGCACGGCGGCAAAGAGCATCGCGATATGGCCGGTCGAGAGTTCGCGAATGCCGGGCCGCAGGATGATGAGCGCGCCGCTGATCGCCACGAGGACGGCCATCACGCGCCGCAGGCGAAGCCGTTCGCCGAGAAAGAGCGCGGCGCCCAGGGTGACGTAGACGGGAGCAAGGTAGTTCATGGCCGTGACCTCTGCGAGGGAGATGCGGGTCATGGAAAAAAACCACAGAAGTACTCCCAAGGCGTGAACGAGGCCGCGTAGACCGTAGAGGCCGAGATCACGTCGTTCGATCCGGATCGTGTGCAGGGTCGGCAGCATCGGCAGAAAGAAGACGAGGCCCAGCAGATAGCGCAGGAAGGCCGATTGCGCGGCGGGCACGCCGTCGCCCATGTGCTTCACGACCGCGGTTACGCCGACGAACATAAGGCCCGTCACGACCATCCAGAGGATGCCTGCGATCGGGCGCGGTTCGCGGTGCACGAAGTCACTTGACGCGTTCATGTTTTCCCAATGGCCCGCGGGGACGCGGTTGGCAAGGGCTGCGGCGGCGGGTTTCATCCGCTCTTGACCCGTTGCGCGAAGCTGCGCTCAATGCCGGCGAGAGCGGAGGAGAGAATGGGCGCACCTGCATCGGACTACCAACCCCTGCCGTTGCCGGACCGGGTTCAGCGACTGCCGGACGAGGCGTTGGGCGCGGCGAGGGATTTCCTGGGCTACATGCGGCGGCGGCATTCGGTGCGCGACTTCTCGGCCGATCCGGTGCCGCGCGCGGTGATCGAGGCGTGCGTTGCGGCGGCGGGAAGCGCGCCGTCGGGGGCCAACCAGCAGCCCTGGCATTTTGTCGCGATCGCCGCCCCGGCAATGAAGGCGCGGGTGCGGGCGGCGGCGGAGGCCGAGGAGGAGGCCTTCTATTCCGGCGGGGCGGGCGACGAATGGCTGCGCGCGCTGGAGCCGATCGGGACCGGGGCGGAGAAGCCGCATCTGACGGTGGCGCCGTGGCTGATTGTGGTCTTTGCGCAGCGGTATGGGGTGGCGGAGGACGGGACGCGGTTCAAGCATTACTACGTGCCTGAGAGCGTCGGCATTGCCACCGGGTTCCTGATCGCGGCGCTGCATCATGCGGGGCTGGTCTGCCTGACGCACACGCCGAACCCGATGAAGTTTCTGAACGAGATGTGCGGCCGACCGGTGAACGAGAAGCCGGTGATGATCCTGCCGGTGGGTTATCCGGCGGCGGATGCGGTGGTGCCGGCGGCGGCGAAGCGGAAGAAGCCGCTGGAGGAGATCCTGACCGTCCTCGACTGATCGGGACGGGGCAGGGCGGCGCGAACCTGCGGCGGGAAGGTGCGCACGCGTGCGCAGATGGTTCCTCGCACCGGAAAATCGTTCCGCGTTTGCGTATCGCTCGTCCCGGATGAAAAAAATCGACACGAAACCCGCCGAAAATGAAAAGAATCGTCATTTTTGAGCCGCCGACTTTTGCACGTTTTTTGGGCCGTTTTGTGGTTGGGTTGCTGATGCCTACCGTATCTTGTGGGTGTTCAGGCCGGAATCGCGCGGAAACCCCGTCGGGGCGGGCCGAACAGACCAATATCGGCGGGTTCAGAACGGGAAGAAGAACGGGATGACCAGCGCCGCGGCACCCGCGACCAGGAAGTTCAGCGGCAGTCCCACGCGCATGAAGTCGGTGAATCGGTAGCCGCCGGGGCCATAGACCAGTGTGTTGGTCTGATAGCCGATGGGGGTCGAGAACGAGGCCGAGGCGGCCATCATGACCGTCACCACCAAGGGTCGTGGGTCGACCCCGAGGGAAAGCGCAAGACTGATCGCGATGGGGGTGACCACCACCGCGACCGCGTTGTTGGTGACCAGTTCGGTCAGTATCCAGGTCATCGCGTAGACTGCGAGGATTAGGAGAGCCGGCGGCAATCCGGCCAGCAGCGGCCCGATCGCGTTCACGATGAGCAGGACAGCCCCCGAGGTTTCGAGCCCGACGCCCACGACCAGCATGGCGAAGATAAGCGCCAAGAGCCGGCCATCGATGAAGGAGAACGCCTCGTCCGCGTCGATGCAGCGGGCAAGGAGGATCACCGCCACGCCGAGGAAGGCCAGCACATGGATCGGGGCGACTCCCAGCGCGGCCAGCCCGACAACGGCGGCCAACGCGCCGATGACCAGCGGCGCGTGACCGCGACGATAGGCGCGCTCGGACGGCTCGGCGATCTCGACCATATCCATGTCGGTGGCGAGGCGGCGGATATCCTCCATCGCGCCTTCGAGCAGGAGCGTGTCGCCGACCTGCACGACCAGATCATCAAGCTGCCGGCCGATGTTCTGGTTGCGCCGATGGACGGCCAGCGGATAGACGCCGTAGCGCCGGCGCAGGCGCAGCTGACCCAGCGAGCGTCCGACCATCCGGCAGCCCGGCGTGATCAGCACCTCGACGGTCGAGGTGCGCACCGAGGACAGCTGATCGACCGAGCGCAGTTCACGATTCTGCTGAAGTCCCAGGATCTCGGACATCTTGGTGCGCAGGACGACACGGTCGCCCGCCTGCAGGGTCACCGCCGCCAGATCGCGGCGCAGCGAGGCATCGCCGCGCAGAACGTCGATCACGCGCGCGCCCTGGCGGCTGAAGTCGTCGATCTCGTCGAGCTTCTTGCCGATCAGCGCCGAATGCTCGGGCAGGGCGACCTCGGTAAAGAACTTCATGGGGGCGCGGTCGGACAGAAGGGCGGCCATCGATTCGCGTTCGGGCAGCAGGAAGCGGCCGAGGGTGGCCATATAGATGACGCCCACGAGGGCCAGCACGAGGCCGACGCCAGTGATCTCGAATATGCCAAAGGGCGCCATGCCGGCGCGCTGCGAGACGCCGTCGACCAGCAGGTTGGTGGAGGTGCCCACCAGCGTGATGGTGCCGCCGAAGATCGCGAAGTAGCTGAGCGGGATGAGCAGTTTCGACGCCTTCACGCCAAGTGCCCGAGCCAGCTGCATGAAGATCGGGATCATCACCACGACGATTGGTGTGTTGTTGACGAAGGCCGACAGGAACAGGACCGTGAAGGTGAGCGCGACGAGGGTCAGCACCGGGCGGGCCTTCACGTTGCGCGCCGCGGCCTGCGAGATGTGTTCAAGCGCGCCGGTTCGGACCAGCCCGCCGACGATGATGAAAAGCGCGGCGATGGTCCAGGGCGCGGGGTTGGAGAAGACCGCCATCGCGGCGGCCTGCGGGACGATGCCCAGCAGCAGCATGAGCGCGGCGCCGGCCATGGCGACAACCTCGACCGGGAAGGATTCGCGAACGAAGAGGACGAACATGCCGACGACGATGACCAGCGCCAGCAGCGCCGCCAGATCGCCCGAAAGCTCAATCCCGAACATGCGCCCCACCCCCTGTCGCCCCGCCGCCTGTTGCTCTGCCACCTGTTGCCCCGGTGGCCCCGCGCGGCCGGCCGGCACGGCGGGCGCTGTCCCGCCGGCTCATGGTGCGGGCCCCGCCGCGGCAAGGCGTCCACCGATGCGCACCGCGCTGACGGCCACCGCGCGTCCGGTACGGTCGTCGGTCTGCACGAAGACGCCGGAAAGCGTCGCCTCGCCCTGCGCCGGCTCGAACCGCTTGGAGGGCATGCCGGTGACGAAGCGGCGCATCGGTTCGTCCTTCTGCATGCCGATGATGCTGTCGTAGTCGCCGCACATGCCGGCATCGGACTGGTAGGCGGCGCCGCCCGGCAGGATCATCGTGTCCGAGGTCGGCACATGCGTGTGCGTGCCGATGATCAGGCTGGCGCGGCCGTCGCACCAGTGGCCCAGCGCCATCTTCTCGCTCGTCGCCTCGCAATGCACATCGACGAGGACGGCGGTCGCCTGACCGCCGAGGGGATGGGCGCGCAGCACCGGCTCGATCGCCGAGAAGGGGTCGTCGAAGGGCCGCTTCATGAAGACCTGGCCCAGCACCTGGGCGACCAGCACCCGACGGCCGTCGGCAAGGGCGAACAACCGGGAGCCGCGACCGGGCGCGACCTTCGAGAAGTTGAGCGGGCGCAGCAGCCGCGGCTCGCTGTCGATGAAGGGGATCAGGGTCTTGTGGTCGAAGGCGTGGTCGCCCAGCGTGATGCAATCGGCCCCGGCGTCGAGCAGAAGCTTGACATGGTCGGGCGAGATGCCGGCGCCCGAGGTCGCGTTCTCGCCGTTGACGGTGACGAAATCGAGCCCCCAGTCGCGGCGCAGGGCCGGCAGCCGCTCGGCCACCGCCTTGCGCCCCGACCGCCCCATGACATCGCCGAGAAAGAGGATCCGCATGCCGCAGACCTAATCCGACGGAGGGCGCGAGAAAAGCGGAATCGCACGGGGGCCAGCGGGCGGGAGCGCGTCAGCCGCCGGTGGTGCCGGCGCGGGTATCGGCGGCGCGCAGTTGGCCGACGCGGAAGATGCAGGGGTCGCTGGGCAGTTGCGGCGGCTCGGTGCAGAGGCCGCGCGCCACGGTCCAGGCGGCCAGGACCTTGGGCACGTAATCGCGGGTTTCGGCATAGGGGGGCACGCCACCGGCGCGGCCGACCGCGCCCTCGCCGGCGTTGTAGCCGGCCAGCGCCAGCACCACGTCACGGTCGAAATGGCGCATGAGCCAGTCGAGGTAGGCCACGCCACCGCGGATGTTCTGCGCGGGATCGAAGCTGTCGGTGACGCCGAAGCGCTGCGCGGTCGCGGGGATGAGCTGCATCAGCCCCTGCGCGCCGGCATGGCTGACCGCGCGTTGCCGGCCCGCGGATTCGACCGAGATGACCGCCAGCACCAGCGCCGGCGAGACCGAGGTGCCGACCGTGGCGCGCAGGATGTCGCGGCCGTGGAGTTCGGCGATGCGCTGCAGCGGCTGCATTCGGGGCCGGCCGATGGCGGTTCCGCCCGGCCCGGTGTCAAGCGCCCGGATCGCCAGGTCGAAGCGTCCGGCGCTGGCGGCGCGCTGCCAGGGCACGCGCTCCCAGTACCAGGACAGACTGCCGGGCGAGAGTGCCGGGCCGTCCGGCGGGACCGCGGCAAGGGGCGCGGCCTGCGGCAGTTTCGGGCGCGGGGCGAGGCGGCGGGCCTGCTCCTCGGGGTCGATCTGAACGGTGATGCGCGGCCCGTTGCCCGGCGGAGCGACGGCGATGCGCCGGAAGGTGAAATCCTCGGCCGAAAGCGGTCGCGGCGCCTGGAGGGCGGCGCATGCGAGTACGCCCGCGAACAAGATGCCGTGTCTGATCAACTGCCCCGTGCCTCGTGTTCAGGCTTTTCCAGAGGGTACGGGTGGGCGGTTGTTCTGCCAACCCTTGGGTAGCAAGACACCAATATATGCAATCTTCGCGTGCATTCGCGCCACAGGACGGCGCCATTAACCCACGATTCACCTTGACACGACTCGACCCAGAATTGCCCCATTGCAGCCACGCTCCACCGCGATAACGATTTCCGGCCAAGCAGGGGCTCGGGTCGAGGCCGACCCGTTCGAGTACCCGATGCGCGGCAAATGCAAAAGCGAACCTTATGGAGTGAAGCCATGAAAATGTTTGAACTGATCAAGAACTTCTCCAACGACCAATCCGGTGCGGTGACGGTGGACTGGGTCGTGCTGACGGCGGCCATCGTCGGGCTGGGAATTGCCGTGATCGCGGCGGTCAGCGGTGGTGTCCGCGGCCTTGGCAGCGGCATTCAAACCTCTCTGAACTCCGCGACCGTTGTCACGCTCGGAACGCTGGGTGACGATGGCAACTGATCTGGAAACCCGCCCGATACTCGCCGGGCTCCAGAAATTGATCTGCGATCTCGAAGCCGCGCCTTTACCGGCGCGGCTTTGTCCACAAGGCCGCAAGCGATGAACGCTTTTTCTGCACCTCTCGTTTACCTGTCGAGATGACAATGCAGGCGACCACTTCGAACTGAGGGACGGGGTGTTTGATAGAGGCGTCAACTTGCTGGGTTTGATTTACAGGAGGCATCTGGAATGCGCGTTGCCCAAATAGCCGTTCTCGCTGCCGGTGTCGGTCTGGCCGGCTTCGGTGTCTACATGGCGCAGACCTATGTTGCGCAGACCGAACAGGCGATGGCCAGCGCGCGCGCGCAATCGGACGCGCGCCCAGCGATGCCGACGGTTGAATTGCTGGTCGCCACCCGGCCGTTGCGCTACGGCGAGCCGATCCGCGCCGAGGATGTGCGCAGTGTACCGTGGCCCGAGACCGCGCGCCCCGAGGGTGCGTTCGTCGCGATCGAAGAATTGCTGCCCAATCCTCAGCGCCCGCGCATCGCCTTGCGCGCGATGGAAGCGATGGAGCCGATCCTGGCCGTCAAGGTCAGCGAGCCGGGGCAGCCCGCCGGCATTGCTGCGCAACTTGCCCCGGGGATGCGCGCCTTCACCATGCGCGTCGATGCCGGCAGCGGCATTTCCGGAAATCTGCGTCCGTCGGATCTGGTCGATGTCTACTGGACCGGCCGGGCTGGCGATCAGGGCGAGGTCACGCGGCTGATCGTCAGCGGGTTGCGCACCATTGCGCTGGACGACATCGCCGATCAGGACCGCAATATCACCGGAACCCCGCGCACCGTGACCATCGAGGCCGCCCCCGAGGTGGTCGCGACGCTGGCCCAGGGGCAGGCGACCGGGCGGTTGTCGCTGTCGGTCGTCGGGCTGGACGACAGCACCAGTGTCGCCACCTTCCAGATCGACCACAGCCAGCTTCTGGGGATCGAGGCGCAGGCGCAAACGGTCACCGAAAGATGCACCGTACGCACGCGCCGCGGCGGTGAGGTGGTTGAAACGGAAATCCCATGCACAAACTGAGGTTGTATTTTCGCAACAGGAGGCGCACCATATGTTGATGCGAAACACAAGAAAGATCATCATATAGTGCCTTCGTGATTAAGCGAAGAACTGAAAATTTCGTGCAAGCAATTGATTCTTGAAAACAAAGATGCGCTCTCGCATCATCGTGAAAATGGGGCGCAAGACCCCGGTACAAGTGCCGTGATCACAGAGGCAGGATCGCATGAAAGCCAAGACGGCTATAGCAGCGGCCATGACCGCGCTCACGCTGGGAACCGGCGTGGGCCTTGGCGTTTACGGGAGCGCCCAGGCCGAGACGCTGCATATTTCAAGTGGGATCTCGACGCAGACCATCCGGGTGTCGATGAACCGCGCGGTGATTGTCGACAGCGACGTCGCCTTCAACGAATTGTCGATCGCCAACCCCGGCATCGCTGACATCTCGACGCTATCGGACAGGTCGATCTATGTTCTCGGCAAGGCGCCGGGTCGAACGACGCTGACAGTCCTGGGGGTCGACGGCGCACTGATCGCGAATATCGAGGTGCACGTGGCCCCCGATGTCGCGGAGTTTCGCGAGCGTCTGCGCCAGATCCTGCCGAACGAGCCCATCGAGGTCCGCACCGCGAATGACGGCGTCGTCCTTTCGGGCACGGTCTCGTCGATCGGGCGGCTCGAGGCGGCGATGCAACTGGCTGAACGCTACGCGCCTGACCGGGTGTCGAACCTGATGACGGTGGGCGGAACGCAGCAGGTGATGCTGAAGGTACGCTTTTCGGAAGTGCAGCGGGATGTTGCCCAGCAACTGGGCGCGGGCCTTGCCGTCGGAAACGGCTTTGCGCCGCTCACGCGCGGGGCCACGGTTGTCGAGGGCACGGGAACGCTGACCGCGCGCTTCAATGTCGGAAGCCTGCAGTTTCAGGTGCTGCTCGAGGCGCTGGAGACCAATGGCCTGGCCCGCACGCTGTCCGAACCGAACCTGACCGCCCTTTCGGGGCAGGAGGCGCGGTTTCTTGCCGGGGGCGAGTTGCCGATCCCGGTGCCGGGGGAGGAAGGGCGGATCGGGATCGAGTATCGGCCTTTTGGGGTCGAGTTGGTCTTCACGCCCCGCGTCCTCGACGGCAACGTGATCAACCTGATGCTCAACGCCTCGGTGAGCGACATCGATCCGACGATCAGCGTCGCGAGCGCGGGGTTCTCGATCCCGGGGTTCCGGACGCGGCGCACCTCGACCACGGTCGAGTTGCGCGATGGCGAAAGCTTCGCGATCGCCGGTCTGCTGCAGGACGATTTCTTCGGCAACAACCGTCAGGTGCCCTGGCTGGGCCAGTTGCCGGTGATCGGCGCGCTGTTCCGCAGCACCGATTTCCGGCGCAACCAGAGCGAGTTGGTGATCTTCGTCACCGCGCATCTTGTCACGCCGACGCGCGGCGAAGCGCTGGTGATGCCGACCGATCGTGTGCGGTTGCCGACCGAGGCCGATCTGTTCTTGCGCGGCCGGGTCGAGGGAACCGGCCCCGCTTCCGAAGTCGCGCGGCAGGATTTCCGCGGCGGCTATGGCTATATCATGGACTGACGGAGCAGGTCGGATGCAGATTTCACGCCGGATGATGCTGCTGGGCCTTGGCGGGCTGACGCTGACGGGCTGCGTGACAAACGAGGTCGGCGCAAAGCTCGACCAGACGGGGCATGGCGCGGCGCAGGCGCACAACCTCAGGATTCAGACCGGAGAGTTGAGCTTCGCGCAGGCGCTGGGAGAGCGGTTCGCCGCCGAGGTTCCGTCGACCGTCAACTTCGCTTTCGACAGCGCGGTGCTGGATGCCGAGGCGCAGGCGGTTCTTGCCCGTCAGGCTAGATGGATCCGCCAGTTCCCCGAGGTGACCTTCCGCGTCTACGGGCACACCGATCTGGTCGGAAGCGCGCGCTACAACCACCAACTGGGGCTGCGTCGCGCGCGCGCGGTCGTCGATTTCCTGGTTCGCAACGGCGTCAACCGGTCGCGGCTGGAGGCGCTGGTGTCGCATGGGCAGACGCGCCCGCTGATTCCGACGCCGGAACCGGAGCGGCGCAATCGGCGGACGGTGACCGAGGTGTCGGGTTTCGTGCGGCGCCATCCGACCGTGATGGATGGCAACTACGCCCGCATCGTCTATCGCGAGTTCGTCGAGAGCGCGACCTGGGTGCGTCCGAACACGTACTGAACGACTGCCGTTTCGATCCTTGCTTCGGCCGCGGTGTCCCACGCCGCGGCCGGTGTCGTTTCGCGGCCCCCCTCCGTGATCGGGTCAATCAACGTCGCCATCAAAGTTACCTTTTCTTAGCGCAACTGACTGCATGATCGGCCGCATGTCCGCGACGTGTCGGGCGCTGAGTGGTGCCCGCGGCGCAATGCCCATGCGGAAGTTGGTCACCGCCGGGGCAGGGACCTGAAGGAACGTATGATGCAGAGCACCGCCGCGAAGCCGCGACCCGCCACCGCAATCCGCGCCTGTACCGTGTCGCGCGACGTGCAGTCCTTCGATCTGCTGATCGAGGACATGGAGAAGATCCTTGGCGAGGCCTGGGGCGACCTGACCTTCGAAACCGCGCTCAAGTACTTCGATCAGCCCGAGGCGCAGACGCTGGAATTCCTGGCCATCGCGCTTGACGACGAGGACGAGCCGCAGATGGGGCAGGTCCACGCCATCATCGAGCGGGCGCGCCGTCAGAACGTTCAGGTGATCGTGATCGCCGAGGAACTGGGGCCGATGGTCCTGCACCGGCTTCTGCGGCTCGGTGCGGCCGACTTCGTGCCCTATCCCTTGCCCGAAGGATCGCTGCGCGAGGCCATCGAACGCCTCGAGGCGCTGAGTGCGCCCGCCGGGCAGATCGCGACGCGCAATGGTGCGGCGAACGCCAGTAATGGCACGGTCCTGGCGGTTCAGCCATTGGCGGGTGGGGCAGGGGGGACGACATTCGCGGTCAATCTTGCGTGGGAACTGGCCTGCGCGGCGCCGGCAGGTCCGGCGCGTGTTTGCCTGATCGACCTCGATCTACAGACGGGATCGGTGTCGACCTACCTGGACCTTGCGCGGACGGAAAAGGTCTACGAACTTTTGTCCAACACCGCGATGATGGACCGCGACTTCTTCTTCAGCACGTTGCAGGGGTTCAACGAGAAGCTTCAGGTGCTGACCGCGGCGTCGGACATGCTGCCGCTGGATCTGATCACGCCGGACGATATCGAGCGCATCATCGGCCTGGCGCGTGCGAACTTCGATTTCGTCGTGATCGACATGCCCGGAACCGTGGTGCAGTGGACCGAAACGGTGCTGAACGCGTCCGAACATTATTATGCGCTGATGGAGTTGGACATGCGGTCGGCGCAGAACGCGTTGCGCCTGATCCGCGCGCTGAAGGCCGAGGGGCTGGCGGTCGACAAGTTGCGCTACGTCCTCAACCGGGCACCGCGGTTCACCGACCTGTCCGGCAAGTCGCGCGCCAAACGCATGGCCGAGAGCCTCGACATCGCTTTCGCGCTTCAGTTGCCCGACGGGTCGACGCAGGTGACCCAGGCCAACGATCACGGCATGCCACTGGCCGAGGTGGCGGCCAAGAACCCGCTGCTGAAAGAAATCCGCAAACTCGCCCAAACCCTCGACGAGGTGCGCAAGACCAAGTCGCGCACCGCAGCCTGATTGGATCACCATCCATGTTCTCTCGCTTCCGCAAGGACCAGCCCGATGTGGCGCCGCAAGCTTCGCGCGCCCTATCGCCCCCGTCGTCCGAGAATGCCGCAACCAACCGCCAACTTCCGGTTGCCGAATCCGCGCAGAACGCCCTGGCGCCGCGGCGTTCCGGCGCCTCCGCGAAGCCTGCTGCCCCCGTCGCCGATGACAAGGAGCGTCGTCGCCGGCATCGCATGCTGGAGGTCAAGTCGGAGTTGCACACGCGACTGCTCGACAACCTCAATCTGGCCGTGGTCGACAGCGCCAGCGAGGCGGAACTTCGCACCGAGATCGCCTCCATTGCGGCCGAAGCCCTGTCCGAGATGAACGTGGTGCTGACCAGCGAGGAACGTTTGCAACTCAACCAGGACCTTTACTTCGAGGTCAAGGGGTTAGGGCCGTTGGAGCCGCTTCTGAAGGACGAGACGGTCAACGACATCCTGGTGAACGGCCCGCAGCGCATCTTCGTGGAGCGCTCCGGCAAGCTGGAGTTGACCGACGTCACCTTCAAGGACGAACGTCACCTGCTGCGGATCATCGACAAGATCGTTTCGGCCGTGGGGCGCCGGGTCGACGAATCGAACCCCTATGTCGATGCGCGGCTTGTCGATGGGTCGCGTTTCAACGCGATGATCCCGCCGGTCGCGGTCGATGGATCGCTGGTGTCGATCCGGAAGTTCAAGAAGGAAAAGCTGGGGATCGACGACCTGATCCGCTTCGGTGCGTTCTCGGAAGAAATGGCGATGTATCTGGAGGCGGCCGTGGCGACGCGCCTGAACGTGATCGTTTCGGGCGGCACCGGGTCGGGCAAGACGACTACGCTGAACGCGCTTTCCTCCTTCATCGACAACGCCGAGCGCATCCTGACGATCGAAGACACTGCCGAACTGCAGTTGCAGCAGGTGCATGTCGGCCGGATGGAAAGCCGCCCGCCCAACGTGGAAGGCAAGGGTGCGGTGACCCAGCGCGACTGTCTGCGCAACGCGCTGCGGATGCGACCCGACCGGATCATCGTCGGCGAAACCCGTGGCGAGGAGGTGATCGATATGCTGCAGGCGATGAACACCGGCCATGACGGGTCGATGACGACGATCCACGCCAACTCGGCCCGCGACGGGATCTCGCGCCTCGAGAACATGGTGGCGATGGCGGGGATCGAGATGCCGCTGAAGGCGGTGCGCAGCCAGATCGCCAGCGCCGTCAACCTGATCGTGCAGGCCAGCCGCCTGCAGGACGGATCGCGCCGCATGGTCTCGATCACCGAGATCACTGGCATGGAGGGCGAGATCATTACGATGCAGGAAGTCTTCCGGTTCGAACGCACGGGGCTGGAACCCGATGGCACGATCATCGGCCATTTCACCGGCTGCGGGATCCGGTCGCATTTCGCCGACCGCTTCAAGCGTTGGGGCTATGACCTGCCGCACACGGTCTATGACGTGGCCCGGACGGAGTAGGCGCGATGTCCATCGATCCCACCCTGATCATCTACGCCGCGGTCTTTATCGGCATCCTGCTGCTGGTCGAGGCGCTCTATCTGATCGCCTTCGGCAAGTCGATCCGGATGGGCAGCCGGATGAACCGGCGTCTGGAAATGCTGGAAAAGGGCAGCACCCAGCAGGAGGTTCTGGAACGGCTGCGCAAGGAGGTGTCGCAGCACGGCCGGTCGCACCGGATCCCGTTCTATTCGCTGCTGTCGGAACGGGCGATGAAGGCCAAGATCGCCTTTTCGCCCCTCGCGCTCATCGGGATCATGATCCTGCTCTGCGGCGTCGCGTTTACCGCCCTGTCGGTGCTCACCGAGGCGGCGCTGGCGATCCGTGGCGGCCTGTCGGTCGCCATGGGGGTGGGCGCGGTCTGGTTCTGGGTGGCGAACAAGGCCAAGAAGCGGCTTGACCTGATCGAGGAGCAATTGCCGGATGCGATCGACCTGATCGTGCGCGCGCTGCGCGTGGGGCATCCGTTCAGCCACGCGCTGGCCGGCGCCGCGAAGGAAATTCCCGACCCCCTCGGCTCGGAACTGGGGCTGATCGCGGACGAGGCCGCCTATGGGCGCGATATGGGCGATACGCTGATGACCTTCGCCCAGCGGATGGACATGCAGGATCTAAGATTCTTCGCCGTCGCGGTGTCGATCCAGCAGAAGTCCGGCGGCAACCTGGCCGAAATCCTTGACGGGCTGTCGAAGGTCGTGCGCGCGCGCTTCAAGCTTTTCCGCCGTGTCCGCGCCATCACCGCCGAGGCGAAATGGTCGGGCATGTTTCTGTCGGGCTTTCCGATCGTCGCGATGCTGGGGATCAGCGTCATCAAGCCGGACTACTACGACGGTGTGAAGGATACGCCGCTCTTCGTGCCGGTCGCCATCGTCGTCTTCGCATTCCTGGGGATCAACGTCCTCTACATGCGCAAGATGGTCAATATCCAGGTCTGAGGGGCTTTCACGCCATGATCGACACGCTTCTGCAGGGTCTGGCCTCGCCGCTGGGGGTGACCGTCGCGCTGACCGTCGGGGGGCTGACGATCGTCCTGATGGTGCTGACCGGGGACCGGAGCAAGTCTGACGATCCCTACGCCAAGGTTCGCGTCGACCGAAGCGAAGGCGACGGCGGGATGGCGCGCCGCCAACTGTCCTCGCGAACCGAGCAGACCGAGCTGCAAAAGAAGCTGGAGAGGTACAACAAGTTCCTGGAGCCGGAATCCAAGGAGGACAAGGACGCCGCCCGCAAGGAGATGATCCAGGCGGGTTATTTCAGCAAGACCGCCGTGCGCGACTATCACGCCGCCAAGTTCATCCTTGGCATGGGCGGTTTGCTGCTGGGGCTTCTGATCCTCTTGTTCATGCCTTCCGAGGGAGAGAGGTCGATCCTGTCGATGGCGTTGCCGGTCATGCTGCCTACGCTGATCGGGTACTATCTGCCCATTTACTGGGTCAACAAGCGCAAGGCGGAGCGCCAGGAGCAGATTTCGCGCGGGTTTCCCGACTCGCTCGACATGCTGCTGATCTGCGCCGAGGCTGGCCAGTCCCTCGATCAGGCCATTGCCCGGGTCGGCAAGGAACTGAAGGCTGGATACCCTGCGCTGGCCGAGGAACTGGAAACCGTCTCGCTCGAGACCAAGGCGGGCAAGGACCGATTCGAGGTCCTGAAGGATTTCGGCGAGCGCTGCGGCAATGCCGATATCCGGTCCTTTGTCACCGTGATGATCCAGTCCGCGACCTATGGGACCTCGGTCTCGGAAGCCTTGCGCGTCTATGCGGCCGAAATGCGGGACAAGCGTGTCACGCTGGCCGAAGAGAAGGCGAATGTCTTGCCGACGAAGTTGACTCTGGGCACGATGATGTTCACCGTTCCACCGCTGCTGATCATTCTGGTGGGTCCATCAGTGGTCGGAATGATGGAGATTTTCTCATCGGGAAGTGTCGCTCCCTGACCTTTGCCGCGTTCGCCGCCGGCCTCATTTCCCTGAGCGCCGGATGTACGCCGCGTGCTGATTTTTCGCCCGACGGGTTGCCGCAGAGCCGGCTTTCGGTAGACGAGGCCGTCGACGGCCTGGTCGTCGGTCACCGGCTGATGGCTGCCGGTGAATACGAACTTGCCTTGCGCGCCTATTTCCGCGCTGCGGCCGAGCAGGGCGCCAATGCCGACACGCTTTCGGCGATCGGGGCCGCGAACCTGCGCCTTGGCCGGCTTGGTCAGGCAGAGCAGGCGCTTCGCCGCGCGCTGGAGCGCGACCCCGCGTTCGTGCCCGCGCTGAACAACCTCGGCGTGGCGATGAGCGAGCAGGAACGCTGGGGCGAGGCGCGACATCTGTTCCAGGCGGCCTTTGCGCTGGATAGCGGCCGATCCCATGAAATCCGCGACAACCTGCGACTTGCGCTCGCTAAGCTCAAGGATACACGCTATAATGGTGTCAATGAGAATAAATTCGCTCTGGTGAGGCGCGGAGACGGGCGCTACCTGCTTCTGACGACCCCCTGAGCATCGGGCAGAAAGGAAGCGTCGATGCGCGGTGGCATGCCAGCACTTGTGGCAGGGTTTGTTGCGTTGGGCCTGCTTGTCGGCTGCAGTGGTCGGGACGCGCAGACCAGCCGAGCCATCGAAAGCATGGCGCGGGTCGATCAGGAAAACATGTCCGAACTGATGCTGACCGCCGCCGATCCGCGCGAGGCGGTGGAGTATTTCACCCGCGCGTCCGAGGCAGAGCCCGACCGGCTGTTGTTTCAGCGCGGGTTGGCGCGGTCGCTGGCGCGCGCCGGCAACCCCGAACGGGCGGTGCCGGTCTGGCAGCGCATCATTGCGCATCCCGAAGGCACCCATGACGACCGCGTCGAACTGGCCGAGGCGCACATCCGGCTCAGCGAATGGGACGCCGCCGAGGCCGTGCTGAATCAGGTTCCGCCGACGCACGAGACCTTTCAGCGCTACCGGCTGGAAGCGATGGTCGCGGACGCCCGGCGGCAGTGGACCCGCGCCGACAGCTTCTACGAAATCGCGGCGGGTCTGACCCCGCGGCCGGCCGGCGTTCTGAACAACTGGGGATATTCCAAGCTCAGCCGCGGCGCCCACCGCGACGCCGAGCGGCTGTTCGCAGAGGCCCTGCAGCACGATTCGACGCTCTTCACCGCGAAGAACAACCTTGTCCTCGCGCGTGCGGCGCAGCGCCGATACGAATTGCCGGTCATGCCCGTCACCCAGACCGAACGCGCGGAACTGCTGCACACGATGGCGCTGGCGGCGATCCGGCAGGGCGATGCCTCGGTCGGCCGGGCGTTGCTGCGCGACGCGGTCGATACCCATCCGCAGCATTTCGAGGCAGCCGCGGTGGCGCTGGCCGCGCTCGAATAGGGCGGCCGGATGCTGGCACAGTCCGCGGATGCCGCCTTCTGGCTGTTGATATTTGCGCTGCCGCTGACCGCCTGGGTGGTCTTCAGCGATCTACGGTCGATGCTGATTCCCAATGCCGCGGTACTGGGGTTGCTGGGCGTCTATGCGCTGGTGGGCGTCCTGACCCTACCGCTTTCTGTCTGGGCATGGTCCTGGCTTCACTTCGCGGTGATCCTGACCCTGGGTTTTCTTCTGTCGCTGACAGGAGGCTTCGGGGCCGGAGACGCGAAGTTCGCGGCGGCGATGGCGCCCTTCGTGGCGCTTGGGGACGCCCGGCTTTTCGTGCTCCTGCTGGCGGCGGTGTCGCTGGCCGGATTCGTCACGCATCGGCTGGCCCGGAGGGTCGAACTCGTCCGCGCCCAGACGCCGGATTGGGAAAGTTGGCATCGCGCCGAGTTCCCGATGGGTTTGGTGCTTGGGCCCGCGTTAATCTTCTATCTAGCTTTGGCCAGCATCTATGGAAGCTGACACTACCGCCTGAAGATCAGCCGGGAAGAGCCCATGAATGACATGACCAAGGCCGCGGGCATCACGCCGCCGCCGATGCCCGCCACGCTTGCCGATACCGGCCTGCCGATGACGCTGATGCGCGACATCCTGATCAAGACGATGTACCGCATGTCGCTCAATCAGGTGTCCGAGATTGCGCGCTGGGTCTGCCTGCCCTTCGGCATGGTGCAGCAACTCATCGACGATGCGCGCCACGAACGCCTGGTCGAGGCGATGGGGACGCTGCACGCAACCTCGACGTCGAACGAGATGGGCTTTCAGCTGACCGAGGCCGGTCGCAAGCGCGCGCAGGACGCGTTGGCGATCTCTGAATACTACGGCGCCATGCCGGTGCCGATGGACGCCTATTCCGAGCAGGTAACGCGCCAGTCGATTCGCAAGATCAGGATCAGCCGCGAAGAGCTTGTCGCTGCGATGGGTGATCTGATCCTGCCGGAAATGCTGCTGGACCATCTGGGTCCGGCGGTTACCTCGGGGCGGTCGATCCTGATGTACGGTCCCCCAGGTAACGGAAAATCCTCGATCTCGAACGGGATCAGGGACGCGATGGGCGATCACATCTACATCCCGCGCGCGGTGGTCCATGCCGGGCAGGTCATCTCGGTCTACGATCCGATCGTGCATACGCTGGTCAGCGACCCCGCCGCTGCTGGCGGTGGTGGACTTCGGCTGAGCGCGCAGCGATACGACCCGCGCTACGTCCTGTGCGAACGGCCGACGGTGATCACCGGGGGCGAACTGTCGCTCGGCATGCTCGAGTTGAAATACAACCCCGTCGCCCGCACCTACCAGGCGCCCTTGCAGTTCAAGGCCACGGGTGGCGTCTTCATCGTCGACGACCTCGGCCGTCAGGAGGAACCGCCGCAGGCGCTGATCAACCGCTGGATCGTGCCGCTGGAGATGAACTACGACATCCTCTCGCTGCAATCGGGCGAGAAGTTCATCGTGCCCTTCGACACGCTGGTGATCTTCTCGACCAACTTCCACCCCAACGAGATCTTCGACCAGGCCGCGCTGCGGCGAATCTTCTTCAAGATCAAGATCGACGGGCCGAACCAGGCGGATTTCCTGAAGATCTTCGCGCTGGTTGCGAAGAAGCGGCGCATGCCGCTCGACGAAGCGACGATGATCCACCTGCTCGAGACGAAGTATCCCACGATCGACAACATCTTCGCGAACTATCAGCCCGTCTTTCTGATCGACCAGATGATCGCCATCTGCGAGTTCGAGGGAAGGCCCTACCAGATGAGCCCCGAACTGATCGACCGGGCCTGGGCCAACATGTTCGTCCAGGACGAGGTGATCGTGAAATAGGCCGGCGGCCGGTCGGGGCTTTCCCGCGGCCGGGCGCCGGGATAGACCGGGGCGTTGCGCAAGCGAGGCCGCCATGACCGATCCCGTGATCCTTCCCCGCGTGCAGGCGAGCTTCGACCGCCAGACGATGATGCAGACCTTCGGCGCAGAGATGCTGGCGGCGGCGGCGGGTCGTTGCGTCATTCGCGCGCCGATTTTGCCGACAGTGCGCCAGCAGCAGGGCGCTGGCCACGCCGCGCTCGCCTTCGGGCTCGGCGATTCGGCGGCGGGGTATTCCGCGCTCACGCTGCTGACCGACGAATTTGAAGTGATGACGGTCGAGATGAAGATCAACCTGCTCGCCCCGGCCGTGGGCGAGGCGCTTGAGGCCGCGGGCGAGGTCGTGCGCGCCGGCCGGCGGATCACCGTCGTGCGCGCCGAGGTCGTGGCGATCGATGGTCACGTGCGCCGGACCGTGGCGCTTCTTCAGGGCACCATGATCCCGGTCGCTGCCGGCTGAGCCTCAGGCGCTCAACCCTTTGGGTTCGGGAAGGCCCCGGGCGCGGCAGGCCGCGACCAGCGTGTTCGCCAACAGGCAGGCGATGGTCATCGGGCCGACCCCGCCGGGAACCGGCGTGATCGCGCCTGCCACCTCGGCGGCAGACTGGAAATCGACATCGCCCACCAGACGCATCTTGCCGTCACGCTCGATCCGGTTGATGCCGACGTCGATCACGGTCGCGCCGGGCTTGATGAACTCCCCGGTGATCATCTCGGGCCGGCCGACCGCCGCGACCAGGATGTCCGCGCGCCGGCAGACCGCCGGCAGGTCGCGCGTGCGGCTGTGCGCGATCGTCACCGTGCAGCTGTCGCCCAGAAACAGTTGCGCCATCGGCTTGCCGACGATGTTCGACCGCCCGACGATCACCGCCTCCATCCCCGACAGGTTGCCCAGATGGTCGCGCAGCATCATCAGGCACCCCAGTGGGGTGCAGGGTATCATAGCCGTCTGCCCCGTCCCCAGCAGCCCGACGTTCGAGACATGGAAGCCATCCACGTCCTTGGCCGGATCGATCCGGTTGATCACCTGCGCGGCGTCCATGTGGTCCGGCAGCGGCAGTTGAACCAGAATGCCATGTACCGCGTCATCTGCGTTCAGCCGGTCGATCAGCGCGAGCAACTCGCTCTCGGGCGTCTCAGTTGCCAGCTTGTGCTCGAAGGAGCGCATGCCCACTTCCGCCGTCTGCTTCCCTTTCGATCGGACGTAGACCTGGCTTGCGGGATCCTCGCCGACCAGCACTACGGCAAGGCCGGGGATCAGCCCGTGGCGGTGAGCCAGCTTCTCAGCCTCCTCGGTGACCCTTGCGCGGATGCGCGCGGCGAAAGCCTTGCCGTCGATGATCTGTGCCGCCATGCCTGTCTCCTCAGCCGCTTCGGTGCTTCCTGGCCCGCCCGTTCGTCAGAATAGCCCTTCCACGAAGCCCGCATTGTTGATCCGGATGGTCTCCGCTGCCGGACTCCTCGGCAGGCCGGGCATGGTCATGATTTCCCCGCAGATCACGACGACGAATCCCGCGCCCGCCGACAGGCGCACCTCGCGGATCGGCACGGTGTGGCCGGTCGGCGCGCCGCGCAGGTTCGGATCGGTCGAGAATGAATACTGCGTCTTCGCCATGCAGACCGGAAGATGCCCGTAGCCCGCCGCCTCCCAGGTGCGCAACTGATCGCGGATCGTCTTGTCCGCGATGACCTCGTCGGCGTGGTAGATGCGCTTGGCGATGGTTTCGATCTTCTGGAAGAGGCCCATCCCGTCCTCGTAGAGCGGCGCAAAGCTCGAGACGCCGGAATCGGCGATCTCGGCAACGCGCGTGGCCAGTTCGGCCACGCCCGCGGATCCCTCGGCCCAATGCCGGCAGAGGATCGCCTCGGCCCCCTGCGACGCGCAATACTCCTTCACCGCCGAAATCTCGGCCTCGGTGTCGGAATGGAAATGGTTGATCGCCACCACCACCGGCACGCCGAACCCCTTCACGTTGGCAACGTGGCGGCCCAGGTTCGGGCATCCCTTCCTGACCGCCTCCACGTCCTGCGTGCCCAGATCGGCCTTGGCCACGCCGCCGTTCATCTTCATCGCGCGCACTGTCGCCACGATCACTGCCGCCGCCGGCTTCAGCCCGGCCTTGCGGCACTTGATGTCGAAGAACTTCTCGGCCCCCAGGTCGGCGCCGAAGCCCGCCTCGGTCACCACATAGTCTCCCAGCTTGAGCGCCGTCTGCGTGGCGATGACGGAATTGCAGCCATGCGCGATGTTGGCAAACGGTCCGCCGTGGACGAGGGCGGGATTGTTTTCCAGCGTCTGCACCAGGTTCGGCTGCATCGCGTCGCGCAGAAGCACGGTCATCGCGCCGTCGGCCTTGATGTCGCGCGCGTAGATCGGCGACTTGTCGCGCCGGTAGGCCACGACGATATCGCCGAGGCGCTTCTGCAGGTCGGCCAGATTGCGCGACAGGCACAGGATCGCCATGACCTCGGACGCGACGGTGATGTCGAAGCCGGTCTGCCGCGCAAAACCGTTCGGCACCCCGCCCAGACCCACGACCATGTCCCGCAGCGCGCGGTCGTTCATGTCCATTACCCGGCGCCAGACGATGCGGCGCTCGTCGATCTCCAGCGCGTTGCCCCAGTAGATATGGTTGTCGATCATCGCCGACAGCAGGTTGTGCGCCGACGTGATCGCGTGAAAGTCGCCGGTGAAATGCAGGTTCATCTCTTCCATCGGCACGATCTGCGCGTAGCCGCCGCCGGCGGCGCCCCCCTTCATCCCGAAGTTCGGCCCGAGGCTCGCCTCGCGGATACAGATCACCGTCTTCTTGCCGATGGCATTCAGCCCGTCGCCCAGTCCCACCGTCGTGGTCGTCTTGCCTTCGCCCGCAGGGGTCGGGTTGATCGCGGTGACCAGGATCAGCTTGCCGTCCGGGCGCCCTTCCAGGCTGTCAATGAAGTCCTGGCTGATCTTGGCCTTGTCATGGCCGTAGGGAAGCAGGTGCTCCGCCGGAATGCCCAAGCGATCGCCAATCACCTGGATCGGCTGTTTCTTCGCCTCGCGGGCAATCTCGATGTCGGTCTTGAAGGCCATCCGGCGGCTCCCTCGTGAAGATGGGTCGATGTCCCGCCCTGCATAGGGTGCCCGGCCGCCGCAGTGAAATCCGTTTGCGACCGATCAGCGCCGAAACTCGCCAACCGGCCCGCGCCGCATTGGCGTCTTGAGGGCTCAAACCGTTCGCAGAACGAAAAACACGCGCCGGAACGGAAACAGGACCGACCCATCGGCCGCGGCCGGATACGCCTTGGCGAGCGCCGCGTCATAGTCGCGCATCAGCGTCACGGCTTCCGCAGGCGAGAGGCGGGCGAGCACGGGGCGCATCGCCGTGGATTCGGTGAAGACGCGCACAGGGTGGCCCTGTGCCACCGGCTCCAGGCGATGCGCATACTCGGTCTCCCAGCCGTCGACCTGACCGAAGGGCGCCAGCAGGGTGACGTAGTCGCGTGCCGGGCGGACGGGCGGCGTGCAGGGATCGACCTTGAAGCGATCCGGGAACAATTGCGCGGCGCATTCGCGCAGCAAACTGTGCGACGGGGCATCGAAATTCCGCGGCATCTGCACCGCCAGAACACCGCCTGTCGTCAGCATTTCCGCCAAGCCCGGCAGTAGCTGCCGATGATCGTCCAACCAGTGCAGCACCGCGTTCGAGAATATCAACGCGGGGGGCGTCGCGGGCTTCCAGTCCACGATATCGGTGTGGATCATTTCGGCATAGGCGCCGGTCGCCGCAGCGCGATCCAGCATTGCCGGGCTGGAGTCGAGCCCGATCCGGTGGACGCCGGGAAATCGCTCCTTCAGCACGGGCCCCGCCGCGCCCGTCCCGCAGCCGAGGTCCACGATGTCACCGGTGGGAAGGTCGCGCACTTGCGCCAACAGATCCATCGCGGGACGCAAACGAAAACCCCGGAACCTTTCATAGGTCCCGGGGTTCCAGTCGTGTTCAGCGCGGTCACTCATCCGCTGGGTTCAGGCTCCATCCCGCCTTCATCACCGCGCGTCTTGGGCGGCCGACTGGTCTTCGGGATCGACGCGACCGAGGGTATCCCGGTATTCGCGTCGTGGTCATCCTCGTCGCGTCCAAGCGGCTCGCCACGGATCACGCGACCGATCTCGGGACCGGTCAGGGTCTCGTATTCCAGAAGCCCCTGGGCCAGCCGCTCCAGTTCGTCGCGGTGCTCGGTCAGGACCTTCGTCGCGGTCGCGTAGCCCTCGTCGACGATCCGCTTCACTTCCTCGTCGATCTTTTTCTGCGAGTCGGGCGAGATGCTGGACGGACCTTGATAGGCGCCCAAGTAGCTCTGCTGCTCGTTGGCGTAGTCGATATGGCCTAGCTGTTCGGAAAACCCGAACTGCGTCACCATCGCCCGCGCGATCCGGCTGACCTGCTGGATGTCCGACGC
Source organism: Pararhodobacter sp. SW119 (assembly GCF_017811755.1). GTDB lineage: Bacteria > Pseudomonadota > Alphaproteobacteria > Rhodobacterales > Rhodobacteraceae > Pararhodobacter. Next base: position 68,187 of record NZ_JADDJF010000014.1, on the reverse strand, counting down.
CGCGCCCGAGGTCACGTTTTCATGGCCGAAGACCAGTTCCTCGGCGACGCGCCCGCCCATCGCCATGGCGATCTTGGACTTGTACTTGGTGTAGGTCACCGACAGCTGATCTCGCTCCGGCAGGCTAAGCACCAGTCCAAGAGCCCGGCCGCGTGGAATGATCGTCGCCTTGTGGATCGGGTCGTGTTGCGGAACATGCAGTCCGACGACGGCGTGCCCGGCCTCGTGATAGGCGGTCAGCTTCTTCTCTTCTTCGGACATGACCATAGACCGGCGCTCGGCGCCCATCATGACCTTGTCCTTGGCGTTCTCGAAATCGTCCATCGTGACGAAGCGGCGATTGTGGCGCGCCGCCATGAGTGCGGCTTCGTTGACCAGGTTGGCAAGGTCCGCACCCGAGAAACCGGGCGTGCCGCGGGCGATGATGCGCAGATCGACATTCGCGGCCAGCGGCACCTTGCGGGCATGCACGCCCAGGATCTTCTCGCGGCCCTTGATGTCGGGGTTCGGCACCTGGACCTGGCGGTCGAAACGGCCGGGGCGCAGAAGCGCGGGGTCCAGCACGTCGGGGCGGTTGGTCGCGGCGATGATGATGATGCCCTCGTTCGCCTCGAACCCGTCCATCTCGACCAGAAGCTGGTTCAGCGTCTGCTCACGCTCGTCGTTGCCGCCGCCGTAGCCGACGCCGCGCGATCGGCCCACCGCATCGATTTCGTCGATGAAGACGATGCAGGGAGCGTTCTTTTTCGCCTGATCGAACATGTCGCGGACGCGGGACGCACCGACACCCACGAACATCTCGACGAAATCCGAACCCGAGATGGTGAAGAAGGGCACGCCCGCCTCGCCGGCGATGGCGCGCGCAAGCAGCGTCTTACCGGTGCCCGGCGGGCCGACCAGCAGCGCACCCTTGGGGATCTTGCCGCCTAGCCGGCTGAATTTCTGCGGGGTGCGCAGGAACTCGACGATCTCTTCCAGCTCGTCCTTGGCCTCGTCGATCCCGGCGACATCGTCGAAGGTCACGCGGCCATGCTTTTCGGTCAGGAGCTTCGCCTTGGATTTGCCGAAACCCATCGCGCCGCCGCGTCCCCCGCCCTGCATCCGGTTCATGAAGAAGATCCAGATGCCGATGAGCAGCAGGAACGGCAGCCAGACGGTCAGCGCCGACAGAAGGCCCGAGCGCTGCTGCGGCCGCGCCTCGACCGCGACGTTCGAGGCCAGAAGCCGCTCGGTCGGGTTCTCGCCGTCCGGGCGCACGGTCGTGAAGACCTGGCCCTGCCGGTCGGTCACGCGCAGGTTCTCGCCGTCGATGACGACGCGGTTCACGTCACCGGCATCGACGCGCTGAAGGAACTCGGAATAGGCAATGGTCCGTCCCGTCTGCTGGTTCTGCCCGTTGTTGAACAGGCTGAACAGGACGATCATCATGAAGAAAAGGACGATCCAGAAGGCGAAATTTCGTGCGTTGCCCACCCAGGCTCTCCCGCGCTTGCGGCCGATTGACCATTCAAGGCGTCAAGATAGTCATCCGGGGGGGTTATTCAATGCGATTCGGCCCCCGCGGCCCGGGCGCGGCGGCGGGTCGCACATCGAACGCCCAGCCCGCCGGCCACAGCGCCGTCGGCGCGGCCAGAAGACGCCCCCCCTGCCAGATCGCCGGCTGGGCCGCGAGTGCGGCGCGGGACAGTCCGGTTTCGCGCCAATGCGGGTGCAGCCCCGCCGCCGCCTGACGGCTCAGATGCTGCAAGCCTTCCGGCCCCAGCGCGCCGATTTCGGCCGCTCCGGCAGGCGCCGGCGGCACCGCGCGCCAGCGGCCGTCCCAAGTCTTTCCCACCCGCGTGCGCAGCCCGGCGACCGCGCGCGCCTCGCGGTAAAGGCGCAGGCCCGCCGCCTCGGGGTGCAGGCGCAGACCCGCCAGCGTGCCGCCCCGGGCGGTGGCGCTGTCGATCCAGCGCTGCAGGGCGGCCAGTCGCGGGCGATGCGGCGCGCCGGTCAGTTCCATCAGCAGATGCGCGAACAACCGGTCGCGGATTTCGGGGCCGAGTGCGAGGGCCGTGCGATCCACGATCACCGTGCCGAGATCGTCGCGGGCGTGCTCGGCCAGCGCCTGCCAGGTCTGCGCCTCCAGCGCGTCGCGCGCACGTTGCATCCGCCCCGCGGTCGCCGCCAGTCCCGCGGCATCGATCCCCAGCGGCGCCAGCGCCGCCAGCGCTTGCCGGGCGCGCACGCGATGAAAGCGCGGATCGCTGTTCGACGGGTCCTCGGCCCAGTCGATCCCGCGCGCTGACAGCGCGGCGCGCAGGTCGGTGCGCGCGACCCCCAGGAACGGGCGCAGCCAGCGGAGGCCCATCGCCTCGCGCGACGCCACCATGCCCGCCAGCCCGTCGACTCCGGATCCGCGCGCAAGCCTCAGAAGGATAGTCTCGGCCTGGTCGTCCATCGTGTGGGCCAGGGCCACCGAACCCACGCCGCAGTCGCGCGCCCAGTTCGCGATCAGGCGGTAGCGTGCCTCCCGCGCCGCCGCCTGCAGGTTGCCGCGCGCTGCTTCCGACCAGTGCACCACCGCATGCGGCAGTCCTAGCCGCGCGGCAAGGTCCGCGACCAGCCGCAACTCGTCCCGCGCCTCGGGGCGCAAGCCATGATCGACGCTGACCGCTCTCAGCGACACGTCCGCCGGCGCCCTTTCGGCCGCCAGCGCCAGCAGCGCCATGGAATCGCCACCGCCCGAAACCGCCAGGCCCAGCCCCGCACCGCGCCCCATCCCGGCGAACATCCGGTCGAGCGCGGCCTCGGCGGCGCCGGGCGGTGCGGTCATCAGCGGGCGAGCACGGTCACCGCGCGGCGGTTCTGGTTCCAGCAGCGCGCTTCCGGGCAGGCCTCGACCGGGCGTTCCTTGCCGAAGCTCGTGGTGCGCAGACGGCTCGCCATCACGCCCTGCTGGACCAGGAAGTTCTCGACGGCGTTGGCGCGCCGGGCGCCGAGGGCGACGTTGTATTCGCGGGTGCCGCGCTCGTCGGCGTGACCCTCGACCATGATCGCGTATTGCGGGTTCTGGTTCAGCCAGGCGGCCTGCCGGCGCAACGTGTCCTGCGCGGTTGCGGTCAGCGTGCTCTGGTCGGTCTCGAAGAAGACGCGGTCGCCGACGCGCTGGTTGAAATGCGCGACCGAGCCGGGATCGTTGGGATCGCCGAGCTCGGTGATCGCGATGCCCATGGGGCGGCCGCCATCGGCGTCCATGCCGGCCTGCATGCCCGCGCGCGGGTTCTGACACGCCGCCAGCGCCAGCGCTGCGGTCACGATCAGGGCCTTGGTCGTCAGGTTCATTGAACTGTCCTTTTGTGTGCCTGCCTCGGGGGCAGATATAGCAGATGACGGAACTTGGGGGAATCGCCTGATTCGCATCAGGGCAGAAGCGGTGACCATGCCGGGTCCGAGGCCGGGCCCGGTGTCGGGATCCGGCGCAGGTTCCGCCCCGAGATATCGACCGAGAAGATCTGCGGATCGCCGCCGGCTGCCTCGCGCATGAACATGATCACCCGCCCGTTCGGCGCCCAGGTCGGCCCCTCGTCCAGGTAGGACGCGGTCAGCAGCCGCTCGTTCGATCCGTCCGTGCGCATGACACCGATATGGAACCGGCCGTCGTGGCTCTTGGTGAAGGCGATCAGATCGCCGCGGGGCGACCAGACGGGGGTCGAGTAGCGGCCCTCGCCGTAGCTGATCCGCTGCGCCTCGCCGCCACCGACCGGCATGACGTAAAGCTGCGAGGTGCCCGAGCGGTCGCTTTCGAAGACGATGCGGCCACCATCCGGTGCGAAGCTGGGCGCGGTGTCGATCGCGCTGGTATTCGTCAGCTGGACCCGCTGCCCCGAGTTCAGGTTGAGCGCATAGAGGTCCGTCGTCCCCCCGACTGAAAGCGAAAAGATCACCGATTGCCCGTCGGGCGAAAAGCGCGGCGCAAAGGTCATCGTGCCGGGCTGGTCGGCCAGCATCTGCCGGCTGCGGCTGGCCAGATCCATCAGGATCACGCGCGGCTGGCCGCTCTCGTAGGACGTATAGAGCAGCCGTTCACCGCGCGGCGAAAAGCGCGGCGCCAGCACCAGCGCGGCGCCGTCGGTCAGGTACTGCACGTTCTCGCCGTCCTGGTCCATGATCGCCAGTTGCTTGCGCCGGTTCTCGCGCGGGCCGGATTCTGCGACGAAGACCACGCGGCTGTCGAAATATCCGCCCTCGCCGGTCAGCCGGGTATAGATCGCGTCCGACACCCGATGCGCCATGCGGCGCCAGTTGCCGGTAGTGCCGTCCAGCTGCAGCCCGTCGCCCATTTGCTGGCCGGACACAACGTCGAAGAGGCGGAACTTCACGCGCAACTGCTCCCCGTCCAGCCGCGCTGCACCGGTGATCAGCGCCTGCGCGTTGATCGCCCGCCAGTCGGAAAACTGCACCGGGCTGTCGAAGCTGGTGATCCGCCCGACATGCGCCTCGCGTCCGATCTCGCGCAGAAGGCCCGTGCCGGACAGGTTGCTGGCCACGACCCGCGCGATCCCGGCGGCGTATTGATCCGCCGGGGCGTTCTCGGCCACGAAATCGGGGATCGCATAGGGCACGGGGGCGATCACGCCCTCGGTCACCTCGATGCGCAGCGGGCCGGACTGCGCCGGGGCCATCGCCGGAGAAAGCGCAAGCGCGACGAGTGCCAGAAGCCCGGCGGCAAGGGGGGGGCGGGTCAGGTCCATCATCGGTTACTCATCCTCGCTGGGTTGAAGGTGATCTCGATCTCGCGCCATTGATCGTAGAGGGCACTGGGCAATCCATAGCCGTTGACGCCGCATTCGATGATGGCGCGCCGTCCAGTGTCGAAGGCCTGACGCTGTCCCGCGACGCTGCCGCCCTCGGCATCGACCAGTTGGATCGAGTTCTCGATTGGGCGCGCATCCGGCGTCATTTCGAACCCGATGGTCACAATCGACTGCTGGGCGTCCAGCGACAGCAGCCCAACGTTCCAGCAACGTTCGATATCAAGGCGCAGGCCTTCGATATCGCCGGCCGTCATCCCCGAGGTGCTGCCGCCACCCGCCAGCGCCTGACTCAGCGCGTCCATCACCGCATCGCCGCTGGGGCCGGTGCTCTCGGGCTGCGGCTCGGGTTCGGGTTGCGGTGTGGGCTCGGGTTGCGGCTGGGGTGGGGCCGGGTCCGGCGTGGGCGTCTCGGCCGGCGGCGTGGCGCGCGCGATCTCGGTCTCCTGCGGCGGGGGCGGGGCGGGCGTCGGTCGGGCCGGGCGGCGCAGCGGGCGCAGGCTGACCTCGGGCGCGGTGGCGGTGCGCTGCGGCGCGGCCTCCTCGTCGATCTCGGTCGCCTCGGTCACGGTCTCGGTCGCCGCCGCCTCGGGCGCGGTCGCGTCCTGCGCGGGCGGGGCCTCGCTGGGTGCGGCCTCGGGGTCGGGGACCAGCGCGGCCTGGTCGCGCGGTCCGACCTGGGTCTCGGGGTCCGGTGCGGGCGCGGCCTCGGGCGCCACGCGCTCGGCCGGGCGCTGGACCGGGCGCAGGCTTGCGTCCGGCGTCGGCTCGGGCGCGCGCACGGCGGCCTGCGGCGGTGTCTCCTCGCCGGTCTCGGCGGGGGGCGACGGCGGCGGGGCGGCGGGGGGCGGTGCGGCGATCGGCGCTTCCGCTGCCGGGGGCGGCGCGGGCGCGGGTTCCGGCGCGGGCGTGGCGGCGTCGGGGGCCGGCGCCCGCGGCGCGCTCAGCGCGGCGAATTCCTCGGCCGACAGCAGCGCCACGTCGGCGACCGGCGGGCTGCGGTCGCGGCTGGGCGCGCTGATCAGCCCGAACACCGCCACCCACAGGATCAACCCGCCGTGCATCACGGCCGACGCCTTGTGGCCCGTGTGCATCTGCTCGAGGAGCGCCATCGCGCCGCCCTCAATCCAGCCGGCCGGCGCCGAAATCGGGACCGCCGGTTTCGGTCACCAGACCGATGTTGCGAAAGCCGCCGGCATTCAGCGCGCCCATCACCTGCACCACCCGCGCATAGGGGATCGCCCCGTCGGCGCGCAGGAACACCCGGTCGCCCGCCCGCTCGGCGGCGATCGCGCGCAGCTGCGGGACCAGGTCCTCGGCGGCCACCTCGGTGGACTGGATCTGGATGCTGCCATCGCCGGCCAGCGTGATCGTCAGCGGTTCCTCCTGCTCGCCCGGCAGCGCGCCCGCGGCGCTGCGCGGCAGCTCGATCGGCACGCCGGTGGCCAGCATCGGCGCGGCCACCATGAAGATGATCAGCAGCACCAGCATCACGTCGACAAAGGGCGTCACGTTGATCTCGGACATCCGCGCACCGGCCCGCGCGCGCCGGCGCCGCGTCCCCGTGCCCCCCTGCCGCTTGATCAGCTGCGCACTCATCTCAGCCGTCCAGGTTGCGCGACAGCAGCGTGCCGAACTCGTCGGCGAACTGCTCGTAGCCCGACGATATCTCGTCGCTGTCATCCGACAGCTTGTTGTAGAAGATCGTCGCCGGAATCGCCGCCAGCAGCCCCAGCCCGGTCGCCAGCAGCGCCTCGGCGATGCCCGGCGCCACCACCGCCAGGTTCGTGGACTGCTGCAGCGCGATCTCCTCGAACGCGTGCTTGATGCCCCAGACCGTGCCGAAAAGACCGATGAACGGGCTCGCCGACCCGACCGAGGCGAGGAACGTCAGCCCCCGGTTCAGCTCGCGCGATTCGCGGTCGATCGCCACGTCCATCGAGCGGTCGATGCGCTGCGCCGCCCCCGGGATCAGCGCCCCGTCCTGCCGGTGGGAGCGTTGCCATTCCGCCATGCCCGAGGCGAACACCCGCTCGGGTCCCGTGCCCGGCGCGGGGCCGACGCGCTGATAAAGCTCGTCCAGCGGCTCGCCCGACCAGAAGGCCGCGTCGAAGACCTCGGATTCGCCCTTGGCCCGGCGGAAGACGATGTGCTTCTGGATGATGATCGCCCAGGACCAGAACGAGGCGAGGATCAGGATGATCATCACCACCTGAACGGTGAAGGTTGCGCGCGCGAAAAGCGCCCACAGCGAAAAGTCGATGTCGCTGGCCAAAGCGATGGTCTGCTGATCCATGTCCTGCCCGTTCGTTTTGCCCGCTCGCATGGCGGCCTTGCTCGAAGCCGCGCTCATTAGCGCCGATCCTACCCCGTTTCAAAGCCAAGACCAACATGACCACGCGAATGTGACCCGCGCGCCTCACCCCCGTTCCGGCCCCGCCGCGGCCCGCGCCGTCCCGGCCATGCCTCAGCCCGGCGGCACCAGCCCCGCCAGCCCCGCCGGCAACCGCCGGGGCCGGCCCCCGGGGCCCAGGCAGACCAGCGTCACCCGCGCGTCGAAGAGGCACGCCTCGCCGCGCAGCACGCGCTGATCCAGCACCAGCCGCGCCGCGCCGGCCTGCACCGCCAGGCTCTCCACCACCAGCCGGTCGTCGAACCGCGCCGGCAGGTGGAACGCCGCCTCGATCCGGTGCACCGCAAAGACCTCCCCGCGCGCCAGCATCGCCCGCTGATCGATGCCCAACCCCGCCACCCAGTCCGAGCGCGCCCGCTCGATGAACTTCAGGTAGTTGGCGTGATAGACAATGCCCGCCATGTCGGTGTCCTCGTAGAACACCCGGGTGTCGAAGCGATGGGTCACTTCGTGTTGTCCGTCTTGATCAACCCCGAGAACCCCGCAACCGCCAGCAGCGAAAGCGCCCAGCCGAGGGCGATGTGCACCCAAAGATATCCACGTGCGAAAGCACCGTATCGCTTGCGGTCGTCGGGTATCCAGTACGCTTGCATTTCAAGCGACACGACCGGGATCAACGTGTCCGCCGAATAAACCAGGGCGTTGAAGCGGGGATAGGCGCGTGCCTCCGGTTGTGCCAGAAAACAACTCGACTGGCTGACATGAGTGGCGGCCCGCGTGCCACCTTCGGCGCAATCAATCCACTCTGGCGCGCGCTGAATCTGCGGAAGGTTCGGCTTGATCGCGTCCTGCGCCTGAGCGGCCCAGAAAACGCCGAAGCCGAGGGTCAGCGGCAACAGAAGCCACACCACCGCCAGAAGTGGCATCCGCCCGTAACGCACCGTTCCGGCGATGATCATGTCCCAGAGCCACATCCAGAACCAAACGAAGCGCGGCGAACCGTAACTCTCGACATCCCGCAATACACGCGCCCGCTGCGAAGCCCGTTGCCGCTTCTCCTTCTCGATCAGGATGTCACGTGCCGCTGCTCCATGCCCCATCTCGCGCAACACCCGCGCGCATTCCTCCCATGGCTGCGGCCAGAAGTCCGCTCCCCACCGGCGTCCGTCCTGAAGCGAAAGCCAAGCGATGCGGGACGCGGCATCCACGGGCGTCCCAAGCCCGCTGAAGGCGCCGTACCGACAACGGTCTAGGAGCAGGTCTCCTTTCCGCTGTGGCCATGAGGCGAGGTTGTCAGCGAAAAGCCCGATCTCTCCACCGGTCAAATCGACCCCGCCTGATATTTTGGTTCCATCGCGAAGTAGGAATCCCCCGGCAACGCGGGCGCTTTGTAATTGCAGCGCCGTCCCCCCCGCGTCAGCCGTCAGCCGCATGCCCGTGCAGGCTAGGTCTTGGCCCACATTTGCCCCGACAAGCCAAACCTCACCCTGCGCCACCAGTCCGGGCAGCAATACGCTGCCCTTCACATCTAGATCGTCTGCTTGCAGCGCTTTGCCATTCTTTCCCGCCGTTAGCCGCGCGCCATCGCAAACTAGGTTCCCACCCAGCTTCGCCCCTGAAAACCGCACCGCTCCCTGCGCAATTAGGCCACGCAGAAATATGCCTTTCGCTTCCAATTCATCGGCTTGGAGAGCGTTGCCGTCCGCGACTGCTGTTAGCCGCGCGCCCTCGCAGTCGACAACTCCGCCCAGCTTCGCCCCGACTAGCCGCACTTCCCCCTGCGCTACGAGTTCCCGCAGGAATACGCTCCCGTGCGCTTTAAGGTCGTCTGCTTGCAGCGCGCTGCCTTCCTTCTCCGCCGTGAGCCGGGCGCCCTTGCAATCTAGGTTTCCTCCCAACGTCGCTCCCAACAGCCGAATCGCCCCTTGCGCCACCAATTCGCGCAAGAATACTCCGCCCGTCGCTTCCAAGCGGTCTGCGGCGAGGGCGTGGCCGTCTGCGCCCGCTGTCAGCCGCGCGCCGTTACAGTCGAGGTCCGCGCCTAGCTTCGCACCCAGCAGCCGCACTGCACCCTGGGCCACCAGTCCACGCAGCAATACGCTGCCCTTCACTTTCAGTTGGTCGCCGCCCAATCCGGCGCCTAGCGAGGAGCCGTGGAGATAGAGATTGCGTAGGCTGGTGCTGCGCAGCAGCAGAAGGTTGGAAAAGCGGCAGGCGACCAGCGCGAGGTTGTAAGGTACATCGCATCCTTCCAGATCCAGCCCGCGGGTCTCGTCTTGCTCATAACCGTCCCCCTGGACGAACGCCCCCGCCACCCGCACCCCCTTCTCGTGGACCGGGCAGTCGGGGATCTGATTCAAGATCAGGGCGCGCAGGAAGCTGGCGCGGATTTTGCGGTCCTCGGGCGGGTTCTCAGGGGGCAGGGTGCCGTCGCCGATTACGGCAGTCAGGCCGGTGCCGACGCGCTCGGCCAGCTTGCGCTCGGCCGGCAGGGGGTTCCAGTCGTGCAGGCGGCGGGTGTGCATCGCCGGACTCTAGCCGCCCGCCTCCGGTTCGGGAAGATGCCATGCGAAGGCCCGGGCGAAGGGCTTGGCGGCGTCGTCCTGCCGGAAAATCACGGGCCTGGCGAGGGACTCGGACACCGCCTGTCGGTTAACCGCGCCTGACCGGACCGTTCGTTACTGCCATACGCTTGCCATACGCTTGCCAGCCACTTGCCATACGCCTGCCAGAACCCTCGCCAGCCCGCCTCCGGCCCACCTTCGCCGCACCGCAAACGCCGCCGCCCGGGCCGGATTCCGCCCGCCGGCCGCGCCCCGCCCGACCCCTCGCCCGGCTCCCCGCAGCCAAGGTGGGCCGGCTGGCGTCAGCGCGAAAACTTCTTGTATTTCACACGCTTGGGCATGACCGAATCCGGCCCCAACCGCCGGATCTTGTCGTCCTCATAAGCCTCGAAGTTCCCCTCGAACCACTCCACCTTCGAGTCCCCCTCGAACGCCAGAATATGCGTGCAAAGCCGGTCCAGAAAGAACCGATCATGCGAAATGATCACCGCACACCCCGCAAAATCCTCCAACGCATCCTCCAGCGCGCGCAGGGTTTCGACGTCGAGATCGTTGGTCGGCTCGTCAAGCAGCAGGACGTTGCCGCCGGTGCGGAGAAGCTTCGCCAGGTGCACCCGGTTGCGCTCCCCGCCCGAAAGCAGGCCCACCTTCTTCTGCTGGTCGCCGCCCTTGAAGTTGAAGGCGCCGACATAGGCGCGGGAGTTCATCTCGGCATCGCCGAGGGGCAGGATGTCGAGGCCGTCCGAGATTTCCTCCCACACCGTCTTCTTCGCGTCGAGTGCGTCGCGGGACTGGTCGACATAGGCGAGCTTCACCGTGTCGCCGAAGGTGATGGTGCCGCTGTCCGGTTCCTCCTGCCCGGTCAGCATGCGGAAAAGCGTGGTCTTGCCGGCGCCGTTGGGACCGATGACGCCGACGATGCCGCCCGGTGGCAGCGAGAAGGTCAGATCCTCGATCAGGACGTTGTTGCCGTAGACCTTGCGCAACCCCTCGACTTCGATGACCTTGGAGCCGAGGCGCGGGCCGTTGGGGATGATGATCTGGGCGCGACCGATCTTTTCGCGCTCGGTATGGCTGGCGAGTTCCTCGTAGGCCTGGATGCGCGCCTTGGATTTCGCCTGGCGGGCGCGGGCGCCGGCGCGAATCCATTCCAGCTCCTTCTCCAGCGTCTTCTGCTTGGCCTTGTCCTCGCGCGCTTCCTGCGACAGGCGCTTGGCCTTCTGTTCCAGCCAGGCGGAATAGTTACCCTCGTAGGGGATGCCGCGGCCGCGGTCGAGTTCCAGGATCCAGCTGGTGATGTCGTCGAGGAAATAGCGGTCGTGGGTGACGATCAGGATGGTGCCGGTGTATTCGATCAGGTGCTTTTGCAGCCAGGCGATGGTTTCGGCGTCGAGGTGGTTGGTGGGTTCGTCGAGAAGCAGCATGTCGGGCGCTTCGAGCAGCAGCTTGCAGAGCGCGACGCGGCGCTTTTCGCCGCCGGAAAGCGTGGTCACGTCGGCCTCGTCCGGCGGGCAGCGCAGGGCCTCCATCGCAACGTCGATCTGGCTGTCCAGATCCCAGAGGTTCTCGGCGTCGATCTGGTCCTGGAGCTGGGCCATTTCCTCGGCGGTTTCGTCCGAGTAGTTCATCGCCAGCTCGTTGTAGCGCTCGAGCTTGGCCTGTTTTTCGGCGACCCCCTGCATCACGTTGCCGCGCACGTCGAGCGCGGGGTCGAGGTCGGGCTCCTGCGGAAGGTAGCCGACGCGCGCGCCCTTGGCGGCCCAGGCCTCGCCGGTGAAATCCTTGTCGAGGCCGGCCATGACGCGCAATAGTGTCGACTTGCCCGAGCCGTTGACGCCGACGACGCCGATCTTGACGCCGGGCAGGAAATTCAGGCGAATGTTCTCGAACACCTTCTTGCCGCCGGGATAGGTCTTGGCGACGCCGTCCATGTGATAGACGTACTGGTAGGATGCCATGAATCGCTCCGATGTCTGGGATTGCGCCCTGACTACAGCCGAGGCGCGGGTGATTCAAGGTGGACCGCTCACGCGGTCGTGTGCCGACCGGCCGTAACGCGGTCTGGTGGTGCGGCGAACCGGGGACAGTCACCAACGAAGGGAGATTTCCATGCCGACCCGCCGCAGCCTTATCCTGACCGCGCTGGCCGTGACGCTTGTGCCGCCGTTGGCGCGGGCGCAGAGCATCTTCACCGACGAGGGGGTCGCGTTGCGCGGCTACGATCCGGTCGCCTATTTCACCGAAGGCGCGCCGGTGCGCGGGCGGGCCGAGCATGCCGCCGATTGGGCCGGGGCGCGGTGGCACTTTGCCAGCGCGGCCAACCGCGCGGCGTTCCTGGACGATCCCGAGGCCTTCGCGCCGCAATACGGCGGGTACTGTGCCTGGGCGGTGGCGCAGGGATACACGGCGCCGATCGACCCCACCGCCTGGCGCATCGTCGACGGCCGGCTTTACCTGAACTTCGACGCCCGCATCCAGCGCCGGTGGGAGCGCGACATTCCGGGCTTCATCGCCGAGGCCGATGCCAACTGGCCGGCGCTGGCGAACTGAGGGCGCGGGGGCGTCTGATGACCGATGTCGGGCGGATCAGGCCGTGACAGGGGTGGATGCTCAAGCTTGAGCAATCGCGTAACGCTTTGAGCAGAAAAGGAATCGGTTTTTTTGTTAACCTGAAATCAACCACTCAAGAGGGGGCCGTCAGTCCTGACCCATGCCTTCGAGCAGCGGCACGAAGCGGACCGGGCGCAACTCCTCGTAGTCGAAACCGCTTTCGAGGCGGCGGACCTTGATCAGGTTCTGCACCGAGTCCGACTGGCCGACAGGCAGCACCATGATGCCGCCGATGCGCAGTTGCTGAAGCAGCGGGCCGGGGGGGTCCTCGGCGGCGGCGGTGACGAGGATGCGGTCGAAGGGGGCCTGTTCGGGCAGGCCGAAGGAGCCGTCGACGGCGAGTGCCGTGATGTTCGACAGGCCGAGCTTGTCGAAGATCTCGCGCGCTTCCTTCACGAGCCGGCGGTGGCGTTCGACCGTGTAGACGCGGCGCGCGAGCTTGCTGAGGATCGCGGCCTGATAGCCCGATCCGGTGCCGACCTCGAGCACCTTGTCGCGGTCGCCGACCTCCAGCGCCTCGGACATCAATGCGACGACGGTGGGCTGGCTGATCGTCTGGCCGCAGGCGATGGGCAGCGGCATGTCCTCGTAGGCGCGTTCGGCGAAGATGCCGCGCACGAAGGCGCCGCGATCGATCGCCTCCATCGCCCTGAGCACGCGCGGGTCGGTCACCCCGCGCGAGCGCAGCGTGTAGATGAAACGCATGATCCGTTCGGCGCGGTCGGGTTCGGGGTCGTCGGGTTCGGGGGTCATTCCAGCCGCTCCCTCAGCGCGTCGAGCGCGTCATGCGCGGTCAGGTCCGCGCGCATCGGCGTGACCGAGATCCAGCCGTCGAGATTGGCCGCGGCATCGGTGCCTTCGGCGGTGGGCAGGTGCTGCGGGCCGCCCTTGATCCACAGGAACTTGCGACCCGATGGCGAAATATGCGGTTCGACCCCGAAAAATGTATCTTTTCTATAGCCTTGCGCGGCGACCTTCATCCCCTTCACCTCGGTCGCGGGGACCGGTGGGAAGTTGACGTTGTAGAACAGCCGGTAGTCGCCCGCGTCCCACAACCCCTTGTCGAGAAGCGCGCGCACCAGCGCGGTGCCGTGGGCGATGGCAGGCTCGAACGGATCGGACATGTCCTCGGTCTTCGGGCCCATGTATTGCGAGAGCGCGATGGCGGGCAAGCCTTGAAGTGCTGCCTCCATTGCGCCGCCCAAGGTGCCGGAATAAAGCGCATTTTCCGCCGAGTTGTTGCCCCGGTTCACGCCCGACAGCACGAGGTCGGGCTTGGCCCCCTGAAGCACCTCGTAATAGCCGGCCAGCACGCAATCGGCGGGCGAGCCTTCGGCGGCGTAGCGCCGCGAGTCGAGCTTGGCGATCATCATCGGATGCGTGTAGCTGATCTTGTGCGCCACGCCCGACTGCTCGAAGGCGGGCGCGACCACCCAGACCTCGCCCTTCGGCCCCGCGATTTCGGCGGCGATTTCCTCGAGCACCTTCAGCCCGGGCGCGTTGATGCCGTCGTCGTTGGTGACCAGAATGCGCATGTCTTCCCCTCGATCGGATGGGGAATGCTTAGTGCAGCCGGCCTCAGGCGGCAAGGGCGGGCTCAGCCCAGTCGGTCCAGAAGGCGCGCCAGCGCCATGCCGGCGCGCAGCGCGGGACGGCGCAGGGCGGGCAGGGGAAACCGCCGCGGCGGGGTCCGCGTGACGGCCGGCGCGCGGTTTTCGCCGCCGACCAGCGCGGCGGCAATCCGGCGGCCCCCTTCGGATGCGGCCGCGACGCCGTTGCCGTGCCAGCCGAGGGTGGCGAAAAGCCCCGGCGCGCCGGGGACTTCGCCGCAGAACGGCGTGCCACTGCCGGTAAGGCAGACGAGGCCCGACCAGTACTGCTCGGTCCCGGCGGCGGCGAAGCCGGGAAACATCGCCTCCATCTCGGCGCGCAGCGGGGTGTGGAAGGCCGCCAGCGCCGCGGGCGCGGCGGAGGTGCCCCCGCGACCGCCGAACAGGAACCGCCCGCAGGGCAGAAGCCGGAAGTAATGCAGCAGCCGGCGGCTGTCATAGGCCATGATCCGGCTGGTCCAGCCCTGCGCGGCCAGTTCCTTCGCGCTCAGGGGGCGGGTGACGAGGATCGCCGAGAGCACGGGCAGGATGCGGCCGCCGAGAAAGGGGGTCAGCGCCTCGTCGCTGTAGCCGTTCGTCGCGATCAGGACGCGCGGCGCGGTCAGTCGGCCGCGGACGGTCTGGAGAACCCAGTCGCTGCCGTCCCTTGAGAGCGCGGTGACCGCGCTGTCGCCGTGGATGCGAGCGCCGGCCGAATGGGCCGCCCGCGCCAGGCCGCGGGCGTAGTTCAGCGGGTGGATCGGGAAGCCGAGGGGGCGGAAGAGGCCGCCGTGCGACCCTGCGGCGTGCAGCCCGCGTTCCTGAAGCGCTTCGGGGGGCAGCCATTCGTCGCCCGGCCCGGCCTCGGCCGTCAGGCGCCGCGCGGCACGGGCGGAATGGGCGAGGCAAAGCTCGCCCTCCGGCCCCGGATCGGCGTCGATGGCGTAGCGGTTGAGGTTGTCACGCACCCGGTCGACCGCGTCGCGTTCGAAGGCCGCCCATTCCTGCGCGGCCTCCGCGCCGTGGTGGCGGCGCATCGCCGGCTCGGACAGCGGGGCGCCGCCCTTGCAGGCAAAGCCGCCGTTGCGCCCGGATGCGCCCCAGACGGGCTGCGCGGCCTCCAGCACCGTCACGGCCACGTTGTGCCGTTCGGCCAGTTCGAGCGCGGCGTTCAGGCCCGCGTAGCCTGCGCCCACGATGGCGACGTCCGCGCGCGCGTCACCGGGCAGCGGGTCGAAGGGGGCAAGCGGCGGGGCCGTGGCTGCCCAGTGGCTGCCGGTCCAGACCGCGGCGTCAAAGGCGGAAGCATCGTAGAGGCGTGCCATGCGCGGCTCCGTCGGTTGGGAATTTCGCTTCCTTTCGGATTTGATAGGTGCAAGCCTGCCGGCGCGCAATGAAGGCGGGACGCAAAGGAAGGCGGCGATGAATTACGGGGTGATCGGGCTGGGCAATCTGGGGGCGGCGCTGGCGGGGTCGCTGGCGCGCGCGGGGTTTGCGCCCCTGGTGCACGACCGGGCGGAAACGGCGCGCGCCGGGCTAGAGGCGCAGGGCGCCCGCTGGGCCGAGAGCCCCGCGGCGCTGGCCGCCGGGGTCGACGCGGTGATCACCTGCCTGCCGTCGCCCGAGGCCTCTGCCGCGGTGCTGGACGCGGTGCTGCCGGCGGTGCGGCCCGGCATGGACTGGATCGAGATGTCGACCCTGGGCCGGGCGGAGTTGATGGCGCTGGCGGCGCGTGCGCAGGCGGCGGGGCTGGGCGTGCTGGAGGCGCCGGTCACCGGCGGCGTTCATCTGGCCGCGCGGGGCGAGATCACCGTGCTGGTCGGCGGCAATGAGGCGCTGATCGCGCGCCACCGCCCGGCCCTTGAGGCGATGGGCGGGCAGGTGATCGAGATGGGGCCGATGGGGTCTGCGTCGCTGATCAAGGTGATCACCAACATGCTGGCCTTCATCCACCTTCTGTCCTGCGGCGAGGCGCTGATGCTGGCGCGCCGCGGCGGGCTGGATCTGGGGCGGGCCTGGCAGGCGATCGCGGCGTCTTCGGGGACGAGTTTCGTGCATGAGACCGAGGGGCAGCTGATCCTCAACGGCAGCTACGACGTCGGATTCACGATGGACCTGGCGCTGAAGGACCTGCGCTTCGCGATGGAATTCGCCCGCGAGTTCGAGGTGCCGCTGGATCTGGCGGCGCTGACCGAGCAGACCTTCCGCCGCGGGCGCGCGGCCTATGGCGGGCAGGCGCAGTCGACGCAGATCGTCAAGCTGATGGAGGATCTGCTGGGCACCGATCTGCGTGCCCCGGGTTTTCCGGCGCGGCTGGAATAGCTCGGTTGCACCCGACCCGGGATTTGACCATATCCCGTCCCGTTCAGAGTGAAGGAGACGCCGGATGGCGCTGGAAGATGCAGGAACGCAGGTCGATCTGGCCTTCACGCGCAAGGACCGCCGCGGGCTGGCGCATGAGAATGCCTTCGGCGGCGCGGTCAGTTTTTTGCGGCGGCGCTATACCAAGGACCTGGCCGGGGTGGATCTGGCGGTCACCGGGGTCCCGTTCGACCAGGCGGTCACGCATCGGCCCGGCACGCGCTTCGGGCCGCGGGCGATCCGCGAGGCGTCCTGTCTGCAACCCTTCGATCCGCCCTATGGCTGGGGATATGACCCGCTTTCAGAACTGGATGTGGTGGATTACGGCGATCTGGCCTTCGATTACGCGCGCGTCGCGGATTTTCCGGCCGCGCTGCACGCGCATGCGGCGACGATCCTGCAGAGCGGCGCGGGCATGCTGATGCTGGGCGGCGATCATTACCTGACGTTGCCAGTGTTGCAGGCCCATGCCGAGCGGCACGGGGCGATGCGCGTGATCCAGTTCGACGCGCATTCCGACCTCTGGGCCGACGACGACCTGACGCGGATCGACCACGGCACGATGATGTACAAGGCGGTGAAGCAGGGCCATGTCGATGCGGCGCATTCGGTCCAGGTCGGTATCCGGACGGAATGTGATGATTACCTGGGCTTCAACGTCATCGACGCGCCCGAGGTTCACCGCGCCGGCCCCGAGGCGGTGGCGGCGCGCATCCGCGAGATCGTGGGGGACGGGCCCTGCTACATCACCTTCGATATCGATGCATTGGACCCGGCCTTCGCACCAGGAACCGGCACGCCGGTCTGGGGGGGGCTGGCCAGCTGGCAGGCGGCGGCGATCCTGCGCGGGCTGGCCGGGATCGACCTGAAGGGGGGCGATGTCGTCGAGGTGTCGCCGCCCTATGACACCACCGGGGTGACCGCGATCGCCGGGGCGCATGTGGCGATGGAGCTGCTTTGCATCTACGGCTGGACCCGTCGCGGGGGGTGAGCGCGGGGGTTGGGACGGTGCCGTTCCGGCCGCATTCCGGCCGCCGGCAGGGTGCTGGCGGGCGTATGGCAAGCGGCTGGCAAGCGTATGGCAAACGTATGGCAGTTCCGAACGCTGCGGCAGGGATTTGGCAGGGATTGCGCCCGCGGGTTTCGGGACATTGCCGGGGCGCGGAAGGGGGGCGCTGCCCCCCTCTTGGCTGCGCCAATTCACCCCCCGGGATATTTTCGGACAGAAAAATGCCGGATGGCGGTAGGGGCGGCCCACCATTGGCGGCGGAGCCTCTTTTCGCCGCGCGCGTAGCGCGCGGCGCCCGGCCCAACGCGAGGAAGGTTCGTGCGCGGAACGCGCACAGCCTGACGAGGGGCGGGAGAACATCCGGGGCACGTTCCTGCGGTCGGGGAATAGCGTGCGCGTCGGCGGCCTTGCCCCCGGGCGCCGAATTCGGGCGGTTGACGTCGGCGGCGTGTCTGGTCTTTGGCGGGACGCGGGGCTAGGTCTGGGCGCAGGGATAACGGGAGGCCGGGATGGCGACGCAGACGGAGTGGGAAGGCGCGGTGGCGGGCAAGGCGGTGCTGATCACCGGGGCCAGCAAGGGGATCGGCGCGGCGGCGGCGCGGCTATTCGCCGACAAGGGCGCGAAGCTGGGTCTCGCCGGCCGGCCGAGCCGGGAGTTGGAGGCGGTGGCCGAGGAAACCGGCGCCGAACTGCTGGTCTGCGACGTGTCCGAGGCCGGCGCGGTCGACGCGGCAGTCAAGGCGATGGTGGCGCGTCACGGCGGGCTTGATGTGCTGATCAACAACGCCGGCACCATCGACCCGATCGTGCGGATCGAGGAGGCCGACCCCGCCGCCTGGGCGCGACAGATCGACGTCAACCTGAACGGCGTCTTCTACGGCATGCGCGCGGCGCTGCCGGTGATGCGCGCGGCCGGCGGCGGGACGATCCTGACCGTCGGGTCGGGTGCGGCCTACAACCCGCTGGAGGGTTGGAGCGGCTACTGCGCGTCGAAGGCCGGGGCGATGATGCTGACGCGCGCGGCGCATCTGGAGGCGGGCGACGTGGTGCGCGTGCTCAGCCTGTCGCCCGGCACGGTGGCGACCGGGATGCAGGCGGCGATCCGGGCGTCGGGCGTCAATCCGGTGAGCCAGCTCGACTGGTCGATGCATGTGCCGCCCGAATGGCCGGCGCGGGCGCTGTTGTGGATGTGCAGCGCGGACGCCGACGACTGGCGCGGCGCCGAGGTGTCGCTGCGCGAGGCGTCGATCCGGCAGCGGCTGGGGCTGCCCGGATGATCCGGCGGGCGGTCGACGGCGCGGTCTGGACCCTGACCATCGACCGGCCCGAGAAGGCCAATTCGCTGACCCGCGCCATGCTGGGCGCGCTGCTGGAGCATCTGGAGGCGGCCGAAGGCCGGGCGCGGGCGGTGATCCTGACCGGGGCGGGGGGCGTCTTCAGCGCCGGGGCGGACCTCGACGAGGCGCGGGCGGGGCTGGCGACCGACCCGGCCTGGGAGGCGCTGTCGGCCCGGATCGCCGCGCTGCCCTGCCTGACCATCGCCGCGCTGAACGGCACGCTGGCCGGCGGCGCCTTCGGGATGGCGCTGGCCTGCGACATCCGGCTGGCGGTGCCGGGCGCGCGGTTCTTCTACCCGGTGATGAAGCTGGGCTATCTGCCGCAGCCCTCGGACCCGGCGCGGCTGGCGGCGCTGGTCGGGCCGGGGCGGGCGCGGGTTCTGCTGATGGGCGGCGCGAAGATCGCCGCCGAGGAGGCGCTCGCCTGGGGGCTGGTCGACCGGCTGTGCCCGGCCGAGGATCTGCCCGCCGCCGCGCGGGCGCTGACCGAGGATGCGCTCACCGCGCCCGAGGGGCATGTGGGGCGGATCAAGGCGATGATCCCGCGGATCTGGTCGCAGGGCTGAGGCGCCGATGGCGCTTTCGTTCGCCACCGCCGGGCGCTAGGAAAACGCATGCGGATTGCGCGCGCCCTCACGCTGAGTTTCCTGGTGCTGGTCCTGTCGCTGGCCAGCGTGACCATGGCGCTGGCGCGGCATCAGGCGCGGCCGGTGGACGCCGTTGTCCTGTGCACCGGCTACGGGATGGTGACGGTCAGCCTGGATGCCGAGGGGCGTCCGACCGGACCGGTGCTGCCCTGTCCGGAGTGCACCCCGCCGATGGCCGGGCTGACCGGCGAGACCGGCGCGCTGCCGGGGCCGGCGGTGCGGCTGGTGGCGGTGGATTTCGACCGCCGCGCCCGGCCCGCGCCCGCGCGTCTGCCGCTGCGTCCATACCCGCCGAGGGGGCCGCCCGGAAAGGTCTGACGCCTGCCTTCAGACCTTTTCAGAGACCGGAGACCACGATGTTTCGAAATTTCTCGCTTGCCGCCGCGGCGGCGCTGTTTGCGGCTCCCGCCCTTGCCTGCGACGGGTTCGAGGTGCGCGACGCCTATGCCCGCGCCACGGGCGCGATGGCGCAGGCCGGCGCGGCCTTCATGAGCCTGCACAATACCGGCAGCCGCGATTGCCATGTCGTCGCGGTCCGGTTCAATGCTGCGGCGCGGACCGAGTTGCACACCCATCAGGAGGACGATCGGGGCGTCATGCGCATGGTCGAGATCGACGCGGGAATTCCGCTGCCGGCCGAAGGCGTGCGCGTTCTGGATCGCGGCGGCGACCATGTAATGTTCCTGGGCCTGACCCGGCCCTTCGCCCAAGGCGACACGATCGAGGTGACCTTCGTGTTCGAGGACGGGGCCGAGCGGACCGTGCCGGTGACCGTGGACAACGAACGCCAGCCCGGGGGGCATGGCCATTCGCATTCGCACGGGCATTCCCACGGCAAGCAGGACTGAGCGGTCGCGCCCGGTCGGTCAGTCGGCCGGGCGCAGGCGGCGCAGGACGGGGCCGCTGCCGGCGGCCTCGATCCGCGCGATGGTGGCTGCCAGCGGCTCCTCGACCGTCGCCAGATGATAGGCGTTGGCGTGGACGATCCGGTCTGGCGCGCTGACCATCGCGACATGCCCCTTCCAGAAGATCAGATCGCCCGGCCGTTCGGCGTCCGGGGCGATGTCGGTTCCGGGCAGGGCGCGCTGCAGGTCGCTGTCGGGCGGGCAGGGCAGGCCGCAGGCGGCGCGCGCGGTCTGCACCAGGCCCGAGCAGTCGATGCCGGCATGGCTGTTGCCGCCCCAGAGGTAGGGTGTGCCGAGGAAGCCGCGGGCGACGGCGACCGGATCGTCCGCCCGGTCGTCCAGTGGCCGCAGGTGACGGGCGAAGATCCAGCCGTCGGCGGTGCGGGCAAAGCCGTTCTCCTGCCCCTCGACCGCCACTTCCGCGCCCATCGAGAGCGGCGCGATCTCGTGCAGTTTCAGGTCGGGGCCGGGGTAGAGGTGGCTGGCCGGGACCGCGAGCCAGTGCGTGGGCGGCAGCGGGTCGGCCAGCGCGTCGGCGCTCAGCCAGCCGCAGTAGCCGTGGCGTGCCTCGAACCCGAAGGCGTGGCCATCGCGTTCCTCGAGCACGGTGAAGCCGGTGCCGAGCAGAAGCTGCCGGTCGCGCGCGCCGCCTGGTGCGGCGCAAAGATCGACCAGCGGCGCGGCGATGCGCGCCGCGCGGCCGGCGGTGAAGGCGCGCGCGTCGATCCGGCCGCGCAGGCTGTCATGCGCGACGCGGTCGGTGGCGCGTCGGAAGCGGCGGTCGGGGGACAGGGCGCTCATGACAGATTCAGCACGCTGGGCAGGGCCGCGAAGAGCGCGCGAGCGCCCTGGCCCACGCCGCCTTTGGGGCGGGCCGGGGCGTCCTTTTGTTGCCAGCCGTAGATGTCGAAATGCGCGAAACGCGGCGTGGCGCGGACGAACCGGCGCAGGAAGAGCGCGGCGGTGATCGAACCCGCCATGCCGCCCGAGGGGGCGTTGTCCAAATCGGCAATGCCGGGTTCGATCAACGGCTCGTAAGGATCGTGAAAGGGCATGCGCCAGACCGGATCGCGCACCGCGGCTGCGGCGCGAGCAAGGGCGGCGGCGAGGGGTTCGTCATCGGTGTAGAGCGGCGGCAGGTCCGGCCCCAGCGCCACCCGCGCGGCGCCGGTCAGGGTCGCCATGCAGATGATCGCGTCCGGGGCCTCCTCGTCCGCCAGCGCCAGCGCATCGGCGAGCACGAGGCGGCCTTCGGCGTCGGTGTTGTTTACCTCGACCGTCTGGCCGTCCCGCGCGGTCAGGATGTCGCCGGGGCGGAAGGCCACGCCGGCAACCGCATTCTCGACCGCCGGGACCAGCACGCGCAGCCGGACCTTCCAGCCGGTGGCCATGATCATCTGCGCGAGCCCAAGCACCGTCGCCGCGCCGCCCATGTCCTTCTTCATTAGCCCCATCGAGGCGCCGGGTTTCAGGTTCAGCCCGCCGGTGTCGAAACAGACGCCCTTGCCGACCAGCGTCAGCCGCGGGCCGTCGGTGCCCCAGCGCAGGTCCAGCAGGCGCGGCGCGCGGGGCGAGGCTCGGCCGACGGC
This sequence comes from Pararhodobacter sp. SW119, assembly GCF_017811755.1. GTDB lineage: Bacteria > Pseudomonadota > Alphaproteobacteria > Rhodobacterales > Rhodobacteraceae > Pararhodobacter. The sequence goes on along the minus strand of NZ_JADDJF010000014.1, from coordinate 46,430 downwards.
ATGGATCAGGGGCAGGTTGGCCCCGAGCAGGGCGTAGCCGGTTGTTGCGGTGAGGTCGGCACCATGCGTCGCGGCCAGATCACGCATCGCGGTTTCCAGCTCCTCCGGCCCCAGGTCGGCGGCGGGTGTGTTGATCAGATCGCGGGTCAGCGCCTCGGCCTGGGCGATGCGGGCGAGGCGCACGGTATCGACGCCCGCGGGCGCGACGAGTTGCGCGCGCGCAGGGGGCTTGTCCTTGCGATAGCGGTCGAAGCGATAGCCGGCGAGCAGCCAGCCCAGCACCTGCTCGTCAAGATCGTCGTCGGTGAGCCGGCAGTCGAGACGAAAGTCGCGGGCGGGCAGTTTGGCCCGCGCCGCCGCCAGGGCAAAGCGGGTGCGCCGCCGCGCGGCCGCATCCCCCAGGCCCGCGGCCGCCATGACGAGTTTGCCCGAACCGTCCGGCACCAGCACGACCTGTCCGATCCGGGCGGAAAACCCGGCGGCGTCGACCCAGTCGCGGGCGGCGTCGGGCAGCGCCTGGCGCCAGTCCGCAAGGTCCTCTGCGCGCAGGGCATGCAGGGGCAGGGCGGCGGAATCGCCGTCAGCGAAGTCAGGTTCGATCGGCATGTCAGGCTCGCGTCGAGGAAGAGTCGCGCGGAACCTAGAGGATCGCCAGGGGAAAGAAAATCGGGCGCGTGCGCCCGGTCAGAGCGAAAGCCCCGGAACTTCCCAGACCTGGGCGAGCGACCGATCGCCGATCCGTACCAGACGTTGCCAGACGGCGCGAAAGGCGATCATGTCGCCCCGATCGGCGGAAATGCCCAGGTCGCGCACGACGCGCGCAAGCGAGATCAGTCCGATCTCGCTGCTGAGCCGCGAGACGATTTGCGCTTCGCGCGCAAGTTCGGTCAACGACCCCTGGCGATAGCGCCACTCGATATCGGCCAGCCGTTCCGAGATGTCCTCGACACGGTCCATGACAAATTCTTCTGCGCCACGCTGACCCATGCTCTGAAAAAGCCGGTCAAGCCGCGTCGTGTCAATCACGACGCGCTCATGATGACGCAAGTCGACTAATGTCCTCACACCCACACCTCGATAGATCTACCCCGCGCAGGAGCCTGCTGGGCGGCACCTAACAAAGTCTTGCGGCAACTACCTTATAACTCTCGCATTCGAGTCGACTGTTAGACGTCGGCTGAAGCGACCGCCTCTCTCTACTGCCGGTTGATTTCAACACTCAGGGTCTGCAACCGAAAATGCAACCAAAATTAACAATGGTTGTGAAAAGGTATATCGTGTTCGCCTTTCAATCAAGTCTGGAAACGGGGGGCGAGAGCCGGTAACTGCTTCACAACCCCGGCGCCTGAGGGAGGCACGATGACGTCCGACGCGATTCTCAAGTTGCCGTCATCAGCCGCGCTTATCAAACCTTGGGCGGAAGCGCTGAGAAGCCGGGACGCGGAGAAGCTGGCCGCGCTCTATGCGCCCGAGGCGATCCTGCTGCCGACGCTGTCCCGGGAGATCCGTCGCACGCCCGCGGAGATCGTCGAGTACTTTCGGGCTTTCCTCGAGAACGGGCCGGAATGCCAGGTGCTGGAGAGCTCGGTCCAGCGCGCGGGCGGGGTGATCCTGCACGCGGGCATCTACCGCTTCACGATGACCGCGCAGGAGGGTCGGCCCGAGGTCGATGTCCGCTTCAGTTTCGTCCACCAGGGAAAGGGCGAGGGCTGGGAGATCATCCTGCACCACTCCTCGTTCATGCCCGAGGGATAACCCGGGATCGGCGTGGTGCCAACGGGATGGACAGGAGCGCCCGACGGCGCTGCTTCTTTTGGCGAGGATCCGCGAAAGATCGCCTTTAGCGTGAACGCTTGCTTGCCCAGCCCGGCTGGGTTGCGTAATGCTGCGTCGCACAGGTAGGAAACGCGAGCCGGTTTCCACGGGCGTTCGGGGCTTCGGCGCCGCGTGATCGGTGGTTGCACCCAGGCAAGCGGCGTTCGGTGAATGGGGCAGCGAATGCTCGGTTTCGTCAAATGGCTTTCGCGGCCGCAGAAACAGGCGATCATCCTCGCCCTCGATGTCGTGCTTGTGCCGATGTCGATGCTTTCGACGGCGGTGCTTCAGTACGGGAGCGGCCTTTCGCCGACATGGCTTCTGGACAACTGGCTGGCGATCGCGCTGATGATGGCGTCCTGCGCGGCGCTGTCGGTGGCGCTAGGACTGCCGCGCATCCAGATGAAATCCTACGAGATGTCCGCGATGGGGCGCAGCGCAATCCTCGCCGCGGTTCTGACCGTTCTGCTGTCGCTGCTGAACGGTCGGCCGGGAACGATTCTGCTGACCACCGGGCCCGTGATCTTCGGGCTAAACTTCCTTTTCCTGAGCGCCGCATGCCGACTGGTGCTGCTGCATGTCCTGATGCGGGTCTACCGCGGCGGTCAGCCGATGACCCGAGTGTTAATCTACGGCGCTGGCACGACTGGCATGCAGCTTGCGCTTGCGCTGCGCACGCATGCGACGATCCGTCCGCAAGCCTTCGTCGACGACAACGCCGTGCTGCACGGTTTGACCGTTGCCGGGCTGCGGGTGCATCCGCCGCAGAAGCTGGCGGCGCTGATCGCCGATCTGGAAATCGACCGCGTGATCCTGGCCATGCCCTCGCTCAACTCGCCGCGGCAGGCGCAGATCGCGCGCCGGATCGCCGACCTGGAGGTTGAAGTGCAGAGCGTGCCCTCGTTCTCGCAGTTGATCGGGGAGGAGGAGATCGTCGCGCAACTGGCCCCGGTGCTGCCCACGACGCTGCTGGGGCGGACGCATCTGGGTGACCAACTGGGGAGCGGTTGCGAAGGCTATCGCGGGCGCTCGGTCCTGATCACCGGTGCCGGCGGTTCCATCGGGTCCGAGCTTTGTCGGCAGGTGCTGAACTGCCGGCCGGCGCGGCTGGTGCTGATGGAGTTGTCGGAATTCGCGCTCTACTCGATCGAAAGCGAGTTGCGCGCGCTGGCGGGGAAACTGGATTGCACGATCGTTCCGGTCCTGGGCACGATCACCGACCGCCGGCAGGTCCGCCATGTGCTGGAGCTTCACCAGATCGAGGTCGTGCTGCATGCGGCGGCCTACAAGCATGTCCCGATGGTCGAGGCCAATCCGTTGGCCGGGGTCACCAACAACGTGCTGGGTACCAACACGCTGGCGCGCGAGGCGCTCGATTTCGGGGTCGAGCGGTTCATCCTGGTATCGTCGGACAAGGCGGTGCGCCCGGTCGGCGTGATGGGCGCGACCAAGCGGCTGGCCGAACTGATCGTCGCCGACCTGGCGCGCGAGTCGCCGCGCACCGTCTTTGCTACCGTGCGCTTCGGCAACGTGCTGGGCTCGTCGGGCTCGGTGATCCCGCGGTTTCGCGAACAGATCCTGCGCGGCGGTCCGGTAACCCTGACCCACCCCGAAATCACCCGCTACTTCATGACGGCGCAAGAGGCCACGCGGCTTGTCCTGTGGGCGGGAACGATCGCAAAGGGGGGCGAGATCTTCGTCCTAGACATGGGGCGCCCGGTACGGATCGCGGATCTGGCGCGGCAGGTGATCGAAACCTCGGGCTATTCGGTGCGCGATCGATCGAACCCGGAAGGCGATATCGAGATTGCCGTGATCGGGTTGCGGCCGGGCGAGAAGTTGCACGAGGAACTGTCGATCACCGGCGAGTTGCAGCCGACGCGGCACGACAAGGTCTTCGCCTCGGTCGAGGCGGGGTTGTCGGGGTTCGAACTGGCGCGTGCCTTGCACGCGCTGCGCAAGGCCGTGGCGACCGGCGATGGCGACCAGGCAGTTGCCGATGCGCTTTACTGGAGTCGACGCGATCTGGCAGTGCGGGAAGCGGATATAAACCAACCCGTGGCCGAACGCGGGCGCGGGGCGACCTGATTCCGTCCTCGCCCTGTTTTTGCCGTTCCGGCGCCCGTTTTCGCGCCTAACCCGCCGGCAGATAAATCCCCGTTCCCGGTATGCCGAGATCGGAGTACACTGCACGCGGGCGGCACAGGTCAAGCGATTGAATCAGAGGCTGACACCGGATCTGTTTGGCTTTCCCCTCGAGATCGGGGGGCTTCGCAGTTGCCGGGCGGTCGGTGATGCGCTCTTGCGGGCGATGCGTCCGTTCGAGATGAACACCTACGCGATCGGGGCGTGCCCGCCCCCCGACGACCCCTATCCCGGCGCCTTTACCGTCAGCAACTGGCCGACGGAATGGACCGAGATGTACATCGCCGGGCAAATGGGGCCGCACGATCCGGTCCAGCGGGCGGTGCAACTCAATTCGGTTCCGATGTCGCTGTCCGAGATACGCGCGGGGTATGCGGGTTTCGTTCCGTCCGCCGAGGAGGTGACCCTGCTGGACGCGGCTGCGCGGATCGGGCGGTCCAACGGCCTGGCGATACCGATCTACGGCGCGCAGGGCTATCGCGGCATCGGATGTGTCTGCGGGCCGGGTCCAGACCCGGATCCGCGCGCGCGCGTCGTGCTGCAGTTCCTGGTCTGGCACGCGCACGACAGGATGCGCGCGCTGCACGCCACCGAAGGCGACGTCGCGCTGCCGCGGCTGTCGCTGCGCGAGCGCGAGGTCCTGACCGCGGCGCGCCGGGGTCAGAGCGATGACGAGATCGCGCAGGCGGCCGCGATCTCGGTCCGGACGGTGCGCTTTCATTTCGAGAACGCGCGGCGCAAGTTGGAGGCGCGCAATCGCACCGAAGCCATCGTCAAGGCGGTGCAGTTACAGCTTCTGGGTGTATGAACTTTGGCTTTGCACCTGTGAAATCTGACAGTTGTTCGTTCACGTTCCCGCAAGCTAACTGGACCCATTGAGAGGCGTGTTCCAGTTCGACATTGAGAAGCGGCCTTCCGGCAAACCCGGAAGGCCGCTTTCGTTGTTACGCCGACGCGATTTGAATTCGGAAGCCTTCCGCCCCAAATTGATCCTGGAGACAGTCATCGAGGAGGATTGGAATGCGCATTGTATCGAGTCTGGCAATTGGCGCGCTGGCGTTGGGTTTTTCGGCCGCGGCCGAGGCCGAGAACGGATATGCGGTGGAGGTGCTGGCCGAAGGGCTGGAGAATCCGTGGGCGCTGAATATCCTGCCCGGCAGCAGTGACCTGATTATGACCGGCCGGCGCGGGAAGGTGATGATCTACGAGGCCGAGAGCGGCGAGATCGTCGAGATCGCGGGCGCGCCCGAGGTCGATACGCGCGGCCAGGGCGGGTTGCTGGACATCGTCCCGGCGCCGGATTTCGCCGAGACCCAGTTGCTCTACATGACTTGGAGCGGCGCGACCGAAGGCGGGCGGACCACCACGCATCTGGGACGCGCGCGGCTGGACCGCGCCGGCGGTGCCTTGAGCGATTTGGAGGTGCTTCATGTCGTCAGCCCCGCCATGGACAGCCAGGCGCATTACGGATCCCGCATCGTCTTTGCCGATGGGCATGTCTTTGTCGGACTGGGCGACCGCAATCAGAAGGATTTCGGACCCGAGCATATCGCGCAGGATCTCTCCAGCGAGAACGGCTCGGTCATCCGGCTGACGCTGGAAGGCGAGATCCCCGCGGACAATCCTCTGGTCGGACAGGAAGGCGTGGCCGAGGCCATCTGGTCCTATGGTCACCGGAACATCCAGGCCATGGCGCGCAACCCCGAGACGGGCGAGATCTGGGTGGCCGAACATGGCGAGGCCGGTGGCGACGAAATCAACGTGGTCGAACGCGGCGGCAACTTCGGTTGGCCGCTGGCCGCCTTCGGTGTCGACTACCGTACGGGCGAGCCCTTTGCGCAGCCGCACGAACCCGGCGATGGCTTCATCGCGCCGGTCTTTCACTGGGCCCCGGGGCGGAGCGATCACTTCCCCCCTTCCGGCATGGCCTGGTACGAGGGCGAGGCGTTTCCCGAATGGCGCGGGCATCTGCTGGTCGGCAACCTCTTCCATCGATATCTTGGGGTCTTTGCCGTCGACGGGCACGAGGTGAGCGCGCCGATCCGTGTGCTGGACGGGCAGGGATGGCGCATCCGCGATGTCGCGGTCGGCCCTGAAGACGGCTATATCTACCTGATTGCGGACGACGATTCGGCACCATTGCTGCGTCTGGTTCCTGACAACGAGGAAGATTGATGTCCGACACAGACGGCGCCCGCATGCGCGCGATCCTAGTGCTGGCCGCGGCAGTCGCGTTCATACTGTTTTCGTACCTGGCGCCGGACTTTCAGGGCTATCGGACCGATCAGATGCCCTATGGCGAGCCGCGCCCGCCGATACAGCCCGCGGGCTACGCCTTTGCCATCTGGGGGCTGATCTACCTGTGGCTGATCATCGGTGCCGGTTTCGGCCTGCTGCAACGGGCCGACGCGCCCGATTGGGACGCGCATCGCCTGCCCCTGATCGGCGCGCTGGTGCTGGGGGCGGGCTGGCTCTGGGTGGCTGTGCAGAGCCCGATCCTGGCGACGGTGATGATCTGGGCGATGCTGGTCCTTTCGATCCTAGCGCTGGCGCGCGCGCCCGTGCGGGACTTCTGGTTCGCGCGGGCGCCAATAGGGCTCTTTGCCGGCTGGCTGACCGCGGCGAGTTTCGTCTCACTCGGGTTGGTGCTGGCGGGCTATGGATTGTTCGCGTCGGGATGGCTGGCGGCGCTGGTTTGCCTGCCGCTGGCCGCGGCCTTTGCCGTTGCCATCTACCTGTGGCTGGCGCCGGGGGGCGGCTACGCTTTCGCGGCCGGCTGGGGATTTGTCGGCATCGCGGTTGCCAACATGGAACGCCACGCCGAAATCGCCGTTCTGGCAGTGATCGGCGCTGCGGTTCTTGCGGGGCTCTGGTGGCGGCAACGGTTTCGGCGTGGCTGATCCCGGTTAGGGCAGGGCGATGTCGACCCAGACCAGAGCATGCCGCCCTTCGTCAGGCCAGATGGTCCCGGAATCGAGCACCTGCAGATCGCGCGACGGTAGGATGTAGCTGACCCGCATCGCCCCGGGTCCCCGCGGCCAGTAGGCGGTCGTCCGATCCGCCCCGTCGGCGCCGGGGCGCGTTCCGGTGGGGGCGGGGTCCTGCAGCGCCGGATGCGCGAGCAGGTTGCGGATGGCGGCGTGGATCCCGTCGCCCACTGAGGGGTCGAGGTTCGCATTGCCGATGACCACGAAGGGGCGGTCCGGGGGTGGCATCGGCAGCGCGTCGTCCAGAAGGTGGTGCCAGAAGGCGGTCTCGTCATGGTTTCGTCGGCGGTTGCGCGCGTGCGGGCCGCCGAAAACGGGTGGGCCGGCGTGCCAGGCCAGCAATGAGAGGCGTGTACCGGCGGGAGTGACGATGGGCACTTGCCAGTGTCCGGTCGATGAAAGGCGCTGAATGGCGAAGACCTCTTCCGATGGAAAGTTCCTTCCCTGATGCTCGGGCAAGAGGGCGCCAGGTAGGTCGCGCCAGAGAAACCCGGAGTGATCGCGCACCCCCGCGTCGTCGAACGGAAGCCGGGACAGGATCGCCATTCCGCCGGCGCCCGCAAAACGCCCGTAGCCCTGCGCGTCGTCGGGCGTGCCGAGGCGTCCGTCGCCATCAAGGTCCAACCCGGTGGCGAGGCCGCTGTTGGGGCGAATTGCAAAGCGATGGGGCATCGGATGACCGGCCTCTGCCAGGCGCTCGGCGAACGCGCCGAGTGCGACACCGTCCAGATCGTAGTCGATGCGCAGCAGCAACAGGACGTCGGGTCTTGCCGCTGCGATCAGGTCGCGGACGGCAAGAACATCGGGGGCGTCGCGCCGGATGTCACGCAGGAGGAGCCCGGGTCCATCCCGCCCCAGTCCGGAGTTCAGAACCGCAAGTCGCAATGACTCCGCATGCGACAGGCCGGGGGAAGCCAGCAGGAGCGCAACGACGCTTGCCGCGATGCGGATCAGGCGTCGGTGTCGGACAATGCGATGCCGATGCGCGTGCGGCGTTCCTCGATCATCTGCGCGATACGCGCCATCGCCATGCCGCGCATGATCAAGGCGCTGGAAACGTAAGCCCACAACACGATCCCCCAGACAAAGCCCAGCGGCGAGGTCAGGCTAACCGGTTGCATGAGGATGGTCGAGGCCAAGATCAAGCCCGGGGTGAGGAAGGGCAGGGCACAGCCCAGAATCAGGCTGAACGATGATTGCCGGCGCAGGCGTGCGACCACATCGCGGCCGGCGGTGGGTTCGAAGGTGGGCAGGTTGATCCAGACGTTGAAGGGCCGCCCACCATGCGGCCAGCAACCCAGGTGCATCGCGCTACCGAAGAGCGCGATCACGCAAATGCTGAACATCAGGATCAGTGCCGCACCATCGCGGACCAGATCACGCTGCGCATCGGAGACACTGTCTGGAAGCGCTTGGGCCAGCAGGGCGACCGGGCTTGGGGCGCCTGCGAGCAGGTCACCGCAAATCGCTGCGAGCGTGGCAACGACGCCACTCAGCGCGCCGGGATCGGTCTCATGCCGTTGAAGCAGCGCCAGGAGTGCGGCTGCAATCCCGATCAGCAGGAAGCGCGTACGGTTGTAGGGCGCGCCGAAGCGAAACTCGAGCAGGCCCGGATAGGGCGAGGCGTATTCGTAGGCGGTCAGTGCGGCCGCGAAGAGCGCCAAGAGGACGACGAGATGCGCGGTTTCGGGGGGAATCCCAGGGATCACCAACGCCGGAAGCAAGACCAGTCCCGCGATCGCCATCCCGCGGGCGAGCGCCCCGGGCAAGCCTGGACCGCGGAACACATGCGGTTCGGGGTTCTGTTCGGCCGTTCCTGGCTTCACGAGAACGGAGCCCACGACCGGCTTTGCGGTTATGGGCGAGAAGGGGCGATGGGCGGCGCGGAATTCGAAGCTCATGTTCCACCGGTGTTCCGTCGCCCAAGAGCTAGGCGATTCGGGGGCGGTGGCGCGAGCGAAATTCTTGCGGTCTTTGGATCAAAATTGGCGAAAATTCCGGGGTTTACCGGTCAGGACCCCGTCTTTTTCCGCGGTTTCCGGGGTCATGCCCAGGGGAATCGGGTTTGGGCGGTCGCCTCGAAAGCATCAATTGCCGACACTTTTTCCAGCGTGAGGCCGATATCGTCGAGCCCGTTCATCAAGCAATGTTTCTTGAAGGGGTCGACTTCGAATTCGAAAACCTGACCATCGGACGAGGTGACGGTCTGTGTCTCGAGGTCGACGCTGATGCGGGCGTTGGCGCCCTTGCTGGCGTCGTCCATCAGGATGTCGACCGCTTCTTGTGGCAGGACGACGGGCAGGATGCCGTTCTTGAAACAGTTGTTGTAGAAGATATCGGCGAAGGAGGTGCTGATCACGCAGCGGATACCGAAATCCAGCAGTGCCCAGGGCGCGTGTTCCCGGCTGGATCCACAGCCGAAATTGTCGCCGGCGATCAGGATCTCCGCCTCGCGATAGGCGGGCTGATTCAGAATGAAGTCAGGGGTTTCCGCGCCGTCCAGAGTGTAGCGCATCTCGTCGAAGAGATGGATGCCGAGACCGGTGCGCTTGATCGTCTTCAGATACTGTTTTGGGATGATCATGTCGGTGTCGATATTGACCAGCGGCATCGGTGCCGCGATCCCGGTCAGCTGTGTGAACTTGTCCATTCCGGTACCCTGCGTCGTCTGAGTGGGCGCGCCAAACCGGTGCCAGAAAGCGTATGGCAAGCGTATGGCAAGCGTATGGCAGATGTATGGCACCTGATGGCAGACACCGCAACCCGGCAGGGGGCGGGACGCAAGAGCCTGACGTAGTGCAAGGCAGCGGCGAAATGCAAAGGCCCCGCTTTCGCGGGGCCTTCGACATTCGGTACGTCAGAGCCGGATCAGGCCGACTTGCGGCGGCGATGCGCCGTCAGACCGAGCGCGCCCAGACCACCCAGCAGGAGCCAGGCAGCGGCAGGCAGCGGGATCGGAACAACCGACAACTGGGCATACAGCCCCGCCGGGTTATTACCGCCTTCGGGCGACTGGAAGAAGTTCTTGATCGTCGTCCCGCCATCGGTGCTGAAGCCCAGCAGCGAGAACGTGTACCTGTCCAACCCAACGGTCAAAGTCGTCGACCCGGACCCGGCAGCGAGCGAGACGTCGACGAAGTCGTCACAGATCGTCGACACGGGATCCGATCCAGCGGGTTGCTCGCATGGTGACGTGTTCGGGGTCTCGTTGTGGTCGAAGCGCCAAGAGGGCGACAGCGAGAACGGCATGCCGTCGACCGTGCCGGCCAGCGTCAGTTGAAGGTCGACGCTGGCGATCGCAGACCCGGTCGGAATCGGCTGGTTGAGGTGGGTGAAAGTGCCGATCAGGAAGGGGCCACTGGTCCACGGCCGATCGGGAGGAATGATACCCGCCAGCGGGGTGGGAACCGCTTCGAAATCATACCCGGACTGGTTTCCGTCATGATCGGGCCAGCGGATCGTGCTGAGCGGGTCACCGTTGTTGATCACGGTTCCGCCGCCATCGCCGGTAACGTTCACCCAATCTCCCAATATTGTGTCGAGGGATACGGGGGTTGCCATCGCGCTCGTGCTGACCAGCGCAGCGACCGCCGTAGCGGCAAGCAATCTTGTATGTTTCACGTTCAATACTCCCAATACTGTTCCTCGGTATGCCGCCGAAACAGCCGACGCCACCGATTAAGGAAAAGTTAACGGAAATCGGGCCTTCAGGCCAACATATTCTTGCCGATCGCCGGGATAAATTGGCCTTGCGGGCCGCTTCTTCAACCGTCGGTAGAGGGGCTGGGCGGCGGGATCACGCCTGCCGGGCAGAAGTTGCAAATCGCCGTCTTCCTGAGGGCTACGCGCGCCGTTTCCGATGGTATGGCGAATCACCTGACCAGATGGAAGTGGGGCGCCGGGGCGGCAGGGTTCCTGCCCCGGCGCCATTGCAATCAGGCGTCCGCGGGGGCCGTCATCAGCTCGCGGATGTCGGTCAGCCGGCCGGTCACGCCGGCTGCGGCGGCCATCACCGGCGACATCAGATGGGTGCGCCCACCGCGGCCCATCCGTCCCTCGAAGTTGCGGTTCGAGGTGGCGGCGCAGCGCTCGCCCGGTGCGAGCTGGTCGGGGTTCATGCCGAGGCACATCGAGCAGCCGGCGAGCCGCCATTCGAAGCCTGCGTCGAGGAAGACCTGAGCCAGCCCCTCCTCCTCGGCCTGGGCGCGTACGAGGCCCGAGCCGGGGACGACCATGCCGCGCACGCCCGGTGCGAGCCGGCGGCCGCGCAGCACCCCCGCGGCGGCGCGCAAATCCTCGATCCGGCCATTGGTGCAGGACCCGATGAAGACCGCGTCGATGGCGATGTCGGTCAGTTTCATGCCGGGCTTCAATCCCATGTAGTCGAGCGAGCGCTTCGCCGCGCCCGCCTTGCCGCCGGGAAAGCTGGCGGGGTCCGGGACATCGGCGGTGATGGGCAGCACATCCTCCGGCGAGGTGCCCCAGGTGACGACCGGCGCGATATCCTCGGCGCGGATGGTGACGACCTTGTCCCAGTGCGCGCCGTCGTCAGATTTCAGCGTCTTCCACCACGCCATCGCGGCCTCCCATGCCGCGCCCTTGGGGGCGTGCGGGCGGCCCTTGACGTAGGCGAAGGTCTTTTCGTCGGGCGCGATCAGGCCGGCGCGGGCGCCGCCCTCGATCGCCATGTTGCAGACGGTCATGCGGCCCTCCATCGAAAGCTCGCGGATCGCCTCGCCGCAGTATTCGATCACGTGGCCGGTGCCGCCGGCGGTGCCGGTGGCGCCGATGACCGAAAGCGTGATGTCCTTGGCCGTGACCCAGGGTGGCAGCTTGCCCGAGATCTCGACCTTCATGTTCTTGGCCTTGCGCTGGATCAGCGTCTGCGTGGCGAGCACATGCTCGACCTCGGAAGTGCCGATGCCGTGGGCCAGCGCGCCGAAGGCGCCGTGCGTCGCAGTGTGGCTGTCGCCGCAGACGATGGTCATGCCCGGCAGGGTCCAGCCCTGTTCGGGGCCGATGATGTGGACGATCCCCTGGCGAATGTCGCTGACCGGATAGTAGTGGATGCCGAAGTCGCGGGCGTTCTTGTCGAGTTCGTCGACCTGGATGCGCGATTCCTCGTTCTCGATGCCCTTTTCGCGGCCTTCGGTGGTGGGCACGTTGTGATCGGGCACGGCGATGGTCTTTTCGGGGCAGCGGACCGTGCGGCCGGCAAGGCGCAGACCTTCGAAGGCCTGCGGGCTGGTCACCTCGTGCACCAAATGGCGGTCGATATAGAGAAGGGCAGTGCCGTCGGCGGCGTTTTCCACCAGATGGGCATCCCATATCTTGTCATACAGCGTTGTCGGAGCGGTCATGGCTCTGTCCAGTCCTGGAAAGTGTGGCGAGACGAACCGGCGCGCGGCCGGCGGCGGCGGGTCAGCCGAGGTGCGACAGGACCGAACGGCCTTCGCGGCAGAAACGCTGCGGCAGCCGGGCGTGATCGGTGATGTCGAAGAAGCGTTTCATGGATCAGGTGATACGCCGAAAGCGGCGGTCTGACAACCGTCCTCGGGCTTGGGCAGGCGGCGCGAAAGGCGGATCGGCGGATGGCCGGATGCCCGGAACCGCAAGCGATGCCGGTCCCTGCATGCGGGAGCCAGGATTTGTCTGCGGACACATCGGGGGCTAGGTCATCAAAGACCGCTCTGCGCTGCCTTTGATGGCCCGCGCCTGCTGGCGCCCTGTGGGGGCGACCCGAAGCGGCGAAGAAACGAGGAGAAGTGATATGCAGCACATGCAACGACGGACGCTCCTTCTGATGCTCGGGTCCGGGGCGCTGGGGGCTTGCGCGCCGCAGCCCTATACCAACCCGCTGAGCCGCGAGGCGCGGGCGGCCCTGGGGATCACGCGCATCGAGGTGGTCACGACCGGCACCGCCTTCGAAAGCGCGCTGGCCGCGGAGTCCGCGACGCGCCTGGGTCCCGATCTGACCGGTGCGCTGCGTCAGGAGTTCGCCGACCGCATGCGTCCCGACGGGGTGGTCATGTCGGTCGAGTTGGCCCGTCTGAACATGGCCAGCAGCCTGCGCACCGCCTTCGGGCGCGACCAGTCGCGGCTGCAGGGCACCGTGCGGCTGCTCGATGCCTCGGGCAGGCTGCTGGCGGCATACCCGGTGCAGGTCGAGGCCGGCGCCGCCGCGGCGACCCGCACCGGCGCCCTGGCCCGCGCGAGCGTCACCACCGCAGAGGGGTTCTACCGCGACCTGCTGCGCGCCTTCGCGCGCGCCGCGCGCGAGCAGATCCTGGGCGCCGGCATTCCCGGTCAGCGGCTTCTGCGACGGGTCACGTCCGGCTAGCACCTTCCGTCAGCGGACAAATGGCGCAGCGCGGCCCGCGAAGGGCCTGCGCTTGTGAGACGCTGAGTGCATGCTAAGGTGACCTTCGGGCCAGGAACGGACGCGGGAATGGAGCTGATCGATCAGGGGATTCTGGACGCGGGCGCGGGCCTGATCGGGCAGATCGAGATCTTTGTTCGTTCGATGCTGCTACCCTGGCGGCTCTATCAGTTGGCGATCCTCGGGGTGCTGTTCGCGGTCGCGCATCTGCTGGGGCTGGCGGCGCGCCACCGGCTGGAGGCTTGGGTGCGCAGCCGCGAGGGCTGGCCGAAATGGCGGCTGCGACTTGCGGTCATCGTGTCGAGTCGGATGCGCGGCGCGATCTTCGTGCTGCTGGCCTGGCTCGTCTGGGCGGTCATGCAGCAGGTCACCTGGCCGTCGCGCAGTTTTCTCATCGGCCTCTGGGCGACGATCGCGACCGCCTGGGTGGCGGTGGGATTTGCGGCGCAATTCATCCGCAACCGGCCGCTGCGCCGCGCGATCACCTGGTTGGCCTGGACATACATCGCGCTGCATTACCTCGGCTTCCTCGACGGGGCGGCGGCGTTTCTCGACTCGATCGCGGTCACCTTCGACGATTTCCGCCTTTCTGCACTTGGGGTGCTGAAAGGTCTGATCGTAACCGGCATCCTGCTGTTCGTCGCACGCGCGCTGACGCAGGCGTTGATCCGCCGCATCACGACGAATGAGGATTTTTCGCCCTCGATGCGGGTCCTTTCGGTCAAGGCCGTGCAACTGAGCTTCTTCGGCATCGCGATCGTCATCGGCCTGCGCGCCATCGGATTCGACCTGACGGGCCTTGCGGTCCTGTCCGGCGCGATCGGGCTGGGCATCGGTTTCGGCTTGCAGAAGGTGGTGTCGAACCTTGTGTCGGGTGTCATCATCCTGCTGGACAAGTCGATCAAGCCGGGCGACGTCATCAGCCTGGGCGAAACGTTCGGCTGGATCAACGAGTTGGGGGCGCGATACGTCTCGGTCGTCACGCGCGACGGACGCGAATACCTGATTCCGAACGAGGATCTGGTCACGGGGCAGGTGGTCAACTGGTCGCATTCGGACGAATTTGTACGCATCGACCTGCACTTCGGCACTTCCTATGCCGACGATCCGCATCAGGTGCGCCGGATCGCGGTCGAAGCGGCAACCGGCGTGCCGCGCGTCCTGGCCGACCGCGAGGTGCGGTGCCACATCACCGATTTCGGAGACAGCGCGATCAATTTCGTGCTGCGTTTCTGGATCCGCGACGCGCACGAGGGCTTGGCCGGCGTGCGCGGCGCGGTCTACCTGGCGCTCTGGGACGCCTTCCAGGCGCATGGGATCACCATTCCTTTCCCGCAGCGCGAACTGCGCGTGCTGGATTCAACGGTGAAGGTCGAAAGCGCCGGCGTCGCGGCACGCCAAGCGTCGGGCGGCGCCCCGGAGCCCGGCTGACAGGGCACTTGCACGCTTGACGCAGGGGGCGCTTTCGGGGATCGTTTCCCCGCCTGGCCCCTTGCATCCGCGAGCGACAAGGGTTATCCCGCCCTCCGACGCACCCGTAGCTCAGCTGGATAGAGCACCAGACTACGAATCTGGGGGTCAGGAGTTCGAATCTCTTCGGGTGCGCCATCTTTCCACGGATCGGTGTTCTGGATTGGCGGCGATGTCGTCTCAGGCGATGCGCCGACGCTAGAAGATCGGCTTCGCTGGTATTCCCGACATGCATCCAAGGCGTTTTGCGGATCATGCCGCCGGGTCCTTGCCCGCGCTTGCGGGTTATATGCGCGAGCGGGTGGGGTGGTTAAGAAAAGCTTGCCGTGGCGCGTCCGGGGTTTCGGCCGGGGCGGGCATGAGAGGCCTTATGCGGCTGATATTGCGAGATTTGTGCCTGCCAGAAAGTGGCTGGCAGGCGTATGGCAAGCGTATGGCAAGCGTATGGCAGTTTCGAGCGGTGCGGCCATGAATCGTCAAGGTTTCGCGCTTGGGGCGGCGAGCCCCCCGGCGGTTGCGGGCCGCGGCGGCCGGGCGCCGGAACAGGGGCGTGTCGCGTAAGCGGAAGCGCGCGCTGGTATCTTCGGTGGCCCTGACCGCACCCGTCCCGTGGAAGCGAAATCCGAGTCGGTTCTGGCGGATGGTCACGCGGAAGTCGGGCGGGCGAGCGCTATGATCTGTCGGTGACTGCGCGCAACCTTGATTGCAGATTGTCGATGCAGGGTGCGCCGGCCTCTGCCGCCTTGGCTTCGAAGGTTCTGTAAATGCTCAGAACCTCGCGCCCGGCCGGGGTCAGTATCGCGCCGCCGCCGCGCCGGCCGCCGCGCGTGCTTTCGACCAGCGGGTCACGGAACATCGCGTTGAGGGTGCCGACGAGTTCCCAGGCGCGTTTGTAGCTCATGCCCATTTCGCGCCCCGCCGCTGCGATTGACCCGCACCGGTCGATGCCTTCCAGCAATTCGGCCTTGCCCGGACCGATCATCTCGTCCTCGCCGAAGGCGATCCGTATCCGCAGTCGGGGGCGTGGAAAATTCCGAGGCATGCCGCGATGTTCCTGCGAACGCGCGCGAAACACAAGATGCCAGACGGCGCGGGTTGGCGCACGGGACGGTGCCTCCGAGGGCGGGTTCGGGGGGCCCCGTGAGAGATGGCCTTCGATCCGGCGCCTCGACGAAGTTTTGGCCGCGGTGCACGCATTCTGATGGAACCTACGTCGCCGCTTGCTTCCTGCTGTCGGTAAGAGGGCCCTTAGGAAGGTCCTGACGATCGTTCGAACCCGAGGGCTTGAAACTGCCCGAATACCCGGGTTCAACGTGACCGCAGAAATCCGTTCTACCGCGCAGCGTTCGTCGCGTCGTCGCGTTCTAGCATGAAGGGCCACAAATCATGAACTCCCCCGATCCCTCGGATCAGCCCTATTGGTGGACGACCCAGGCGCTGCCGGAACTCCCTGAAGCAACCCCTCCGGGGCGCGTGGACGTCGCGATTGTCGGCGCGGGCTATACCGGGCTTTCGGCGGCGATAACTCTGGCGCGCGCCGGGCAGAGCGTGGCGGTGCTCGACCGCATGCGGCCCGGCGAAGGGGCGTCGACGCGAAACGGGGGCATCACCAGCGGCAACCTGCGCCTGAGCCTTGCGCAGATGACGCGGCGGTTCGGACCGGAAAGGGCGCAGGCGATCCTCGAGGAAAGCCGCTTTGCGCGCGAGGATCTCTACCGCTTCCTGAGCGAGGAGAAGCTGGAGTGCGATTTCGCGCTGACCGGGCGCTTCGGCGGGGCGCTGACACCGGCGGATGCCGACAGGCTGGCGCGTGATGCCGACGCGTTGCGCGAGCGTTTCGGGATCGAGGCCCATCCGGTCAGTCGCGCCGAGGTCCGCGCCTATATCGGGACGGATCTGTATTGCGGCGGCAACGTCCGAATGGATATCGGCGGGCTCAATCCCGCGAAGCTGCATGCCGGGATGCTGCGTTTGGCCCTGGACACGGGGGCGACGGTGCATCCGCGGACGGCTGTACAGGGGCTGGAGCAGCGCGGCGACGGGCACGTCCTGGCCACCAGCAGGGGTCAGGTCACGGCGCGGCATGTCATGATGGGCACCAATGGCTACACCGATGGCGCCGACAGATGGCTGCGGCGTCGGCTGGTACCGGTGCGCAGCCGGATCATCGCGACGGCAGAACTGCCTGCCGATATGATGCAGCGCCTGGTTCCGAAACGGATGATGTTGGGCGATACGCGCAAGCTGAGCTACTATTATCGACCGAGCCCGGACGGACGGCGCATTCTTTTCGGCGGGCGAGACGGGGCGACCTCGGGTGATCCCGGCTGGTCCACCGCCCATCTGCGGCGCGAACTGGTGCGAATCTGGCCCGAACTGTCGGACGTTCCGATTTCGCACAGCTGGTACGGGCATGTCGCGATGAACCGCGACATGGTGCCCCGCATCTTTTCGCATTCGGGCCGGCGCTATGCGACCGGGTATTGCGGGTCCGGGGTGGTCTGGGCGCGGTGGGCGGGCCAGAAGGTGGCCTGGCAGATCCTGGGCGGCGACGCCGGAGAAAGCGCGCTGGATTTTCGCGCGCCGGCTGCCGTGCCGTTCTTCAATGGATATGCGTGGTTCATGCCGGGCGTCTACGCATGGCTTTCCGCACAGGACAGGTTCCGGCTGGGCAGCGGCGCCCGCAGGACCGGAACGGCGGGGTGAGCGGATGCAGCGCATGAGCGACGCGATGTCCCTGCCCATCGATCATTTCGTGATCCCGGTGCGGGATCTGCAGGCGGCGCGCGACGCGTGGATCGGCGCGGGGTTTGTCGCGTCGCCGATTTCGTATCACGACTCCGGCCTGGGGACGGCCAACAGCTGCATCGTGTTCGAGAACAGCTACATCGAACTGATGGGCGTGGTGGAGCCGACCGAGGCGAATGCGGGGTGGCGGGCGTTGCGCGACGCGGGGCCGGGGCTGCGCGGCGTCGCGCTGCGCAGCGACGGCATCGAGGCCAGCGCCGAGGCCCTGTCGCGACACGGGCTTGCGCACGATCCGATCCGTCGGTTCGCGCGGCGCGTCGGGTCGGATGAATTGCGGTTCTCGGTCATTCGCATCGCCCGAAGCGAAACGCCGGGCCTGCTGTGCCTGTTCTGCCAGCACCACACGCCCGAGCTGTTCTGGACGCCCGCGGCGCTGGCGCATCCCAACGGGGCGCGGCGTATCGTCGGCGCGGCGTTGCCGGGCATCGCGGCGTTGCGGCCCTTGGCGACGGCCGAGCCGGCAGATATTTCGGTCGAGGAGGGGGCGGATCGGTTGCGCCTGCTTTTCGCGTCGAACGGCGTGGGGGTCGAGACTGACGCTCTGGCGGGAAGTTGCGGGCTGGTCCTGAAGGCGGTTGCGGGATGAGCGAATGGCCGCAAGAGCCGCCCGCCGCGCTTTGGCGCGAGTTGTCGCGAGAGCGGTTCTCGGCCCCGGCGCTTGTCGGCGATCGGATCAGCGATGTGGCGGTCATCGGGGCCGGGATCTCGGGCCTTTGCACGGCGCTGGAGCTTGCGCGCCGTGGGCGTAGTGTGACGGTGCTTGAAGCCGCGACGGTGGGTGCGGGCGCTTCAGGCCGGGCCAACGGGCAGGTGATCTCCGCCCTGACGCGGCACGGCCCGGAAGCGATCGTCGAGGCTTTGGGCGAACGGTTCCTGCGCCTTCTGTCCGGCGCGGCGGATCGGCTGTTCGATCTGGTCCGGCGTCACGACATCGATTGCGACGCGGTGCAGGCCGGCTGGTTGCAACCGGCCCACAGTCCCGGCCGTCTGCGCCGCGTGCAGGGGCTGGCCCGGCAATGGGCGCAGGCGGGGGTGCCCGCCGCCGCGCTTGATGCGCCCGAGATGGCGGCGCGGCTGGGCACCTCGGTCTATCCGGGCGGATGGGAGAATTCGCAGGGTGGGCATATCAATCCCTATGCCTTCACGCTGGGTCTGGCGCGGGCGGCGACCGGTGCCGGGGTGGTCGTGCACGAGCAGAGCCCGGCCTTGCGTCTGACGCGGAGCGCGTCGGGGTGGCAGGTCGATACGCCCGAGGGCCGGGTTCTGGCGCGGAAGGTGGTCTTGGCGACCGCGGCGCATACCGGCGACCTCTGGCCCGGGTTGCGCAGGTCGATCGTGCCGGTGACCTCGTACCAGGCGGCGACCGCGCCGCTGGGTGCGCGCGGGGCGGCGATCCTGCCGCAGGGGCACGCCTTTTCGGACACGCGGTTCGATTTGCACTACATGCGCAAGGATCGCGACGGCAGGCTGGTGTCGGGCGGGGCGCTGGCGGTCCAGGCTTTGGCGGGGCGGCGGTTGCCGGCGCGGGTGCGGCAGCGGATCGCCGATACGTTTCCGGATCTGGGCGCGATTGATGTGCCGTATTTCTGGGCGGGGCGCATCGCGATGACGGTCGACCGGCTGCCGCATCTGCACCGCACGCCCGACGGGCTGGTGACGTGGATCGGGTGCAACGGACGGGGTCTGGCACTCGCCTGCGCGATGGCCGAGGTCGTGGCGGATGCGGTCTGCGACGTGCCGGACGCCGAGTTGGCACTGGCGCCGGTTCCGGTGCCGCGCGTGCCGTTCCATCCCATCGTGTCGCGCACAGCCCGGCTGATCTTGCCGTGGTACCGCTGGTGCGACTCGCGGGACGTGGCCGCGGGCTGACCGGGCGGGTCGCGGTCCACGCGTGGACTTATCTTCAGATCATTGATTCGGAACGGAAAAGATTTTTCTGTTAACCGGATTTTAACCTGGTTTGCAGGCGCTGTCGTGGCAGCGTCGGTGCCCTTTGCCGGCAGGCGGGGAGGCCCGGCGCGCGGTTGCGATTCTGTCGTTCGGGGCCCGCGCGGCCGGGAGTTTCCGGCGGGAACTGCCTGTTTCAAGGGCGGTCGCGGCGGGCTTGGGCGCGAAAATCGTCGGTGGATGCTGAGGATCGAGGCGTTTCGTGACGCGGCGTCACTTGGGGCCGCGAAACGTGTTGACTTGTGCCCAGTTCCTGACATTCTGAACTCATGTCAGAACAAAGTTCACATATATGAACGAAGTCAAGTCAGCCGCGCGGGTTCTGGAGCTGCTCGAACTGCTGTCGATGCAGGCCGAGCCGACGCGTTTCGTGACGATCGTCAAGGAATTGGGTTATCCCAAGAGCAGCGCGCACGCGCTGCTCAACACGCTGGTCGAACGCGGCTACGTGATGCGCGACAAGAGCGACCACTATGAGCTGGTCGCGGCGTTCCGCGACGGCTTCAACTGGGTCGGCGGGTTCGAGACGCTACTGAAGCGGCACGCCATGCCGATCATGACGGCCGCGCGCGACGAATCCGGCGAGACGCTGTTTCTCTGCGTGCGCGACAAGAACCTCGATGCGAAGCATGTCCACAAGGTCGTGAGCACGCACCCGATCCGTTACGACAGCGGCAGCCGGGCAACCGTACCGGCCTATGCGTCGGTCATGGGGCGCGTGCTTCTGGCCTATTCCGAACCCGCAGAGATCGATGTCTATTTCGCGCGCACCGAATTGCGTCAGATCACGCCCCTGACCCTGACCGACGAGCAGGCGATCCGCCGGACGCTCGAGTCTATTCGGGAGCGGGGCTACGGGACGATCGAGGAAGAATACGCGCTGGGCGGCTGCGGTATTGCCGCGCCGGTGCGCGACCGGACCGGCAAGGTGATCGCCGTGCTCGACATCGCGACGGTGGCCCAGCGCTACGCGCTCAGGAAAGACGAGATGCTGTCTTGCGTCCTCAAGGCCGCGGCGGAGTTGAGCGCGCGGCTTGGATATCAACCCGAAGAGAACCAGGGGAACTGAATGGCCTACCGCGTTGGCGTGGATATTGGCGGGACTTTTGCGGATTTCTGCGCCTTCGACGAGGAAAGCGGACAAATCGAGACTGTAAAGGTCCTGTCCACCCCGGATACTCCCGGTCAGGAAGTGATCGACGGGCTGCGCGCGCTGGAGGAGCGGGTCGGAATTGCGCCTTCGCAGATCTCCTACTTCACGCATGGCACGACGGTCGGGATCAATTCGATCATCATGCGCAAGGGGATCCGGCTGTGCCTGCTGACCACCGAGCATTTCAGCGATGTGCTGGAACTCGCGCGGCTGAAGATGCCCGATCCCTATGACCTTTTCTCGGTCCGACCCGAGCCTCTGGTGACGCGCGACCGGGTATTCGGCGTGCGCGAACGGCTGCGCGCGGATGGAAGCGTCGACGAGCCGCTGGATCTGGACAGCCTGCGCGATGCCATCGCACGGGTGCGCATGGTCGGGGGCGAAGGCATCGTGATTTCATTCCTGCATTCCTATCGCAACCCGCAGCACGAGGCGGAGGCGGCGGCGTATATCGCCGAGATCGCGCCGGAACTGCACGTCTATTGCTCGCACCAGATCCGGCCGATCATCCGCGAGTACGAGCGCACCTCGACCGCGGTGATCCACGGCTATGTGCAGCCGCGCGTCGCCGGCTACCTGGACGCGCTGCAGGGCGCATTGCGCCGGATCGGGGTCACGCCCGAGGCGATGATCACCAAATCGAACGGCGGCGTGATGTCGGCGGAACTGGGCAAGACCGCCTGCGTCGACATGCTGCTGTCGGGGACCGCGGCGGGGGTCATGGGGGCGGCCTATGTCGCCCGGCTGGCCGGGGCGGACAAGGTGCTGAGCCTCGATATCGGGGGCACCAGCGCGGATGTCGCCATCATCCAGGACGGCGCGCCGGGCTTCGGCACCGCCGAATACATCGGTGATTTCCCGATCTTCGTGCCCACGGTTTCGGTGACGTCGATCGGCGAGGGCGGCGGCTCCATCGCGCGGATCGACGGTGCCGGGCTGTTGCGCGTCGGTCCCGAAAGCGCGGGCTCGACCCCCGGGCCGGCCGCCTACGGGCGCGGCGGCGTCGAAGCGACGATCACCGATGCCTTCGTGGCGCTGGGTCTGATCGACCTGGGCGCGGTCGGTTACGGGATGGTCAGCATCGACCGTGGCAAGGCGGTCGAGGCGATCCGTCCACTGGCCGAGAAGCTGGGCCGCAGCGTCGAGGAAACAGCCGAAGGGATCATCGGCATCGCCGTTTCGGGGATGTACCGCGAGGTCAGCAAGCTCTGTTCGCGGCGGGGCATCGGCGAGCAGGAATTCACCCTCATGGCCTTTGGCGGCGGGGGGCCGATGATGGGCTGTTTCCTCGCGCGCGAGCTGGGCATGACTGAGGTGATCGTGCCGCCGGTGCCGGGGGTGCTGTCGGCGTTGGGCGGGCTGACCGCGGATATCCGCAACGATTTCACCTCGACCGCGTATTTCGATCTGGCGCCGGAAAATATTTCGCGCATCCGCGAAACGGTGGCGGAGCTGTCGACGCGGGCGTTGGAGTGGATCGTCGAGGCGCAGAAATATAGTGGCCAGCCGGTGCTGATGCCCTCGGCCGAGATGCGCTATCGCGGGCAGAGCTTCGAGATTGAGGTGGCGCTGGATCCCGAGGCCTTGGCGGCGGGCGATCTGGCGGCAATTACCCGCGCGTTCTACGATGAGCATATGCGCCTCTACGGGCATGCCGACGACGGCGCGCCAATCCAGATCATCGCGATCAACATGGTGGTGACCGGACATTCGGCCAAGCCGAGCCTGCCGGAAAGCGAGGTCCACGACCGCGAGGTGGCGCCGTCGCGGATGATGGATGTCTATCTGGACGGACGGCCGCAGCAGATCGGCCTTTACGCGCGCGAGATGCTGACGCCGGGGGCGCGACCGCGCTGTCCCTGCGTCATCGCGCAGAACGACACCACGACCATTGTTCCCGAAGGGTTCACCGGCCGGGTGGATGCGTTCGGAAACCTGATCCTGACCCGCGGAGACCGCCATGCGCATTGATCCCGTCACCCTCAAGGTTCTGGAGAACCACGCGCAGGCTGTCGCCGAGAGCATGGCCTACACGCTGTTCCGGACCGCGCATTCGACCTTCGTGAAGGAGACCGAGGATTTCACCACCGGGCTGGTCACGCCGCAGGGCATGACCTTTGCCAGCCCGCGCGATCTGGGGGCGACCTGGTTCATCGGGCTTGATTATGCCGGGGCCATAAGCCTGATCGACAATTACGAAGAGGGCGACATCTGCGTCACCAACGACCCCTATAGCGGGTTCGTCTGTACCCATACGCCGGACATGCACATCTGGAAGCCGATCTTCTGGGAAGGCGAGATCATCGCCTTCGCGGTCGGCCATATCCACAATACCGACATGGGCGGCGCGGTGCCGGCCTCGCTGTCGCGGGCGAATACCGAGGTCCATCAGGAGGGCATCCGGTTCAAGCCGACGAAGCTTTACACCGGGGGCGTGCTGAACAGCCAGCTGGTCGAGACGATGATGCTGAACGTGCGCATGCCGGATCAGAACTGGGGCGACCTGAAGGCGCAGATCGCGGCGGTGAACACCGGCGAGCGGAAGGTCCACGAGATGATCCGCAAGTTCGGCGTCGATGTCGTCCGCGACGGAATCCAGGATCTGCTGGACGTGGGCGAGGCGCGCGCGCGGCAGGTCATCGCGGGGCTCAAGGACGGGGATTACCGGTTCGTCGACTACTTGGACGAGGACGGGCCGAACGGCCTGCCGGTGCGGCTGGAAGTGACCCTGCGCGTCAAGGGCGACCGGGCGGAGATGGATTTCACCGGCTCGGACCCGCAGCTGCAGTCGGCGCTGAACATGCCGACGGGGGGCAACCCGCGGCATATCCTGCTGATGGTTGGCTATAATTACTGCATCTACACGCTGGACCCGAGCGTGCCGCTGAATGGCGGTATCCTGCGGGCGGTCGACTGCGTCGTGCCCGAGGGGACGATCCTGAACCCGCAGGCGCCGGCCGCGGTGGGCATGCGATCGCTGACCTGCAACCGGCTTCAGGGGCTGGTCATGGGCGCGTTCCATGCCGCGGCGCGCGACCGGCTGCCGGTCGGGCCGGCGGGGGGCGGTGGCATCGTCAACGTGAAGACCTTCGACAACCGCACCGGCAAGATCGCCATGGCCTCGATCGATCCGGTCGTGGGCGGCGCGGGCGGGTCGGCCTTTGGCGATGGCTCGGACGGGTCGGGGGCGAACAGCTCGTTCCTGAAGAACACGCCGGTCGAGATCAACGAGGTCGAGGTGCCGATCAAGCTGCGCCGCTACGGACTGGTCAGCGACAGCGGCGGGGCGGGCTGGGCGCGCGGCGGGCTTGCCACCGTGCTGGAGGTCGAGGTCTTCGCGCCCGACAGTGTGGTGACCGCACGAAACCGCGACCGCTCGATCTTTGCCGCCTGGGGTGGCAGCGGGGGCAAGGCCGGGCAGACGTCGAGCTTTACGCGCAAGACGGCGACGGGCGAGGTCTTCGATCTGGGCAATACCGATGTGATCGTGCTGGATCCGGGCGATGTCTTCACGCTGACATCCGGCGGCGGGGCGGGCTATGGCGATCCGCTGACCCGGCCGGTCGAGCTTGTCGCGCAGGACGTGGCGCGCGGCACGGTTGGCGTCGCGGCGGCGGAGGCGGAATACGGCGTCGTCATTCGGGATGGCGCGGTCGATACCGCCGCGACCGAGGCGCTGCGCGCCGCGCGACCGGCGGCGGATACCGACGCGGTCTATTCCTACAACGGAAGCCGGATCGAGTTCGAGTCGGTCTGGACCGACGCGAACTACGCCGCGCTGACCGAGGCACTGGCGGCGGTCCCGGTGAACTGGCGCCATTTCGTCAAGCGCAGCGTCTTCAAGCACGTTGCCGCCCTGCCGGAGAGCGACCGGCGCGGCGATGGCAGCGAAGTGCGCGCGGCGCTTTCGACGGTGCTGGAACGGCTGCCGAACCAGCCCCGCAAGTTGCCCGAGGCTGCGGAATGATCGCACTCGACTTCACGGGCCAGAAGGTCG
Organism: Pararhodobacter sp. SW119; assembly: GCF_017811755.1. Classification (GTDB taxonomy): domain Bacteria; phylum Pseudomonadota; class Alphaproteobacteria; order Rhodobacterales; family Rhodobacteraceae; genus Pararhodobacter. Next base: position 21,729 of record NZ_JADDJF010000014.1, on the reverse strand, counting down.
TGGTCACCGGTGCCGCGCGCGGGATCGGCACCGGGATCGTCGGCGCCTTTCTGGACGCGGGGGCCGCGGTCACCGCCGTCGACATTCTGGGCGACGGGCTGGCTGAACTATCGGAGGCCCACGACGGTGCCACGCTGCGTTGCCTGACGCTGGATCTGGCGGACGAGGGGGCGGTGCAGTCGGCGATGGCGCAGATGGCGCCCGATGTGATCGTCCATGCCGCGGGAGGCGTGCGCGGCCAGAAGCCGCGACCGATCGAGGAGATCAGCGACGACGACTGGATGCAGATCTACGAGGGGAACGTGTTATCGGCGCTGCATGTGCTGCGCAGCGCGATTCCGGGGATGAAGGCGCGGGGCAGGGGGCGGATCGTCACCATCTCCTCGGGGGCGGGGCTGCGGCCGAGCCTGACCGGCATCCAGGCCTATTGTTCTGCCAAGCATGGGCTTATCGGCCTGACCCGGCAGCTGGCGCTGGAACTGGGGCCTTTTGGGATCACCTGCAACTCGATCGCGCCCGGTTTCCTGCGCACCAGCCCCGACTACGAGCGTCAATGGCAATCCTACGGCGCCGAAGGGCAGAAGCGCATGGTCGAGGGCATCGCCATGCGCCGGCTGGGCGAGCCGCAGGATATTGCCGCGGCGGCGCTTTTCCTGGCGTCGCAACATGCGGGCTGGATCACCGGGCAGGTGCTGCCGGTGACCGGCCACCCGTTTCCGTAGCCCACCCCTTCCGATCCCGGAGCAGCCGAAAGGATATCGAATGACGGACGAGCAGAACCCCTGGGAATGGAGCGAGGCGGAATGGCGGGCCAAGGTCGAGCGCGTGCGCGCCGGCCGCAGCTACCGCCCGTCTAGCTGGCCCGGCGGGGCGCGGTGCGCGGTCGGGCTGTCGTTCGACGTGGATCACGAAACCAATGAGTTGCGCGACGGCGGCAAGTCGATTGGCGCCATGAGCCGCGGGCAGTACGGCAACCGGCAGGGGATTCCGCGGATCATGGCGCTGATGCGCAAGCACGATATCCGCACCAGTTGCTATGTGCCGGCGGTGGTGGCGATGCTGTACCCGGACGAGGTGCGCGGGTTCGTCGCCGACGGGCACGAGGTCGGCATTCACGGCTGGATCCACGAGCGCAACTCGATCCTGCCGCCGGTCGTCGAACGCGACCTGCAGATGCGATCGGCCGACACGCTGGAGCAGATCGCCGGGGTCCGTCCGGTCGGCATCCGCACGCCGTCCTGGGATTTTTCGGACATCACGCTGGAGATCACGCGCGACATGGGGCTGGCCTATGACAGCTCGCTCATGGCCGATGTCGACTGTCATGAACTGCTGCTCGACGGGCAGGAGACGGGCGTCGTCGAATTGCCGGTGGAATGGATCCGCGACGATGCGGTCTATTTCAACATGAACCGGTTCTCGGCTTTGCGCCCCTACACGCCACCGGAGGCTGTCTTCGACATCTTCTGTCGCGAATTCGAGAGCGCCTATGCCGAAGGGGGCATCTTCCAGTTGACGATGCATCCGCATGTCATCGGCTACCGCTCGCGCATGTGGATCCTGGAGGCGCTGATCGAGCGCATCAAGGACAAGGGCGACGTGTGGTTCGCGACCCACGCGGAAATTGCCGCGCATGCGCGCGCCAATGGAGACTGACCTGGAAGTCGTGTCCGCACGGCGTTCCAACAAAGAACAAGAAAACACCGAACCAAATAGAGAGGAATGGAAAGATGAAATCCAGATTGCTTGCGTTATCCGTGGCTTTAGCCCTCGGGGTCTCCTCGGGCGCTGTGGCGCAAAGCCGGTATGTCCACGCCAACAACTCGTCCTACGACACGCTGGACCCGCATACGGTTTTCGACGTGGCGCGCGTGGCGTCGCGGCTGAACTTCTACGACGGGCTTTATCGCTGGGTCGACAACCCGCCGGAACTGATCCCGTGGCTGGCGACGGGGCACGAGGTGTCCGAGGACGGGCTGACCTGGACCTTCACCCTGCGCGACGACGTGCCGTTCCATGACGGCCGGATGATGACCGCCGAGGACGTCGTCTATTCGGTCGAACGCATGCTGGCGATTGCGCGCGGTTCGGCGGCGCTGTTCCTGCCGGTCCTCGACCCCGGCAACACCGTCGCGGTCGACGAGCACACCGTCGCCTTCACGCTCAAGGAGCCCTCGGCGCTGTTCGGATCGTTCGTTGCGGACCTGCTGGTGCTGAATTCGGAACTGGTGAAGGAAAACGAGGTCGACGGCGACTGGGGGCAGGCTTTCCTGACCGAGAACGTCGCGGGCAGCGGGTCCTTCACGCTGACGCGCTATGACCCGGCGCTGGGGTTCATCGGGACGCGGTTCGCCGACCATTTCGCCGGTTGGGGCGAGAACTACCTCGATGAGATCGAGTTCCGCACCGTCCTGGAGACGAACACCCGTATCCAGGGGCTGATGCGCGGCGACTATCACGGGCTGGACGGCTATCTGGCACCGGATCAGGTGCAGCGGCTTCGGGCGTCGGACGCGGTCCAGATCTTCGAAGAGGAGTCGATGCGCGTCTTCTACTTCGCGGTACACAACGGCCGCGAGCCGATGGACGACCTGAACTTCCGCAAGGTGCTGGCGCATGCCTTCGATTACGATGGCTACATCAACGGCATCATGCAGGGGACCGTGGCGCGCAACCCGACGATCAACCCCAACAACCTCTGGGGCGTGCCGGACGTCGAGCCCTACACCTACGACCTGGACAAGGCGCGCGAGTATCTGGAACTGGTCGAGGGGCCGATCCGCACGCTGCGCATCGGCACGCTTGCCGGTTTCAGCGAAACCGAACAGGCCGCGGCGCTGCTGCAGAACGGGCTGGCCCAGCTGGGGATCAATGTCGAGATCGAGAGCGCGCCCTGGCCGGTGGTCAGCAGCAACATGCAGGACCCGGACACCATGTACGACATGGTCCCGCTGTGGAAGAGCACCTACTATGCCGATCCCAACAACTGGGTAGGCGAGCTTTACGGATCGCGTTACGCGCCGACCCGCAACGCGTCTGCCTACCACAATCCGGAGTCGAACGAGCTTCTGGAAGAGGCGCTTGTCGAGACGGATCAGGCCCGCCGTGCCGAGCTTTATGAAGAGGCGACGCGTATCATCTACGAGGATGCCGCCGGCATCTGGATCTACAACACCAAGTGGTTCGGGCCGTATTCGAGCCGCCTGCAGGGCGTGCGCTTCAGCCCGGTCGGCAACGGCCAAGACATGCGCTGGGCCTATTTCGAGGACTGAGTTGACCGGTCTACGACCATCTCCCGTGGCGCGCCGCGCGCCACGGGAGCCGCTTTCCAACCTGTCCGCTTCCTGAGGAACGCCTATGCGCCGCCTGGAAATCATACTTTCGCGCTTCGTCTGGTTCATTCCGACGCTCTTCGGGTTGCTGCTGGTGGTGTTCCTGATCGCCAATGTCGTGCCCACCGATCCGGCGCGGATCATCGCCGGCGAGAATGCGACCGAGGCGCAGCTGGCCATCCTGCGCGCGCAGCTTGGCCTCGACGAACCGATTTACGTGCAGTTCTTCATCTATGTCCGTGACCTGCTTTCGGGTGATATGGGGCGGAGCCTCTATACCCAGCGCGAGATTTCGGACGATCTGTTGCGCCGTCTGCCGGCGACGATGGAACTGACGCTGGTGTCGATCACGCTCGCCATCCTCATCGGCGTTCCGTTTGGCGTGATCTCGGCGATCCGGGCGAATACCTGGGTCGATCAGACGCTGCGGGTCATTTCCGTCTCAGGCCTTGCCGTGGCGAGTTTCTGGTTCGCGATCGAGCTGCAGCTCTTCTTCTCGACGCGACTGGGCTGGATGCCGCTGAATGGCCGGATAGCAGGTTTCGGACCCGAACGGATCACGGGCTTCCTGCTGATCGACAGTGTCATCACCGGCGACTGGGCCAGTTTGCGATCCGCGATGTGGCACCTGATATTGCCGACCCTCACGCTGGCCTTGCCGGCCGCGGCGACGCTTTTGCGCTTCACGCGCGCGGGCGTGCTGGAGGTGATCAACAGCAACTATGTGCTCTATGAGACCGCAATGGGCTTTCCGCGCGCGCTGGTGGTCTGGAAGTATGTCCTGCGCAACGCGCTGATCTCGACCGTGACGCAGATCGGGCTGATCTTTGGCACGCTCTTCGCGGGGGCGGTCGTCGTCGAAGCGGTGTTCGACTGGCCGGGGCTCGGTACATATGCGGTCCAGTCGATCCTTCAGTCCGACACGAAAGCGATCCTCGGCTTTTCGATACTTGTCGGCGTCGTCTTCATCGGGATCAACCTGCTCGTCGATATCGTCCACACATTCATCGACCCGAGGATGGTGAAATGAAAGCGATCCGTATCCTGCTGACCGATCGGGCCGCCACCTTCGGCTCAGGGATCATCCTTTTCCTCGTCGCGGTGGCGATACTGGCGCCGTGGATCGCGCCGCATCCGGGGGATGTGAACACCTTTCATCTGATGAATCGCCTGCAACCCCCGAGCGCCGAAAACCTTTTTGGCACCGACAGGATGGGCAGCGACATCTTCAGCCGGATCCTGTTCGGCGCCCGCATCACGATCACCATCGCCGTCATCGCGGTCGGCGTGGCGGTCATCATCGGTGTGCCGATCGGGCTTCTGGCCGGGTACTATGGCGGCTTTCTCGGCGGGTTCCTGATGCGGACCTCGGACGTGTTTCTGGCCGTGCCGCAGATCGTCCTGGCGATTGCGATTGCGCAGACCCTTGGGCCGAGTCTGGAGAATGTCATCCTTGCCCTGTCGCTGACCTATTGGCCGTTCTGGGCGCGACTGGTCTACGCCGAGACGCGTGCGTTGAAGAACCAGACCTTTGTCGAAGCCGCGATTGCGCTGGGGGCGTCGGACTTCCGGGTGATCGTGTTGCATATCCTGCCGAATACGGCGTCGGCGATCATCGTGCGTACTTCCATCGGGATGGGGGCGACGATCCTGACCGCGGCCGCACTGGGCTTTCTGGGTCTGGGCGCGCCGCCGCCGACCCCGGAATGGGGGCGCATGATCTCGGAATCGCGCGAGTATCTGCCCGAGGCCTGGTGGTACGCCACGGCGCCGGGGATCGCGATCTTCCTTGTGGTGATGGGGTTCAACCTGCTGGGCGATGGCCTGCGCGACATCCTCGACCCGAAGACACGCCGCCGAGGTGGAAAATGAGCCAACCGCTATTGAAGGTCGACGGGCTGAGCCTGGGGTTTCGGGGCGATGGCGGCTTCGCGCATATCCTGGACGGGGTGAACGTCACCATCCAGCCCGGCGAGATCATGGGGCTGGTGGGCGAAAGCGGCTGCGGCAAGACGACGCTTGCCCGGGCGGTTCTGGGCGTGCTGCCCCGCAACGGGCTGCAGATCCGCGGCGGGGCGATCCGGTTGCGCGATATCGACATGCTTTCGCACGAGCCGGCCGAAGTGGGCCGACAGAACCGGGTGCGCGGGCGCAAGGTGACCTTCATCCCGCAGGATCCGTTCACCAGCCTCAACCCGGTGCTGACCATCGGCGAGCAGATCGACGATCTGATGAAGTGGAAGTCGCCGCTCCGCGACCCCGATGAGCGGTCTTACTGGCCGACGCTGTTGCGGCCCTATCCGCGCGCCGCGCGCAAGGCGGACCGCGAGAAGGTGATGGAAACGCTGGACGAGGTGCAATTGCCTCAGCCCGCGCAGATCCTGAAGAAGTACCCGCACGAGGTTTCGGGCGGCCAGCGTCAGCGATTGATGATCGCGATGGCGCTGCTGCCCGAACCGGAACTGATCATCGCGGATGAGCCGACGACGGCGCTGGACGTGACGATCCAGGCGCAGATCCTGGGGGTCCTGCGCAAGCTGGCGTCCGATCGCGGCGTCGCGGTGATGCTGACCACCCATGACCTTGGATCGGCCTACGAGATCTGCGATGCGATCACCGTCATGTACGCAGGGCAGGAGGTCGAAGCCGCGCCGGTCGGCAGCTTCTTCAACGCGCCGGCGCATCCCTATACCGCGAAGTTGCTGGCAAGCCGGCCGGATGCGGGGGGCAGCATGACCGGCATCCCGGGGGAATTGCCGAACTTCTATGCACCGCCAGCGGGATGCCGGTTCATCACCCGCTGCGACAGGGCGACGGAACGGTGCACCATCCGCCCGGAACCGACGCGCTTCGCCGCCGGGCATGTGGCGCGATGCTATCATCCGCTGACCGCCCCAGAGTCCGACCGGAAGGAGAAGCGCGCATGACCCGCCCCCCGATCCTGACTGTCCGCAACCTCAATGTCCGGTTTCCCATTCGCGCCGCGTTCGGTCGCAAGGTCGGCGAGATCGCGGCCGTCGACGATGTCACCTTCGATCTGGGCGATGGCGAGATCCTGGGCCTGGTCGGTGAAAGCGGGTGCGGAAAGTCCACGCTGGGCAAGACCGTGATGGGCATCCAGCAGCCCGACTCGGGCGATATCGTGTTCGAGGGCAACAACGTCGCGGGCCAGTCCCCGAAGCAGGCGCGCGCTCAGCGAAGCCGCCTGCAATACGCGTATCAGGATCCGGGCGCGTCGCTCGATCCGCGCTGGCGCATTGGCCGGTCGCTGGAGGAGCCGCTGATCATCCACACCGATCTGGGCGGGAAGGCGCGCAAGGAAAAGGTCAGCGAGGTCCTCGCCTCGGTCGGGTTGCCGAAGAGCCATCTCGACCTTTTTCCGCACGAGATTTCCGGGGGACAGCAGCGCCGGGTCGGACTTGCGCGCATCCTGATGCTCAACCCCCGGGTCGTGATTCTGGACGAACCGACGGCCGGGCTGGATGTCTCGGTGCAGGCGACGGTGCTGAACCTGTTCCGCGACCTGCGCGAAAAGTTCGACCTGACCTACATGTTCATCAGCCACGACCTGTCGGTGGTGCAGATGATGTGCCACCGGGTCGCGGTGATGTACCTTGGCCGGATCGTCGAGATCGGGCGGACCGAAGACATCTTCAACAACCCGCAGCATCCCTACACCCAGTCGCTGCTGGCGGCGATCCCGCGCATCAACGGCCCGCGAGTGACCGAGAATTTCTGGTTGAAGGGCGAGCCGCCCGACGCGAGCCGCCTGCCGCAGGGCTGCCGGTTCCAGAGCCGCTGCCCCCATGTTCAACCGCTGTGCCTGGCGGAGGATCCGCCGCTCCGCTCGCATGGCGCGCATGCCGCCGCGTGTCATTTTGCAGGTGAGGTGTCGCCCCCGCGGACGAAGGAGAGTGCCCAATGACTAAGACCGCAATCGTGACCGGAGGGGGGCGGGGCATCGGTCGCGGCACCGCGCTGGAACTCGCCGCGCGGGGTGTGGATTTAGCACTGGTCGATCTGATCCCCGAGGATCTGGCCCGCACCCGGGCCGAGATCGAGGCGCTGGGTCGCAAGGCGCTGACCTATGAGGCCGATGTCGCCGATCACGCGCGCGCCGCTGAAGTGGTGGCGGACGTCATGTCGCACTGGGGCCGCATCGACATCCTGTTCAACAACGCCGGAAAGTCGAACGCCAAGCCCCTGCTGGAGATCACGGAAGCGGAATTCGACCGAACCATCGCGATCAACCTGAAGGGGGCCTTCAACTACACGCATGCGGCCGCGCCGCACATGAAGGCGGCGGGGGCGGGAAGGATCATCAACATGTCCTCGCTCAACGCCCATACCGGGGGGGTTACCGGCGCGGTGAGCAAGTTCTCGTATGCAGCAGCGAAGGCCGGGCTTCTGGGGATGACGCGGGCGCTGGCGAAGGAGCTTGGCCCCGAAATCCTTGTCAACGCGATATGCCCCGGGGTGATCAAGACCGAGCGTAGCAACGACCTGATCCGCGCCCGCGAGGCCGAACTGGTCCGCGGGATCGCCGCGGGGCGGGTGGGCACGCCGGCCGATGTGGCGCAGGTGGTGGCGTTCCTCGGTCTCTCGGAGCCCTGCTTTCTGACCGGACAGGACATCAAGATTGACGGTTTCCAGTGGATGATATGAATTGAGGCCAGCCGGCGGAGAAATTTCCGACGCCCTACGCCCCGACTGGCGCGCGCTTGTGGCCATCATCACGGCCATTCAGTCGGTGCTGGCGCTGATGACCCGGACGCTGCCGCTGTTCGGGCTTCCCTTGACGCTGGCTGCCGGGATCGCGCCGGCGGCGGCGGGGCAGATGGCGGCGGCAACGAGCCTCGGCAGCATGCTCTACTTCCTGTGGGGGCCGGCCTTTGTCGCGGGAATCAGCGCGCAGCGCCAGCTTCAGGGCGGGGCGATCCTGACCGCTTTGGCCGTGCTTCTCTGCCTTTCGGGGAGCTGGGGGCTGATCCTGCTGGGTGCGCTGCTCATCGGTGTGGGCTATGGGCCTTCGGCGCCGGCGGGCAGCGACCTTCTGATGCGGATCGTGCCGGCGCGGCGGCGGGGCCTTGCGTTTTCGATCAAGCAGGCGGGCGTTCCGGTCGGCGGGCTGGCCGCGGGGCTGATCCTCCCGGTTGTGGCGATGAGTTTTGGGCTTTCCGCCGCGCTCTGGCTCGCGGCGGCCATCGCGCTTTCAGCGTCGATGCTGCTGGGGTTCTGGAGCGGGGCACTGGCGCGGGTCGAGGGGCCGCTGCGACAGGCCGCCTTGCCCCGGCTTACCGAACTGATGAGCGCGCCCTTGCGACTGTTCCGGATGATCCTCGGCGACCCGAGGCTGCGGCTGATCACCTATGCGGGTCTCGGTCTCGGCATCGCGCAGGGGGTTCTTTTCGCCTATTTCCCGGTCGTCCTGACCGATCATGTCGGCTACTCGCTTGCCGCCGCGGGCCTGGCCTTCGCGCTGCTGCAGGGATTGGGGATCGTCGGGCGGGTCTTTCTGGGCTGGCTCTCTGACCGGATCGCGCGCGAGCGCGCGGTGCTGGCCTTTCTGTGCGTCGCCTCGGGCGGCACCATGCTGCTGATTGCCACGTTGGGCCCTGGCAGCGCGCCTGCGCGGATCGCGTCGCTTTCGGCCCTGGCTGGGATCACGGTGGTTTCGTGGAATGGGGTTTTCCTGTCGCTGCTGGCGGCCTCCGCCCCTGAGGGCCAGGTGGGGGAGGTGACCGCTGCGGGCACCTTCGTCCTGTTCAGCGCCTTCGTCGTCAGCCCGCTTGTCGCGCAACTCTTCTTTGCCGGGGGCGACGGGTATGCCGCCGGGCTCGTCTTTGCGGGGCTGGCGCCGCTGGTATCCGCAGCGCTTCTTGCGTTCCACCGCCCCTGAACAATTATCACGAAAGGAAAGCCGATGGACAATTTCTCGACCAGCCAGATCGTGCGAAAGGCGGTCGTGCCCAGTGCGGGCGGGATCGTCGCCGCGCAGCACAAGCGTGCCGCCATGGTTGGAGCCGAGGTGCTGCGCGCCGGGGGTGACGCCATTGACGCCGCTATCGCCACGTCCTTCGCCATCGGCGTAGTGGAGCCGTGGATGAGCGGGCCGATGGGGGGCGGGATGATGACGATCTGGCGGGCCGAGACCGGGCAGGCGCATACCGTCCAGTTCGGCATGCGGTCGCCGAAAGGGTTGCAGCTGTCGGACTATCCGCTCGATCCGTCCGGCACGGCGTCCGACCTCTTTCCTTGGACCAAGGTCGAGGAGGATCGCAACGTGTTCGGCGCGCTGGCGGTCGCGGTGCCAGGCACGGTGGACGGGATGTCCGTCGCACACCAGGCCTTCGGCACCATGCCTTGGAAGGATCTGGTGTTGCCGGCGGCGGCCATGGCGCGCGAAGGAATGCTCATCGACTGGTATGCGTCGCTGGTGATCGCCTCGGCCACGCGCAATCTGGCCCGCGATCCCGATGCCGCGGCGCTGTTCCTGATCGATGGCCAATGGCCGAACGTGTCCGGCTGGACGGCGCTGTCGGATGCGCGGCTGGACCAGCGGCAGATGGCCGCGACGCTGGAACGACTGGCCGAGGCTGGGCCGCGCGATTTCTACGAGGGCGATATTGCGGCCGCGCTGGTTACTGATCTTGGGGCGAAGGGTAGCCGGATTGCCGCGGCGGACCTCGCGTCCTATCGCGCGCGCCTGACGCCGACGATCGAGGTGCCCTATCGCGGGGGGACGGTCTACGCGCCCGCGGGTCTGTCTGCCGGCGCGGATCTGGCTATCGCGCTAGGCGAAATGGAGCATGCGTTCACCCCGGGTCCTGCGCCTGGCCCGCAGAGCTTTGCAGCGCTTTCAAATGCCCTCGGCCGCGCGTACGAGCGCCGCTTGGCAGAGGCCGGCGACCGGCCCGACCCTGAGGGCGCGCCGACCTCGACCACCCATTTCAGTGTCGTGGATCGCCACGGGAACATGGTCGCCGTGACGCAGACGCTGCTGTCGATCTTCGGTTCGCATGTCGTCTCGCCGTCGACCGGGTTGCTTCTGAACAACGGGATCATGTGGTTCGACCCCGAGCCGGGGCGACCCAACTCGCTGGCCCCCGCAAAGGGCTGCCTGATGAATGTCTGCCCCGTCATCGGCGAGACGCGCGGCAAGCGCTTTGCCTTTGGCGCGTCCGGCGGGCGCAAGATCATGCCGGCGGTCGCCAATCTCGTCTCGTCGGTGATGGATTTCGGGATGGGTATCGAAGCGGCCTTCCATCAGCCGCGGATCGACAATTCCGGCGGCGGCACGGTGATCGCGGACGAAGCGCTTTCCGACGACATCCTGAACGCGCTGAAGGACCAAGGCCCCGTCGTGACCGCAAAGCGGTCGGTCTTTCCCTACGCGTTCGCGGTGCCGGCCGGGGTCATGCGTGAGGGCGAAACGAATACCGGCTGCACCGAGATCATGACCCCCTGGGGGGACGCGATTGCCGAGGATGCGGTCGACTTGCTGCGCTGAGCCGAGCCAAGCAGAAAAGGAAAAGACACTGAAATGAGTAGCGTTCATAAACTTGAGGAAATGCCCCAACCCAGCGGGCCGCGACTGCTCAGCCCGTTCCGGCTTCGCGACGTGAGTTTTCGCAACCGGGTTGTGCTGTCGCCGATGCAGGTCTATCAGGCGACGCCCGACGGGTTGGCGAACGACTGGCATCTGCAACATCTGGGCAAGTTCGCCGTGGGCGGCTTCGGTTGCGTCGTGACCGAGGGGCTGATCGTCGATCCGGTCGGGCGCGCGACCTGGGGCGATCTGGGCATCTGGTCGGACGATCACATCGCGCCGCTGCGCCGGATCACCGATTTCGTGCGCTCGGCGGGTGCGGTGCCGGCGGCGCAGTTGCACCATGCCGGGCCGAAGGCGGCGCGACAGCGCCCGTGGGAGGGGTTTGGCCCACTGACCGAGGTCGAGGCTGCGCGGGGGGAGCCCGCCTGGGTTCCGCTCAGCAGCAGCGCGGATCGCTCGGCGCCCGGTTGGCACCTGACGCGCGAGATGACGCTGGACGACATTGAGGCGGTGATTGCCGCCTATGGCGCGGCCGCGCGGCGTGCTGATTCGGCGGGGTTCGACGTGATCGATATCCATGCTGCGCACGGCTACCTGCTGCACAGCTTCTTGTCGCCGGTTGCGAACCGGCGGACGGACGGATACGGCGCCGATATCGACGGGCGGATGCGCCTGCTGCTGGAGATCGCCGAAACCTTGCGCGCGAACTGGCCTGAGGGGAAGGCGATCTTCTTCCGGATTTCCTGTGTCGACTGGCGCGCCGATATCGAGGAGCCGTTCGACGGCTGGACGATCGAGGACAGCTGCCGGCTGACGCGGGAGTTGCACCGCCGGGGCGTCGATCTGATCGACTGCTCGTCCGGGGGGATCCGCGGGGCGACTTCGATGTCCGGCGCCGCGGCCAAGCGAACCGGTCTGAAGCGCGGCTTTCAGGTGCCCTACGCGGCGGCGATCCGGCGGGAAACCGGCGTGCCGACGATGGCGGTGGGGGTGATCCTGGACGGGGCGCAGGCTGAAGGGATTATCGCGCGCGGCGAGGCTGATCTGGTAGCGATCGGGCGGGAGGCGCTTTTTGATCCGCATTGGGTGTTGCATGCGGCGCGGGATCTGGGGGCGGATGAGGACTGGGCGCTTTGGCCGCCGTCCTATGGGTGGTGGCTGGCGGCGCGCGAGCGGATCGGGATCGCGCAGGAGCGTGGTTGATCGGGCGGCTCAGAGGCGGGGTGCGCAAATTTGCGCACTTCGCCAAGGCTCTGATATGAAATCATAAATCTCTTCGGTTAACCGCAATGAAACTTTTGGCCCGCGCGCCGGAGGAGGGCGTTGGGGCGCCGTTCAGGAGGACGCGACCCCGGCCCGGCAGGGCGATTTCGGGTGCTGGCAAGTGTATGGCAAGTGTATGGCAAGCGTATGGCACCCGGCTGGCAGATTTGCCCGCCAGGGCGGGCGCGGGGGGCTTTCACCGCCCCCGGCGTCCCACCCCGCCACGCTCAGGCGGCGATGCGCTGGGCCTTGGGCGTCTCGATCAGTTCGGCGTGCAGCGCGATGATGGCGCGGTTCAGGTCATCGCGGTTGAGCAGGAACTGCACGTCGACATTGCGGCTGGGCTGCTGCGCGGCGAGGATCGGGATTTCCGCGGCCTCCAGCGCCTGAAGCCCGCGCAGAAGCACGCGCTGGTCGCTCAGATCGCGGCCGATGGCCGAGGCGATGGCGGCCGAGCGCGCGGTGACCTGTGCCGACGGGTAGCTGCGTTGCAGGTCGCGTTCGATGCGGCGCGCGACCTTGAGCGAGACATCCAGATGGTGCGTGATGGTGTTGGCGTTCGAGGTCTTCGAGACGATGAAGGCGTCGTGCCGCTTCAGGATCTCGAGGATCGTCGAATCGTAGCCCTTGACGCCCACCATCTCGGGTTCGAACAGTTCCAGTGCGATGACCGGCAGGCCGGTGACAATCTCGGTTCCGGGCTTGTCCGCCGGTGCATCGTCGATCAGCGTGCCCGGGTCATGCGGTTCGAACGCGTTGGTCACGCGCAGCGGCACGCCCGCCTGGCGCAGGGTCTTTGCCGCCTGGGGGTGGATCGCCTCCATCCCGAGGTTGGCGAGCTGGTCCGCGACGTCATAGTTGGTGTGGCCCAGCTTGCGCACCGCGTCTGCCCCGACAAGGCCCGGGTCGGCCGAGGAAAGGTGGAATTCCTTGTGGATGATCGCCTCGGCGGCGCCGGTCAGTGCGGCGAGGCGCGAGAAGGTGACCTCGGAATAGCCGCGGTCGTATTCGGCCATCAGCCCCTCGGTGCATTGCGCGTAGCCGGTCACGATCGGCAGTTCGGCGGTCAGGTCGATCCCTTCGAAGCCGGCGCGAAGCCTTTCGTCGAGGTTCAGTTCGCGTTCGTCGCGCCAGCCGCTCAGGTCGACGCAGCGTGCCGCGACCCCGGCCCGGTTCAGAAGCAGCGTCGCGACGAAGGCGGAATGCGCCTCGCCCAGTCCCGACAGCAGTTCGCGGATAACCAGCATGTGCTGGGTCAGCCGGAAATGGCCGTAGCTGCACAGCCGTTGCAGGTCGAAAAGGCAGGAGCGCGCCCCCTCGATCCGGTCGCGGACGAATTCATCGGCCTGCGACAGATCGGCGGAATGCTCGAGGATGCCGTGATGCGCCTCGCGCATCGCCTCGCCGACACGGTCGAGCGCGGCAAGCCAGGTATGCCCTTCGGAGGCGGTGACGAAGCTGGCGTAGACGCCGGGTTCGCCGGACTTCTTGTGCTCCAGCAGCAGGTTGGTGATCCCGCCGAAGGCCGAGACCACGAAGATCCGGTTGTAGAGGTCTGCGCCCTTGCGATCGCCGACGAGCAGCGTGTCGCGCAATTCCTTCAGGCGGCTCATCGAAGTGCCGCCGATCTTTTCAACGGTGTGGGCGGTGGGATTGTCGGTCATGGGATCAGGTCCACTAGGGGCGGCGCGTCGGTTCCGCGCCGCCGTTTGATGTTCAGGCGCTGGCGATCAGGCCAGACTGCCGGTTTCGGGCACGATGCCCGCGGGTGTGTCGCGCAGGGCCAGATGCGGCGGATGCGGCGCGGCGGCCGCGAACGGGTCCTGCAACGCGTTCGAGATGGCGTTGAACACGAAGAAGGCGTTCGAGCGCGGGAACGGCGTGATGTTGCTGTTCGAGGCGTGCATCGTGTTGCAGTCGAAGAAGATCAGCGTGCCGGGCGGCATCGCTCCAATGGCCCCAGAGCACCGGGTCCTGGCGGTCCAGGACGGCTTCGCGGACGCGCTGGCGGGTCGGGTAGGCGTCTGAGCCGTGTCGGATAGGCTGATGAATTGTCACTCGCTTTCTCCATTCGGAACGTTGCAAGGCACCGCCGCGGTCCCTTCACGGGCGCCTCGGCGGCTTTCGGTGCGCGCGGACGCGCACAGCCTTGCAACGCAATCAGACGCGTTCGGTTCAGGATGAGGCGGCGTAGCTGCCGTCTGCCTGGTGAACCTCGGTCCCGGTCACCGGCGGATTGAAGCAGCAGGCCATGACCAGTTCCTCGTCGGCGCGCAGGATGTGCTTGTCATGCTGGTCGAGCGCGTACATCACGCCGGGCTTGATCTGATGGGTCTTGCCGGTGTCCACCTCGGTGATGCTGCCGCTGCCCGAGATACAGTAGACGCTCTCGAAGTGGTTCTTGTAGTGGAACTGGTGCTCGGACCCGGCCTCCAGCGTGGTGATGTGGAAGGAAAAGCCCATTCCATCGTTGGCCAGCAGCATCCGCACGCTGGTCCAGCGGGCGTCGCTGACGGCCTTGTCGGTGTTCTTCAGTTCGTTGAAATCTCTGACGATCATGGTGTTACTCCGCTGCGATCGGAACATTCCCGGCCTGGGCGCGGACTGCGCCCTCCAGAATGTCCAGACCCTTGTTCAGAATCTCGTCGGACGTGGTCAAGGGGGCGAGCACCTTGACGACTTCATCATGCGCGCCCGAGGTTTCGATGATCAGGCCGGCCTTGAAGCAGTCGGCGCAGATGGCGCTGGCCAGATCGCCGTTGCCGACATCGATCCCGCGCATCATGCCGCGGCCCTTGAGGGTCGCGCCGGGGATCATCGCGGCGATGCCGGCCAGCCGGTCGCGCAGCATCTCGCCCTTGCGGATCGTGTCCTTCTCAAACGCGTCGTCCGACCAGAACTTCTCCAGCGCCACGCGGGCGGTGACGAAGGCGTGGTTGTTGCCGCGGAAGGTGCCGTTGTGCTCGGCCGGCTTCCAGATGTCGTGCTCGGGCTTGATCAGAAGCGCCGCGAAGGGCAGGCCCATGCCGCTGAACGACTTGGCCTGGGTGATCATGTCCGGCTCCAGCCCCATGCCTTCGATGCTGAAATAGGGGCCGGTGCGCCCGATGCCCGACTGGATGTCGTCGATGATGAAGAGCGCGCCATGCTTGCGCGCCAGGCGCTGGATGCCGCGCAGCCATTCGGCGCTGGCGGCGTTCAGCCCGCCTTCGCCCTGCACCGGCTCGACGATGAAGGCGGCCGGGTCGTCCATCCCGCTGGACGGGTTGTCGAGGACCCATTCGATGTAGTCGAGCGTGTCCTTGTCGCCCATCGCGTTCTCGAACGGCATGTGGGTGACGTCGGCCAGGCTGCCGCCGCCGGCGCCCTCACGCTTGCCGGAATTGCCGGTCAGCGCCAGCGCGCCCATCGTCATGCCGTGGAAGGCGTTGGTGAAGGCCACGACGTTGCGCCGCCCCGTCACCTTGCGCGCGAGCTTGATCGCGGCCTCGACGGCGTTGGTGCCGGTGGGGCCGGTCATCATCACCTTGTAGTCCATGCCGCGCGGGGTCAGGATCAGGCGCTCGAACGTCTCCAGAAACGCGGCCTTGGCGTCGGTGAACATGTCGAGCCCGTGGGTCACGCCGTCGCGGCTGATGTGATCGATCAGCGCGGCCTTCATGTCGGGGTCGTTGTGCCCGTAGTTGAGCGACGAGCAGCCGGCCAGGAAGTCGATGTAGTCGCGACCCTGCGCGTCGGTCAGGATCGATCCGCTGGCCTTGGTAAAGACGGTCGGAAAGTTGCGGCAGTAGCTGCGAGCGGCGCTTTCGCGTCGGTCGAAAACGGCAGTATCCGCTGAGATGTCAGTCGGCATGGGGTACCTCGATGTGGTTAATGTTCGGTGGCGGTGGCCGGCAGTGCCGCGTTCAGCGCCCGAAGCGAGATGTCGCTCGGGTCACCGGACGCTCAGGCGACGCGGGCTACCGGCGCGGGAAAGCGGATGCTGACCAGGTATTCGGTGGCATGCTCGCCGTCGAAATGGTCATCCTTGCGGTAGTGTGGCTCGTCGGTCAGCTTTCCGCCGTGGCGTTCGGCAAGGCTGCCGAACAGGGCCCAACTCGCCTTGTTGTCGCGGGTGATCGTGGTCTTCAGGTGCAGCACGCCCGCCATGTCCTCGCGCGACAGAAGCCGGTCCAGCATCTGGCTGGCCAGGCCCAGTCCGCGCGCTTCCTTGGCGACGGCGACTTGCCAGACAAAAAGCGTGTCGGGCGCGTCAGGCAGAAGATAGCCCGAGACCCACCCCACCGGCACACCGTCCAGTTCGGCCAGAATGCAGGTGTCCGCGAAGTGATCGCACTGGATCAGGTTGCAGTACATGCTGTTGTCGTCCAGCGGCTCGCAGGCACGGATCAATGCCCATACATTGCTGCCATCCTCGGGCGCGGGCTTGCGAAAACTGGGCGCCTTCGACGCGGGGGTCTCGATCATATCCTTCATGCCACGATCCTATTTGGTTCGATAGACTAACTAATGGATCGGCGGCTCAAAAGCAATATCCCACAGGCGTGATCTGTGGGGATAAATGCATAGTACAATGATAAATTTGCGAAATAAAATGCTTCGAGTTCGGAATATCCTGCGCGGTTCCCCGGTCGAACAGGTAGATTGACCAATCAGCCATCAGAACGGTATTGTGTCGTCATTCGGAAGGATCTTGGGCGCGCGATGGAGCGGATCGATTATTGCCTTATCGCCCTGCGCCGAATCCTTCGGGCGACGGAGATGCACGGCAAGGAACTTGCGCAGGCCGCCGGGATGACGCCGGTGCAGTTGCGCGTGGCGCAGATCGTGGCGGAAACCGGCACCAGCACCGGCGGCGCTATCGCGCGGCGCATGCATGTGGCGCCGGCGACCATCACCTCGATGATCGACAAGCTGGAGCGTGCGGGCCATGTGGAACGTCAACGCAGCCATGCGGACCGCCGCCAGACCATCATCGCGCTGACCGACAAGGGGCAGGATGCGCTGAGCCGGGCACCGGATGCGCTGCAGCAACGCTTCGCCGCCGCGTTCGAGGCGCTGGAGGACTGGGAGCAGGCGATGATCGTCGCGGCGCTGGAGCGCGTGGCGACGATGCTCGACGCCGGAGAGGCGGAGCGCGGCGCGGTGCTTTATCCCGGCGAGTTCTGACCGGGCAGGGCCGGTCGCGGTAAACCGGCTTGTCGTGTCGGTTGAAGCGTTGGGCAGTCAGGCTGTTGGCAGCTGCCAATATGGCAAATGAGTGCGCACCTGACTGATTCGTCTCTTGCGACATTGACTGTAACCATAAGTTATTATAAGATTCTTTATGGCGACGTTTGCAGCGCAAGGCGATCGATCGCGCCCTCGCGCCCTCGCGCCCTCGCGCCCTCGCGCCCTCGCGCCCTCGCGCCCTCGCGCTCGATCCGCGTGATCCGATGATATTGGCCGGGGGAGCTTGTGAGACGCTGTGATGCAGCTTCTTCGAACCAGCAATTGTTGCCATCTGCCGCCCGCCAAGCGCTACGTATCGCTTGCAGCGTTGCCCGGCATGGCCGAAGGTCTCCCAATGACGTTCGACCTGAACGACCTGCGGCTCGAGCCATTGCGCGGCGCAAAACCAGGGCCATTTAGGTTTTGGGTGTGACGCGCGCGGCGGTGCGGCGGCGTCGATTTCATCCATCTCCACGATTCCCGACAGCACGACGCTTTCATGGGTCATCATCGCGCGGATGCGATGGCAGAAGCGCCACGCGACCTTGTAGGTGATGCCCGCATCTCCGACAACTTGCGGGCCGAGACGCCCTTGCTGGAGGCAAAGATCAGCCAGATGGCGCTAAGCCATTGACCGCGAGGCAATCGGGTGCGGTGCATCGCCGTGCCGGAGGTGAGTGTGAACTGACGACGGCACGAACCGTAAGAGAAGAAACCGGGTCGCGAGCGGCGGCGCCACTGCCCGGCAGCCTCGGAGGCACCGCATGAAACGCAGCGAATGCCGCTGGGGAAGCGCAGGCGCTCAAGAAGCGCGAGGTACGTGGCTTCGTCCGACGCGACCTTCTCGCTCTCGGCGAAAGTGATGTTGTCGGCGGGGCGTTTGACGAGTCGATGAGGCATGGCCAAGAAATCTTGGCCCTTGCCTCTGATCCGGCAACGAAGACAAAAGATATTGGGACTGATGTGTTACCGGGATAATTCCCTTCAGGGTCGCACTGCGATTGAATGCGGTGACGATCCGGTTCAGATCCTCGGCAAGTGAAACCGTGCAGGTTGCTCAGCTGGTTCGACGTATCGTCCGGATCGAGTGGCAGATTTCTAAACTCCACATAGAATTCGTAGAAATCAGCCTTTGAGAAGGGATCGCCGTCAACACTGAGAGAGAACGATTCGATGTCCAGACAAGATGAAAAGTGGCATGACGGGCTGAGCCCGTTGAACACCACCGTTCCCGTCGCCAAGCTTCCGTCGCCTGCCCGCCACTCGATGTCGTAGCTCGGCGACTCCTGCGCGCCGGCGGAAACCGCTGCCAGAATGATGAGCAGCAATGCGCAGACAGCACTCTGGATCGCCTTCTGAAAGGCGTCGAGAATTCTCTGGTTGCCTACGATAAGGGATTGTCCGGGCATTGGGTATCGGCCTTACGAGCAAGGTTCTGGCAGAACCGTTGGTGTGGGCTGGATGCCCGAAGCGCGATCTGATCCGGCTGATCAGGGCGAACGATCTGGCAGCCCGCGCTCTGTCCACCCGGAATAGCCGGGCGGCGATTAAGGAGCCCTTGAGTGTGGCCTGGTCGCCCCCAGCCCCGATCGTGCTTTTTTCAAGATGCGGTTCTCAAGGGTCGGGTCAGCGACCACTTCCTTGAGGGCCAGTGACTCTGTGCGCAGATCCTTGATCTCTGTGCTGCAATCGTCGGGAAAACAGTCCACCGGACTGGATCATCCCGCCGCTCCCGTGGCAGACTTTCTAACCGGCGTTCTCACCTGTTTCCGGATGTGCAGGCCGAACTGCTCCGGATGTAGCGGGCCGAGCGGCAACAGGCCGCGATCCTCGATGCCCTGCCGGCGCAACTGGCCATTCTGGACGAAACCGGCACAACCGTCGCGATGAACGAGGCGTGGCGGGTCTTTGCCCCCGCACAGAACGGTGCCGACGGAATTCAGCCGTCGGTCGCAGCTATCTTGAGGTCTGCGGGGGCTCTCCCGGAACAACATGAATGTTATCGTGACGGTGTCCGACAACGGCGGTGAGATGAGCAATTCGAGGCTGGCCCGAGTTTTTGAGCCGTTCTACACCACCAAGGAGGTGGGCAAGGGCAGTGGTCTTGGCCTGAGCATGGTCTACGGATTCGTCAAGCAGTCGGCTGGTCGTTTCGAGATCTTTTCGGAGCCCAAAAAAGGTACGACTGTGAAAATGTATTTCCCAAGGTTTTTTTGGCAAGCAGGAGCCCGGAATTGACGATGACTCGGAGCAGCACGGCACGGAAACCATTCTGGTTGTCGTGGATGATCATGCATTGCTGAAGCAGCTCACGACGCAGCTTGAGGCACTGAGATACAAGGTTTTTGCCGCCTCGGAAGGCGCGCCAGCCCTGGACATCTTGCGCGAACGATCGGACATTGATCTGCTGTTTTCCGACATCGTCCTACCTGGTGGGATGAACGCTCCAATTGTCGAAGCGTCGGCAGCTATGCTTCCAGAACGTGCCTGACCTTCAGGGCGAGATCTGTGCGACGGTAGGGTTTGCTCAGAAGATGCACGCCGGGGTCAAGCCGCCCCTGGTGAACGATCGCATCCTCGGTGTAGCCCGAAGTGAAGAGTACGTTCAACTCGGGCTGTCGGAGCAGCGCGGCGTCAACAAACTGCCGCCCGTTCATGCCGCCGGGCATCACCACGTCGGTGAACAGCAGGTCAAAGGTACTGCCACCGTCCATGATCTTGAGGGCGGCGGCCCCGGAAGCTGCTTCCTTGATATTGTAGCCAAGGCTGCCGAGTTGCGCGACCACATGCCTACGAACCATGTCATCGTCCTCGACGACGAGGATGCGTTCTGTTCCCCCGATCAATCCAGCATTGTTCACGGTTGCGGACTCCTGATCTTCTCTCATGTCAACAGCGGGGAAGTACAGCTTGACTGACGTGCCTTCACCGGGCTCCGAATAGATCCGTGCGTGGCCGTTCGACTGCTGAACAAACCCATAGACCATCGACAAACCAAGCCCTGACCCCTTGCCGGTCTCCTTTGTCGTGAAGAAGGGTTCGAACGCCCGCTCCGTGACGTCCGACGGCATGCCGCAGCCGTTGTCGGTCACCGAGATCATGACATACCGGCCCTCCTTGATCCCCTCGACGCTTGGCAGGTCATCTGCCATCAGCGTTACGTTCGACGCCCCGATCGTCAGTCGCCCGCCGTCCGGCATGGCATCGCGGGCGTTGATCACGAGATTCAGGATTGCGTTTTCGAGTTGGCCCGGATCGACCTCGATCGGCCAGACACCGGCAGCAGCACGGATCTCGATCTCGATATCTTCATTGATCGTGCGGCTTATGAGCCCCTCAAGCCCGGTCAGTACCTTGCCCGGGGCGAGATGCGTTGGCGCAAGTGCCTGGCGGCGTGCGAAGGAAAGCAGCTGACTGGTCAGGTTCGCCCCGCGTTCCGCGGCCTGCATCGTGACTTCGGCCAGTCGTCTGGCTTTCGGGTCGTCGGCATGGGTGTCCGCGAGGGCCTCGGCACTCCCCACGATGATCGTCAGGAGGTTGTTGAAATCGTGGGCGATACCGCCGGTCAGCTGTCCGACTGCTTCCAGCTTCTGCGCATGGCGCAACTTCTTCTCCAGAGCGCGCAGTTCCGTGACATCGGTCGTGCTGCCGATGATCCTGACCGGCTGACCCGAGTCATCGCGTAGAACAAGGCCGCGGGCCACGACATCCAAAGGTCGGCCATCCGCGCAGACGAACAGATACTCGCTGGTCCAGTTGATGCCGCCGCCTTCGATCACGGACTGAAGGCTTTCGACCACGCGGTCGCGGTCGTCGGGGTGAATCCAGCTTTCCCAAGCGCTCAGGTCAGGTTCGGTCTCATTAGGGTCATAGCCGTAAGTGTCGAGCAATTGGTCGTTCCACCAAGTCCGTCCTGACTTCAGATCGGCGTCCCAGACGAGATCGTTTGTCGCAAGGCCAAGAAGCCTGAAGCGTTCCTCGCTCACGCGCAGAACCGCTGCGCTGCGTTCCGCTTCTTCGGCCATGGCCGCGCGCAGAACCTCCTCGTCGCGGTGTCGAGCATAAAAACCGACAAACAGAACGAAGGCGAAGAAGCTAACCAGGAACGACGCGATCGCGCCCACGTCTTCAACTGCGCGGGGGGCCTTCATATACGCCAGCATAAACGCCACGATCGGCACCGGCCCCAAGCTGACGAGCAGACCGATCACGCGCTTGTGGAAGTCAAAATTGGTGAACTGGTGAAACACCACCAGCGGGAAGAACCATGTGATGTAGGGGATGATCGGGACGATCTCTTCGGATGCCCTGTAGGCAAGGATGGCAACGACATTCAGATAGACCACGAAAAAGATGCTCAGGCTGCCGGTG
>NZ_JADDJF010000139.1 GCF_017811755.1 Pararhodobacter sp. SW119 | reverse complement strand
GTAGATGCTGTTTGGCTATTTATTGGCTGTGTGCTTCTTTGCACTTCCGGACTTCTGCCAAATATCCAAAGCGATACGATTGCGATACCGATGATGGTAAGGGTTGCGTTTCGGAGCCCGTTGCCGGGGGTTCGCTGCTGTGGCTGGGGGCTTCCGGGCGGTACAGCGCCGGGACCGGCTGGACCTGTACCAGTGCCAGAACGCGTCTGGCCACCCGTAGTGGATCGCTGATAGCCGGTTTTCACCTTGCCGAAGAGTTCCCGGCCTCTCTTCTTTTCGATCTCGCACCATGGGCAGTTTCGGGTTCCCAGACGATGATAGTGAAAGCAAGACTTGTGACATTGCACGAGGTCCTTCTCGAGCCGGTCGAGCATGTCAATCCACTCGTGCGCGGTGGGGCGCTGTTTCGCGCCGGACCTGCCAAAGGCGCGTTCGAAAGCGCCCCGAACATCATCGGGCAGCCAATCGATTGGCGGCGCGCTCGGCGGCGGCGCCACTTTTGAGCGACCGCTGTCGGCTCCATAGGCATAGCGGAATTCCTCGATCCATTTGGGCGGGGCAGGCGGTTCCCCTCGACCTTTCCAAACCCCGCGGAACGGATGCGCGCCGCTCATGAGGAGCCGGAAGATCATGACCGCGAGGCCGAAGTTGTCGTGGTTGGCATCGCGTAAACCGAGATTGCGCTGATTGACCCCCTGTTGTTCAGGCGGCAGATACTCAGGCGTACCCACGACGCAGGGAAAGACCCGGCCGCTGGGAGTGTATTGGATCGAGTCGCTGTCGATCAGCATCACGGTCGCCTTGTCGGTGACGAGGAAGCCGGACTCGTTGATATCGCCGATCACGCAGCCGGTATGGTGAAGCTCCGCGACAGCCCGAGCGGCGTTCGCCGCCACGCGCACCATGAAGGCGACGGTGGCGTCGGGAAACTTCTCCTGGCGGTCGCGACTGTTCCAGAGCTGATGCATCGGCCAGGCACCCCGAACGCGGCGCATTGTGAACCCAACAAAGCTGCGGGACTCGTCCAGCAGGATGTCGATCGGGAAGGAGATGTGGGGGGCCTGGCGGTACAGGCCCGCGGCGACCATGGCCTCGACCTTGCCCCGCCGATGCTCAGCCCGACCGTCAGTGTAGAGCTTCGCCACCAGATCCGGTGACCCCACCACCTCGTAGGCCGCCCCTTCACCGCCCTTGCCAAGCTCTGAGCCAAGGGTGATTGATTTGCCGGTAGCGGTCGTGACGGAACGCGGCTTCATGGACGAGCTCTTCGAGTTGCAACAATGAGCGTCTTGTCATCGTCGGTCAGTTCATTGACGCGGCTGCTCGCAAGAAACGCTTTTAGATCGAGAGATAGCGCTCGGTTCCTACCTACGGTCTCGTGGCCGCCAAGGCTTTTAAAAATACCATCGAAAAACGGAGCAAAGACTTCTCTGTTGCGATCGCGGAGTACCAGCTTGTCGATCCCGTCAGATAAAATCGCAAGTCTATCTATCTTGGCTTCGATCAGCGCGCAGTCCCACGAAGGTATTGGGTCTTGAGTAATGAAAAAAGTCTGGTTGGCGTACTCACCTCTCATAGGCCAAATAGGAGCGAGCCACTGAGTCCCATCGTGAATCACACAAGGCGAGTCACCGACAGCTACGATAAATGTGTGGCTTCTCGACGCTAGTGCGATTGTCACGGTTGTCGCGAGTTCTCTTGTTGGCAGGTTCAAGTCTTTCGCCTTCCCTGCAACTCGCCCCCTTATCTCTGAAAGCCATTCTTCCGCTTGGCGCCGGTCGAACTGCGAGACTCGT
>NZ_JADDJF010000138.1 GCF_017811755.1 Pararhodobacter sp. SW119 | reverse complement strand
TGTTCTGCAAGGCGACTGTGGTGCTTTCATGTCGGACCAACAAGACCGTCGTTCCGTAGCCTTTCAAAGGCCCGATTATCTTCACAATCGTCATTGGCTGTCGTTCGATGCGCGCGTTCAAGCGCTTATCCTGGACTTCATTGGCGATAGCGTTGGCCATTCTGCCAGATGAATTTGGTTACAGCGCCGTCTCCGAACATCCCAATTATACACGAGAAAAAGCAAGCGATCGAAACCGTATGAACGATCACTTCCGCGGTTCGCCCTCACCGCGCCCCTTCATTCCACGCACAGGTGGGAAGCGATCCACAATGGTGCGGGCAAGCGCGGCCTGGTGGCTGACGCCGGTCTTGCCATAAAACGACTTCAGATGTGTTAGCGCCGTGTTGAGGCTGACGCCGAGGCTCCTCGTCACGAAACCGACTCCGCAGCCCATCGCGACAAGCCGCGCGACTTCGGCCTCGGTCACTGACAGGCCCAGCCCCTCCTCCAGAATGTCCGGACCGGGGAGCGCGGAGGGGCCGACCGGATCGGTAAGAAACAGTGTCGCCGCAGCGATGCGCCCACCCGCCGAGACCGCTGCCCCGGCCGGCGGCGCCCACCACGGATCATGGACCTGGCCTTTCACCGGGAACGCGCGGCGCGGCGCGGCGGTCATCGAGGGAGGCGCGCTCCGAGGAACGTGGGGCAAGATCCACGCTGTGCCAAGTCTTTCCGGAACCCTTGTTCCGGCTAAGCGACCTTTGGAGCGAGCTATTCCTTACGATAGTCCCATCACACGTGGTTCCCGCGCCCGGGCAGCAGCATTTCTGGAAAGAATGCGCCCTCATTTCGTTCCGGCAGCGATCATCGCCGGGAAGGCGCATGCCATGCGGCGTGCAACGGGCGGGATGCGGGGCGCCGGCTCTATCGGCGCGGCACCACGGTGCGTCCCACCGGCCAGAGCGCGAAGCCGGCAAGCTTCAGATGCGCCCAGGCGAAGGGGATGCCGATGATCGTCACGGCCATCGCGACGGCGCTGATCAGGTGTCCCAGCGCCAGCCACCAGCCGGCGAGCACGAGCCAAATGATGTTGCCAATAAAACCCAGCGGGCCGGTGCCAAGGTCCGAGCGGCCGAACGCGACGTCGCGGCTTTCGGCGCGGTTGCCGAAGGGCATGAGCGTGTAGGCTGCGGTGTTCAGTGCCGAGCGCGCCCAAGGCAAGCCAATGATCGAAATCGCCATGATGACAGCGGCCAGCAGCCAGCCCAGCGCCATCCAGATCCCGCCGAGGACCAGCCAGAGAATGTTGAGGATGATTGAGAGCATGTCAAGCGAACCCCGCAGTCGCAATCCGGTTCCCCCGGCACGACGGCGCCGGCCAGTTGCTCTCACCCATCCCTGTCGCCACAGATCCCTGCCGCTCGAGCGCCCAGTGCGCCGCGCGGCGACCGCGCAGCGCGCGCTCTTCAGTCTCAAGACGGGCGCGCAGCCGCGCCAGCCAGGCCGCCCCCTGAGCGCTGAGGCTGCGCGGGCCGCCCAAGAGAAAATCGCCTCAGCAGATTTGAACGCGCTAAGCGCAGAAATCATCCGCGCGACGTTTCCCCAAGCCCTCCTGCCGCTCGACCGCACCCTCGATCGACTACGAGCCTGCGCCTCTGCTGATCGGATTTGTGCTCGGCCCGATGCAGGAGGAGAATTTCCGAAGGACGGTGCTGTTTTCGCGCGGAGATTACTCGGTCTTCGTCACGCAGCCAGTCAGCGCGGCGCTGCTGGGATTGGCAGCACTGCTTCTGGTCTGGGCCGTTAAGCCGACCACACTCGCGCCTTTTGCTGTCGGCCACGTCCGTCCGCGTTAGAAATGGGTGCTGCTGCACCCTCGATCATGGTCGATACAAGAACTACCTAAGATT
>NZ_JADDJF010000137.1 GCF_017811755.1 Pararhodobacter sp. SW119 | reverse complement strand
TCCTCCATCATGGAAGCGAACCACGAGAAGGACCCCTCGGGGGCCTCCTCGGCGATCCTGAGGTGCGTGAAGAACGTCTGCGCGTCCGTGATCATCCGATCCGACAGGTCGGAGATCCCGCGGCTCGACGAGAAGCGCGGCTTCAACTCGTCCGCGATCCAGTCCGACAGGTGACGGTCGGCCAGAATGATGAGGTCGCCGTAATAGGTCCGGCTACCGTCGAGATCGGCGGCGACGTCCTCTCGGATCTGCTCGATCTGCGCGACCTCGGAACGCATTCGCTCAAGCGCGGGCTGGGCTTCGGGATCGTCGGAGAAACGGGTTTCGGCGGTGCGCAGGCTCTCCGATGCGGACCGCAGCGACTCCTCCACGGCGGCGAAGCGCTGGAGATCGTTCTTGAGGATGCCGGCGGTATAGGTGCCGATAAAGACGGCCTTGCCCGCCGCCGCCTCCATCAAGGCGTCGAGGTCGCGCGCGCCGGCCGGCTGGGCGGTCTGCCAGCGCGCAAAGGCCCGCCGGACCTCGCCGGCGCTGCCCTCTGTGGCGCCCGGCACCATGTAGCCCAGCAGTTGCAGCGCCGCTTCGGCGCCCGGCAGTTCGGCATCATCCAGCCCCTCGGCTTCCGGCGCGTTGCCCTCGAGCCCGTCGATGCGGAGCTCGGCGACGATTGCGTAGAGGCCGCCCGGGAACCGGTCGAGATAGCCGCGATAGTCCTGCGTCGTGCCTCCGGCGACCGCCTCGCGCCAGACGCGCAGTTCGTCGCCCGGGTCCAGCGGCTCCGGCAGCGCGGCGAGGTAGTGCTCGCCGAGCACGGCTTCCTCGACCCACGGCACCTGCAAGCCGCGCGTTGCGCGGACAACATCCTGCCGCACGCGGCCGAACATGATGCGCACGTCGATCCCCGGCGTCTCGACATGTTCGAGAAGCGCCTCGGTGAAGGTGCTGTTCTCGCCCAGACCATCGGCAGCCACGTTGCCGGGATCGGTCGCGTAGGCCACAAGTGTGCCGACGCCGCCAGAAACGGGCGCGAGCCCGGACTCCCCGACCTCGCCGGCGAAGGGATTGTCGCGGCACGAATCCAGCACCACCAGCGACAGGCCGGCCCCCAGGTCGTCGACCGCAGCGAGGACGTCGGTGAGCGTGACGCTCGCCTGCGTGAGCCCGGGCGCCGAAGGCACTTCCAGATCGACACCGATCAGGAAGTTTTCCCGCCCTACCTGCACGGCGTGCCCGGCGAAGAAGACCATCGCGATGTCGGCCCCCTCGGCCTCGTCGCGCAGCCACGCCAATGCATTAAGCATCTGCTCCCGGCTCTGATTGATTTCGCCGCGCACCGTGAAGTCCAGCCGCGTCAGGGCCTCGCCCAATGCGCGGACGTCGTTTCCGGGGTTTAGCAGGGCGAGCGCCGGGTCGTTGTACTCCGCATTCCCGATCAGCAGGGCGACGCGCCCCTCTGCGGCGGCCTGAACGGGAGAAAGCAGCACTGCGACGAGGATCGGCAGGATGAAACGCATCGCGCGGCTCCGATCGCTGGGGTGCGGTTTCGATCGCCCCGTGAGTGTCGCAATCATGGCGGCCTCGGTCAAGACGGTGTCCCTGGCGCCGCGCCCGAGACAGCCCGCTCCGCCCGATAGCCGGATCTTGCGCCGCCACAGAGAAGCTGCCGCCGGGGACCATGTTGAGCACGCCGGAGACAGGTCACAGCACTGGATGGCAGCAAACATGGCCGCGCGCGATGACCCATATTCACGCGTGTTCCTCGCAGTCGCCACCGCAACCGGGTGGTGGTCAGCTGGAGCCAACGCGGCTTCGTACCTCCGGCGACCAAGACGTCGAGCTGCAAGCGAGGCTCCCAAAACCGCCGACGGGCCTACCGGTGCCGCATCACCCTCAACCAGA
>NZ_JADDJF010000136.1 GCF_017811755.1 Pararhodobacter sp. SW119 | reverse complement strand
TAAGCCATGCCGAGACTGCGAATGGTTCAGCGCCTCTCAGCGCCGATTTTTTGAGTATCAGGTGCGGCCGGCACACTGAAGAAGTCTGGGTGCTGGAACTCGGCGAGTGGTTGTTCGCCGAAAGAGGCTGTGCCATCCCGTTGCTAACATGGACTCGATAGCAGAAGGCACCGACCTCTGGATCGTCGCGGATGATGGTGCGGACCTTTTCATGCTCGACAGACGGATCGGAAAGCCCGGGCGCGGGTTCCGCCCGAAGACGTGTCGCGGCCGTCCGGCATGGCGCCGATTTCGCGCCGGGCGATCTGGCGCCGCAAGCGTGCTGAGACTATCAGGTGTCGGGCAATGTAGTGGCGCGGTGATGTGGGACGCGATTGTTTTGGGCGCTGGGGCCGCAGGCTTGATGTGCGCCATCGAGGCCGCGCGCCGAGGTCGGCGAGTGCTGGTGTTGGATCACGCCCGTGCGGCGGGCGAGAAGATTCGCATCTCGGGCGGGGGACGGTGCAATTTTACCAACCTTCAGATTTCACCCGACCGCTTCCTGTCCCAGAACCCGCGTTTCGCTCGCTCGGCTCTCAGCCGTTACACGCAGCAAGACTTCATCGACCGGCTCACGTGTGCCGGTATCGCATGGCACGAGAAGACCCTGGGGCAGCTCTTCTGTGACGGATCGGCGCGGCAGATCGTCGACATGCTGCTCAGGGACCTGCACGCCGCCGGGGGTGAACTCAGGCTGGGGGTCCGACCTGGAGCGATGCTCCGCAGTGCCGATGGCGCCTTCCGGGTCGAAACCGATGCGGGCGCGTTCGAGGCGCGCGCCGTTGTCTTAGCGACGGGTGGCAAATCGATCCCAAAGATGGGGGCCAGCGATTTCGGCTATCGAGTCGCCGAGGGTTTCGGCCTGAGGATCGTGCCGACCCGGCCGGCGCTGGTGCCGCTGGTCTTTACCGATGCCCAGCTCGAAGCGATCCACCCGCTGGCTGGACTTTCGGTTCAGGCGCGGGTGGCTGTCGAGGCGGAGCAGGTGGCCTTCCAGGAGGGCTTGCTGTTTACGCATCGGGCTTTCCGGCCCTTCGATCCTCCAGATTTCCAGCTACTGGTCCCCAGGCCGCGCGATACGTGTCGACTTGTCCCCGGGGCGCGACCTCGCGGCCGAGGCCGAGGCGGGCCGCAGGTTTGGGTGGGCGCGATCTGGTCAATGTTCTGGACCTGCCGCAGGCGCTGGCGCGCAGCGTGGTGACACGAGCAGGGGTGTCGGGACGGCTGGCCGACCAGACGCGGGCGGCGTTCGCGAAGCTCGCTCGAAGCGTGCACGACTGGCAGCTGGTACCTGCCGGAACCGAGGGCTGGCGCACGGCGGAAGTGACGGCGGGCGGTGTCGACACCAGGGATCTGGACGCACGCAGCTTTTCAGCCCGCGCGGTTCCGGGGCTTCATGTCGTGGGCGAACTGGTCGATGTGACCGGCTGGCTGGGCGGCTACAACTTTCAGTGGGCCTGGAGTTCAGGATGGGCGGCAGGGTAGGTGGTCTGACGGCGTTGGCACCAGTCGGGCGACGGCCGCTCGGCGATGTGTCGCTTGGTATCGATCAAATGGAGCCGTGTTGAATTGGGCACCAAGAGAATGATCTCCCCACTCCTGGATGGGCTTGGCTGGACCCAGTTCTTTGCCGAACAACTTGCTGCTGCTGATGGCGGGCTTGTTCCGGTCCGCATCGCAACTGTGCATCGGTCGCGGCTGGTTGCGGAAACGGGAAGAGGCCAGGTGACGCTCGATCCGTCCGCTCCTGCGACCACGATGGATTTCGCGGTCGGTGACTGGGTCCTGATGGAGCCTGAAAGCCAAACAATCGTGCGCAGGCTGGAGCGCCGCACGCTGCTGCAACGCCGGCCCGAGAACGCCCCAGCCCACCAATTGATCGCAGCG
>NZ_JADDJF010000135.1 GCF_017811755.1 Pararhodobacter sp. SW119 | reverse complement strand
TGCGCATTCCACGGAAGCTGGGCATCGATTCCACGCGATCGTGGGCAGCTATTCCACGGCATCGTGGGCAGCCATTCCACGCCTCGGGCAGTCTGGCCGACGACGGCATGGAGTCAGGCCTGACCGGTTTGGTCAAGCGGTTTCGTGATGCTGGTGTGTCGTCGCATGCTTTCTCCGGCGAGCTTAAGGCGGTGGGCGTTGTGAACGAGCCTGTCGAGGATGGCGTCGGCGAGCGTTGGGTCGCCGATTGCCTCGTGCCAGTGCTCGACCGGCAGCTGGCTGGTCACGATGGTTGATCCGCGGCCGTGTCGGTCCTCGAGGATTTCCAGCAGGTCGCGGCGCTCCGAGGGGGCGAGGACGGACAGGCCCCAATCGTCGAGGATGAGCAGGTCGACTCTGGCGAGAGCCTTGAGCATCCGGGCGTGACGTCCGTCACCGCGGGCGATGGCGAGCGCCTCGAAGAGGCGCGGCACCCGGTGATAGGCGACGACACGCCCGTCCCGGCAGGCCTTGTGCCCCAGCGCGCAGGCGATCCAACTTTTCCCCAGGCCGGTCGGCCCGGTGATCAGAAGGTTCTCGTGACGAGAGATCCAGGCGCCGTCGACGAGATGGGCGATGACGGCGCGGTCGATGCCGCGCGGGGTGCGCAGATCGAGGTCCTCGACGCAGGCGGCCTGACGGAGGGCCGCGAACTTGAGCCGGGTGGTGAGGCGCTTGGCATCCCGTTCGGCGGCCTCGCGGTCGACCAGGAGGCCAAGCCGTTCCTCGAAGCCGAGGGTGGCGAAGGTGGACGGGACCCGGCGCTGTTCGTCCAGCGCCGTGGCCATGCCGGTGAGG
Source organism: Pararhodobacter sp. SW119 (assembly GCF_017811755.1). GTDB lineage: Bacteria > Pseudomonadota > Alphaproteobacteria > Rhodobacterales > Rhodobacteraceae > Pararhodobacter. The sequence continues at coordinate 1,092 of NZ_JADDJF010000135.1, read as the reverse complement.
CCGAGGGTGATGAGCCGTTCGGTCGTGGGGTGGGTCAGCAAGGGCAGTCTCCTTTCAATGGTAATAGCCTTGGCCGCGGATGTTGGCGTGTTGGAGGGTGCGATCCTCGGTCGTTTCTTCGAGGAAGGCCCGGTCGAGACCGGTTTTCAGGATCGACCGGATCGATGCGACCGAACGGGCGCGGATCGACAGACCGCGCCGACAGGCGGCATCGAGGCGGGCGGGCTCGAAGCTCTTGGCCAGGGCGAGCACGCCCAGGCAGGTTCGGAAGCCCTGTTCGGGATGGGGACGGTCGGCCATCACCGCTTCGCAGAACGCCGTGACCGAGGGGCCGAGCTTTGCCGCCGCAGCCAGCATGCGCGCCGGGGTCCACTCCGCATGGCGGCGGTGGGCCGAGGGCATGTGCTCGGGCACCGTCACGTGGCTGCGCCGGCCGGGACAGCGTGGGTGGCTGGCAACCCGTTGCCCTTTGCAGAAAATCTCGACGATTGCGCCGCAGACGCGGATATCGACCTCTTGCCGGATCAACTCGAACGGCACGGAATACCAGGAGCTGTCGACCTCGACATGGTAATCCGGTGCGACCCGTGCCCGCTTCCAGCGGGCGAATTCGTAGGGCTGCGGCGGCAGCGGTTGCAGGTTCGGCCGGTCCAATGTCGCGAACAGGTCGGCGCGGCTGGCGCCGTAGCCGCGCATGACGCGCATGTTCAACTGATCCAGCAGGCGCCGGATCGCGACATTGAGATCGGCCAATGAGAAGAACCGCAGATTTCTCAGCCGCGCCAAGATCCAGCGTTGCGCAACCTGCACCGCGACCTCGACCTTCGCCTTGTCCTTGGGCTTGTAGGGCCGCGCCGGCAGGATTGCCGTGCCGTAATGGCCGGCCATCTCGGCATAGGTGCGGTTCAGGCCCGGGTCGAAACGGTCAGGCTTGAACACGGCCGACTTCAGGTTGTCGGGCACCACGATCTTCGGCACGCCGCCGAGGAACGCGAACATCCGGACATGGGCGCCGATCCAGTCCTCGAGGCCCTCGGAGGCCACAGCCTCGGCATAGGTGTAGTTGGACGCTCCCATGGCCGCGACGAAGAG
>NZ_JADDJF010000134.1 GCF_017811755.1 Pararhodobacter sp. SW119 | reverse complement strand
ACCGTCATTCTCCGCCTCTGAGGATCCCATGTCCGAGAACTCCCCCAATCTCGCCCTGCCGTACCTTCTCGCCGCGCAGGCGCAGAAGCACGTCACCGTCAACGAGGCGCTGCGCATCCTCGACGCGGCCGTGCAGGCGGTGGTGCGCGACGCGCGCGACGCGCCACCGGCAAGCCCCGCATCGGGTGATCGCCACATCGTCCTCGCCCCCGCGACTGGCGTCTGGGCCGGCTGGGGCGGCTCGATCGCCCTCTTCGACGATACCGTCTGGCGGCGCATCGTCCCGCACGAGGGCTGGATCGTCTTCGATCAGGCGGCGGAGCGGTTTCTCGTCTTCGACGGCACCACCTGGCAGGCCGGGCCGCTGTCGACGGCGCAGCTGGGCGCGGGCCTCCTCGCCGGGCTCGGCATCGCCGCCGCCGCGGACGCAACGAACCGCCTGGCCGTCGCCTCCCCGGCGGTGCTCCTCACGCATGCCGGCGCCGGGCACCAGCTGAAGATCAACAAGGCCTCAGTCGGCGACACCGCGTCGGTCCTCTTCCAGAGCGCCTTCTCGGGCCGCGCCGAGATGGGACTGGCCGGCGCGAACGACTTCTCGCTCAAGGTCAGTCCCGACGGCGCGGCCTGGGAAACGGCGCTGTCGATCGCGGCGGCGACCGGGATCCCGAACCTGCGCACCGGCGCGACCATCGGCGGCTCACTGACCTATCGTCGCGCGAACATTCTCGGGACGGTCTCGCAGTCTGCGGGGGTGCCGACCGGCGCGGTAATCGAGCGCGGGGCCAACGCCAGCGGCGAGTACGTCCGCTTCGCCGACGGCACGCAGATCTGCACCCGGCAACTCAACGTCGACGTGACCAGCACCTCGACGCAGGTCTTTCCGTTTCCGGCCGCCTTCGCCGGCGACCGCCAGGTCGGGGTCGTCTTCGGGCATCGGACGGGGGCGCCGAACGCCGCCCTGCGCATGCCCAACATCCGCGCCTTCGGACAGGGCGCCAGCGGCTGGGCGCTCCAGCTCGATATCGCCGGCATCTCCAGCGATCCGACATCGATCAACGAGACCATGATCGGCACCGCCATTGGCCGCTGGTTCTGAGAAGGAAACCACCCATGAGGATCGACCTTGTACCCCTGCGCAGCGACGCGCTGCTGATGCTCGCGCGCGCGGGCGACGTGCTGACCATCAACGGCGAGGCCTTCGACTTCACCCCGCTGCCCGAGGGCGCGAGCCTGCCGGCCGAGGCCATCGACAGCGACTGGTTCGCCGGGCCCGTGGAGCGCATCGACGGACGCCTGCACCTGACGCTCACCCTGCCGCATGGGCCGCGGGCGCCGGAGGCCACGCGGTTTCCGGCGGCGCTGGAGATCGAGGACGACGGGCCGGTCCCGGTCCAGGCGTGGACGGAAGTGGAAGAGGAGGAAAACAATGCCGAAGATTGATTTTGCCGCCGTCATCACGGCCGACGACAAGGCCTCGGCGGCGGCCGTAGCCTTGCGCGAGCGGATCCGGCAGCGGCGCGACCGCGCCATGAACGCCGGTGTCAGGGTCGGTGGGAGGCTGATCCATACCGACGACATCTCGCAGCAGCGCATTCTCGGTGCGGCCGTCGCCGTAATGCGCGACCCCTCGCTGGTCATCAACTGGAAGACCGCCGATGGCGCGTTCGTGCCGCTCGATGCCGGGGCGGTGCTGGCCGCCGCGGACGCGGTGCGGGCGCATGTGCAGTCGTGTTACGAGCGTGAGGCGGTGATGCTTGCGGCTTTCAACGCTGGAGGAGAGCCGAACATTGAAGTGGGATGGCCAGGATGAAGTCTCCGGCGCCATCGCCGATGGCGAACTCACCGCGAAACTTTCTGCCACAACCAACCTCCGGAGCCCGCGCAGCTACATGAACACCGGCACCACTCCGGCCGCCGTCGCCTACGAGTGCTCGGGGTCAGGAACAGTGCTCGAGA
>NZ_JADDJF010000133.1 GCF_017811755.1 Pararhodobacter sp. SW119 | reverse complement strand
AGCCGCGAACAAGATAATCCTCACCCCGCAAACCCCCGCCATCGCATAAACTCATCCCACGCAACCCGCCTGTCCGCTGCCAAGCCAGCGGGCCATAAGACACGGCTACTTTACGCAAAAACGCAAAAAAATAGGCAGTCGCGCAGAGGTCTTTTCTACGACTTCCCGGCCGAGCACTGGAAACACACTCGTACCGCAGCGCAAGGTCAGGGCAATTTTTCGAGGTGCCCATGAACATGGCCCCACTCGACGCGGAGCACACCTCAACCCACGGAGCCGTCGCCTGAGAAAATGTGCGAAAGAATCTGGACACTACCCCAAAACGCAACTCGTGCGTCTACAATATCAATCGCTTACTCGATTAACTGTCGAACTTCTTTGGTTGCCGCCCGTGATGCAAGGTAACTGCCTAGGCTCAGGACCCATAAAGTTGCTTGAGCACCGAGCGGTTGCGTGATTCAAGCTCCCAAATCGAAGGGGGCAGGATGAGCGATCTCTATTGGTTGACCGACAAGCAGATGGAGCGGCTGCGGCCGTTCTTTCCGAAGTCGCGTGGCAACCCCCGTCATCACCTCGCGCTCCGGCAGATGACCGTGCCGGACGAGCCGCGCCCGGACGTCCTCCGTCTGCTCGTCCGCATGGGCCGCGAGCAGCGTGGCCAACTCCGCCTCCACAGCCTGCTCGATCAAACGTCGCGCACCGGATCGCAGGACCTCGGTCAGCGGGTCAGGCGAAAATCCCGATGGATCGGGCAGCTTCGTGATGGTAGTCTTGGTCATGTGGCATATCCCTTTCTCTTCGGAGAACTGACGGCGTCTGAACACCGCCATGATATGCCGCCCCTCAGGGGCCATCACCAACTTTCAGCTATATCTCGTTCACAGCTTGAGGCACCGCAAAGGCAAAATGAGCTTGATCTCACGGCCTCGTCAGGCGATCTTGACGTCAAACGGCAGGCCACCTGGGGAATGTAGGCTAAGATGTCTGCGGACAAATTTGATCATAAGTGCACAGAGTACCTCTGAAATCAGTATTTATAAAACGATCTTCTAGGAGAAGGAAAGGCGAAATGGCCGTTTTTGACCAATTGCCAATTATCGAAGACCCCGAGGAGGCGCGGTGCCCTTGTCTGCTGCTTCTGGACGTCTCAAGCTCCATGAGTGGACCGAGAATCCAGGAACTCAACCGCGGGATTAAACAGTTTGCGGTCGAACTGGGAAACGATGCGCTAGCGAGCAAGCGTGTAGAAATTGGCATTGTGACATTCGGTGCTGACGTTGCTGTCCATTCGGATTTCATCTCGGGCAGGGATTTTCGGCCAGAGGATCTTGGCACGAGCGGTTCAACTCCAATGGGCCATGCCATTCTGGCTGGCCTCGATATGCTTGAAGAGAGGAAAGCCGCGTACCGGAGGAACGGTATCGCTTTTTATCGCCCCTGGATTTTCCTGATCACTGATGGTGGTCCCACCGATGCCGACAAGCCACAATGGTCTGATGCCGTAGCTAAGATTCGCCAAGGCGAGCGGGACAAGAAATTCGCGCTGTTTTGTGTTGGTGTTGAAGGTGCCGACTTCGGTCGTCTGCGGGAGGTCAGCGTGCGTGATCCCCTCCAGCTGCAAGGACTTAAGTTTCACGAACTCTTTGTATGGCTGTCTTCATCGTTGGCTTCAGTTTCACGGTCAAATCCAGGAGACGAAGTGCCGCTTCAGAATCCGTCTGGCTGGGGGACAGCACCAACTTGACGGGAATTGTTACTGAAAGGTTGGTTGAAATCTGTCGGGAATGGACTTGGGCAGGAGCAACGGTCCAAGGAACGTCACACGACAAAGCCGGAGAGCCAAAACAGGATTCAGCTGCCGCTGCGGAAGTTGCCTCTCAAGATGGAAGCGTTCTTGTTTTAGTTGTCTGTGATGGAGCAGGTACTGCTTTGAAAGGTGATGTCGGTTCTCGAACTGCATGTCTAGCCGCACACACGCTGATCCGTTCTTGTTTTGGTTCAGGAAT
>NZ_JADDJF010000132.1 GCF_017811755.1 Pararhodobacter sp. SW119 | reverse complement strand
TTCTGACTCGCGTCCGCGAACATCAGCCAATGCTTCCACAAAGGCGTGTCGTCCAGGAGCGCATCATCAACCCCAACACTGCCTCCGTACGACGTCGTCTACCCGACTGTCACACCAAAGATCATACCCACCGCTGCAGTCGCTGCCATCGCAAGCGCACCCCAGAAGGTGACGCGAACGGCTCCCTTCACGACGCCCGCACCACCCACTGATGCCCCCAATCCGCCCAGCACTGAGAGCGCGATCAGAGTGGTGACCGCGACGACGAGTGTGATCTGGGCCGCGGGTACGAGCGCAGCAATGATGAGCGGAATGACAGCCCCGACTGCAAAGGTCGCCGCTGACACCAAGGCCGCCTGGATCGGATGCGCGGTCACCGTTTCTGAGATGCCAAGTTCGTCACGCGAATGAGCGCCGAGTGCGTCCTTTGCGGTCAACTGGATCGCGACTTGGCGGGCGAGACCCTCATCGAGCCCCCGAGCCACATAGATGCCCGTCAGTTCCTCGAGCTCTGCCTCGGGTGTTTCCTTCAACTCTTGCGTCTCGCGCGCAATATCGGTTTTTTCGGCATCGGTCTGTGAACTGACGGAGACGTATTCTCCAGCAGCCATCGAAATCGCACCTGCGACAAGCCCGGCAAGACCGGCAATCAGGATCTCGGGACGCCCGGAGCCTGCCGCAGCGACCCCGACTACGAGGCTCGCCGTGGAGACGAGTCCGTCGTTCGCCCCTAGCGCAGCGGCGCGCAACCAGCCGATGCGATGAACCATGTGGACTTCGGAGTGGGACAGACGACTCATCGCAGGATCCCTTCGATCATCGCGAACATGCGTTATTTGAGGGATCTCGTAACGACTCCACTGCGGAGTCGGCGCCCTTCTATCTGGCTTGAATTGACTATTTTTTCGCAGGATCATCTTCTCGCACGATCCACGGCGAATACATGGAACGAAGTGTGCTCGGAACGGTTCCTTTGGTGGGTTCTGGCCGGATTCCGACATCCCGATCCTTGAACACCTGGTTATGGCGGCCGCCGCCATGATCGGCAATCTTCGAAAATGGGTGAAAGGGTTTCACTGTGACCTACACAATCAATCGACTGATCTCGGACGCGGCTATCGACGACGTCGATGCCCGTACCCGCAAGGCTCTCGCGGACCACGGCTTCGGCGTCCTGACCGAGATTGACGTCAAGGCGACGATGAAAAAGAAGATCGATGTCGATATGCCTGCCTACCGCATCCTTGGCGCCTGCAATCCGAAGATGGCGTATCGGGCGATCGGTATCGAGCCAAGGGTCGGCGCGATGCTGCCCTGCAGCGTCATCCTCCGCGAAGTCGAGAGCGGTGTGGAGGTCAGCGCCATCGACCCGGTGGCGTCGATGCAGGCGATCGAGAACTCCGAATTGACGGCTGTGGCGGGTGAGGTGCGGGACCTTCTGGCGAAGGCCGTCGATGCGATCTGATGGAAGACACCAGCGAGAAGATGGCGCGCGACGTCGTTTCTGGAGACCGCTCTCGTCCTGCTAGTATTTTGGCTGCGCCCGAACTACCCGTCGCCTACTTCTCTTTTGCTCTGCATTTCGTCTGGGAGTTCGTTCAGCTTCCGACCTATACCGGCATGGCCGAGTTGCCTCATTGGGAGGCGATCAAGCTCTGCATGTCGGCAACCTTTGGCGATGTCGGCTTCGCGCTGACCGCCTTCTGGCTTGCCTCCCTGGCGGCACAAAGACGGGACTGGATCCTTCGGCCAACGCGCTTTCCGGCCGCGATCTTTGTCGTCGTCGGTATCGTCTTGACCGTCGGCTTTGAGTATTACTACACCAATATAAGCCAGGGCTGAGCCCGCTGTTGCAATGGTTCGTCGTCCCGCTGCTCGTGGTCTGGCTGACCCGCCGCCACCTTTTGGGCGCGCAGGCCATACACGATGCCAGTGGGTGACGGATCGACTTCCCAAACGCCCGCTGGGCCCTCTGGCCAGAACCAACTCGGCCGGGATGGCGGGGCGCCGTTCCGGCGATTGGTTCCCCGCGCGCTTTTCGACGGTGAACTGGGCCGCGGCGTCCCCGACCAGGG
>NZ_JADDJF010000131.1 GCF_017811755.1 Pararhodobacter sp. SW119 | reverse complement strand
GATCTTAGAGGCTGATCCGAAAAGAGGTGGGTGAAATCATGGGCCTGTGATTCTGTTTGTTTTACAAGACAGAACGGCGATTACGACGGCCTGGACTGAATTCACCCGTTGCCGTTATGAGCGCAGCGGCGGCAAATACACAAGTGATGCGAGCGATGCGGAGTGGGCGCTGGTCGCGCCGCTGATGCCTGCGCCCAAGAAGGTCGGCCGTCCGCGCACGACCGATCTGCGCGACGTCTTCGATGCGATCCTCTACATCGCGACGACCGGCTGTCAGTGGCGGATGCTGCCGAACGACTTTGCGCCCGTCTCGACGGTCCGGCGCTACTTCTTCGACTGGCGCGACAACGGTCTGCTGGCAGAATTGAACCGCCAGCTCGTCGCGGCGGCGCCCCAGGCCGAAGGGCGCGCGGCGGACCCAACTGCGGGCGTGATCGACAGCCAGAGCAAAAAGACCACCGAAAGCGGCGGGATCAGAGGCTATGACGCCGGAAAGCGGATCAAGGGGCGAAAGCGTCACATCGTCTCCGATACCATCGGGCTTCTGGTAGGCCTTGCCGTTCATGGTGCCGACATCCAGGATCGTGATCGCGCGCCGAACCTGCTGAAGTCCATGTCGACCATCTATCCGCTGCTGCGCCATATCTTTGCCGATGGCGGGTATGCCGGACCCAAACTGAGAGGTGTCGTCGAAAAGATTGGGCGCTGGACGTTGCAAATCATCAAACGCTCCGACACCGCGCAGGGCTTCGAAGTCATCCCGCGCCGCTGGGTGGTCGAACGCACCCTCGCGTGGCTGGGAAGGTGCCGCCGTATGGCGAAGGACTGGGAGAAGACCATCGCCAGCGCAGAGAAATGACTCCTCATCGCCCACATCAGGCGCGTCATGCTTGCACGCGGCCAGCGCGTCGCTCTGGTGCGCGTCGTTCTGGCGCGCGGCGGTGGCGATCGAGTTCGTGTGGCGATTGGCGAGATTCGCACATGCGGCAATCGTCGGTGAGGTAGCTGAAAAGGTCGTCGGTGGCGTCCGTGATGTTGTTGCTGATCTCCAGCGCGCTGGAGATTATCTGAGCGATGATCTTGGTCTTGATGGGTCTCATTTCTTTTTGTCTGCTGGGTTGGTGGTGGGTCGGGGCGCGAGGCCCCGGCGGTGGGCTCAAGCGGCGATGGCGGCGCGAATGGCGATCCGCTCGTGCGCAGAATGGGACCAGGCGGGGAGGGTCTCGGGGTCTCCGCCGGCGACGCGGCGCCCAACGGCGGCGCGCGCCTCACGAAGGGCGGCGGGGCAGTCGCGCTCGTACGCGCGCTGGTGCAGGTATGCGTAAACCCATCCGCGATGCATGGGGCGCGGAGTGCAGCCGAACTGCAATTCCCACTCATTGACGTCAACCTGGCGCTCGCCGGAGGCCAGCTTGCGGGCGGACTCATACGCCTGTACGTCGTCCTTCTCGACCTTCGCCGCCTTGGCCTCGACCGCCTCCGAAAAGCGCTCTTCAGCGTTGTCATCGCCACCCAGAACCTCGAATTCGAGGGTGTTCTCGGCGCCCGCAGGCAACTCGACGGACAGCACTGTCTCACCGTCCGGCTGCATGCGGCCGGCGTCGTCCATTGCGAAGCCGCCGCGCACCAGCTCGACGCCCTCGGCGAAGTAGACCTTGGCCGGGTCGTGGAACTGACGCCGGTCCGCCTTGCCGCGCCAGATCCGGACGACCTCGACCCCGGCGATGGACAGGCGCTCGGTGCCGCGCTTGCGACCGTCAAAAGTGTCAGTGACGCGAACCAGGGTCCGTGCTGTCTTGGCCGCGGTGGAGTTTATCATCTGGATCATGGGCTCTGCCTTTCTGTCTCAAATACCTGTTTTCCGTAGGCTTCATCTGCCAACCCTCAGTAATTTGGTGCGATCTCCTCAGCCAAAAAACGAAATCGCAAGAAAAACAAAAAAATGTGCGACGCCTCGAAATCGGGAGGAGAACCGGGGACCTTCAGAAGGTGGGTTCATGTCGGCGAATGAAAAACCCCGCCCGGTGGCCGGAGCCATTCCGACTTGTAGGACACGAACAGGTCAGAGGCGTTAGCATGTAGGGTG
>NZ_JADDJF010000130.1 GCF_017811755.1 Pararhodobacter sp. SW119 | reverse complement strand
TCGTTCCAATGGACCAGCGGCCAACGATGCACTAAAAATCAACCCGGACCACTCGATGGGGGCAGTTCACCAAGGGTCGAGTAAAGGCTCCCGAAGAAATCTTCGGGAGCTGCTCCATTGCCATACGCCTACGGTTGCTGGCTCCAGCCGAGTATGCTGATTTCCCAGATCGACCCATTCCTTGCCGAGCCGCTCCTTGAGAGCGGCGAAGATCCGCCTCTCGTTCTCCAGCTCGTCGCAGAGCAGCTGACTCTCGCCATTTCTCGAGGATAATCGGGTATTGTTTCGGCCCGCGTTGTCATTTCGCCGCATCTCGCATTGAGGAGCCGCTCCCATGTCGGTCACCCAGCAGAACATGCTCTACGCCATGGACGGCGTCGTCATGGTTCTCGATCACGCGCTGCGCATCAAGCAGGTCGGTGAGCCGAACTGGGTCCCATTCCGCGACGACAATCCGCCCCAGGACCCGACGGCTTTCGAGAGATCGAAGGACAGCGTGCTCGATCGTCCGGTCACGGTTTTCATCGCCAGTGATACCGTGCGCGCCACGTTCACGGACCTGTTCAACAGCGTGCTCAGAGGAGCACACCCGCTCGTTCGGATCAGTCAATCACTTTCGGGCGCAGCCACGCCCGGCCATCGCGCTGTTTGGCGCACCGGTCGCGGAGCGGGACGACGACGCGATCCCGAGCCCGCTCAGTCACCTTTTTCGGCGATGGCTCTCCTTGCCGTCGGCCATTGGCAAGATGCGTAACGCCCCGCTCCCGCATCAGCCGCTGATGTCCGGCGATGCGATACACGGCGATGCGGCTGCCGACCGGCGTGCTGCGCGCACGCGGGCGCTGCTTGAAGGACCGATCGGGCCGACATTGGCCAAGCTGTCCCTGCCCAATGTATTGGCGATGTTCGTTCAGGCAGCCCAAAGCGTGGCCGAGGCGTTCTTTGCCAGCCTTTTGGGTGTCACCGCGCTGGCGGGACTCGCGCTGGTGTTTCCCTTGGTTATGCTGACACAGATGCTGTCTGCGGGCGCAATAGGTGGCGCGATATCTGCCTCTGTTGCGCGCGCGCTCGGTGCCGGGCAGCCGGATCGCGCAGCCACGCTCACACTCACCGCATGGATGATCGCTGTGGCCTTTGCGGCGGCTATGGCCGGTGTGATGGCAGTTTTTGGCCGGTCGATTTTCGGCAGTCTCGGCGGAGGCGCGGCCCCGGTTGAAGCGGCGGTCACCTATGCGCTCGTGTTCTTTCCCGGTTGCATAGCAGTCTGGCTATGCCATGCCTCGCTGAGTGTGATCCGCGGGACCGGCAATATGCAGTTTCCGTCTTTGCTGCTGTTGCTGGTGTCCTCGTTCTCAATTCCTCTGGCAGGTGGCTTGTCGCTTGGCTGGGGTCCGCTTCCGGCTCTTGGCATCGCCGGGTTGCCATTCGGTCTGATCGTGGCGCATGGAGTCGGTGCGATAGTGGCGATGAGCTATATCGCATCCGGGCGGACCGGCCTGCGATTTCACGGCGCATTGGCGCAGATGAACATCGGCATGTTACGCGATATTCTGTCCGTCGGGGCGCTGGCCTCGGTCAATGCGGTTCTGACCGTGCTCACTATCGTGTTGATGGTCGGTCTGGTCAGCCAGTATGGCGAGGCGGCGCTGGCGGGCTACGGGCTTGGCGCGCGGCTGGAATTTCTGATGATCCCGGTGATCTTCGGCATCGGGGCCGCGATGACTGCAATGGTCGGCGCGAATATCGGCGCGGGCAACCGGGACCGCGCCTTGCGCGTGGCCTGGACCGGGTCGCTGGCAGCGGCAGGCATTGTCGGCACGATCGGCCTGATCCTCGCGGTCTTTCCAGACCTGTGGCTAAGCCTTTTTCTGGAGCGCTCCGACACGGCAGCGCTGGACGCCGGGCGCAGCTACTTCCGCATCGTCGCGCCGTTCTATGCCTTTTTCGGGCTTGGCCTTGCCCTCTACTTCGCTTCGCAAGGCGCAGGCCGGATGCTGTGGCCGGTGATGGGCAGCATTTGCAGGATCGGTCTGGCCTTGGGCGGTGCGCTCGTTTTGGCGGCAACCACGACTTTGGGCGTGAAGGGTGTTTTTGCCGCAATCGGAGGGGCGATGTTTGTCTACGGTATGGTGATCAGCCTTGCCATCTACCGCACAGGTTGGAAGTAGAGGATGTCATGACAGGACTTTATCTTG
>NZ_JADDJF010000013.1 GCF_017811755.1 Pararhodobacter sp. SW119 | reverse complement strand
GCGCGACGCGCTCTACATGCCGGCTCTCGTTGCCATGCGCTTCAATCCCGACCTCAAGGCGAAATACACCGCGCTGCGCGCCGCCGGAAAACCTGCAAAGCTCGCCATCGTCGCGATCATGCGCAAGCTCCTCGAGACTGCCAACGCGCTGGTCAAAGCCGACCGCCTATGGGTCGAAAAACCCTCTTGCGAATGACGGATACTCCCGGTGTTTCTGTCCCGGATGCTCGCAGCATACACCCTGATCGCAGAAGCAGAGCCGAACATCGGCACCGAGATCCTCATACCGGTTAACAATCCGCTCGACACTCTGGAAGATTCGTTCAAAGGCCACGAAGTGCTCGACGGGAACACCAGGCACAATTTCTTTTGCAAAGTGAACCTTGTCGCCAATGAACCGGATGAAGCGTTCAGGCCCGACTGATCGACTTCAAAGTGAGCGTCTAGATCAGGAACGCCGTAAAATAGTAGCTTGATCGCTAGAAGAGAGTATCCGTCATGCGCAAGGGCATTTTTGGACCCAGAGGCGGTCAGCCGCCGAGCGGGCCCTGCGCGGCGTGCCCCTCGGACGGAAATCCTGGCTCTTCGCAGGCTCCTAACGAGACGGAAATCCTTTCTCTTCGCAGGCTCCTAACGAGGTGGACAACGCGCCGCCGACATGTATACGCTGATTGGCACGGCAAAGCTGAACGGCATTTATCCGCAGGCCTGGCTCGCCGACGCTATCGCCCGCATCTCCGACATGCACGTCTCTCGCATGCCGAAACTGCTGCCGTGGCACTGGGCTGCGCCCAAACCCAACGTCAAGGCCGCCTGACCGCGGCTCTCGTCGAATGCTTACGTTTCAACGTCAGGTTCCGCGATGAACTGCTGAACGCCGAGATCTTCTACTCGCTCAGGGAGGCCCTGATTCTCATCGAAGGATGGCGACGCCACTACAACACCGTGAGGCCGCACAGCTCGCTGGACTACCGTCCAAGCGCGCCGGAAGCCTTGGTCCCAATGGACCAGCGGCCAACGATGCACTATAAATCAACCTGGACAACTCAGTCGCGGCAGACCATACCTCCCGCCCTATTCGCCGGAACTGCAACTGGCCGAAACCCTCTGGGTCCATGTGGACGAACCCATCGCGAAACGCCACTTCGACACTCTCGAAAACCTCGACGCCGTCCTCGCCACGCGCTGCGTCCCACTCACAAACGACCGCGATCTCATCCGGAGCCAGACCGGCTTCCACAGGTGGCCCAAACGCTACCTGCCGATCTGATCAGCCGGAAAATATAAAACCAGGGACGACGACGTCAACGACCCACAGAAAGAAAACAGGCGGCGAACGAGGAACCGTTCGTCGCCTGTCTGATCGAAGTGCCGGAGCGTGACGCGGGTATCAGCCGCGCTCTTCGACGATCTGTACAAGATGCGGGATCGAGTCGACCATGCCGCGCACGGAGGGCGTGTCCTCCAATTCGCGGGTACGGTGCATCTTGTTCAGGCCCAGCCCCTTGAGCGTGTCGCGCTGAACCTTGGGACGACGGATCGGCGAGCCGACCTGCTTGACTACGATGGTCTTTGCCATGATCTGCCCTCCTCAGGCTTCCGCTGTCTGCGGTTCGTCCTTGCGCAGGATATCGGCCACCTTCTTTCCGCGACGCTGCGCGACCATGCGGGGGCTCGATTCCCGCTTCAGGCCGTCGATCGTGGCGCGGATCATGTTGTAGGGGTTCTGGCTACCCAGCGACTTGGCAACAACATCCTGCAGGCCCAGCATCTCGAACACGGCGCGCATCGGGCCACCGGCGATGATCCCGGTCCCGGCCACGGCCGAGCGCATGATCACCTTGCCCGCCCCGTGACGGCCTTCGATGTCGTGGTGCAGCGTGCGCCCGTCGCGCAGTGGCACCCGAACCATCGAGCGCTTGGCCTGCTCGGTCGCCTTGCGCACCGCCTCGGGCACTTCCTTGGCCTTGCCCTTGCCGAAGCCGACGCGGCCCTTCTGGTCGCCGACGACGACGAGCGCCGCAAAGCCGAAGCGCTTGCCGCCCTTCACCGTTTTCGACACGCGGTTGATCGCCACCAGACGATCGGCGAATTCCGGGTTCTCATCGCGGTCGCGGCGGTCCCGGCGGTTATCTCTCTCTGCCATGATCGTCTCCTCAGAACTTCAGGCCGCCCTCACGGGCAGCGTCGGCCAGCGCCTTGACCTTCCCGTGATACAGGAAGCCCCCCCGGTCGAAATAACACTCCTCGACGCCGGCCGCCTTGGCACGTTCGGCCAACTTGGAGCCGACCTTGGTCGCGGCATCGACATTGTTCACGCCGATCACGCCGAGATCCTTCTCGAGCGTCGAGGCCGACGCAACGGTAACGCCGCGAATGTCGTCGATCAGCTGTGCGCTGATATTCCGGTTCGAGCGGTGCACCGACAGGCGCATGCGCCCGTTGGCCATCTTCCGCAACTTGTTCCGCACGCGCAGGCGGCGCTTCTGGAACAGCTTTCTCTTCGTGTTCGCCATCTGATGCGCCCTTACTTCTTCTTGCCTTCCTTGCGGAAGATGTATTCGCCCTTGTAGCGGATCCCCTTGCCCTTGTAGGGCTCGGGACGGCGCCACTCGCGGATGTTCGCGGCGACTTGGCCGACCAGCTGCTGGTCGCTGCCCTCCACGATGATCTCGGTGGGCTTGGGCGTCGTGACGGTGACACCGGCCGGAACGTCGAACACAACCTCGTGGCTGTAGCCGAGCGAGAGCTTCAGGTCCTTGCCCTGCATCGCAGCCCGGTAGCCGACGCCGACCAGTTCCAGTTCCCTCTTGAAGCCATCGGTCACACCCTGCGCGAGGTTCGCCACCATCGAGCGAGACATGCCCCATTGCTGGCGCGCGCGCTTGGACAGGCCGCGCGGCGCGACATGGACGACGTTGTCCTCGAGCTTGATATCGATGTCGTCGGTCGCGGTGAAGCTGCGGCTTCCCTTGGGCCCCTTGACCTCGATGGTCTGGCCCGAGACGGTCGCGCTTACACCTTTTGGCAGTTCGACCGGCTTCTTGCCAATACGAGACATGACAGCCCTCCTCAGAACACGCGGCAGAGCACTTCGCCGCCGACATTGGCCGCGCGCGCTGCTGCATCCGACATGACGCCCTTGGGCGTCGATACGACCGAAACCCCAAGGCCGTTGCGCACCGACGGGATGTCCTTGACACCCGCGTAGACACGCCGACCCGGTTTCGAGACGCGCTTCAATTCCCGGATCGCCGGTTCGCCAGAGGCGTATTTCAAAGCGATCTCCAGTTCTTCGTGGCCTTCGGACGTGGTGACACGCTCATAGCCCCGGATGTAGCCTTCGCCGGCCAGCACATCGAGCACCCAGGCGCGCAGCTTCGAGGCAGGCGAGCGCACGCTCGACTTGCCGCGCAGTTGCGCGTTGCGGATCCGGGTCAGCATATCGCCGAGAGGATCATTCATTGACATCTCATCCCCTCCTTACCAGCTCGATTTGACCATGCCGGGAATCTGGCCGAACGAGCCAAGTTCACGCAGCATGATCCGGCTGAGTTTCAGCTTGCGATAGTAGCCCTTCGGGCGACCGGTCAGTTCGCACCGATTGTGCAAGCGGGTCGGTGAGGAATTGCGCGGAAGTTGCGCAAGCTTCAGGCTCGCCTTGAAACGATCTTCCATCGAGGCGCTCTGGTCATTGGCGACGGCCTTCAGCGCGTTGCGCTTGGCGGCATGCTTCTGCACCAGGCGCTCCCGCTTCTTCTGGCGTTCGACCATGGATTTCTTGGCCATTGTTCTCTCTCCTTCCGCGTCAGCTATTGAAGGGCATGTTGAGATGCTTCAACAGCGCCTTGGCTTCCGCATCGGTTTTCGCGGTGGTGCAGATGATCACGTCCATACCCCAGACTTCGTCGACCTTGTCGAAATCGATCTCTGGGAAAACGATATGCTCCTTCACGCCCATGGCATAGTTCCCACGCCCGTCGAAGGACGAGCCCTTGACGCCGCGGAAGTCGCGAACGCGGGGCAGCGCGATCGTGATCAGGCGGTCGAGGAATTCGTACATCCGTTCGCCGCGCAGCGTGACCTTGACGCCAAGCGGCATGTCCTCGCGCACGCGGAAGCCCGCGATCGAGTTCTTCGCCTTGGTGATCACGGCCTTCTGACCCGCGATTGCCGTGAGGTCTTCCTGAGCGGACTTCACCTTCTTGGTGTCCTTGACAGCTTCTCCGATCCCCATGTTCAGCACGATCTTGTCGAGCTTCGGGATCTGCATGTCGTTCTTGTAACCGAACTCTTCCTTGAGCGCGGCCCGGATGGTCTCACGGTAAAGCGCCTTCAGACGCGGGGTGTAGGTGGCAGTGTCCAGCATCAGATCACCTCTCCGGTCGTCTTGGCGAAACGCACTTTCTTGCCGTCCTCGACACGGAAACCGGCGCGCGTGGCCTTACCGTTGCCATCGACGAGCGCAAGGTTCGACAGGTCGATCGGCATGGAACGCGGCAACCGACCGCCCTGCGTCGACGCGCTCTGCTTGGTGTGGCGAATCGAGATGTTGACGCCGTCGACAATGGCCTTGTTGTCCTTGGGCATGACCTGGGCGATCTCGCCCTTCTTGCCCTTGTCCTTGCCGGCCAGCACGACGACCTTGTCGCCTTTTTTCAGTTTCGCAGCCATCAGAGCACCTCCGGCGCCAGCGAAATGATCTTCATGAAGTTCTTCGCGCGCAATTCACGAACGACCGGCCCGAAAATCCGGGTACCGACCGGCTCGCCCTGGTTGTTCAGTATGACGGCGGCATTACGGTCGAAGCGAATGGCGGTGCCGTCTTCGCGACGCACTTCCTTGGCAGTCCGCACGACAACCGCCTTGCGTACATCGCCTTTCTTGACCCGACCCCGAGGGATCGCCTCTTTCACCGAAACGACGATGATATCGCCTACAGAAGCGTATCGACGGTGCGAACCGCCGAGAACCTTGATGCACTGCACCCGGCGCGCGCCGGAGTTGTCAGCTACATCCAGATTGGTCTGCATCTGGATCATGGGTTTCTCCCGACCTTTGGGAACCTGCTACTCTGGCGGTCCCAGGGTTTCGATCAAACCAGAAGGTGTGACGTCAAGCCGAAGCTTCGGTCACCACCCTCCAGCGTTTGGTTTTCGAGATTGGCGCGCATTCCTCAATCCGGACCTGATCGCCAACCTTGAATACGTTTTCCGGGTCGTGCGCCCGATACTTCTTGGTGAAGCGCACGGTCTTCTTCATCATCGGATGCGTGAAACGACGTTCGACCAGGACCGTCACGGTCTGTTCGTTCTTGTCGCTCGTCACCGTGCCTTGCAGGATGCGTTTGGGCATGGTCTCGCTCCTCAGTTCGCCGCCGCTTCGCGGGCTTTTTCGTTAAGCACGGTTTTCACCCGCGCGGCGTCGCGACGCACCTGACGCATCCGCGCAGTATTCTCGGTCTGGTTGGTCGCCTTCTGGAAGCGCAGGTTGAACGCTTCCTTCTTCAGGGCGACCAACTGATCGCGCAGCTGGTCCGGTGTCTTCTGTCTCAGTTCGATGGCGTTCATCGCCTAGGTCCTCTCATCTCACCAGAGAGCCCCGGAACGGGTCACTCTTGTACCTGGTGGGTCCGAAAAAATTGGAAGCCCCACCCGCACGGCGGAGCCTCGGTTACTTACCAATCCTCGCGCGCTACGACGCGAGTCTTGATCGGCAGCTTCATCGCTGCCAAGCGCAGCGCTTCCCTTGCCACAACTTCGCCCACCCCGTCAATCTCGAACATCACGCGGCCGGGTTTCACGCGAGCAGCCCAGAAGTCGACCGAGCCCTTGCCCTTACCCATCCGCACTTCGGTCGGCTTCGACGAGACCGGGACGTCGGGGAAAATCCGGATCCAGACCCGCCCCTGACGCTTCATGTGACGCGTCATCGCGCGGCGTGCGGCTTCGATCTGGCGCGCAGTGATGCGCTCCGGCTCGACCGCCTTCAGCCCGAAGGACCCGAAGTTCAGGTCAAACCCACCCTTCGCAGCGCCCCGGATGCGGCCCTTGTGCTGTTTGCGGAACTTCGTCCGTTTCGGTTGCAGCATCGTTCTTCTCCTGTCAGCCCACCGTCAGCGACGCGGCGGGCGCCCGGCGCCGGGGCCTTCGTTGAGTTCGCTCTGACGACGGTCGCGGGCCTGAGGATCATGTTCCATGATCTCGCCCTTGAAAATCCAGACCTTCACCCCGATGATCCCGTAGGGCGTCTTGGCTTCGGCCAGTGCGTAGTCGATATCCGCCCGCAGCGTATGCAGCGGTACCCGACCTTCGCGGTACCATTCAGTCCGGGCAATCTCGGCCCCGCCGAGGCGCCCGCCGACGTTAACGCGAATACCCAAAGCACCCATGCGCATCGCATTCTGCACCGCGCGCTTCATTGCCCGACGGAAACTGACGCGCCGCTCTAGCTGCTGCGCGATGGACTCGGCAACGAGCGCCGCGTCAACCTCGGGCTTTCGAACCTCGACGATGTTGAGGTGCAACTCGCTGTCGGTGAAATTCGCCAGCTTCTTGCGCAACGCTTCGATATCGGCGCCCTTCTTGCCGATGATCACACCCGGACGCGCCGTATGGATCGTCACACGGCACTTCTTGTGCGGGCGTTCGATGATGACGCGCGAGACACCGGCCTGCTTGCACTCTTCCTTGATGAAGTCGCGCATGCGCAGATCTTCCAGAAGAAGATCGCCGTAATCTTCACCGTCAGCGAACCAGCGGCTGTCCCAGGTGCGGTTGACCTGAAGGCGCATACCGATCGGATTGACCTTCTGACCCATTACGCTTGCTCCTCGCGTTCACGCACCTTGATGGTGATCTCGGAAAACGGCTTCATGATCTTCCCGAACCGACCCCGGGCGCGTGGACGACCCCGTTTCATGATCAGGTTCTTGCCGACCCAGGCTTCCGCGACGACCAGATTGTCGACATCGAGACCGTGATTGTTTTCGGCATTGGCGATCGCCGACTGAAGGCATTTCTTCACGTCGATCGCAATGCGCTTCTTCGAGAACGTCAGGTCCGACAGCGCCTTGTCGACCGACTTCCCGCGGATAAGCCCCGCGACCAGGTTGAGTTTCTGAGGCGAAGTACGCAGCATGCGCAGCTTCGCCATCGCTTCATTCTCGGCCACACGGCGCGGATTCTGTTCCTTACCCATGGCTTACTTCCTCTTGGCTTTTTTGTCGGCCGCGTGCCCATAGTAGGTTCGCGTCGGCGCATATTCACCAAACTTCTGGCCGATCATGTCTTCCGACACGTTTACCGGGATGTGCTTCTTGCCATTGTAGACACCAAAGGTCAGCCCAACGAACTGCGGCAGGATGGTCGAGCGACGCGACCAGATCTTGATGACTTCGTTTCGTCCCGAGTCGCGCGACTTTTCTGCCTTCTTCAAGACATAGGCGTCGACGAAGGGGCCCTTCCAAACTGAGCGTGACATGGATCAGCGACCCTTCTTTCTGGCGTGGCGCGAGCGGACGATGAACTTGTCCGTCGCCTTGTTCGAGCGGGTCCGACGGCCCTTGGTGTCCTTCCCCCACGGCGTCACCGGCGTCCGACCGCCAGAGGTACGGCCCTCGCCGCCGCCATGCGGGTGGTCAATCGGGTTCATGGCAACGCCGCGCACGCTCGGGCGGATGCCCAGGTGGCGATTCCGCCCTGCCTTGCCAAGGTTCTGGTTCGAATTATCCGGGTTGGATACCGCACCGATCGTGGCCATGCATTCCTGCCGGACCATGCGCAACTCGCCCGAAGAGAGCCGGATCTGGGCGTAGCCGCCGTCACGTCCGATGAACTGGGCATAAGTGCCAGCGGCTCGAGCGATCTGGCCGCCCTTTCCGGGCTTCAGCTCGACGTTATGAACGATCGTCCCAAGCGGCATGCCCGAGAACGGCATCGAATTCCCCGGCTTCACGTCAACCTTCGAGCCCGCGACAACCTTGTCGCCGACGGCCAGGCGCTGTGGCGCCAGTATGTAGGATTGCTCGCCATCCCCATAACGGATCAGGGCAATGAAAGCGGTGCGATTGGGATCGTATTCGATCCGCTCGACCGTCGCAGGAACATCGAACTTTCGACGCTTGAAATCAACGATGCGATAGAGCCGCTTAGCGCCCCCGCCCACGCGGCGCATCGTGATCCGTCCGGTATTGTTCCGCCCGCCCGATTTGGTCAGGCCCTCGGTAAGGGCCTTCACGGGGCGACCTTTCCAAAGCTCCGAACGGTCGATCAGCACCAGCCCGCGCTGGCCAGGCGTCGTCGGCTTGTACGACTTGAGTGCCATGCTTTCTGTCTTCCGTCAGCTTCGGACCTATTGGTCCCGTTTCGCAAGGGGCTGCATCTGCCGCCCCAACAACAGCGCCGCGTCAAAGCAGCACCAACAAACCACCAGCGGCCCCAGGTAGACCAGGGCCGCTGAGTCGCGCCTAATTATCAAAGGCCCGTTGTGACGTCGATAGCGTTTCCTTCCTCAAGCGTGACATAGGCCTTCTTCACGTCTTTCCGACGACCCAACTGGCCGCGAAAACGCTTGACCTTGCCCTTGGTGACAGAGGTATTGACCGCCTTCACCTTCACGCCAAAAAGCGCTTCGACCGCTTCCTTGATCTGCGGTTTCTTCGCGTCGATCGACACTTCGAAAACGACGGCATTGGCCTCCGAGGCCATCGTCGCCTTCTCGGTGATGACCGGCTTGCGGATCACGTCGTAATGCTCAGCCTTCACGCTCATGACAGTCGCGCCTCCAGAGCTTCGACACCCGCACGCGTCAGGACCAGGGTCTCCCGCTTGAGGATGTCATAGACATTGGCCCCGATCGAAGGCAGGACATCGATCCCGTCCAGATTGCGAGCGGCGCGGGCGAAACCTTCGTTTACCTCTGCGCCGTCGATAACCAGCACCTTGCGCCAGCCCAAATCCTTCATTGCCTTGGCCAGCATGGCAGTCCGGCCGTCCGCGAGCTCCGCAATGTCGAGAATGACAAGCTTGCCCTCCTGCGCCTTTGCCGAGAGCGCGTGCTTCAGACCCAGCGCACGGACCTTTTTCGGCAGTTCGAACGCATGGCTGCGCGGAACCGGTCCCTTGTAGGTGCCGCCCTTGCGGAAGATCGGGGCGCCACGGTCACCGTGACGCGCACCCCCAGTGCCTTTCTGGCGATAGATCTTCTTGGTCGAATACGACACGTCCGACCGACCCAGCGTCGAATGGGTGCCGGCTTGGGCCTTGGCCCGCTGCCAGCGTACCACGCGATGCAGGATGTCGGCGCGCGGCTCAAGGCCGAAGATCGCGTCGCTCAGCTCGACCTCGCCCGAAGGCGAGGAGTCGAGCTTGATCACCTCGGTTTTCATTTGTCGTCTCCTTCGGGCGTGGGCGTATCGCCCTCATCCTGGGCCACGTCCTTTTCCGCTTCCTCGAGCGCCGCTTCCTGCGCAGCCGCCTCGGCCTCGAGCTGCGCCTGGCGTGCAGCTTCTTCTTCCGCAGCGGCGGCCGCAGCAGCTTCCTCAGCAGCCTTGCGGGCGGCTTCACCAGCAGATTTCAGCGCCGCAGGCAGAATCGCATTCTCGGGGAAGGGCTTCTTGACCGCATCCTTGATCGTTACCCATCCACCGCGCGAGCCTGGCACCGCTCCCTTAACCATGATCAGCCCACGATCACTGTCGGTCTTGACGACCTGCAGATTCTGCGTCGTGATCCGGACGGCCCCCATGTGACCGGCCATCTTCTTGCCCTTGAATACCTTGCCGGGATCCTGACACTGGCCGGTGGAGCCGTGACTGCGGTGGCTAATCGACACGCCGTGGCTGGCCCGCAGACCGCCGAAGTTGTGCCGCTTCATCGCCCCCTGAAAACCCTTCCCGATCGTCGTTCCCGCGATGTCGACAAACTGACCGGCAAAGTAATGGTCGGCGGTGATTTCCTCGCCCACGTCGATCATGTTGTCGACGCTGACGCGGAACTCGGCAAGCTTGCGCTTGGGCGCGACACTCGCCTTCGAGAAATGGCCGCGCATCGGCGCCGTCATGCGCTTCGCCTTTGCCGAACCCGCCCCGAGCTGCACCGCAGTGTAGCCGTCGCGGTCAGCGGTTCGTTGAGCCACGACCTGCAGACCATCAAGCTGCAGAACGGTCACCGGCACCTGCCGCCCATCCTCGAGAAAGAGCCGGGTCATTCCAAGCTTCTTTGCAATCACTCCAGAGCGCATTGTCCTGGCTCCTTACACCTTGATTTCGACATCGACGCCCGCGGCAAGGTCGAGCTTCATCAGCGCGTCCACCGTCTGCGGAGTCGGGTCGACGATGTCGAGCAACCGCTTGTGGGTGCGAATCTCCCACTGGTCGCGCGACTTCTTGTCGATATGGGGCCCACGGAGAACCGTGAACTTCTCGATCTTGTTCGGCAACGGGATCGGCCCGCGTACCTGTGCACCCGTCCGCTTGGCCGTACTCACGATCTCGGCGGTGCTGGCGTCCAGCACGCGGTAATCGAAGGCCTTGAGCCGGATGCGGATTGTCTGACCTTGCATCATAGATTCCTCGGGGAAAGGCGGCGGGGCAATTACCCCGCCTGGCAGCTTTCGATCACTCGATGATTTTCGACACCACGCCGGCGCCGACTGTGCGGCCGCCTTCGCGGATGGCGAAGCGGAGCTTTTCTTCCATGGCGATCGGGGCGATCAGTTCGACCTCGAACTTCAGGTTGTCGCCGGGCATCACCATCTCGGTGCCCTCGGGCAGCTTGACCGTTCCGGTCACGTCCGTCGTGCGGAAGTAGAACTGCGGCCGGTAGTTGGCGAAGAACGGCGTGTGCCGCCCACCCTCTTCCTTGGTCAGGATGTAGGCTTCGGCCTCGAACTTGGTGTGCGGCTTGACAGAGCCGGGCTTGCACAGCACCTGGCCGCGCTCGACGCCCTCGCGGTCGATGCCGCGCAGGAGCGCGCCGATGTTGTCGCCGGCCTCGCCGCGATCCAGCAGCTTGCGGAACATCTCGACCCCGGTGCAGACCGATTTCTTGGTCGGACGGATGCCGACGATCTCGACCTCGTCGCCGACGTTGATCACGCCGCGCTCGACGCGCCCGGTGACCACCGTGCCGCGGCCCGAGATCGAGAACACGTCCTCGATCGGCATCAGGAACGGCAGGTCGACGGCGCGCTCGGGCGTCGGGATGTAGTCGTCGACGGCCTTCAGAAGCTCGCGGATCGAGTTCTCGCCGATCTCGGGATCACGGCCTTCCATCGCCGCCAGCGCCGAGCCCTTGACGATCGGAATGTCGTCGCCGGGATAGTCATAGGAGGACAGCAACTCGCGGATCTCCATCTCCACCAGTTCCAGCAGTTCCTCGTCGTCGACCTGGTCGATCTTGTTCATGTAGACGACCATGAAGGGAATGCCCACCTGGCGGCCGAGCAGGATATGCTCGCGCGTCTGTGGCATCGGGCCGTCGGCGGCGTTCACCACCAGGATCGCGCCGTCCATCTGCGCGGCGCCCGTGATCATGTTCTTGACGTAGTCGGCGTGGCCGGGGCAGTCGACATGCGCGTAGTGGCGCGCGTCGGTCTCGTATTCCACATGCGCCGTCGAGATCGTGATCCCCCGCGCCTTCTCCTCGGGCGCGCCGTCGATCTGGTCATAGGCCCGGAAATCCCCGAAATACTTCGTGATCGCCGCCGTCAGCGTCGTCTTGCCATGGTCAACATGGCCGATCGTGCCGATGTTCACATGCGGTTTGTTGCGTTCAAACTTTGCCTTCGCCATGATGGCCTCTCCTTGTTCGTCGTATCGGTGGCGGTAGGGCGGGCTTCACCCCGCCGCACCGGTCAGGCGTATTTTTTCTGAATCTCGTCCGAGATGTTCTGCGGCACGGCTTCGTAATGATCGAACTGCATCGTGAACACAGCGCGCCCCGAAGACATTGAGCGCAGATTGTTGATGTAGCCGAACATGTTCGCCAGCGGCACCATCGCGTTGATCACGTTGGCATTGCCACGGCTGTCCTGGCCCTGAACCATCCCACGCCGGCTGGTCAGGTCACCGATGATCGAACCGGTGTATTCCTCGGGCGTGACAACTTCGACCTTCATTATCGGCTCGAGCAACTTCGCACCGGCCTTCCTGAGACCTTCGCGCATCGCGGCGCGCGCCGCGATCTCGAACGCAAGCACCGACGAGTCGACATCGTGGTAGGCCCCGTCGATCAACGACACCTTGAAGTCGATGACCGGAAAACCTGCGAGCGGACCGGAATCCATCACCGATTTGATGCCTTTCTCGACACCCGGGATATATTCCTTAGGAACAACGCCACCGACGATCTTCGAATCGAAACTGTAGCCCTCGCCTGGCTCGGTCGGCTCGATGACGAGCTTGATGCGGGCGAACTGCCCGGTACCACCGGTCTGCTTCTTGTGGGTGTAGTCAACCTCGGCCAGATGGCTGATGGTCTCGCGATACGCCACTTGTGGCGCGCCGATATTTGCTTCGACCTTGAACTCGCGCTTCATGCGGTCGACCAGGATGTCGAGATGCAACTCGCCCATCCCACGCATGATCGTCTGCCCCGATTCGAAATCGGTCTCGACGCGGAATGATGGATCCTCGGCCGCCAGACGCGCCAGCGCGATGCCCATCTTTTCCTGATCGGCTTTCGATTTCGGCTCGACAGCGATCTCGATCACCGGCTCAGGGAAAGTCATCGTTTCCAGAACGACCTGCTTCGACGGATCGCTGAGCGTGTCGCCGGTGGTCGTCTCTTTCAGACCGGCCAAGGCGATGATGTCACCCGCAAATGCCTCGTCGATCTCCTCACGGTTGATCGAGTGCATCATCATCATGCGACCAACGCGCTCGCGCTTGCCTTTCGTGGAGTTCAGCATCTGGTCGCCCTTCTTCAGGACGCCCGAGTAGATGCGCGTGAACGTCAACGAGCCAACGAATGGGTCGTTCATGATCTTGAACGCGAGTGCCGAGAACGGCGCGGAATCATCGGCAGGACGCTCGATGTTGCGCGTTTCGGTTTCGTCATCGGGCGAGAAACCCTTGAGCACGGGCACGTCGATCGGCGCCGGAAGAAAGTCGATAACCGCGTTCAGTAGGGGCTGGACGCCTTTGTTTTTGAAGGCCGAGCCGGCCATTACGGGGAAGAACGCCAACGTGAGAGTACCCTTGCGGATCAGCTTGCGCAGCGTCGCCTCGTCAGGCTCGTCCCCTTCAAGATAGGCCTCCATGGCGTCGTCGTCCATGTCGACGGCCAACTCGATCATGTTGCCGCGCCATTCCTCGGCCAGTTCCTTGAGTTCATCGCGAATGGGCTGCCGAAACCAGCTCGCACCGAGATCCTCGCCCTTCCAGACCCACTCTTCCATCTTGATCAGGTCGACGATGCCTTCGAGCTTGTCCTCGGCACCGATCGGCAGCGCAATCGGACAGGGGAGCCCGCCGGTGCGTTCCTTGATCATCTTCACGCAGTTGAAGAAATCTGCACCAATCTTGTCCATCTTGTTGACGAACACGATGCGCGGCACCTTGTAGCGGTCGGCCTGACGCCAGACAGTCTCGGTTTGCGGCTCCACGCCGGCATTGGCGTCCAGAAGGCAGATTGCACCGTCGAGCACCGCCAGCGAACGCTCCACCTCGATGGTGAAGTCGACGTGACCCGGCGTGTCGATGATGTTGAAGCGATACTTCGTGTCCGAAGTCCCTTCAGAGGTCGGATCTTCCTGGCGCTGCCAGAACGTGGTGGTCGCAGCCGAGGTGATCGTGATCCCGCGCTCCTGCTCCTGCTCCATCCAGTCCATGGTCGCGGCGCCATCGTGCACCTCGCCCAGCTTGTGGCTCTTGCCGGTGTAGAACAGGATCCGCTCGGTCGTCGTCGTCTTGCCGGCGTCGATATGCGCCATGATGCCGAAGTTGCGGTATCTCGGAAGCGGATATTCGCGTGCCATGACTTGGCTCCTTACCAGCGGTAGTGGCTGAATGCCTTGTTGGCATCGGCCATCTTGTGCGTGTCTTCGCGCTTCTTGACGGCGGTGCCGCGGTTCTGAACCGCGTCGGTCAATTCGCCGGCCAAGCGCTCTTGCATCGTGTGCTCGTTGCGCTTGCGCGCGGCGATGATCAGCCAGCGGATCGCCAGCGCTTCGCGACGCTCTGGGCGCACCTCGACGGGAACCTGATACGTGGCTCCACCGACCCGGCGCGAGCGGACCTCGACCGACGGCTTGATGTTGTCGAGAGCTTCATGAAACACCTCGATCGGTGCCCGCTTGAGTTTTTTCTCAACGCGCTCCAGCGCATTGTAGACAATCGATTCGGCAACTGATTTCTTGCCGTCGATCATCAGGTTGTTCATGAACTTGGTCAGCACCGTATCGCCATACTTGGCGTCGGGCAGGACTTCGCGCTTTTCGGCAGCGTGACGACGCGACATCGAACTCTCTCCTTACTTCGGACGCTTGGCGCCGTATTTCGAACGGCGCTGGCGACGGTCCTTCACGCCCTGGGTGTCCAGTACGCCGCGCAGGATGTGATAGCGGACACCCGGAAGGTCTTTCACGCGCCCGCCGCGGATGAGCACCACAGAGTGCTCCTGCAGGTTGTGCTTCTCACCAGGGATGTAGCTGATCACCTCGTATCCGTTCGTCAGGCGCACCTTGGCAACCTTCCGCATGGCCGAGTTCGGTTTCTTCGGCGTCGTCGTGTAGACACGCGTGCAGACCCCACGCTTCTGGGGGCACTGCTCCAGGTGCAGCGACTTGGAGCGCTTGACTTTCGGCTGCCGCGGCTTGCGGATCAGCTGCTGGATCGTTGGCATTCCGGTTCTTCCCGTGTTGCAACCCGTCTCGTGACGCATCTGCGCCGTCTTGGCGTGTGTTGATCTGAGCGACTCGCCCCAATCAAAACACAAAACCGCATGCGTTGCCCGGTTCCGGAAACGCCGCGGTGGAATTCCAGAGGATCGGGGCGAATTCGCCCGGATCGTGACCACAGAGGTATTTAAAGCCCCGATGCCTCCATACGAAACGTCAGCCCCGGGTGCGCGCCGTATATGGGGAGTCGGGGGGGTTGTCAACAGCCCTCCCCGGATCGAAACGGGCGAGTTTGCGGGCCATCCGCCGCTCCCGGTAGAACGTGAAGATGCCGGTGCCAACAATCAGCGCGGCACCAATACCGGTCAGTGCATCAGGCCAGTCACCAAAGACAAGAAGCCCCAGCACCAGCGCCCAGACCAGCCCAGTGTAGCGGAACGGAGAAACAAATCCCAATTCCCCGACCCGCATTGCCAGAATGCTGAGCAGATATCCCGCAAGGATGAATACGACGGCTCCACCAAGATAGATCCAGGTCGTCATGGTCGGTTTGACCCAATCTTCAGCCAGCGCTCCCAAGGTTGCGAAGACTGTAACGCCCGCTGCCGTCGTGACTGCGATCAGCATCGAAGGGACTGCGCGCGGCATTCTGCGGGTGACGAGATCACGAAGCGTGACACAAGCCACCGCACACAATGCATAAGCCACATACGCGTCCATTCCCTCAGGACCGGGCCGAACGATCAGGATCACCCCGAGGAAGCCGATACCGATAGCTACAAATCGCCGCCATCCGACAGGTTCGCGCAGAAATAGCGCGCCAGCCAAGGCAATGGTCAAGGGTGCTGATTGAAGGATTGCGGTAAGTGTCGCCAACGGCATGTGAAAAAGCGCGGTGAGAAAGAAAAAGGTCGACCCGCATTCCGCAACCACCCTGAGCGCGACCATCCATCTGTCGCCGTTCAGCTTGGGGATATGGAGGACGCCCATCCACCAGGCGATCAGCACTAGTGCTAAAGTCGAAAGGATGCCGCGCAGAAAGATCGACTGGAAAAGCGGCAACTCCGCGAAAACGAGTTTCATCAAAGTATCATTGACGACGAAAGACGCCATCGCGGCCATCATGAAGATCGCGCCACGTGCATTTTCGGAGAGCATGGCCGGACTCGCGCGGGAATTTAACCTGTTCAGTATGCCCGAGTCGCGAACCGAAGGAAAGAGACGGAAATTGAAGACCCCCGCGCGGTCGCGCGGGGGTCCTGTTCTCGAGCCTGCTGATGATCAGAGGTCGCGCGGATCCGATGAGCCGTCGAAGGCCATCGCATCCTCGGTACCTTCCTCCGGAGCGGCAAGGGCGGCAGCGGCTTCGGCCTCTGCTCGGCGCGCGTCGATCACCTTCTGATCGCGCTCGGCAGCAATGCGCCTATTCGCGGTGGCGACTCCGCCAGTACCAGCCGGAATCAGTCGGCCGACGATGACGTTTTCCTTCAGGCCAACCAGCTTGTCTCGCTTGCCCTGAACCGAGGCCTCGGTCAGCACACGGGTCGTCTCCTGGAACGACGCGGCCGAGATGAACGAGCGGGTTTGCAAGCTGGCTTTGGTGATGCCGAGCAGGATCGGCTCACCCTTTGCAGGACGCAAGCCTGACGCGATCGCCTTATCGTTGATCTCGTCGAACTCGTACTTGTCCACTGCCTCGCCTTTCAACAGCACAGTATCGCCCGAATCGATGACTTCGAGTTTCTGAAGCATCTGACGAACGATCACCTCGATGTGCTTGTCGTTGATCTTCACACCCTGCAGGCGGTAAACGTCCTGCACCTCGTCGATCAGGTAGTTGGCCAACGCTTCGATGCCGAGGATGCGAAGGATGTCATGGGGCGCAGGGTTGCCATCCATGATGTAGTCACCACGCTGGACCCAATCGCCCTCCTGCACGGGGATGTGTTTACCTTTCGGCACCATGTACTCGACGGTCGCGAACTTCTCATCGACGGGTTCGATCGCGATCCGTCGCTTGTTCTTGTAGTCCTTGCCGAAGCGCACATAGCCGTCCATTTCGCAGATGATCGCATGGTCCTTCGGTCTGCGTGCCTCGAACAGTTCTGCGACCCGCGGCAAACCACCGGTGATATCCTTGGTCTTGGCGCCCTCGCGAGGGATACGCGCAACGACATCGCCCTGTCGGACGTCCTGCCCATCTTCGATCGAAAGTACCGCATCGACCGACATCGGATAAGTCACCGGATTGCCCGCATCGTTGCGCACGGGATCGCCAGTTTCCGGATCCATGATGATGATTTCGGGTTTGAGATCGCCCCCCTTGGGGACCGAGCGCCAATCGGTGACGATCTTCTGGGTCATGCCCGTCGCATCATCGGTTTCGTCTCGGACCGAGAGCCCGCCGATCAGGTCAACAAACTTCGCACGGCCTGCCTTCTCCGCGATGATCGGCAGGGTGTAGGGGTCCCATTCAAAGAGCTTGTCTCCCCGATTGACCTCCCCGCCGTCTCGCACGAACAACTTGGTGCCGTAGCTCAACTTGTGACTGGCTCGCTCGACCCCATTCTCATCAATGATCGCGATCTGCATGTTGCGACCCAGTACGAGCAGGTCACCGGCGGCATTCTCCAGAACGTTCGCGTTGCGGAATTCGATCTTGCCTCCGTGGCCGGCCTCCTGGAACGACTGGCTGCCCCCTTGTGCGATCCCCCCGATGTGGAAGGTCCGCATGGTCAACTGGGTCCCCGGCTCGCCGATCGACTGTGCCGCGATGATGCCAACCGCTTCGCCCTTGTTGACCAAGGTACCACGCGCGAGATCGCGTCCATAGCACTTCACGCAAACGCCTTCCTCGGCCTCACAAGTCAGCGGGGAGCGGATCTTGACCGTGGCGATAGTCGCGGCCTCGATCTGATCGGCATCGCGCTCGTCCATCAGCGTGTTGCGCTCCACGAGCACCTCACCGCTCACCGGATCAATCACGTCTTCTGCCGCGACACGGCCCAGAATACGTTCCGCCAGACTTGCAACGACCTCGCCATCATTCACCGCAGCACGCGCGGTGATGAAGCGATCAGTGCCGCAATCGTCAGTGCGCACGATGCAATCCTGCGCCACGTCGACAAGACGCCGGGTAAGATAGCCCGAGTTCGCGGTCTTGAGCGCGGTGTCGGCGAGTCCCTTCCGTGCACCATGCGTGGAGTTGAAGTACTCCAGCACCGTCAGACCTTCCTTGAAGTTCGAAATGATCGGCGTTTCGATGATCTCGCCCGAAGGCTTGGCCATCAGGCCCCGCATGCCGCCCAGCTGCTTCATCTGCGCGGGCGAACCTCGCGCGCCGGAATGCGACATCATGTAGACGCTGTTCGGTTCCTTTTCGGCACCCGCCTCGTCATAGCGAACAGCCGAAATCTCGGCCATCATCTCGCCAGCGACCGCATCCGAGCATTTCGACCAAGAGTCGACGACCTTGTTGTATTTCTCGCCCTGGGTGATGAGACCATCAAGATATTGTTGCTCGAACTCCTTCACCTGATCGCGGGTCGAATTGACGATCGACCATTTCGCTTCGGGGATCAGCATATCGTCCTTGCCGAAGCTGATGCCGGCGCGGAACGCTTCGCGGAAGCCCAGCCCCATGATCTGGTCGCAGAAGATGACCGACTCTTTCTGACCGCAGAAACGGTAGACGGTGTCGATGACTTCCTGCACGTCCTTCTTCCGAAGGAGCCGATTGACCAGATCGAACGGCGCCTTGGCATTGAGCGGGAGCAGCGCGCCAAGGCGAAGCCGGCCCGGCGTCGTCTCGAAGCGTTTCATTACCTCGTTGCCATGCTCGTCGATTTGCATGATGCGCGCAGTAACCTTTGCGTGCAGATGCACTTCGTCCGCGGCAAGGGCGTGTTCGACTTCATCGATATCAGCAAAGATCTTACCTTCGCCGACCATGCCTTCGCGCTGCATCGTGGTGTAGTAGAGCCCCAGTACCATGTCCTGTGACGGCACGATGATCGGCGCGCCGTTCGCCGGGCTAAGGACGTTGTTGGTCGACATCATCAGCACGCGGGCTTCGAGTTGTGCTTCAAGGCTGAGAGGCACATGGACCGCCATCTGGTCCCCGTCGAAGTCGGCGTTGAAAGCCGAGCAGACGAGCGGGTGCAGCTGGATCGCCTTGCCCTCGATCAGGATCGGCTCGAACGCCTGAATGCCCAGACGGTGCAGTGTCGGCGCGCGGTTGAGCAGGACCGGGTGCTCGCGGATTACCTCGTCGAGGATGTCCCAGACCTCGGGGCGCTCCTTCTCGACCAGTTTCTTGGCCTGCTTGACGGTGGAACTCAGCCCCTTTGCCTCGAGTCGCGAATAAATGAAGGGCTTGAACAGCTCGAGCGCCATCTTTTTCGGAAGACCGCACTGGTGCAGCTTCAACTCCGGACCCGTCACAATGACCGAACGGCCAGAGAAGTCGACGCGCTTGCCAAGGAGGTTCTGACGGAAACGCCCCTGCTTGCCCTTGAGCATGTCCGAAAGAGACTTCAGCGGGCGCTTGTTGTTGCCGGTAATGACCCGACCACGCCGTCCGTTGTCGAATAGCGCATCGACAGATTCTTGCAACATGCGCTTTTCGTTGCGCACGATGATGTCGGGCGCACGCAGTTCGATCAGGCGTTTTAGCCGGTTGTTCCGGTTGATCACCCGGCGGTAGAGATCGTTCAGGTCCGATGTCGCAAACCGACCGCCATCGAGCGGCACCAGCGGGCGCAATTCGGGTGGAATCACCGGCAAAACGGTCAGAACCATCCACTCAGGCCGATTGCCGGATTCCAGGAAGTTCTCGACGACTTTCAGCCGCTTGATGATCTTCTTCGGCTTCAGTTCGCCGGTGGCTTCTTTCAACTCCTCGCGCAACTTCAACGCCTCGGCCTCGAGGTCAATCGCTGCCAGCATCTCGCGGATCGCCTCGGCGCCAATCCCGGCTGTGAAGGCATCTGAGCCGAACTGGTCCTGCGCGTCGAGATATTCCTCTTCGGACATGAGTTGCCCGTAGGAGAGCTCGGTCAGGCCGGGCTCAATCACGACGTAGTTCTCGAAATAGAGGATACGCTCAAGGTCGCGGAGCGTCATGTCCAGCATAAGGCCGATGCGGCTGGGCAACGACTTCAGGAACCAAATGTGCGCGACCGGCGCGGCCAGTTCGATATGACCCATGCGCTCGCGGCGCACTTTCTGCAGGGTCACCTCGACGCCGCATTTCTCGCAGACGACGCCGCGATACTT
Organism: Pararhodobacter sp. SW119; assembly: GCF_017811755.1. Classification (GTDB taxonomy): domain Bacteria; phylum Pseudomonadota; class Alphaproteobacteria; order Rhodobacterales; family Rhodobacteraceae; genus Pararhodobacter. The sequence goes on along the minus strand of NZ_JADDJF010000013.1, from coordinate 71,918 downwards.
CATCCGCTTGTACTTGCCGCAGAGGCACTCGTAGTCCTTGATCGGCCCGAAGATCCGCGCGCAGAACAGGCCGTCACGCTCAGGCTTGAACGTGCGGTAGTTGATCGTCTCGGGTTTCTTGATCTCCCCGTAGGACCAGCTGAGGATCCGCTCGGGACTTGCGAGCGAAACGCGAATTTCGTCAAACGTCTTGACCGGAGTCAGCGGGTTGAACGGATTGGTGGTGAGTTCCTGGTTCATTTTCGGTTCCTTGCGTCAGATGCCGGGGTGAGGGGGTGAGGGCGCGCGGCCCTCAGCCCTCCTCCTCCGAATCCAGGAGTTCCATGTTGAGGCCGAGGCCGCGGACTTCCTTCACAAGCACATTGAAGGATTCGGGCACACCGGCCTCGAAGTTGTCCTCGCCCTTGACGATCGATTCGTAGACCTTGGTCCGTCCTGCCACGTCGTCGGACTTCACGGTCAGCATTTCCTGCAGCGTGTAAGCGGCACCGTAGGCCTCCAGCGCCCAGACCTCCATCTCGCCAAGACGTTGACCGCCGAACTGCGCCTTGCCGCCCAGCGGTTGCTGGGTGACCAGGCTGTAGGGTCCGGTCGAACGTGCATGAAGCTTGTCATCAACCAGATGGTGCAGCTTGAGCATGTACTTCGTGCCCACCGTCACCGGGCGCGCAAACGCCATGCCCGAGCGCCCGTCAAAGACCGTCGACTGGCCCGAAACATCGAAGCCCGCGCGGATCAGTGCGTCATTTACATCCGCTTCCTTCGCGCCGTCGAAGACCGGCGTGCCAATCGGTACGCCGCCTCTGACGGATTCGGCGGATTCGATCAGCACCTCGTCGTCCATCGACGCAAAGGCCGCGTCATAGACCTCTTCTCCATAAGCAATGCGCAAAGCATCCTTCACAGGACTAAGGTCGCCCTTGTACCGATACTCCTGCAGCGCCTCGTCGATCTGCACGCCCAAGCCGCGCAGGGCCCAGCCCATGTGCGTCTCAAGGATCTGCCCAACGTTCATTCGACTGGGCACGCCCAACGGGTTCAGAACGATGTCGACCGTCGTACCGTCCGAGAGGAACGGCATATCTTCCTCGGGTACCACCTTGGAGACGACGCCTTTGTTGCCGTGACGCCCAGCCATCTTGTCGCCCGGCTGCAGCTTGCGCTTCACCGCCAGGAACACCTTGACCATCTTCATGACGCCCGGGGGCAAGTCGTCGCCCCGACGCACCTTCTCGACCTTGTCTTCGAAGCGATGGTTCAGCGCCCGCTTCTGCTGGTCATAAAGGGCATTCAGCGCTTCCACTTCCTGCGCCTCGGCATCATCGGCGAGCGCCAACTGCCACCATTGACCTCGACTCAGACCCCCAAGAAGATCCTCGGTGATCTCCGAATTCGGCTTGACGCCTTTCGGTCCCTTGACTGCAACCTTTCCATGAAGGATTTGCTGCAGTCGCGCGTAGATATTGCGCTCCAGGATCGCCAGTTCGTCGTCACGGTCACGTGAGAGACGTTCAATCTCCTCGCGCTCGATCTGCAAGGCACGTTCGTCCTTGTCGACGCCGTGCCGGTTGAAGACCCTGACTTCGACAACGGTACCATATGCACCCGGCGGCAGACGAAGCGAAGTATCGCGAACGTCCGAGGCCTTCTCACCGAAGATCGCGCGCAGAAGCTTTTCCTCCGGCGTCATCGGGCTTTCGCCCTTGGGCGTGATCTTGCCCACCAGGATGTCGCCAGCCTGCACTTCCGCGCCGATGTAGACGATTCCCGCCTCGTCAAGATTGCGCAACGCCTCCTCGCCAACGTTGGGAATGTCCCGCGTGATCTCCTCCGGTCCGAGCTTCGTGTCGCGGGCAGCCACTTCGTATTCCTCGATATGGATCGAGGTGAAGACGTCATCCTTCAGGATACGTTCCGAAATCAGAATGGAGTCTTCATAGTTGTAGCCATTCCAGGGCATGAACGCGACGGTAACATTCCGGCCCACGGCCAGTTCACCCATGTCCGTACAGGGCCCGTCGGCAACGACCTCCCCACGCTCGACAACATCGCCCACTTTCACCAGCGGACGTTGATTGATGCAGGACGACTGGTTCGACCGCTTGAACTTGCGCAACCGATAGATGTCGACCCCGGGCTCTCCGGGTTCCATCATCTCGGTCGCGCGGACAACGATACGCTGGGCGTCGACCTGATCGACGATGCCCGCACGGCGCGCCATGATCGCGGCACCAGAGTCGCGGGCCACCACACCTTCGATGCCGGTGCCGACCAGCGGCGCGTTTGACTGCAGAAGCGGCACGGCCTGACGCATCATGTTCGAGCCCATCAACGCGCGGTTGGCATCGTCGTTCTCCAGGAACGGAATGAGCGAGGCCGCGACCGAAACGAGCTGCTTCGGAGACACGTCGATAAGATCGACTGTTTCGCGCGGCGACAGCACGAACTCGCCGCTTTTGCGCGTCGAGACCAGGTCGTTCACGAAACGCCCCTCGGTGTCGAGGTTGGCGTTGGCTTGCGCGATTGTGTGGCGCATCTCCTCGGTGGCAGAGAGATACACGACCTCGTCAGTCACCTTTCCCTCGACGACACGACGATAGGGCGTCTCGATAAATCCGTATTTGTTGACCCGAGCAAATGTCGCCAGCGAGTTGATCAGGCCGATGTTCTGACCTTCCGGCGTCTCGATCGGGCACATCCGACCATAGTGCGTCGGATGAACATCGCGCACCTCGAAACCTGCGCGTTCGCGCGTCAGACCGCCTGGTCCAAGCGCCGACAGGCGCCTCTTGTGGGTCACTTCCGATAGCGGGTTGGTCTGATCCATAAACTGCGAAAGCTGCGAGGAACCGAAGAACTCGCGAACCGCAGCCGCAGCCGGCTTGGCGTTGATCAGATCCTGCGGCATCACCGTATCGATCTCGACCGAGCTCATCCGCTCGCGGATCGCCCGCTCCATGCGCAGGAGGCCGACGCGATACTGGTTCTCCATCAGTTCACCAACCGAGCGTACCCGGCGGTTCCCCAAGTGGTCGATGTCGTCAATCTCGCCCTTGCCGTCGCGCAGTTCGACCAACGCCTTGATGCAGGCGACAATATCTTCCTTCCTCAGCGTGCGTACCGTGTCCTCGGCGTCGAGGTCGAGACGCATGTTCATCTTCACGCGACCGACCGCGGAAAGATCGTAACGCTCGGAATCAAAGAGAAGCGTGTCAAACAGCGCCGAGGCGGCGTCATAGGTCGGCGGCTCGCCGGGGCGCATGACGCGATAGATGTCCATGAGCGCCTGTTCACGGTTCATGTTCTTGTCGGCAGCCATCGTATTGCGGATGTAGGGACCGACATTTACCCCGTCGATGTCCAGCACCGGAATCTCGGTGATGCCCTGATCCATCAGAAGCTTCAGCGTCCCGCCCTTGACCTCACCGTCCTTGTCCAGATCCCAGGTCAACTCGTCGCCTGCCTCGACCCAAATCTCGCCGGTCTCCTCGTTGATCAGATCACGCGCGACGAAGCGGCCAAAGATATAATCGAATGGCACAAGCAATTCGGTAACCCTGGCCTCATCGATCCACTTCTTGACCATCCGCGGCGTAGCCTTGTCACCGGCCTTAAGGATCACTTCGCCGGTCGATGCATCCACCAAATCCATGGTCGGACGCGTGCCGCGCACGCGTTCGGGGAAGAACCGGGTCACCCAACCGCGCCCTTTGTCCAGGCGGAAAGTTACGGTGTCGTAGTATGCCGACATGATCGCATCCTGATCCATGCCGAGCGCATAGAGCAGGGTCGTCACCGGCAGCTTGCGCCGACGGTCGATCCGCGCGAACACCAGATCTTTCGGGTCGAACTCGAAATCCAGCCAGGAACCGCGATAGGGGATGATCCGGCACTGGAACAGAAGCTTGCCCGACGAATGGGTCTTGCCCTTGTCGTGATCGAAGAAAACGCCCGGGCTTCGGTGCATCTGGCTGACGACGACGCGTTCCGAGCCGTTGACAATAAAGGTGCCGTTCGGCGTCATGAGCGGCATGTCACCCATGAACACTTCCTGCTCCTTGATGTCCTTGACCGACTTCGCCGAAGTATCGGGGTCAACGTCAAAGACAATGAGGCGAAGCGTCACCTTCAGCGGTGCCGCGTAGGTCATGTCGCGGCTCTGGCATTCCTCGATATCATACTTCGGCTTCTCGAGATCGTACTTGACGAACTCCAGCACCGCCGTTTCATTGAAATCCTTGATCGGGAAAACGGACTGGAACGTGCCCATCAGCCCTTCACCGTCCAGCGGTGTTTCGCTGTCGCCCGAACGCAAAAAGAGGTCGTAGGAGGATTTCTGAACCTCGATCAGGTTCGGCATCTCCAGAACTTCGCGGATCTTGCCAAACATCCGCCGGATGCGTTTCTGGCCAACATAGGTCTGCGCCATGCTCGGTATCACCTTTCTTCTTTCGCGGGCGCGCGTGCCTTCGGGCCTCGGCCGCGCTGCCGCAAGCGAAACGGAAATATGAGGCTCTATTCCTGCGAACCGTCCCACCGGTCCGCTCCCGAGCCCACTGTTACTTCCGGAAAGCACCTCCGCTCAGGTGCTTGCCGGAAGAAACCGCGCCGTCTTAACCATTGGCGCGCGAAAAACAGCTGCGGCCGGGCCCGGAACGTGCCGGACCCAGCCTTTTCAGTGCGATCGGGTGCCACGCACCCGTGAGATCACTTCAGTTCGACCTTGGCGCCAGCAGCTTCGAGCTTTTTCTTCAGCTCTTCGGCTTCAGCCTTCGGCGCCTGTTCCTTCACGGCCTTGCCGCCGGCCTCGACCAGATCCTTCGCCTCCTTCAGGCCAAGACCGGTGATCGCCCGAACTTCCTTGATGACGTTGATCTTGTTGGCGCCTGCTTCGACGAGGATCACGTCGAATTCGGTCTTTTCCTCGACCGCTTCGGCGGCCGCGCCAGCGGCGGGACCGGCCATCATGACCGCGCCGCCAGCAGCGGGTTCGATGCCGTATTCATCCTTGAGGATGGTCTTAAGTTCTTGCGCTTCCAGAAGCGTCAGATTCACGATTTGCTCGGCGAGTGCTTTGAGATCAGCCATTGTTCCGTTTCCATTCTGTCAGGTGTGTTCCGGCATGGGACGCGCGCCCCAGCAGGCAGACGTTTGCTCAAGCGGCTTCCCGCTCCTCCAGGGTGGAGAGGATGCTTGCGATGTTCGAAGCAGGCGCGCCAATGGCCCCGGCGATGTTCGCGGCGGGCGCCCCGATGCACGACACGATCTGAGCGATGAGCTCTTCGCGCGAGGGCATCGAAGCCACGGCCTTAACACCGTCGGCGTCCAGCGCCGTCTCGCCCATCGCGCCACCAAGGATAACAAACTTCTTGTTGTCCTTGGCATACGCTTCCGAGACCTTCGCCGCGGCGACAGGGTCTTCGGAATAGGCGAGAACGGTCATGCCCGTCAGAAGGGTTCCGATGCTTGCGCAGGGCTTTCCTTCAAGGGCGATCTTGGCGAGCTTGTTCTTGGCAACGCGCACGGCCCCACCCGCGTCGCGCATGCGTGCGCGCAGGGCCTGCATCTCGGCAACCGTCAGACCTTCGTAGTGTGCAACCACGACCACGCCAGAGCTTTCGAAGATCTGGCCGAGTTCCTCGACCACTTTCTCTTTCTGGGCTCTATCCACAGGTTAGCTCCAAGTTTGGGGGTTGCCCCCCGGCTCATGTTTGCCTCCGGTATGTCACCGGAAGCGTTCGGGTCCGCAAGGGAGCCGAGGGCAAGATCGCCCGAGGTCAAGCCCCGGTACTTTCCGTCTCGTTCCCCATCTCGGGCAGGAAATTAAGCCACTCGGGCGTAAACCGTCGTGGCACCCGCCGTCTCGGACAGGACGCGGCGGAACCGTGGGCACCGCCTCGTCATTCGCCCGGTAGCGCCCTTCGGCACGACCGGACAAATTCTCAATTCGCCGTGGCCGAAGCGAGATCGACGCTTACACCCGGCCCCATAGTCGAACTCAGCGACACCTTCTTGAGATAGGTGCCTTTGGCTCCCGCGGGCTTGGCACGCGTCACCGCCTCGACGAAGGCACGCACATTCTGAGCCAGCTTCTCGGGATCAAAGCTTGCCTTGCCGATGCCGGCGTGGATAATGCCCGCCTTCTCGACCTTGAACTGCACTTCGCCGCCCTTCGCATTGGCGACCGCCTGCTTCACGTCCATGGTCACGGTGCCGACCTTCGGGTTCGGCATCAGGTTGCGCGGGCCCAGAATCTTGCCCAAGCGCCCGACGAGGGGCATCATGTCCGGCGTCGCGATGCAGCGATCGAATTCGATCTTCCCCGACTGGATCGTTTCCATCAGGTCCTCTGCGCCAACGATGTCCGCGCCAGCTTCCGTCGCCTCGTCGGCCTTCGCGCCGCGCGCGAAAACTGCCACGCGGACCGTCTTGCCAGTGCCGTTCGGCAGCGTGACCACGCCGCGAACCATCTGGTCAGCATGCCGCGGATCAACGCCGAGGTTCATTGCGAGTTCGACAGTCTCGTCGAACTTGGCAGTCGCAGACTGCTTGATCAGAGCGACCGCTTCCTCGACTGAAAGGTTGGCTTTTCCGGCTACCAGATCACGGGCGGTGCGGGTGCGTTTGCCTTGCTTGGCCATGACTTACCCCCTGACCTCGATACCGCAGGACTTGGCCGAGCCAAGGATGATCTGCATCGCCCCCTCGACATCGGTCGCATTCAAGTCCTTCATCTTCGCTTCAGCGATCTCGCGAATCTGCTTGACCGTCACGTACCCGGCGATATCCCGGCCCGGCTTTTCCGACCCTTTGGCGCGGTTGCGCTTGCCCACCTGCTTCAGTCCCGCAGCCTTCTTTAGATACCATGACGCGGGCGGTGTCTTCAGCTCCATGCTGAAGGACTTGTCCTGATAGTAGGTGATCACCACCGGCACCGGCGCGCCTTGCTCCATGTCCTGCGTCTTGGCGTTGAAGTCCTTGCAGAACTGCATGATGTTGATGCCACGCTGACCCAGTGCGGGTCCGACGGGCGGCGAGGGATTGGCCTGCCCTGCCTTCACTTGCAGATTGAGCTGCCCGATTACCTTCTTGGCCATTCGGCCTCTCCTTTTCCTGACCCGCACCAGACGCGTCCGGCACGGTGGTGTCTGGCGTGGTCCGGTCACGGAGCGCGCTCCGCATTCCTCCCACGAACAAAGGGAGCCCGAGGCCCCCACAAGCCGCGCACCTACTTGCTGCGGCGACCAGCGTCAAGCCCCGCGCGCGTAACATGCGTTGTCTTTTCGTCCAAAGCACCCTCGACCTCTGACCAACTCCGATGCGCGACCTATCGATCTCCCGAAGAAATATCGTCGACACCCCTTACGGAAAAGGGTCCGTCGCAAAAACGAAGCCCGTTCGTTCAGTATACCGGCGAACCTCTCGCTTCACTAATTGGTGAACGATTCGCCGCGTTGGCTTCGATGGCTTCAGTTCCTCGAAAACGAAGTGAATGAATTCGCGCGTGAGATCAGGATTGTAGCGCGAAATACACGCGTAGCTTCCCAAGAGTGCGCCGAGCATTTCTCCCTCGTGCTTCGGACGCAGGAGACTAGGGCTGCAAATTCGAGCATTCTCAAAATCAATGCGAAAGATGCGGTCGGCACTATCTTGAACGAAGTTACCAATCCTGTGGTCGTTATCGAACACCTCCGCCGCGATCAAGCCCTTTGTGATCTGGATGACTTTCCCATTGATCTGACTAACCGATTAAGCGCGCCCTGACTTCGAGGCTGAATGGAGCAACCCGTTAAGACTAACAACGGGGCCGAGGTCCTGCATCCAGAGGACCTCGTCAAACTTCAGGCGCTGCCCCACAAGGTGAAGGTGCCCAAAAAGCTCAGGAACCGGGACAGAAGATCCTGCGAGGCGACTTAGCACCCGTTTCTCGGCCGCGCCCTTCGTGTGCCGGAAAAAGGATCGTACGCGACCTTTCGCGCCCGAGAGGTTCCAAAGCTTAAGAACGGAGGGTCCAAGTGGACTGTCTGAACGCACCACAATGTTTTTTGGCCTGCTTACAATTGTATCGAACGAAAACTCTCCTGCCTCAATCCGCAGCAAAACTTCGCGCAACCAACCTTCGCCGGCAGTCTCTGGATGCACCCCCTACTCCCTGCTTTACAACGACGTATTGGAGAAACCGCGATAGCGGCTCAGTGAACCACTACCGGCTGGCGCCGGTAGCGTCGCGGCCGTGCTCTTCGAGGTACTGAAGTACGAGGTCTTCCGTGATGTTGCCGGCGGTCGAGCAGAAAAAGCCGCGCGCCCAAAAATGCCGGCCCCAGTAGCGCTTGCCGAGGGCGGGAAACTCGCGCTGGACGTTGTGCGACGAGCGTCCCTTCATCCGCTGCACCATCTGGCGGATGATGTCACGAATGCGCCGTCGACGATCGCCATCGAGAACCTTGTAGCGGTATTTCGTCGCCCAGACGATGTGATACCGATGGTAGAATACCGTGTTTGCGCCAGTGTCGTATGCGGTCATGCCCGCCCCCTCCAGAATGAGACCATACCGCCTCTGGCGGGTCTCATTCTGGAGGGGGCGGGCATGTAGCCAATTGCGAATTGCTAAAGCGAATTCGTCTCGAAGACGAAGGTTTCAACCAGTGCACTGACAATGAATTGCCCAAAAGTGCAAACTGCAACCAAAGGTTCAGGCGGATTTGGACACCTGAGTAAACTCCAGATCGACCGGCGTCGGGCGGCCGAAGATCGACACCATCACTTTCAAGCGCGCGTTGTCCTCGTCGACTTCCTCGACCATACCGGAAAAACCCTCGAACGGGCCGTCATTGACCTTAACCTGTTCGCCGATCTCGTAGTGGATCAGGTTGCGGGGCGCGATCTCGCCTTCCTCGACGCGGTTCAGGATCAAATTGACCTCATCGTCACGCATCGGACTCGGCTTGCCTTGCTGACCCAGAAAGCCGGTAACTCGGTTGATCGAGTTGATCATGTGGTAGGTCCGGGTGTTCATATCCATCCGTACCAGCACATAGCCGGGCATGAAGCGCCGCTCGCTCATTACCTTCTTGCCCCGACGCACCTCGATCACTTCTTCGGTGGGAACCAGAACTTCCTCGATCTCTTCCTCAAGGCCAGCCTCCACGGTAGCGACACGGATCTGCTCCGCGACCTTCTTCTCGAAGTTCGAGAGAACGCTCACCGAATACCAGCGCTTCGCCATGCGATACACACCTCGTGCCGGGCGGGCTGACCCGCACCTGTTCCATTCTCGCCTCCGTCTCTTGGAGGCCCGTCCGCCGCACAAAAAAACGTGCGCACCGAATCGGTGCGCTGCCTGTCTTTCGGGGTTGGCGGAGCGTTTAGCGCCCCTTGCACTTCAGTTCAAGAGCCGAGCTTGAAGCCGGCGCACCACTGCGGAACGCTCACCCGACGAGACCCAGAATCCCCGCCAACCCCTGGCGGATCAGCCAGTCGATGAAAAAGAAGAAGATCGCGGTCAACGAAGTCAGAATGAGCACCATCACCGTTGAAACGGTAACTTCGCGCCGGCTGGGCCAGACAATCTTGGCCGTCTCGGACCGAACCTGTTGCAGAAAGGTCAGCGGGTTTGTCTTGGCCATAGGCTCTTTTCCAGAAAAGCTGCTAGATCCGGTCGGACATACGCTGCAGCCAGATGCGTTTCAACCCATCACATGGAAGCAGCGCCATCCACTCTGCGCTGAAGGACCCTTCTGCAGACACATCATCAACGCGCAGCATACACCCTGAGGGAAGCGAGTGCCGTCAAGGGTAGATCGAGCGACCGCATCGCTGATAGCGAAATGCGACTGCCTGCGCCTGAGTCGCCGCCAGATGGCCGCAATTCGACGCCGACGGCACGCCCCGCGGCGGTTTCGACCCTGCCTTGGACCGGGCTCCGCACGAGGCCCGTAACCAGCCAGAAACCGGTCTCGGAGGGCGCGCCGAGCGACGCGAGCGTTTCGCCCAGGTAGGCGCCTGCAACGGGGGCTTCCGCCGCTACGCGGTCAGCGGGATCGACGCGATCGAACGAGTCTGCGGTTCGGGCACCGCCCGCGCGCCCTGGTCTTGCTTCGGGGCGCATAACCTCTTGCCCCGGCGCCACGGTCACATCGACGGGCTCCTCGGTTTTTGTCCAGGGAAGCCGGATGTCGGCACATCCCGCAAACAGGCAAAGGCAAAAAAGGGGGATGATCCGGCGCATGCATTATCCTATCGCGCTGCCCCGGGGATTGGCAACTGCGGCCTTGCCCTGCGCAGGCCCGGTGACTAGCTTCGCTGCCATGAAGGAGTACGCCGAATGTCACCCCAAACCCAGACCGTCCCGCTCGTCGATCCGTTTCAGCGCGCGATCAGCTACCTTCGGGTTTCGGTCACAGATCGGTGTGACTTTCGCTGCACCTACTGCATGTCCGAGCACATGACCTTCCTGCCGAAGAAAGAACTCCTGACGCTGGAAGAACTCGACCGGCTGTGCACTTCCTTCATCGGGATGGGGGTTGAGAAGCTGCGCATCACCGGCGGCGAACCACTGGTGCGCAAGGGGATCATGACTTTTTTCGAGGCGATGGCACGCCACCTGCAGTCAGGCGCCCTCAAGGAACTCACGCTCACGACCAACGGATCGCAACTCGGCCGCTTTGCCGAGGACCTTGCCGCGCTTGGCATCCGGCGGGTGAACGTCTCTCTCGACACACTGGATCCGCAGAAATTCGCCGCGATCACCCGGTGGGGTCGGCTACCGCAGGTGCTTGGCGGAATCGAGGCCGCGAAAGCCGCCGGGCTTCGCGTCAAGATCAATGCGGTCGCACTCAAGGGCTTCAACGAAGAGGAGCTTTTCTCGCTGACCGAATGGTGCGCGCGGGAAGGCCACGATCTGACGTGGATCGAAGTCATGCCGATGGGCGAAATGGGCGAGGAGATGCGGCTTGATCAGTACTGGCCGCTGAAGGATCTGCGTGCGCGACTTGCCGAACGCTACACCTTGACCGATCTCGCCGAGCGCACCGGCGGCCCCGCGCGCTATGTCCGACTGGAAGAGACCGGCCAGAAGATCGGCTTCATTACCCCCCTCACGCACAATTTCTGCGAAAGCTGCAATCGCGTCCGTGTCACCTGCACGGGCGAGCTTTTCATGTGCCTGGGCCAGGAAGACATGGCCGATCTGCGCGCGCCCCTGCGCGCCAGCGCCGACGACACGGCACTGGAGGCGACCATCCGCGCCGCCATCGCCCGCAAGCCCAAGGGGCACGATTTCGACTACTCCCGCCAGAAGGTCGCGGGTCAGGTGAACCGACACATGAGCCACACCGGCGGCTGAAGCATCGCCGTCGCTCGCAACCAGGGCGGACGGTTCAAGGCGTTCGCAACAGGATCATTTCCATACGATTGTTGCGCACCGACATGGGATTCTGGTGCATCGGGCGACGGTCGGCGTGCCCGGCAACGCGCGCGATCCTTTGAGGCTCGAATCCCGCCCCCTCGAACATGAGGCGCAAGCGCTCCGCCCGCGAGGTCGACAAGCCCCAACGCGGATCGTTGGCCTGGACCACCGTGTAGGTCCGTGTATGCCCCTCGAGCGCGAGGGGATTGACCGCCAGGTCGAATGCGTCGGTCAGAATATCGACCAGCAATTCGGTCACCGGCATCGGCGTGTCGCCATCGTCCAGAAATAGCGGCGCGCCGGGAAGATCAAAGAGTTCGATCACTAAGCCCTCGTCGCTGATCCGGGTGATGACGTGCCGGAGCGCATCACTCATGATCGTGCTCTCTGCGCCAAGACCTGACAGGCGCTCGAGAATGCGATCGAAACTCTCTGCCTCGCCCGGATGAACCTGATGCGATCCATCCTCGGCAGGAGCTTCGTCTGACGGACGCGGCGTGACACGACGTTGCCGCAGATCATCATTGCCGAACATCGAGTCGCCCCCACCCGAAGTGCTACTGACCGCCGTCGACGGGGTGAAATAGTCCGCCAGTCCCTTGCGCTGGTCTTCGGTCGTCGTACCGAGAAGCCAGAGCATCAGGAAAAATGCCATCATCGCGGTGACGAAGTCGGCATAGGCGACCTTCCAGGCGCCGCCGTGATGGCCGCCACCTGCAACCACCTTCTTGCGCTTGATGATCACCGGCGCTGCATTGTTCTGTCGGTTCATCCCGACACCCCTTCGACGTCACCCGACCGACAGGATTAATTGCCGAAGGTGAAACCGGGGTTAAGCGGTCGCCGACGGATCGGGCCGCAGCGGCTGGCGACCGTCAGGGCCCAGAACGCAGACCTCGCGCCCCTCGACGACAACGGCCGTCAGCGGGCCGCCATAGGCCGCGCGCGAATCGATGTTTACGCGGGGTCCGTAATGTGTCGGCGCCTCGATGGCCGTATGTCCATGGACGACCAACCAGGGATGGGGGCCACCATGTTCGAGGAAGGGCGCGCGGATCCAGACGAGATCAGTCTCGGTCTGCTCGTGCAGCGGAACGCCCGGACGGATCCCGGCATGCACGTAAAACACCGGCCCGCGTTCCAGGTGCGTGGGCAAGCCGGCAAGGAAGGCGCGATGCGCGGCAGGCACCGCGACCATCGCGTCTGCATGGACCTTTGCCAGTGGGCGGTTGGCGGCACTGCGCACGCCATAGGCCTCCAGCGTTTCCGCCCCGCCGATGGCCGGGTGCAGGTAGCTGAACTGTTGTCGCAGGCCGGGGTCCTGCGCCTTCGGATCGTCCAGGAAAATCGAGAACATGCGGTCGTGATTGCCTTTGAGCACCACCCAGTTCCTGCCGTCCTCTTGGCCGCGCATCAGATAGTCGATCACCCCCGGCGAATCCGGGCCCCGATCCACCAGATCACCCAGATGCACCACGGGGGCTTCAGTGTCGCCGGTTCGCGCCCGGTCGGCCTCGATCCAGTCGTGAACGGTGCGCAGCAGGTCCAGATGGCCGTGGATATCGCCGATGGCATAGGTCCGCATGAATGCCCTGCCCGCTCAGCTGACGTCGAACTGCATGGGGCGAACCTGCTTGAACATGCCGGTCCCCTTCAGCGTCTCCACCACCTTGGGATCGATCGCCTGGTCGAGGTAGAGAAGCGCGATCGCGTCCTGCCCCTGCGCGGAACGGCCGAGGGTGAAGTTGGCGATGTTGACGCCATTCTTGCCCATGGTCATGCCCAGCAGACCGATGATGCCCGGCACGTCCTCGTTGGTGGTGTAGAGCATGTGCGCGCCGACCTCGGCGTCGATGGTGATGCCCTTGATCTGGATGAAGCGCGGCTTGCCGTCGCTGAAGACGGTGCCCGCGACCGAACGTTCTCGCTTGTCGGTGACGACCGTCAGCTTGATGTAACCGTCGAAAACGCCTGACTTTTCCTGGGTGGTGGTCGACAGTTGCACGCCGCGTTCCTTGGCGACGACGGGCGCCGACACCAGGTTCACGTCGGGGTTGGCGGCCTTCATGACGCCGGCGATCACCGCGCAGTCGAGCGCGCGCAAGTTCATCGTGGCGGCCAAACCGTCGTAAAGGACGTTGATGGCGCGGATGGGTTCGTCGGTCAGTTGGCCCGCGAAATCGCCCAGATGACCGGCGAGCTTGATCCAGGGGCCCATGACCGCGGCCTCTTCGGCGGTGACCGAGGGCATGTTGAGGGCGTTCTGAACGGCACCGGTGAGCAGGTAGTCGGACATCTGCTCGGCCACCTGGATCGCTACATTCTCTTGTGCCTCGGTGGTCGAGGCCCCCAGATGTGGGGTGACGACGACGCCCGGCAGGTTGAAGAGCGGGCTGTCGGTGGCGGGTTCCACTTCGAACACGTCGAAACCGGCGCCGGCGACATGGCCGGACTTGATCGCCGCGGCCAGCGCGGCCTCGTCGACGAGGCCGCCGCGGGCGCAGTTGATGATGCGCACACCCTTCTTGGTCTTCGCAATATTGTCTGCATTCAGTATGTTACGGGTCTTGTCGGTCAGCGGTACGTGCAGGGTGATGAAGTCCGCGCGGGCGAGCAGTTCGTCGAGTTCGACCTTCTGCACGCCCATGGCCTTGGCGCGCTCCTCGCCCAGGAAGGGGTCGTAGGCGATGACCTTCATGTGCAGGCCCAGGGCGCGGTCGCAGACGATGCTGCCGATGTTGCCGGCGCCGATTACGCCGAGGGTTTTATTGAACAATTCCGTGCCCATGAAGCGGTTCTTTTCCCACTTGCCGGCATGGGTGGAGGCGCTGGCCTCGGGCAGTTGGCGGGCGACGGCGAACATCAGGGCGATGGCGTGTTCGGCGGTGGTGACGGAGTTGCCGAAGGGCGTGTTCATGACGATCACGCCGCGCTTGCTGGCAGCCGGAATCTCGACGTTGTCGACGCCGATGCCAGCGCGGCCAATGACCTTCAAGTTGCTGGCATTGTTCAGCAATTTTTCGGTCACCTTGGTCGCGGAGCGAATGGCGAGGCCGTCGTAATTGCCGATCACCTCGGCCAGTTTCTCCTTGTCCTTGCCGAGGTCGGGGAGGTAGTCGACCTCGACCCCGCGGTTGCGGAAGATCTGGACGGCGGTTTCGGAAAGCTTGTCGGAAACGAGGACGCGGGGACGGGCCATGCGGGGCTCCATTTTCGGGATGGCAGGGTGCTGGCAAGCGTATGGCAGACGGCTGGCAAGCGTATGGCAAACGTATGGCAGTTCCGAACGGTGCGGTCAGGGACCGGTAACGGATGCGGAACTCAGGCGGTGGCCAACTGCGCGGCGATCTCGGCCCGGTAGGCCCAGTCGATCCAGGGCATCAGGGCCTTCACATCGGCCGTCTCGACGGTCGAGCCGCACCAGATGCGCAGGCCCGGCGGCGCGTCGCGGTAGGCGCCGATATCGAAGGCCGCGCCCTCGCCCTCCAGCCGCTTGCCGACCGCCTTGGCGAAGGCCGCGCCGTCCGTGATCCGGGGGTCGGTGAACCGGAGGCAGACGCTGGTCGTGGACGCCGTCGCCGGGTCATCGGCCAGGTTGGCGATCCAGTCGTTGGCGGCGGTGAAGTCGTGGACGACCTGCGCATTGGCATCCGCCCGCGCGATCAGCGCCGGCAGCCCGCCGATGGATTGCGCCCAGTCGAGCGCGGCGAGGTAATCCTCGACCGCGAGCATCGAGGGGGTGTTGATCGTCTCGCCCTTGAAGATGCCCTCGATCAGCTTGCCGCCCTTGGTCAGGCGAAAGATCTTGGGCATCGGCCAGGGGGGCGTGTAGCTTTCCAGCCGTTCGACGGCGCGGGGGCTGAGGATCAGCATACCATGCGCCGCCTCGCCGCCCAGCACCTTCTGCCAGGAGAAGGTCACGACATCGAGCTTCTCCCACGGCAGGTCCATCGCAAACGCGGCGCTGGTCGCGTCGCAGATGGTCAGGCCGGCGCGGTCCGCCGGGATCGCCTCGCCGCTCGGCACGCGCACGCCCGAGGTGGTACCGTTCCAGGTGAAGACCACGTCGCGGTCGAAATCGACCTCGGCCAGGTCGACGATCTGCCCGTAGGGGGCCTTGCGCACGATGGCGTCGAGTTTCAGCTGCTTGACGGCGTCGGTCACCCACCCCTCGCCGAAGCTTTCCCAGGCGAGCATTTCCACCGCGCGTTCGCCCAGCAGCGACCACATCGCCATCTCGACCGCGCCGGTGTCCGAGGCGGGAACAATGCCGATCCGGTAGTCGGCGGGCACGCACAGCACGTCGCGCGTCAACTCGATCGCGCGGGCAAGCTTGGCCTTGCCGACAGCAGCCCGGTGCGAGCGCCCAAGCGGCGCGTCCGCGAGCAGGTCCAGCGAGAATGTGGGGATCTTGGCGCAGGGGCCGGAGGAGAAGCGCGGGTTTGCCGGCCGCGCGGCCGGGGTCTTGGGGTCGGTCATGGTATCCTTCCAGATATTCGCCCTTCGTTGGGGAAGGGTGTCCCACTGACGCGCATACGGCGCAGCGAGGCGCAGGACAAGAGGGAAAATGGAAGGATGCGGCGGTTCGGAGGCGGGATGCGACACGCTGCCCGCGCCGACGCCTACGGGAGGGGCAGGATCTGGCGGGTGGCGGTCCGGTCGGCATAGAGCCACAACCAGCGCTGCGGCGACGGCGTAAGCGCGATGCGTTTTCAACCGCGGTGACGAAAAATCGCGACCGCGGTAGCCCCGAAATCCCAGCGGGGGTGGGTGGCCGGGCCCGGCAGGTCCGGGTCCGGCCACCGCCGAGAACGAGCGCGCGCGCCGGGGCGACGCGCGTGCCGGCCTATTTCTTCTTCTCGCCCAGCGACATCGGTTTCACGGCGCCCGAGTTGGCCGTGGCGAGAACCTTCGGCTTCTCCTGCTTCGGCTTCTTCGCTTCCTTGTTCCCGCGCTTGTTGTTGCCTTTTCCCATCACGACCTCGAAGGTTGAATAACCGGTCCGGCGACATGCCGGACGGACCGATCCTCAGGAAAATCACGGTCGCCTGATCCGCGTCAGGGAATGACTTTGATGAGTTGCGCGCATTCACCGACTCAGGTGAACCGCGCCCTTGGAAGATAAGCTTCCGCGGGGCGTCCCGCAAGGCTCAGGCCCGTGGCAGACCGTCGACATAGGACAGAAGCCGCGGGCGCAGGTTCTCGACCCCCTGGCGGCGGGCGGTGGCGATGATGCCGGCCACCTCGGCCAGGTCGGCGCGGCGGATCAGGTCCTTCACCGGGCCGACCGAAGCGGGGCGCATGGACAGCGTGCGCAGGCCAAGCCCGGCAAGCGCCAGGGCATCGACCGGGCGGCCGGCATCCTCGCCGCAAAACGACAGCGGCGTGCCGGCTTCGGCACAGCGGTCGACGATGTTCTGCACGAGGGTGAGGAAACTGAGCGCCAGCGTGTCGTAGCGCCGGCGCACGAGTTCATTCTCGCGGTCGGCGGCAAAGAAGAACTGCTTGAGGTCGTTGCCGCCGATCGAGATGAAATCTACCGCGCGGAAGAAATTGTCGGGCGCGAAGGCAAGGCTGGGGGTTTCGAGCATGGCGCCGATTTCCAGCTTCGACGGCAAGGGGTGGCCCAGATGGCGCTCGCGCTCGATCTCGCGCATCAGGATGTCGCGGGCGGCAATGAATTCGCCCATTTCCGAAACAAGCGGAAACATGACGGCAAGGGGCCCGCCGCGGGCGGCGCGGATCAGCGCCTGCAGCTGCATGCGCATGACGCCGGTGCGGTCCAGCCCGATGCGCACGGCGCGCCAGCCCATCGCCGGGTTCGGCTCGATCGGGCGGCGCATGTAGGGCATGACCTTGTCCGACCCGATATCGAGCGTGCGGAAGGCAACGCGCTTGCCGCCGGCAGCCTCGCTCACGCGGGTGTAGAGCGCGACGAGTTCGGACCGGCGCGGCATGTTATTGCGCAACAGGAACTGCAGTTCGGTCCGGAACAGGCCCACCCCCTCGGCGCCGGAGCCCTGCAGCGAGGGCAGGTCGGCCATGATGCCGGCGTTCATGTGCAGCGCGACGCGCGTGCCGCAGCGGGCCTGCGCCGGCATCTCGCGCAGCTCGGCAAAGCGGGCCAGCGCCTGGGTTTCCATCGCGATCTTGTCGCGGAACGCCACCGCGACGCTTTCATCGGGGCGCAGGTGGACGATGCCGGCGGTGCCGTCGACGATGATCGAGTCGCCGTTCAGCGCCTCGGTGGTGATGCGTTCAGCCTGCACGACCAGCGGGATCGCCAGCGCGCGCGCCACGATCGCGGCATGACTGCCGATCGAGCCTTCCTCCAGCACGACGCCGCGCAACCGCCGGCCGTAGTCCAGGAGCTCGGCCGGGCCGATGCTGCGGGCGACGAGGATGGCGCGGTCCGGCATCTCGGCCCCGGTCTCGCGGCCCTGGCCGGTCAGGATGCGCAGCAGCCGGTTGGCGAGGTCGTCGAGATCGTGCAGCCGGTCGCGCAGGTAGGGATCGGGCACCAGTTGCAGGCGCGCGCGGGCCTCGGACTGTTCCTTCTCGACCGCGGCTTCGGCGGAAAGGCCGCTTTCGATGGAATGCTCCATCCGCTTCATCCAGCCGCGCGAATGGGCGAACATGCGATACGCCTCGAGCACCTCGCGGTATTCCTTGTCGGCGGTGGTCGCGGCGCGCATCAACTCGTCCACGGAAACGCGCAGCTGGCTCACCCCCTGGCGCAGGCGTTCCACCTCGGCCTCGGGGTCGTCGTTGACCAGGTTGGTGATCACCACGCGCGGCTCGTGCAGCCAGACCTGGCCCTCGGCGGTGCCCTCCTGCCCGGAATTTCCGCGGAAGGTGACGGGGTTCTTGTGCAGGGGCGTCAGCGCCGAATCCGCGCCGGCGAACGCGCCCAGCTCGGTCATCTCGGCCAGCACCATGGCGACGACTTCCAGCGCGTAGATCTCGTCGTCGGAATAGCTGCGCGCGTTCTTCGACTGCACGACCAGCACGCCCAGCTGTTCGCCCAGCCGCTGGATCGGCACGCCGAGGAACGAGGAGAACCGCTCCTCGCCGGTTTCGGGCATGTAGCGAAACCCGCGTTGCGCCGGCGCGTCGGCGGCGTTGAGCGGCTTGCCGCTGCGCGCGACCCGGCCGACCAGCCCCTCGCCCAGCTTCAGCCGGGTCTTGTGCACCGCGCCGCGCTTCAACCCGCGCGTGGCGCAAAGCTCCAGCGTCTCGGCGTCGCGAAACAGGTAGATCGAGCAGACATCGGTCTGCATCGAGGCCGCGATCAGCTTGACGATCCGGTCCAGCCGCTCCTGCCCCTCGCCGGGTTCGGCCAGGGTGTCGCGCAGGCGGCGCAGCAGGCGGCGGCTTTGCGTTTCAAGACGTTCGGGCATCGATGCTCCCCAGAAAGGCGGGGGACAGCAGGCTCAGCCCGCCTTCTCCAGCTCGAAGGCATCATGCAGCGTCTGCACGGCGAGTTCCATGTATTTCCGGTCGATCATGACCGAGATCTTTATCTCGGAGGTTGCAATGACCTTGATGTTGATGCCTTCGGCGGCGAGTGCCTCGAACATGCGCGCGGCGACGCCGGCCTGGCTGCGCATGCCGATGCCGACGATCGAGACCTTGGCGACCTCGGTGTCGATGATCAGTTCGTCATACTTGATCAGGTTGCGCTCCAGCGCCGCCTCCAGCGCCTTGCGGGCGCGCGGCACCTGGTCGACCGGGCAGGAAAAGGTCATGTCGGTGACCGCGCCCGGGTGTTCGTCGTCGTAGTCCTTTTCCGAGATGTTCTGCACGATCATGTCGACGTTCACCCCGGCCTCGGCCAGCGCGCCGAAGATCGAGGCGGCGATGCCGGGGCGGTCCTCGATGGTGAAGAGCGTGATCTTCGCCTCATCCCGCGAATGGGCGACGCCCGAGACGACTTTTGATTCCATGATTTCCTCCTCGTCGCAGACGAGCGTTCCCGACGTTTCATCCGTGTCGTCGAAGGACGACAGCACCCGCAGCCGCACCTTGTAGCGCATCGCCAGCTCGACCGAGCGGGTCTGCAGGACCTTGGCGCCCAGGCTGGCAAGCTCCAGCATCTCCTCGAAGCTGATCCGGGTCAGCTTGCGCGCCTTCGAGGTGATGCGCGGATCGGTCGTGTAGATGCCGTCGACGTCGGTGTAGATGTCGCAGCGTTCGGCCCCGAAGGCGGCGGCGAAGGCGACGGCGGTGGTGTCCGACCCGCCGCGACCTAGCGTGGTAATCCGGTTTTCCGGGCTGAGGCCCTGGAAGCCGGCGACCACCGCGACGCGCATGCCTTCGGCGAATTTGGCGTCGATGTTGTCGCGGGGGATGTCGACGAAGCGCGCGGCGCTGTGCGCGCTGGTGGTCAGGATCGGCACCTGCCAGCCCTGCCAGCTGCGCGCCGGCACGCCCAGTTCCTGCAGGCGCAGCGCCATCAGCCCGGCGGTGACGTTCTCGCCGCTGGCCACCACGGCGTCGTATTCGCGGGCATCGAAGAAGGGCGAGGTCGACTCGACCCAGCGGACCAGCTCGTTGGTCTTGCCGGCCATGGCGGAGACGATGACGATCACGTCGTAGCCGCGCTCCACTTCGCGCGCGACCTTGCCGGCCGCGTTCGCGATCCGGTCCAGATCGGCGACCGAGGTGCCGCCGAATTTCATCACCAGTAGCGGCATCTTGCCCCCGACCGTCCGGTCCTGCCCGATGCGCGCCCTCTTACTGGCGTGGCGGCGGTCACGCAAGAGCGCGAAACGCGGCGCGGCGGGTCGGCGGCGGTATCGGGGACGCCGTGGCTGTGGCGCGCGAAGACGTGGTTTCCGTGGGGTGCTCAAATTTGAGCACTTCGCCAGGCATCTGTTTTCTAATAGATTTTCGCGCGCGTTAACCGCAACGAAACTTTTGGTTTCAGCGCGTGATGGGGTCGCCCGTGGCCGCCTTCGAGGTCTGTTCGTGTGGATGCGCCGCGGGAACGGCGGGGCGCCTTTCCCGATCGGGGCGCGGGCCTTTCCGATCTTCGCTTCGCCGTGGAGCGGGCGCGCGGGCGGCTTCCTGGCGGCGCGATGTTGGTTAACCGAAGGCGCAAATGCCGGACAAAACAGACTTGATCGAGTCGCGCGGTCGCGGCAGGCTGTGGTTCCCTGCACCCCGACGCGGGTGCGCCGGCTGGAGGATTGGCCCGTGATCATCCCCTACAACGACGCAAGCAGCGCCGAGCACCACGGAAACACGCTTTTTTCAAAGGATACGATCAACGACGGTGACGTGCCCTGGGTCAAGGTCGGAAACCTCTACATGTCGATCTGCATCACCGGCGAGAACTCGTACGGCCCGCTGGCGAAGGACCTGTCGTCGGGCAAGAAGGTCTGGGTGTTCACCGGCCGGCATGGCGAGGCGACGGGCAATCCGCTGAAGGACGACGGGACCTTCCTGAAAAAGCGGGTCTACGACATCGAGCACAAGAAGGAGGATGCGAAGATCGTCGACGGGCTGAAGAAGTCCGGCTTCAATGTGGAAATGCTGGACCTTTACGAGAAGAATGACGCGCGCACGACCGGCCGGCTGCGCGAGCTGATCAAGGAGAAGCTGGACAAGGGCGAGGCCGTGGTTCTGGCCTGGTGCTTCTCGCTTTTCGCGATGGACGAATTCAGCGCGGGAATGTCGAAGGGCGCGGCGCAGACGACCGCGGAGACGAACTACAAGAAAAGCGTCAACGCCATCGTCGCCGCAAACTATTCCTGGGTTCCCAAGCCCTGGTAGGGCGCGAGAACCGCGCCGGGGGCGGGCGTGCAAATTTGCACGCTCTCGCAAGCCCCTGATTGAAAATAAGAAACCGCCGCCGTTAACCACAACGAAGCTTTCGGTTTCTGCGCGACAAGGGGCCTTTCCCGGCCGCGTTCGCGGTCAGTTCGTCCGGTTGCGCGGCAGGAACGGCAGGGGGGCGACCGGCACGCCCTCGTCGATCAGGGCGCGGGCCTCGTCGATCTTCGCCTCGCCGTGGATCGGACGCTCGGGTGCGTCGCCCAGATGCATCGCGCGCGCCTGCGCGGCAAAGTTCAGCCCGACATAGTCCGAACTGGCCTCGATATGCTTGCGCAGCGCCGCGATCTTTGCCGCCAGCGCCGCATCGGGTGGGGCGGGCAGTGCCGGGGGTTTCGCCGCCGCCCTTGGGGTGGGCGGGGTCGCCGCCGGCGACACGGCGGGTGCCATCAGCGCCTTTTCCACCGATCCGCTGCCGCAGACCGCGCAGGCCACATGCCCCTGCGCCTTGAGCCCGTCATAGGCCGCGGCCGAGGCGAACCAGCTTTCGAAATCATGGCCTTGGTCGCAGCGTAAGGCGTAGCGGATCATGGCGGCCCCAGGAAGTTGCTTCACAGTGTAAATAACCGGTGGCGCAGGGCGTTCAAGATAGCGCCAAAGCCTTGCCGCTTCGTTGTGCTGCCCCTTCCCCCGCCGCGCGCGCGGCTTTATATGCCCGCCATGACCCAATCGCCGCCGCTTCTGAATTCGGGCACCCGCCCCGACCTGGCCCCGCCCGCGCGCCTGCGCGCGCCGGCGCCGGCCGCCCGCCAGGGCCAGCCGACCATCGGGATGGTCAGCCTGGGCTGCCCCAAGGCGCTGGTCGACAGCGAGCGCATCCTGACCCGCCTGCGCGCCGAGGGCTACGCGATCAGCCCCGACTATGCCGGCGCCGACGCCGTGATCGTCAACACCTGCGGGTTTCTGGACAGCGCCAAGGCCGAGAGCCTGGAGGCGATCGGCGAGGCGCTGCAGGAAAACGGCCGCGTCATCGTCACCGGCTGCCTGGGGGCCGAGCCCGAGTACATCACCGGCGCGCATCCCAAGGTGCTGGCGGTGACCGGGCCGCACCAGTACGAGCGCGTGCTCGACGCCGTGCATGTCGCGGTGCCGCCCGCGCCCGACCCGTTCGTGGACCTGCTGCCGGCGACGGGCGTGAAGCTGACGCCGCGGCATTACAGCTACCTGAAGATCTCGGAAGGCTGCAATCACAAGTGCCGCTTCTGCATCATCCCCGACATGCGCGGCAAACTGGTCAGCCGCCCCGCGCATGCGGTGCTGCGCGAGGCCGAGAAGCTGGTCGCGGCCGGGGTGAAGGAGTTGCTGGTGATCAGCCAGGACACCTCGGCCTACGGGGTGGATATCCGGCACGCCGAGGATCGCGGCCACCGCGCGCATATCACCGACCTCGCGCGCGATCTGGGCAGCCTGGGTGCCTGGGTTCGGCTGCATTACGTCTATCCCTATCCGCATGTGCGCGACCTGATCCCGCTGATGGCCGAAAGGTTGGTGCTGCCCTACCTCGACATTCCGTTCCAGCACGCCCATCCGGAGGTGTTGAAGCGCATGGCCCGGCCCGCCGCCGGCGCGAAGACGCTGGACGAGATCGCCCGCTGGCGCGCCGTCTGCCCCGAGATCACCCTGCGCTCGACCTTCATCGTCGGCTATCCCGGCGAGACGGAGGAGGAGTTCCAGACGCTGCTCGACTGGCTGGACGAAGCGCAATTGGACCGCGTGGGGTGCTTCAAGTACGAGAACGTCGCCGGCGCCCGGTCGAACGCCCTGCCCGACCATGTGCCGGACGAAGTGAAGCAGGACCGCTGGGACCGGTTCATGGAACGCGCGCAGGCGATTTCCGCGGCGAAGCTGGCGGCGAAGGTCGGCCGGCGGATGCCGGTGATCGTGGACGCCGTCGACGCCGAGGGCGCGACCTGCCGCACGCAGGCCGACGCGCCCGAGATCGACGGCAACCTCTTCATCGACGAGGGCTTCGACGGATTGTCGCCCGGCGACATCGTCACCGTCGAGGTCGAGGAGGCGGGCGAATACGACCTCTGGGGTCGGCTGGCCTGAGGGCGCGTTCTCTGCACTGCAGAAACGACTTGCGGTCCATTGCGGATCATGGTGGTTTGCGCGCAACTTTGTTGCGAGGCAGCGAATCATGGACGAACGACCGTTCCGCTCGGTTCTCTATATCCCCGGCTCGAAGGAGCGCGCGCTGGAGAAGGCGCGGGGACTCGCCGCCGATGCGATCATCTTCGATCTGGAGGATGCGGTCGCCCCGGACGAGAAGGCGAACGCGCGCGACCTGCTCGCCCGCACCCTGGCCGAGGCGGACTATGGCCGGCGCGCGAAACTGGTGCGGATCAACGCGCTGTCGACCGACTGGGGCACGGACGACCTGGACGTGATCGCCGCGGCGCGGCCCGAGGCGATCCTGCTGCCCAAGGTCGACGGACCCGCGGATATCGAGGCGCTGGCGCGCCGCCTGGACGCGCGCACCGAAACCGCCGAGACCCGCATCTGGGCGATGATGGAAACCCCGAAGGGCGTGCTGAACGCCGCGGCCATCGCCGCCGCGCCGCGCCTGGCGGGGTTCGTCCTGGGCACCAACGATCTGGCCAAGGACCTGGGGTGCCGCCCCGGCCCGGGCCGGGCGGCGCTGCAGATGGCGCTGCAGACCTGCCTGATGGCCGCCCGCGCCGAAGGGATCGTGGCGGTCGACGGGGTCTACAACGCCTTCAAGGACGACGCGGGCTTGCGCGCCGAATGCGAACAGGGGCGCGACCTGGGTTTCGACGGCAAGACCCTGATCCATCCCGCGCAGATCGACATCGCCAACGCGGTCTTCGCCCCGGAGGCGGAGGAGATCGCGCTCGCCCGCCGGCAGATCGCGGCCTATCGGGAGGCGACGGCGCAGGGCCAGGGGGTGGCGGTGGTCGACGGCCGGATCGTCGAGAACCTGCATGTCGCCACGGCCGAGCGCCTGCTGGCGCGCGCGGCGGCAATCGAAACCCTCGGGGAGGGGAACTGACATGGGCTATCCGATCCTGATCCTGGGCGTCGCGCTCTGGTCGCTGGCGCATCTCTTCAAGCGCATCGCGCCGGAACGCCGCGCGGTGCTGGGCGAGTCCGGCAAGGGGCTGGTGGCGATCGCGCTGGTCGTGTCGATCCTGCTGATGATCTTCGGCTACCGCTGGGCCGACGGCGACTGGCTCTGGTCGCCGCCCGCCTTCCTGCGGCACGTCAACAACCTGCTGGTGTTCCTGGGCTTCTACCTCTTCGCCGCGTCGGGGCTGCAGACGGCGATCACGCGGCGCATCCGGCATCCGCAGCTTTCGGGCTTCAAGGCCTGGGCGGTGGCGCACCTGCTGGTGGTGCCGACGCTGGAAGGCATCATCCTTTTCGGCGGGTTGCTGGCCTGGGCGGTGGTGTCGGTGATCCTGATCAACCGCGCGCAGCGCGACTGGACGCGCCCCGGCCCGTCGACCCCGGCAAAGGAGGTCGGCGCGGTCGTGATCGCGGTTGTCGCCACCGGCGTCGTCGGCTGGATTCACGGCTGGCTCGGCGCCTGGCCGTTCGGGTGACGCGATGAAACTCTATCGCCTGCTGACCGGCCCCGACACGTCCGAATTCTGCCACAAGGTCTCGCTCGCCCTCTCGAAGGGGTGGGAGCTTCACGGCTCTCCGGCCTATGCCTTCGACGCCGGCAGCGGAAAGCTGCATTGCGCCCAGGCGGTGACCAAGGAGGTCGATACAGACTACAGCCCCGACATGAAGCTGGGCGAGCAATGAGCAAGACCAACCCCGGCCGCTTTTTCGAGGATTACCGCCTGGGCCAGGTGATCCCGCATGCCGTCCCGCGCACGATCTCGGGCGGGGAACGGGCGCTGTACCACGCGCTCTACCCGGCGCGCGGGGCACTGCATTCGTCGGACGAATTCGCCCGCGCCTGCGGCCTGCCGCAAAGCCCGGTCGACGACCTGATCGCCTTTCACGTCGTCTTCGGCAAAAGCGTGCCGGACATCAGCCTGAACGCCATCGCCAACCTGGGCTATGCGCAGGGCCGCTGGCTGGCGCCGGTCTGGCCGGGCGACACGCTGATTGCGCGGTCCGAAGTCATCGGGCTGAAGGAAAATTCGAACGGGCGCTCGGGCGTGGTCTGGGTGCGGACCACCGGGCAGAACCAGCACGGCGGCACGGTCCTCGACTACGTGCGCTGGGTGATGGTGCGCAAGCACGATGCCGCCGCGCCGGCCCCGGAGCCCGTCATCCCGGACCTCGCGCCCGCGGTCGATCCGGCCGACCTGGCCATCCCCCGGGGGCTGGATTTCACCGGCTACGATTTCACCCTGGCCGGAGAGCCGCACCGCTGGGGCGACTACGCGGTGGGCGAGGTGATCGACCATGTCGACGGCGTGACCGTCGAGGAGGCCGAGCACATGCTGGCCACCCGCCTCTGGCAGAACACCGCCAAGGTTCATTTCGACGCCACCACGCGCGAGGACGGCCGGCGGCTGATCTATGGCGGGCATGTCATCAGCCTGGCGCGCGCGCTGTCGTTCAACGGGCTGGCGAATGCGCAGATGATCGTGGCGCTCAACGGCGGCGCGCATGCCAATCCGTGCTTTGCCGGCGACACCGTCCGCGCCTGGTCCGAGGTGCTGGATCGCGCTGAGACCCCCGCCCCCGGCGTCGGCGCGCTGCGCCTTCGCCTGGTCGCCACCAAGGGCGCGCCCGGCGCGCGGCTGGGGGCCGACGGCAAGCACCTGCCCGAGGTGCTGCTGGACCTCGACTACTGGGCGCTGATCCCGGTCTGACGCACCCGGCCTGCGTTCAGATCGCGGCGGAATGCTGGGCCGGCGCGTAGGCGTCGAAGGCCGCGGCGATCACCCGTGTCAGCGGCCGGCCCTCCGGCGGGATGAACACCCCCTCGGCGTCCAGCACCAGGAAGGGATCGAAGCGCGCCACCA
Source organism: Pararhodobacter sp. SW119 (assembly GCF_017811755.1). GTDB lineage: Bacteria > Pseudomonadota > Alphaproteobacteria > Rhodobacterales > Rhodobacteraceae > Pararhodobacter. The sequence goes on along the minus strand of NZ_JADDJF010000013.1, from coordinate 45,722 downwards.
CCGGGCCGATCAGCGCGTCGAACGCGGCCGCCGTGAGGCCGAAGTCGCGCATCAACTCGCCGCTGCGGACGCGGAAGTCGCACATCAGCGCCTCGATGATCCGCGCGCGCAACAGGTCCTCGCCCCGGAAAGCATGGCCGCGCGCGGTGGCGAACTGCCCCGCCTGTACCGCCTTCGCCCAGCCCGAGGTGGCGGCGTTCATCTGCGCATAGCCCTGCGGAAACCGCGAGATCGAGGAGGCGCCCAGCCCGACCAGCACCGGCGCGACGTCGTCGGTATACCCCTGGAAATTGCGCCGCAGCCGGCCTTCGCGCGCGGCCACGGCCAGTCCGTCGTCGGGCCGGGCGAAATGGTCGATACCGATCTCGTCATAGCCGTCCCAGAGGAATAGCCGGCGCGCGGTCTCAAACAGGTCCAGCCGTTCTTCCGCGATCGGCAGCGCCTCGGACGGGATCAGTTGCTGGCGCCGCGCCATCCACGGCACATGCGCATAGCCGTAAAGCGCCACCCGGTCGGGCGAGAGCGACAGCAGTTTCTGGACCGAATCGCCGATCCGCGCCCGGTTCTGGTGCGGCAGGCCATAGAGGATGTCGGCGTTCAGGCTGCCGATGCCGCGGGCGCGAATCGCCTCGACCGCGTCGCGGGTGACCTCGAAGCTCTGGTTGCGGCCGATCGTCGCCTGGATCTCGGCGTCGAAGTCCTGCACGCCGATCGAGGCGCGGTTCATCCCGACCTCGGCCAGCGCGTCGAGGCGCGGCGCGTCGATCTCGTTCGGGTCGATCTCGACCGAGAATTCGGCCCCCTCGGCCAGCGGCACGACGTCGAAGATCGCGGCGGCCAGATCGCGCATCACCGGCGCCGGCAGCAGCGTCGGCGTGCCGCCGCCCCAGTGCAGCCGCGCGGCCGTCACGCCCTCGGGCAGCGCGGCGCGCAGCAGGCGCAACTCGGCCTTCAGCGTCTCGACATAGGACAGGACCGGCGCGTCGGTGCTGGTGCCCTGCGTCCGGCAGGCGCAAAACCAGCAGAGCCTGCGACAGAACGGCACATGCAGGTAGAGCGAGATGCGGCTGCCGGGCGGGATCGCCCCCAGCCAGTCGCGAAATGTCTCCGCGCTCACGTCGTTCCGGAACTGCGGCGCCGTCGGGTAGCTGGTGTACCGGGGGACGCGCGCATCGAAAAGACCCAGCCGGGCGAGTTGCGTCGTGCTTTCCATTAGCATACCGTCTACGAGAATGCCTTCGGGGACATTGACGCAAGTCAAATCGATGCAGAACACGACCGCCTTAGAGCCGAAGATCACCTCGCCGGATTGCGACGATTGTCCGATCCGCCACCGCGCCGTTTGCGCGCGGTGCGAGTCCGACGAGTTGTCGCAGCTCGAAGGGATGAAGTACTACCGCAGCTTCGAGGCCGGCCAGACCGTGATCTGGTCGGGCGACCGGATGGATTTCGTGGCGTCGGTGGTGACCGGAATCGCGACGCTGACCCAGACGATGGAGGACGGGCGCCGCCAGATCGTCGGGCTGCTGCTGCCGTCGGATTTCGTCGGCCGGCCGGGACGCGAGACCGCGGCCTATGACGTGACCGCGACCACCGACCTGGTGATGTGCTGCTTTCGCAAGAAGCCGTTCGAGGCGATGATGCTGGCGACGCCGCATATCGGGCAGCGGCTGCTGGAGATGACGCTGGACGAGCTGGACGCGGCGCGGGAATGGATGCTGCTGCTGGGCCGCAAGACCGCGCGCGAGAAGATCGCGAGCCTGATCGCGATCATCGCCCGCCGCCACGCCTCGCTGGCGATGCCGCGCAAGGGCAGCGCGGTCGAGATCGAACTGCCGCTGACACGCGAGGCGATGTCGGAATACCTGGGCCTGACGCTGGAAACCGTCAGCCGCCAGATCTCGGCCTTGAAGCGCGACGGCGTGATCGAGGTTCAGGGCAAGCGCCGCGTGACCATCCCCGATTTCGACCGGCTGCTGGAGGAATCGGGCGACGACAGCGACGGCGGTTTTCCCGTCTGACCCCGGCGCTGGCGGGCGCCGATTCCGCCCCGGGGACCCCTTCCGGGGCGAGCGTCCAAATTTGGACAATCAAGCAAGTCGTTGATATCGCAGCACAAGCGCGAAAAAATTAACCGGATTTCAACCCGGTTTTCGGCCTGCCCCGGCATCGACTGGGGGGCCGTTCCGGCAGTTGCCCGAAGCGTTGGCAAGCGCCAGCCGCGCGGCGGCTCAGTGACCCAGGATCTGGCTGAGGAACAGCTGCGTGCGCTCGGATTTCGGGTTGTGGAAGAACTCGCGCGGCTCGTTCTGCTCGACGATCTGGCCCTGATCCATGAAGATCACCCGGTTGGCCACCGCCTGCGCAAAGCCCATCTCGTGGGTAACGCAGATCATCGTCATGCCTTCCTCGGCCAGCTGGATCATCGTGTCCAGCACCTCCTTGATCATCTCGGGGTCGAGGGCCGACGTCGGCTCGTCGAAAAGCATGATCCGGGGCTTCATGCAGAGCGAGCGCGCGATCGCCACGCGCTGCTGCTGACCGCCCGACAGCTGCCCGGGAAACTTGAGCGCCTGTTCGGGGATCTTCACCTTCTCGAGGAAATGCATGGCGATTTCCTCGGCCTCCTGCTTGGGGATCTTGCGCACCCAGATCGGCGCCAGCGTGCAGTTCTCCAGGATCGTCAGGTGGGGAAACAGGTTGAAGTGCTGGAAGACCATGCCGACTTCCGAGCGCACCTTGTCGATGTTCTTGAGGTCCGAGGTCAGTTCCGTCCCGTCGACGATGATCTGGCCCGACTGGTGTTCCTCCAGCCGGTTGATGCAGCGGATCAGCGTCGACTTGCCCGACCCCGAGGGCCCGCAGACCACGATCCGTTCGCCCTGATGGACGGTCATGTCGATGTCGCGCAACACGTGGAACGATCCGAACCACTTGTTCATGCGGGTGATCTGGATCGCGACCTCGTCACTCACCTTCATGTGGCGGGTGTCGATCTTGCGGTCGATGCCGATCTCGGCAGCGGTATCGGTCACTTTCGGCCTCCTCAGCGGTGGTCGGTGCGCAAGCGGCGCTCGAGATACATGGAATAGCGCGACATGCCGAAGCAGAAGACGAAGAAGACCGCGCCGATGAAGATGAAGAGTTCCCAGTAGATCCCCTGCCAGTCGGAACTGGCGCGGATCGCGTTGCTCAGGCCGATCGGGTCCAGGAGGCCGATGAAGACCACCAGCGTCGTGTCCTTGAACAGCCCGATGAAGGTGTTGACGATGCCGGGGATCGCGATTTTCAGCGCCTGCGGCATGATGATCAGGCGTTGCGCCTTCCAGTAATCCAGCCCCAGTGCGTCGGCGGCCTCGTACTGTCCGCGCGGCAGGGCGGCCAGCCCGCCGCGGATCACCTCGGCCATGTAGGCCGCGGCGAAGAGCGTGACCATGATGATCACACGCAGGATCAGGTCGAAGCTGGTCCCCGGCGGCAGGAAGTAGTTGAGCAGAAGCGAGGCCGTGAACAGCAGCGTGATCAGCGGCACGCCGCGGATGAACTCGATGAAGATCACGCAGACCGACTTGATCAGCACCATGTCCGACTGCCGGCCCAGCGCCAGCAGGATGCCCAGCGGCAGCGACAGCGAGATGCCGGAAACGCCGATCACCAGCGAGATCAGGAACCCGCCGAAGCGGTCCGAGCGGACGAACTCGATCCCGATGGGCAGGATCTGGGTCATCACCGCGGCGAACGGGCCGGCAGCGACGATCCACCAGATGACCGGAACCACGAAAGCCGCGATCGTTGCCGGCAGGGTGCCCAGCGGGCGCAGAAGCACCAGCGCCGCGCCGCCGGCCACGAACCCCATCGCGGCCGTCACCGGCAGCCAGATCGATCCGCCCCAGAGCAGGAAGTAGGCCAGGAAAGGATAGACGGCGGAGAACCAGATCAGCTTGCGCGGCACCCAAGGATAGAGAATGGGCCCCAGCGCCGGAATCATCAACACCAGCGCCAGCACCGGCCGCCAGTAGAGATGCGGCGGGTAGAAGCCGAAGAGAAGCTGGTGCAGGCGGTCGTTGATGACCCCCCAGCAGGCGCCGGCGGGCTGGCCGGCCTCGGCCCAGATGCGGCGACATTCCGACAGCGACCCCGCGTCCCAGACCGACCGCATCAGCCAGGGGCCGAGATCGGCCACGATCCAGAAGACCACGAGGAGCGACAGCACCGTCAGGATTGTGCTGAGCCAGCCGTTGAACAGGTTTTCGCGCATCCACTTCACGGCGCCGCGTTCGGTCACCGGCGCCACCTGTTCGGGGATCATCGACTCGCGCACATAGGCGACGGTGTGGGCGTGGAGATCGCTCATCTCAGCGCTCCTTCAGCTTCATGCGGCTGTTGTAGACGTTCATCGCCCCCGAGATCGTCAAGCTGATCAGCAGGTAGATGAGCATCATCAGCATCATCCCCTCCAGCTCGCGCCCGGTCTGGTTGATGGTGATGCCGCCCAGCGTCGAGCGCAGGTCCATGTAGCCCACCGCCAGACCCAGCGAGGTGTTCTTGGTGATGTTGAGGTACTGCGAGATCAGCGGCGGGATGACGACGCGCATCGCCTGCGGCAGGATCACCAGGCGCATGGTCTTGCCGGGCTGCATTCCCAGCGCGAAGGCGGCCTCGGTCTGGCCCCGGGAAATCGCGAGGATGCCCGAGCGCACGTTCTCGGCGATGAAGGCGCCGGTATAGATGCCCAGGCCCAGCCACATCGCGATGAGCGAGTTGCGCATGTGGATCCCGCCCTGGAAGTTGAAGCCCCTGAGCTCGGGATAGGTCAGATGGAAGCCGAGCGCCCAGAGCAGCAGGATCGCCGGTCCCAGCAGGATGAGCAGGCTCTTCCACCAGGTCTTGGGGCGTACGCCGGTCGCGTTCTGCACGCGGGTGGCATGCGCGATGACAAGCTTGTTGGCCCAGATGCTGAGCGCCACCACGATCACGAAGGCGATCGCGTCGAGGCTGGGCCGAACGCCGCCGAGGTCGAGGGCGCCAAGGCTGCGGGTGAATTCGGGCAGCGGCACGTAGACGCCGCGGTTGGTGATGGCGACGCTGTCGAAGAAGACCATGCTGGCGGCCGGATCGTCGCCGCGAAAGGCGTTGGGCGCCGGCATCGCCTCGGTCATGATCGCGCCGAAGACGAGGATCCAAAGAAGCGTCGGGATATTGCGAAACACCTCGACATAGACGGTCATCAGGCGCGCGACCATCCAGTTGTTCGACAACCGCAGGACGCCGGCGATCACCCCGACGACGGTCGCCAGCGCGCAGGCCATGACCGCCAGGATCATCGTGTTGAGAAAGCCCACCACGGCGGCGCGGCCGTGGGTCATGGTGCTGTCGTATTCTATCGGACGCTGGCTGATGTCGTAGCCCGCGACGTTCCAGAGGAAGGCGAAGGAGAAATCCTTGCCCAGCGCGGCAAGGTTGCGCACGGTGTTGTCGATCAGCCAGGCCGCGCCCAGCATCAGCATCATCAGCGCGAAGATCTGGATCGTGTAGGAGCGATACCGCGTGTCGTAGAGCAACATGCTCAGGCGGAACGACTCGGGCGGGGCTCCGCTTTCCGTGACGGCCATCGACGCTCTCCCTGCACCGGCGCGGTCGGTTGTCGTGTCCCTTCCGCCTTGTGGGCGATCAGGGGCCGCGCCTTATGCGAATGTTCGAAGGTAGGGCGCGCGCGGTGTCGCCACCGCGCGCGCCCCGAAGTCGGATATCAGCGGAAGGGCGGCGAGTACATCAGCCCGCCCTGCGTCCACTGCGCGTTCAGCCCGCGCGCGAGACCGATCGGCGTCGCCTCGCCGATATTGGCGGCGAAGATCTCGCCGTAGTTGCCGGCGACGGCGATGGCCCGCACCGCCCATTCGGCGTCCAGCCCGAACATCTCGCCCAGGTTGCCTTCGTTGCCGAGCAGGCGGTTGATCTCGGGGTTGTTGGTGCCGGCGGCCAGTTCGGCCAGGTTGGCCGACGTCACGCCCAGTTCCTCGGCCGCGATCAGCGCGTTCAGCACCCAGCGGACGATGTCGGCCCACTGGTCATCACCGTGGCGCACGGCGGGGCCCAGCGGCTCCTTCGAGATGACTTCGGGCAGGATGACGTGGTCGCCCGGCGCCTCGAAGCTGGCGCGCGTCGCGGCCAGGCCCGACACGTCGGTCGTGTAGACGTCGCAGGCGCCGGCCAGATACTGCTGCTGGGCCTCGGCGTTGGTCTCGATCGGCACCGGCTCGTAGTTCATGCCGTTGACGCGGAAATAGTCTGCCAGGTTCAGCTCGGTCGTGGTGCCGGTCTGGATGCAGACGGTCGCGCCATCAAGTTCGGTCGAGGACGAGACGCCGAGGTTGCGGTTCACCATGAAGCCCTGGCCATCGTAGTAGTTGATGCCGGTGAAGGTGAAGCGCAGGTCGACATCGCGCGAGAACGTCCAGGTGGTGTTGCGCGACAGCACGTCGACCTCGCCCGAGGCGAGCGCGGTGAAGCGGGTCTGCCCGGTCGTGGGCACGAAGTTCACCGCCATCGAATCGTCCAGCACCGCCGCGGCGATCGCGCGGCAGACCGCCACGTCGAACCCCTGCCAGACACCGTTCGCGTCGGGGGCCGAGAAGCCGTTGACGCCGGTGGAGACACCGCAGTTCAGTTCACCGCGCGACGTCACTTCTTCAAGCGTCTGCGCGGACGCAATACCGGCCGCCAGCGCACTTACCGCCAGCGTACCGAGAAATACGGATTTTTTCATCCCTAACCTCATCCTGTGGAACTGCCATGACAGACAGTCATACGGGCCCTGCTGAGCCCCTTGCATATCGGTCGAGTCACGACGCATCGCCGGTCATTCGGCAAACTTCCGCTTGTCGCCCGTGGTGTCAACTTGTTCTGATATTCCCGGCCCGTCAAGACAATCGTGCCGGCAGGCGCAGCGGGGTCGCCGCGAAAGGTCAGCGGCAGGCGGCGAAGAAGCGCGCGGCATTGAGGAAATCGCGCTGCCGCAGCGCGGCCTTCTGCGCCGCTTCCGCATCCTCGCCCCATTGTGATATCTGCCACTCCTCGTCGATCCGCGAAATCCGCCACAGCGTTTCGGGCTGGTCTTCGCCTTCCGTCACCGCAAGGCCGATCACCAGCGAGCCCGAGAGCGCGACGAGATCGTGCATGGCGGTCAATTCGAAGGCACCGAAGCCTGCGACATGGGCGGAAAGCCGATCGAGCGTGGCCTGCGGCTGGTCGCAGGGCATGACGCCGGTGGTGACCTGCCAGCTGACGCCGAAGCGGCGCGCCGCCCAGTCCAGCAGCGGGTCCCAGGCCGCGGCCTGCCGGGCGACCAGCGCTTCCGGCGCCGCGGCGCGATAGCACAGAAGGTCGGTGGCGCCGTAGTCGGAGATAAGGCCCGCGACCGCGCGCGCCTGGCCGCGGACCTTGTCGATGGCGACATTCGCGGCGCGCGTCGCGGGCATCGTGTCGGGGCGGATCGTGCCCTCCTGCGCGGCCCATTCGGCGGCGACCAGGTCGGCGAAGGCTTGCGTCGGCAGCACCAGCGGCGCCTTCGCCGGCGTGCGCAGATCGCGCCCGTCAAGCCGGACGGCAAAACCGCCCTCGACCGGCAGGATCGACACCTCGGTCCAGAACCGTCGGGCACCCCAGGCGCTCATGCCGCCTCCCAGAACGCCTCGACGGCGGGGAGCAGGGCCTCGAAATCCTCGAGCACGCGGTCGGCGCCGGCCTGAACCAGCGACGCGGGCGGATGATACCCCCAGGTCACGCCCAGCGTGCGGGTGCCCGCGGCGCGGCCCATGTCGATGTCGTAGGTCGTGTCGCCGATCATCACCGCGTCCGCTGGCCGCACGCCGGCCTCGGCCAGCGCGGCGCGCAGCATCGCCGGATGCGGCTTCGACGGGTGGTCGTCGGCGACCTGCAGGGTGCGAAAGTACCCGCCCAGCCCATGCGCGGCGATCACATGGTCGAGCCCCCGGCGCGACTTGCCCGTCGCCACCCCGAGGATGACATCGTCGCGCCCGAGAAGCCGCTCCAGCACCGCGCGCGCACCGGGATAGAGGGGCGAGGCATCCTGCGCCCGCAGCGCCGTGAAGCTGTCCTTGTAGGTCGCCACGAGCGCCGTCAGCAGCGCCGCGTCGGGTCCGGGCATCAGCCGCGCGATCGCCTGCGGCAGCGACAGCCCGACAATCGACAGCACCTGTGCCGGCGGCGGACAATCCAGCCCGTGCGTCGCGAACGCGCGCGCCATCGCCGCCAGGATATGCGCCTGGCTGTCGAGCAGGGTCCCGTCGACGTCGAAGACGATCAGCCGAGCGCTCATGCCTCCTCCTCGAACGGATCGGCGGGCACGTCGGATTCGGACCAGCCGAAGGTCGCCCAGCTTCTGCGCATGTGCTCGGGCAACGGGGCGCTGATCGTGACCGTCCTGCCCGTGATCGGATGCTCGAACCGGATCGACCGCGCGTGCAGGTGCAGCTTGCGGCTGATCTCGCCGCCCATCTGCGCGCCCCAGCCATCGCCCGGATTGTCCTGCCCCGAGCCGCCGTACTTGCCGTCCCCGACGATCGGATGCCCGATTTCCGCCATATGCGCGCGCAACTGGTGCGTGCGCCCGGTCACCGGCACCAGCGCCACCCAGGCGGCGCGGCTGCCCAGCCGTTCCAGCACCGCGTAATCGGTGGTGGCGCGCTTGGCGCCCTCGGTCGCGTTGACCTGGTCGGGATGGATGCAGCGCATCTTCTCGGCGCGCGGCCCGCCGGCCTTGACCAGCCCGTAGCGGATGGTGCCCTTCGCCGGGCTGGGCACGCCGGCGACGATGGCCCAGTAGATCTTGCGCGTGGCGCGGTGCCGGAACGCCTCGCCCAGGCGGCGCGCGATGCGCGGGGTGCGCGCCAGCAGCAGCACGCCCGAGGTGTCCTTGTCCAGCCGGTGCACCAGCACGGGGCGTTCCTTGTAGCCGAAGGTCAGCGCCTCGGTCAGGGCGTCGACATGCCGGTCGCCCTGCCCCGATCCGCCCTGGCTGGGCAGGCCCGGCGGCTTGTCGAGCGCGATGATATGCTCGTCCTTCCACAGGACCGCCGCGCGGATCATCTCGGCATCGTCGCGGGGGATGGCGGGGGCGGTGGCAGGCGGCGGGGGTGCGGGCGCATCGGGCAGCGGCGGGACGCGCACGGTCTGCCCGGCCTGCAGCCGCGTCGCGGCCTTGACCCGCCCGCCATCGACGCGCAATTCGCCCTTACGGCAGAGCCTTTCGACCATCGACTGGTTGATCTGCGGGAACTGGCGCTTGAGCCAGCGGTCGAGGCGCTGGTCGCCCGCATCCTCGGCCACGGTCAGGTGCTGAACACCGCTCATGCCGCAAGGCTCCGCCCCAGGGCCAGCCCGGCGAGGCAGGCGGCGATGGACAGCACGACCGAGCCCAGCACATAGCCCAGTGCCGGCAGCGCGTCGCCCCTCTCCCACAGCTTCAGCGCGTCCAGCGCATAGGTCGAGAAGGTCGTGTAGGCGCCAAGGAAGCCGACGATGACGAAGGGCGCGAAGCGCGCAAATTCGCGGTCCAGCAGCCAAGCGGCGGCCAGCCCCATCAGGAAGCTGCCCAGCACGTTCGCGGCCAGCGTGCCGACCGGAAAGGCCGGGCCGAAGGTGCGAAAGGCCAGCGCCTGCGTGCCGAAGCGCGCGAGTGCGCCCAATGCGCCACCGATAGCCACCTGTGCGAGGGTTCCGAACATGCGCCTTCCATTTCGCGCAAGGCTCGCCTTGTCAACCGCCGTCAGCCCTGCCGGCGGATGCGCAGCTTTGCAAAGTAATCCAGACGCTTCTTCAACTCCCGCTCGAAGCCGCGCTCGGGCGGGACATAGAGGACCGGGCGCTTCACCCCTTCGGGAAAATAGTCCTGGCCCGAAAACCCGTCCTCGGCATCGTGGTCATAGGCGTAGCCCGCGCCATAGCCCTGTTCCTGCATCAGCTTCGTGGGGGCGTTCAGGATATGCGCCGGGGGCGGTTTCGATCCGGTCTTCTTCGCCAGCGCCTGCGCGGCCTTGAAACCCGCGTAGACGGCGTTCGACTTGGGCGCGAGCGACAGGTAGACCACCGCCTGCGCCAGCGCCAATTCGCCTTCGGGGCTGCCGAGGCGCTCGTAGACCTCCCAGGCCTGCAGGCAGAGCGCCTGCGCCTGCGGTTCGGCCAGGCCGATATCCTCGATCGCCATGCGGGTGATACGCCGGGCCAGATAGCGCGGGTCCTCGCCCCCCTCCAGCATCCGTGCCAGCCAATAGAGGGCGGCATCGGGGTCCGAGCCGCGCACGGATTTGTGCAGCGCCGAAATCAGGTTGTAATGGGCATCCCCCGACTTGTCGTACTGCGCCGCGCGCCGCATCAGCCGCGCCGACAGGGTCGCCCTGTCCAACGGACCGTCGAGTTTCCAGGCCATCACCTGCTCGACCAGGTTCAGCAGCGCGCGCCCGTCGCCATCGGCCATTTCCAGCAGCGCGTCGCGCGCGTCGGCCTTCAGCGGCAGGGCGCGACCCAGCGCCTGCTCGGCCCGCTGCGCCAGCAGTTCCAGATCGGCAAGGCTGAGCCGTTGCAGCACGATCACCTGCGCCCGGGACAGAAGCGCCGCGTTCAACTCGAACGAAGGGTTTTCGGTCGTGGCCCCCACCAGCAGGATTGTGCCATCCTCCATATGCGGCAGGAAGCCGTCCTGCTGCGCCTTGTTGAAGCGGTGGATCTCGTCGACGAACAGCAGCGTCCCCTGCCCGTTCGCGCGCCGGTGCTTGGCGGCCTCGAAGACCTTGCGCAGATCGGGCACGCCGGTGAAGATCGCGCTGATCTGGACGAAATGCAGATCCGTCGCATCGGCCAGAAGGCGGGCGATGGTGGTCTTGCCGGTGCCGGGCGGCCCCCAGAGGACCAGCGACGACAGCGCGCCGGCGGCGAGCATCGCGCCCAAGGGTCCATCGGGCGACAACACCTTGTCCTGACCGATCACGTCAGCCAGCGTGCGCGGGCGCAGCCGGTCGGCCAGCGGCCGGGGCGCGCTCTCCGCGTCCGGGGTCGCGGCGTCGGTATCGAAGAGATCTGCCATGCGGGGTCACCTCGCGCGTGATCATAGACGGTTGCGAGGCCCGCGGAAACGGCCTTCGCACCGGGCGACGATCGCCGTCGACCGCCCCGGCGCGACGCCGCGCAAAGGTTTCGTTGCGGTTAACGGCGCCGATTTCTCGTTCAGCATCATAGCTTGCGATCCTGAGCGCATGCGCACACCCCCGGTGCGGGCGCCAGTCCAGGCCGGTGCGGACGGTCGGTAAAAACCTAGATGCGGAACCGCAGCCAGGTGCGCCGGCCCTCGCGCAGGATCTCGATTTCCCAGTTGCGCGTCGGATCGCGCAGGACGCGGTCCAGATCGTCGGTGGTGGCGATGGGCTGGCGATTGATCGCCAGCAGCACGTCGCCCGCCCGGATCCCCGCCCGCAGCGCGATGTCGCGCACGGTAACGACGATCACGCCCCGGTCGACCGCCGGCGGCAGGCCATGCTCGGCGACCACGGCGGGGTTGATGTTTTCGGCCACCAGACCGCGCAGCGCGACACCGTGGCGCACCTCCAGCCGGTTGCGCGGCGGCTCGTCGGGCGGGGCGATCAGGTCGATGGTCACCTGCGCGTCGCTGCCGTTGCGCAGCACGCTCAGGCGCGCCCGCGCGCCGATGCCGCGCGCCGCCATGCGAAAGTTCATCTCGGGCGGCGAGTTCACCGGCTCGCCGTCGAGCGACAGGATCACGTCGCCCGGCACCAGCCCGGCCAGCGCCAGCGGGCTGGCCGGGTGCAGTTCGGTGATGACCACGCCCTGAGGCAGGCTCATCTCGAACGCCTCGGCGAGGCTCGCATCGACCGACTGCCCGGTCATGCCCGCCCAGGGGCGCTGGAACCTCGACTGCCCCTCCTGCGCCTGTGCTACGACCTGCGCGACAAGGTTCGAGGGAATCGCGAAGCCGATCCCGTGCGAGCCACCGGTCCGCGTCAGGATCGCCGTGTTGATGCCGGCCAGCCGTCCGCGCAGATCGACCAGCGCGCCGCCCGAATTGCCGGGATTGATCGCCGCGTCGGTCTGGATGAAATAGCCCCGTCCGGACCCCACCGCGATCCCCGACCGCGCCAGCGCCGAGACGATACCGCTGGACACCGTCTGCCCGACGCCGAAGGGGTTGCCGATGGCCAGCACCAGATCGCCCACCTCCAGCCGGTCGGAATCGGCCAGTTGCAGGACCGGCAGCCCCTCGGCGCCGCGGATGCGCAGGATCGCCAGATCGCTCTCGGCGTCCTCCAGGATCAGGTCGGCCAGGAATTCGCGCCGATCGCCCAGGACCACGCGGATATCGTCGGCGCCGCCGACGACGTGCTGGTTCGACACCACGATCCCGTCCGCGGAGACGATCACGCCCGATCCCAGCGCATTCTGCACGCGCGGCACCCGCCGGCCGAAATCGCCGAATAGCTGGCCGAAAAGCGGGTCGTCGAAGAAGGGATTGGCGCGCGCCTCGACCACGCGCTGCGCGTAGATGCTGACCACCGCGGGCGCGGCCGCGCGCACGACCGGCGCGAAGCTCAGCGCGATCTGGCCGCGATCCGCCGGCACGTTCTGCGCCGCGCCGGCCCCCGGCAGAAGCCCCGCCGCCAGAATGATCGCCAGCACTCCGCGCATCGCCCCCTCCTGCACTCCGAACCGGACAGGACTATGGGTCTGCCAGCCCCGAGGTTCAATCACCGACCGAAACGACAAAGGCCCGCGGCGGGCGCCGCGGGCCTGAAAATCGCGATGGCGTCGGGGATCAGTCCTCGGCGGCCTCGGCCGCTTCCAGGCGGGCGCGGTCGCCGGCGCCCTTGGCCTCCAGGTCGCGGTCGACGAATTCGATGATCGCCATCGGCGCCATGTCGCCATAGCGGAATCCGGCCTTCAGGACGCGGACATACCCGCCCTGACGGTCCTTGTAGCGCGGTCCCAGCACGTCGAAGAGCTTGGCGACGTCCTTGTCCTGCTTGAGTTGCGCCGCGGCTTGCCGGCGGGCGTGCAGATCGCCGCGCTTGGCCAGCGTGATCAGCTTTTCGATCACCGGACGCAGTTCCTTGGCCTTGGGCAGCGTGGTCTTGATCTGCTCGTGCTCGATCAGCGAGCCGGACAGGTTGGCGAAAAGCGCCTTGCGGTGCTCGTGGGTACGGTTCAGGCGGCGGTAGCCGCGGGCGTGACGCATGATGTCTCTCCTTCAGTCACTTTATTCTTTGTCCGGCCACCCCTGCGAATGAAGGCGGCTCTCCTTGCGGGCCGGGGCCCGATGGGGCGCGACGGGCGCGCCCCCTGGTTAAGCGCGCCTGCTCAGAACTGGTCCTCGTAGCGCTTGGCCAGATCCTCGATGTTCTCCGGCGGCCAGTCCTCGACATCCATGCCCAGGTGCAGACCCATGCCCGACAGCACTTCCTTGATCTCGTTGAGGGACTTGCGGCCGAAGTTCGGCGTGCGCAGCATCTCGGCCTCGGTCTTCTGGATCAGGTCGCCGATATAGACGATGTTGTCGTTCTTCAGGCAGTTGGCGGACCGGACCGAAAGCTCCAGTTCGTCCACCTTCTTCAGCAGCAGCGGGTTGAACTCCAGACCGTCGTCCATGTCGCCGCGGCCGGCCGCTTCGGGCTCGTCGAAGTTGACGAAGATCTGCAACTGGTCCTGCAGGATGCGCGCGGCATAGGCGACCGCATCCTCGGGCGTCACCGAGCCATCGGTTTCGAGCTTCATGGTCAGCTTGTCATAGTCCAGCACCTGACCCTCGCGGGTCGGCGTGACCTCGTAGGCGACCTTCTTGACCGGCGAATAGATCGCGTCGATCGGGATCAGACCGATCGGCGCATCCTCGGGCCGGTTCTTGTCGGCCGAGACATAGCCCTTGCCGGTATTGACCGTCAGTTCCATGTAAAGCTCGGAGCCGTCGTCGAGGTGGCAGATCACCTGGTCCTTGTTCAGCACCTCGATGCCGTTGGTGACCGCGATGTCGCCGGCCTTGACCACCGCCGGGCCGCGCGCCGAAACGGTCACGCGCTTAGGACCGTCGACCTCCATCCTCAGCGCGACGCCCTTGAGGTTGAGGACGATGTCGGTCACGTCCTCGCGCACGCCGGGCACCGAGGAGAATTCATGAAGGACGTTGTCGATCTGCACGCTGGTGATCGCCGCGCCCTGAAGCGACGACATCAGCACCCGGCGCAGCGCGTTGCCCAGCGTCAGGCCGAAGCCCCGCTCCAGCGGTTCGGCGACGACGGTCGCGCGGCGCGCCGGAATGCTGCCGGGCCTGACCTCCAGCTGTGCCGGTTTGATCAGTTCCTGCCAATTCTTGTGGATCATGTAGTTCGCCTCCATTCCAGTATCCGGCCCATGTCCAAGGCCCGATACGCCCGAGGATCAAAACGAAAAGCCGGACCGCGCCGGGGTGGCGCGGCCCGCTTGCAGCGGTCGGATGTCAGACGCGGCGCCGTTTCGGCGCGCGGCAGCCGTTGTGCGGCAGCGGCGTGACATCGCGGATGGAGGTGATCACCAGTCCGGCGGCGGCCAGTGCCCGCAGCGCCGATTCCCGGCCCGATCCCGGCCCCTGCACCTCGACCTCGAGGGTGCGCAGGCCGTGTTCCTGGGCCTTCTTGGCGGCATCTTCGGCGGCAAGCTGCGCCGCATAGGGCGTCGACTTGCGCGACCCCTTGAAGCCCATGGTGCCGGCCGAGGACCACGATATCGCGTTGCCCTGAACGTCCGAGATCAGGATCTTGGTATTGTTGAACGACGAATTCACATGCGCCACGCCGGCGGCGATGTTCTTGCGTTCCTTGCGCTTCACGCGCGTCTTGTCACGAGCCATTGTTCCGCCCCCTTATTTCTTCTTGCCGGCGATCGCTTTCGCCGGGCCCTTGCGCGTGCGGGCGTTGGTATGGGTGCGCTGGCCGCGCACGGGCAGGTTGCGGCGGTGACGCAGACCGCGATACGAGCCGATGTCCATCATGCGCTTGATGTTCATCTGCACCTCGCGGCGCAGGTCGCCTTCGACGGTCAGGTTGGCGTCGATGAACTCGCGGATCGCCAGAACCTCGTCATCGGACAGCTCGTTGATCCGGCGCGAGGGCGCGATGTTCAGCGATTCGACGATCTTGTTGGCAATGGTCGGACCGATGCCATGGATATAGGTCAGCGCGATCGGTACGCGCTTTCCGGTAGGGATGTTGACGCCAGCAATACGTGCCACGCAGGTCTTCCTTTCGTTGCGGTTCCGTAGTTCCAGAACCTTTTTTCACAACACGCGCCCAAGTGGCCGTGTGATATGAAACGCGCCCGGGTCGCAACGCGACTCGGAGCGCGAATTCGAGGGCTCCCGCTAGGCGTTTTTCAGACCGAGGTCAAGAGCGCATCGCCGGAACCGTTGAACGGTTGGCGGCGGGCTGCCTTGCGGTCCGTCGCGCCGGCCGCCAGGCCCGGATCAGCGCAGCGACGGCCCCTTGCGCGGGCTACCGCTCCGCCCGCCCGAGCCGCGCGAACCGGAGCCGCGCGCGCCCTTGCCACGCAGGCGCGACTTCTCCAGCAGCCCCTCGTACTGGTGCGCCAGCAGGTGCGACTGGACCTGGTTCATCGTGTCCATCCCGACCACGACGACGATCAGGACCGAGGTGCCGCCGAAATAGAAGGGGATCTGCAACTGCGCGCGCAGGATCTCGGGCATGAGGGCGACGCCGGCAAGATAGAGCGACCCGACGGTGACGATTCGCGTGACGACGTAGTAGAGGTATTCCTCGGTCCGCTTGCCCGGCCGGATACCGGGAATGAAGCCGTTCTGGTTCTTCAGGTTCTCGGCCACATCCTCGACCTTGAACGACACGTTGAGCGTGTAGAAGAAGGTGAAGAAGATGATCATGCCGGTGAAGAACAGCAGATAGAGCGGCTGTCCCGGCCCGAAATAGGCCAGCATGGTGGCCATGAACGGGCTGGTCGACTGCCCCGAGAAGGTCGAGACGGTCGTCGGCAGAAGCAAGAGCGACGAGGCGAAGATCGCCGGGATCACGTTCGCGGGATTGACCTTCACCGGCAGGTGCGAGGCGCCGCCGTCGAAGACCTTCATGCCCACCTGCCGGCGGGGATACTGGATATGGATCTTTCGCAAGGCGCGTTCCATGAACACGATGAACGCCACCAGCGCGATCATCATGAGCAGGATGCCGATCACCACCGCCGGGCTGATCGCCCCGGTCCGTCCCTGGCTGAGGAACTGCGCAAGCTGCGCCGGGATCTCGGCGATGATGCCCACGAAGATGATCAGCGAGATGCCGTTGCCGATGCCGCGCGCGGTGATCTGCTCGCCCAGCCACATCAGGAACATGGTGCCGCCGACCAGCGTGATGACGGTCGATATGCGGAAGAACCAGCCCGGATCGGTGGCCAGATCGCCGGCCTCCAGGCTGACCGCCAGCCCGTAGGACTGCATCGTGGCCAGCAGGACGGTGCCGAAGCGCGTGTACTGGTTCAGCTTGCGCCGCCCCATCTCGCCTTCCTTCTTCAGCGCCTGCCAGGGGCCGTACATGGCCGCCACCAGCTGCACGATGATCGCCGCCGAGATGTAGGGCATGATGCCCAGGGCGAAGATGCCCATCCGCGCGATCGCGCCGCCGGTGAACATGTTGAGCATCCCGCCCAGTCCGGCGGTCGCCTCGTCCATGAACTCGCGCAGCGCGCCGCCGTCGATGCCGGGCACCGGAATGTAGGTGCCGATCCGGTAGACGATCAAAAGGCCGAGCGCGAAGAGAATGCGCTGGCGCAGTTCCTTCGCCTTCACCAGGGCGGCCCAGCTGGTGTTGGCCGCCATTTGCTCTGCCGCAGATGTCATGTGCCCGTCTCTTTCATGCGCGCGCCGCCGAACCGGTCCCCGGTCGGCGGCGCAGGAAAACCTCGGTGAAGATGTAGTCGCGCGCGCGGGCGCTCACAACACCTTATTCGGCCGCTTCGGCGACAGCCTGCGCGGTTTTCAGGGTTCCGCCGGCCTTTTCCACGGCCTCGACCGCGGCTTTCGACGCGCCGGTCACCGACAGCGTCACCGCCTGCGCGATCTCGCCCTTGGCCAGAACGCGCACGCCGTCGAGCTTGCGCCGTACCAGCCCCGAGGTCACCAGCAGGTCCTCGGTGATCTCGGCCTTCGCGTCCAGCTTGCCGGCTTCGATGAACCGGGCGATGGCGCCCAGGTTCACGACCGCAAAGGCCTTGCGGTTCGGCTTGGTGAAGCCGCGCTTCGGCAGGCGGCGGTAAAGCGGCATCTGACCGCCCTCATAGGCATTCAGCGCCACGCCCGAACGGGACTTCTGGCCCTTGATGCCGCGCCCGGCGGTCTTGCCCTTGCCCGAGCCGGGGCCGCGCGCGACCCGCTTCTTCTTGGTCATCGCGCCGGGATTGTCGCGCAGATCGTTGAGTTTCATGTCGCTTCTCCTTGGCCGGAAACGCCCCCGAAGCGATAATGGGCGAACACGGCATGTTGTTGTCATCGATTGGTCGGCCCGAAGGCTGGCGGGTGCCTAGACCAAACGCGCCCGCCGCGCAAGCCCCGCCGGAAAGGGCGCGCACGGACCCCTGCGCTTGCCACGCTCACCGCTGGCGAACCGGGGCTGACGAATCTGTCACCGCCCCCGGCCGATCCATGCTAGATTCAGGGTCCTTGGAATAGGGCCGGAGGGTGCCGATGCGGACGCCGCTGTGCGAAAGGCTCGGGATCGACCATCCGATCATCCAGGCCCCGATCGGCGGCCCGGCGGGTCCGGCGCTGGCCTCTGCGGTTTCGGGCGCCGGCGGGCTCGGGACGGTCACGCTGACCGGCTGGGGCGCCGACGGCACGCGGCGCCGTATCAGCGAGGTTCGCGCACGCACCGACCGCCCCTTCGCCTGCAACCTCCTCCTCTCCTATGATATCGCGGCGGAGTTCGAGGCGATGCTGGCCGAGCGCGTGCCGGTCGTCTCGCTCTTCTGGGGCGATCCCGCCCCGCTGGTCGGGCGCATCCACGATTCCGGGGCGCTGCTGATGATGACCGTCGGCAGCGTCGCCGAGGCCGAAAGCGCGGCCGAAGCCGGGGCCGACATCATCGTCGCGCAGGGGTGGGAGGCCGGCGGCCACGTACGCGGTACGGTCTCCACGCTGGCCCTGGTGCCGGCGGTGGTCGATGCGGTGGCCCCCGTGCCGGTGGCTGCGGCGGGCGGCATCGGCGACGGTCGCGGCCTTGCCGCCGTTCTCGCACTCGGCGCTCAGGCCGCCTTCATGGGCACGCGATTCCTCGGCGCGACCGAGGCCGAGATCCACCCGCTCTACCGCACCCGCGTGTTGGCGGCCGAGGCGCGGGACACGGTCATTTCGACGCTCTACGACGGTACCTGGCCGGACGCACCGGGCCGGGTCCTGCGCACCCCGACCGTCGCCGCCTGGGAAGACGCGGGCCGCCCGCCCAGCGGCAACCGGCCCGGCGAGGGCGACATCGTCGCGAACCGGCCCAAAGGCCCCATTCGCCGTTACGACGCAATCGTGGCGCACGCCGAGTTCACCGGCGACATCGAGGCCCTGCCGCTTTGGGCCGGCCTGGGCGTCGGCCTCGTGCGCCGCGAACAGCCGGCAGCCGACATCGTCCGCGACATCGTGACCGAGGCGCGGGCGGTCCTTGCCGCCGCCAGCCGGGGCGACCAGTTGCGCGCCCCGGAATCCCGGCAACCGTGATCGCCGCACCGCCAGCCGCGACGTCTGACCTGACCCGTCCCGCGCCTTCGGGCGGGTTGAAATTTGGTTAACAGATATGACCTTTTATAACAATAACAGAAGGTTATGATATTGCGCAAATTTGCGCAGCCCTCTCGACCTGCCCGCGCAACGACCCGGTTTCGCGCACCCCGCCGTCACGACCCCGCAGTCACGACCCCGCTGCGCACCAGCGACTGACCAACCCCGTGACCCCCTCCCAGGCCCCGGGCTGCAGCGCGTAGCCCAGCACACGGTCGGGGTTCGTGGGCGGCGGCATCTCGACGCCCTCGAGCCGGCTGAAGCCGAAGCGCGCATAATAGGGGGCATCGCCGACCAGCATCACCCGCGCCCAGCCCAGGTCCGCCGCCCGCGCCATGCTCTCGCCCATCAGGTTGCCCGCCAGCCCCTCGCCCTGGCGCGTCGGATGCACCGCGACCGGCCCCAGCAGCAGCGCCGGGGCGCCGCCCACCCGCACCGGCCAGTGCCGGATCGCCGCGACCAGCGCGCCGGTCTCGTCGCGCAGCCAGAGGCAGAGTTCCGGCACGGGCGGCACTCCGTCGCGCAGGCGGTAGGACGACAGCGCCTCGCGCCCCGGTGCGAAGCAGAGGTCATAGAGGGCCTCGACCTCCCACCAGTCCCCGGCCCGCTCCTGCCCAAGTTCCACGCCCGCCCCCGGTTTTCCGCTGGAAGCGCGCGTAGCACGGGCCTATGTCGGTTTCAAATCGAAGGAGAGCGCATGTTCTACAAACCGTCCGACGGCCACGGCCTACCCCACAACCCGTTCAACGCCATCGTCACGCCGCGCCCCATCGGCTGGATCTCGACGCGCGGCGCGGACGGGGCGGAGAACCTTGCGCCCTATTCCTTCTTCAACGCGGTCGCCTACGTGCCACCGCAGGTCATCTTCGCGTCAACCGGCGCCAAGTCCGACCGGGCCGGCACCAAGGACAGCGTCGCCAACATCCGCGAAACCGGCGTCTTCTGCGTCAATATCGTGGCCGAGGCGATGATCGACGCGATGAACCAAAGCTCCGGCGGCTGGCCGAGGGAGACCGACGAGTTCGACCTTGCCGCCCTGCAACGGGCCGCGTGCGAGACGATCCCCTGTTCGCGCGTCGCCGGCGCGCCCGCGGCGCTGGAATGCCAGATGAGCCAGATCGTGCAACTGGCCGGGGCCGCCAACTACCTCGTCATCGGCGAGGTCACCGGAATCCACCTGCGCGACGACTGCCTGGTGGACGGGATATTCGAAATCACCCGCTACAACCCGGTCGCCCGGCTCGGCTATCGCGACTACACGGTCGTGCGCGACACCTTCACGCTGAAGCGCCCCGACGACGGCTGACCGCCGGGGCGCACCCGGATCAGCCGTTCGTGCTGTAGGCGTAGCTGTCGCCGGCCGTTTCGATCCGGCCGATGGTGCCCGCCGGGAAGTGATAGCCGGCGACCAGCCCCCCCTGCTCGGCAAGCCGCGCCAGCAGCGCGTGGCGCGATTCGCGCGCGGCGTCGGGGTCCATGTCGAACATCAGCTGCCAGTCGGGATTGGCCACGAACAGCGCCGGGATATGCGCCGCGTCACCGATGAAGGTGAAGCTCTCGGCGCCCTCGCCGACCGACAGGACCGTGTGCCCGGGCGTATGCCCGAAGGCCGGCGCGGTGTCGATCGCACCCGCCACGCGCGTCCCGGGCGCGAAGGCGTTCAACCGCCCCTCGGGGTAGCCGTCGAGTACCCGGCGGACCACGCGGAACGCGCCCCGCGCGCCTTCGGGGGCGGCGTTCATCCGCTCGTCGCTCATCCAGTGGTCAAGCTCGGGCTGCGGTATCCAGATCTCCGCGTCGGGATAGACCAGCGTGCCGTCGCTGCGCCGCAGGCCGTTCACATGGTCCGGGTGCAGGTGGCTCATCACCACCGCGTCGATGTCCCCCGGCGCGATCCCGGCGGCTTCCATGTTCTCCGCCAGCAGTCCCGTGCCGTCGGGGCCATTGTCGGCAAAGCCCGCGTCGAACAGGATGTGACGCCCGTCCGCGATCACGACCACGGGCGAGAAGCTGTTGGTGACGTGATCGGTGGGCAGGCCCGCCGACGCAAGCGCCGCCTGAACGTCCTCCAGCGGCGCATTGCGCACGAAGCCTGCATCCAGCGGTCGCTGTACCGAACCGTCGCTCAGCGCGATCACTTCGAAATCGCCGATCCGCGTGCGCATGTATCCCTCCCCGGCTTCCGTCTGTGCCTGCGCCGACAACGGGCGGAAGGCAAAGGCCGCACCCAGACCGACAGTGCCCGCCATCATCGCGCGTCTCGAAATCGTCATCGTCTTGCTCCCCTTCTTCGTGATTGCGGCAATCGTGCCCCATGGGGAAAAGATCGGTCGCCACCGACCAAGGGCAAGGGAAATCAGTCGCGCATGCGCAGCACCGCGCCGGGGTTGAGGATGCCGTCGGGGTCCAGCGCGTCCTTGATCGTTCGCATCAACGCCAGCGCGACCGGATCGCCGTAGCGCTCCAGGTCCGGGACCTTGAACCGGCCGATCCCGTGTTCGGCGCTGACCGACCCGCCAAGTTCGTGCACCAGGTCATGCACACGGGTCTTGATCTCGTCGCGCTGGTTCTCGTGCTCGGCGCGGCTGCGGCCGGGCGCCGGAAAGACGTTCCAGTGCAGGTTGCCGTCGCCCAGGTGGCCGAAGCAGTTGATCCGGAACGCGCCGATCGCGGCCAAGGCGGCGTCGGCGCGGTCGATGAACTCCGGCACCGCCGCCAGCGGCACCGAGATATCGTGGTTCGAGACCGACCCGATCTTCCGGTTCGCCTCGGGGATCGATTCGCGCAGGGCCCAGAACTGCGCCCGCTGCGCCTCGGACGCGGCGATCACGCCGTCGCTGGCAAGCCCGGCTTCCGCCGCCTCGGCAAAAAGCGACTCCAGTGCTGCCTGGGGATCGTTCGCTTCGGGCAGGCCGAGGTCGATCAACACCATCCATTCCGGCGGCTCGGCAAACGGCTGGCGGACCTGGGGCATCGTGTCGGCCAGGAACCGCAGCCCCATTCCGCCGATCAACTCAAACGCCGATATCCCTTCGCCCAGATGCGCCTGCGCGCGGTCCAGCAGATCGAGCGCCGCCTGTGGGTCGCGCACGACAAACAGCGCCGCGCCCTGCCGCGCCGGGCGCGGGACCAGCCGCAGGCTGGCCGCCGTGATCACGCCCAGCGTGCCCTCCGATCCGATCATCAGGTGGCGCAGGTCGTAGCCCATGTTGTTCTTGCGCAGCCGCTTCAGCCCGTGCCAGACCCGCCCGTCGGCCGTCACCACCTCGAGCCCCAGGCACAGGTCGCGCGCGTTGCCCCAGCGCAGCACGCCGGTGCCGCCGGCGTTGGTGGCCAACAGCCCGCCGATCCGCGCCGATCCTTCGGAGGCAAGCGAAAGTGGAAAGAGGCGTCCCGCGTCAGCAGCGGCGCGCTGGACATCGGCAAGGATGCAGCCGGCCTCGGCGATCAGCGCGTTGCCCGCCGGCTCGACCGCGCGAATGCGCGCCATCCGTTCGAGCGACAGGATCAGCGGCGCCGGCAGTTCGGCCGCCACCTGACCGCCGACAAGCCCCGTCCCGCCGCCATAGGGCACGACCGGCACGCTCGCCGCGCCCGCCGCGCGCAGGATCACCGCCACCTCGTCGACCGACGCCGGACAGGCCAGCACGCCGGCCCGGCCGCTCCACCGCCCGCGCGGCTCCTCGAGGTGGCGCGCCTCGGGTTGGCGCAGCGCGCCCTCGGGCAGGGCCGCGGCGAGTTCGTTCAGAAAGGCCCCTTCCGCCGGGTTCAGCATCTTGTCCTTCCCTCAGCCTGCATCGGTGCGCCCGCGCCGATCCGCGCGCAGGTTGGCATAGAGCACATGATTGCGCCAGCGGCCGTTGATCTGAAGATAGGATTGCGCGACGCCCTCGTACTTGAAACCCGACTTCTCCAGCACGCCGCGCGACGCGGTATTTTCCGGCAGGCAGGCGGCCTCGATCCGGCTCAGGTCCAGGGACGTGAAGGCATGATGGACGACACCGCGGATCGCCTCGCGCATGTAGCCCTGCCGCGCATGGGGCTGGCCAATCCAGTAGCCGATGGTCCCCGATTGGCTGGGGCCGCGCCGGATGTGGTCCAGCGTGATCGCGCCGAGCAACGCGCCGTCCTTCTGCCGGATCAGGAAGAAGGGCACCGCCGATCCCTGTTCGTGGACGCGCTGGCTCCATTGCACCCGCGCGGTAAAGGCGCGCCGGGTCAGATGGTCCTCGGACCAGGCGGGTTCCCACGGGATCAGGAAGTCGGCGCTCTGCGCGCGCAGGTTTGACCAGGGTTGATAGTCGGCATGCTCGGGCAGTCGCAACAGCAGCCGTTCGGTGGCGATACTCGGCCGCCGCCGGGCGAACGGCCAGACGGACATCACCGCACGAGCCTTTCGCGCAACACCTCCAGGTCGGGCGCGCGCTTGACCGGACCGTAGAGCGCCATCGCCAGTCGCGCGTCGGTCGCGGTACGTTCGCCATAGGCGCGGATCGCGGCCAGGTCCACCGCGTCGATCTTCTCGACCGTTTCCTCCAGGCTGGGAATCCGGTCCCAGATCGCCAGCATCCGCGCCAGCCGTTCCGCACGTCCCGACGGGCTTTCGAGGCCCATCAGAAGCCCCGCCTTCATCTGCGCGCGGGCGCGCGCCACTTCCGGCTCGGTCACGTCCTCCGCGGCGCGGCGGATCTCGTCGATGGTCAGTTCGGCCAGATCGCGTACCTGGCCGGCGCCGGTGCCGGCATAGATCGTGATCGTGCCGGTATCCTCGTGCGCGCCGGCCTGCGCGAAGGTGGTGTAGCACAGCCCCTTTTCCTCGCGCAGCTTCTGGAAAAGCCGCGACGACATGCCGCCGCCCAGGATCGCGGCGAACACCTGCGCGCTGTAGACGTCGCGATGGCGAAATGCCGGCGCCTCGATCGCGAGGGCGAAATGCGCCTGTTCCAGCCGCTTCACCTCGCGGCGCTCGCCACAGTGGAAGCGGGCAGGTTCGGCCGGCGACATGGACTGGGCCGGCAGATCGCCGAACTGCTCGATGGCAAGCTTGACCAGTTCTTCGTGGTCGATCGCGCCGGCCGCCGCCAGCACCATCTGCGCCGGCCCGTAGTGCCCGGCAACGAAGCCGCGCAACGCCTCCGCACCATGGCTGGCGACGCGCTCGCTCGCGCCCAGGATCGGGCGGCCGATGGCCTGGTCGGGATAGCTGGCCTCCTGCAGCCAGTCGAAGATCACATCATCGGGCGTGTCCAGCGCCTGCCCGATCTCCTGCAGGATGACGCCGCGCTCGACCTCGATCTCGCGCGCGTCGAACGCCGGCTTCAGCACGATGTCCGCGATCACGTCCAGCGCAAGCGGCACGTCGGCCTGCAGGACACGTGCGTAATAGGCCGTCGCCTCGCGCGAGGTATAGGCGTTGATGTAGCCGCCGACATCCTCGATCTCCTCGGCGATCTGCAGCGCGCTGCGCCGGGTCGTGCCCTTGAACGCCATATGTTCGAGGAAATGCGCGATGCCGTTTTCGTCGGGGCGCTCATGCCGGGCGCCGGCCATGACCCAGACCCCGACCGCGGCCGAGGCAAGCCCGGGCATGTGTTCGGAAACGATGCGAAAACCGTTGGGCAGCGTGGTCAGGCGATGCATCAGGCCGACGCCTCCATGCCGATCCGGTCGAAAATCAGCGCCTGCAGCGCGGCGCGGTCGTCGGGCAATCGCGTCATCCGCTCGGGCCGCTCGAAAAGGTCGGCCATGCGCGGCGGCAGGGCTGGGCGCAGATCGGCCGCGGCCTCGACGGCATCGGGAAACTTCGCCGGATGCGCTGTTGCCAGCGTCACCATCGGCGCGGCACCCAGATGTGCCTCCGCCACCTTCACCCCGACCGCCGAATGCGGGCACAGCAGCTCGCCAGTCTCGCGCAGGGTGCGGGCGATGGTCGCGCTGGTCTCGTCCTCGCTGACCCGCCCCGAGGCGTAGAGTTCGCGCAACCCCTCCAGCGCGCCCTGGCTGACGGCAAACCGCCCCGATGCCTTCAACTCGTCCATCAACTGGCCCACCGCACGGCCGTCCCCGCCATAGGCCCGATGCAACGCGCGCTCGAAATTCGATGAGACCTGGATGTCCATCGACGGGCTGATCGAAGGCAACACAGCCTCGGTCTGGTAGACACCCGTGCCAAGGCAGCGGTGCAGGATGTCGTTCTGGTTGGTCGCGATCACCAGGTGCGCGATCGGCAGGCCCATCGCAGCGGCGATCGATCCCGCGAAGATGTCGCCGAAATTGCCCGTGGGCACGGTGAAGGCGACGGGGCGGTGCGGCGCGCCCAGCGCCACCGCGGCGGTGAAGTAATAGACCACCTGCGCCAGCACCCGCGCCCAGTTGATGCTGTTGACGCCCGCGAGCCGCACCCGGTCGCGAAAGGCGAAGTCGTTGAACATGTCCTTGACCAGCGCCTGGCAGGTGTCGAAATCGCCGTCGATGGCGATGGCATGCACGTTGGGCTCGGCCGGTGTCGTCATCTGCCGGCGCTGGACCTCGGACACGCGGCCATACGGGAACAGGATGAAGACATCGACATTGTCCAGCCCCCGGAACGCCTCGATCGCGGCCGAGCCGGTATCGCCCGAGGTCGCCCCGACGATCGTCACCCGCTGCCCCGAGCGTTTCAGCGCCGCCTGGAACAGCTGCCCGATCAGCTGCATGGCGAAGTCCTTGAAGGCCAGCGTCGGCCCGTGGAACAGCTCCAGTAGGAAATGCCCCGGCGCCAGTTGCTTCAGCGGCGCGCGAGCGGGATGGCCGAAACCGGCATAGGCGGCGGCGATCAGGGCGCGGAATTCGTCATCGGTGAAGGTCTCGCCGATGAACGGGCGCATGATGCGAAAGGCCGCGTCCTCGTAGGATATCCCCGCCAGCGCGGCAATCTCGGCCGGTGTCAGCACCGGGATCTCGGCGGGCACGTAGAGGCCGCCGTCGCGGGCAAGCCCGGTCAGCATCGTCGCTTCGAAATCCAGCGCCGGCGCCGCGCCCCGGGTCGAGATGTACTGCATGTGCGCTCCTTCAGGCCCTGCCCTGCCTGATACGCCAGAGAAGAAAGAGTGTCATCCCCGCCCAGGTCGCGGCCAGCAGAAACCAGGTGATCGCGTATTCCAGGTGGTCGTTGCGCAGCCCGGCGCTGTTGACCGGATCCGTCACCAGCCTTGGCACCGGCGCATCCGACCGCGCCACGACCATCACAGGCTCGGTCCCCAGATGCCGGGAAAGCGGCACGACCGACCGCGCAAACCACAGGTTCCGGTCCAGGTCGGGCTCTGGCGTATAGCTGTCGGTGTCCTGCGGCCAGTCGAGATTGCCGCTAAGCGTGAAGGTTTCCGACGCAAACCCGGCGCTCTCGCGCGCGGCCGCAGGCAGGTAGCCGCGGTCGACCAGCAGGCGCCGGCCCTCGGCAGTCTCGAATTCGGCGATGACCCGGCTGCCCGGTCCGAACCCCTCGCGCGAGGAAAGCACGTGCGCGACCGCGCCCGTGTAGCGCCCGGTGACGGTGACCGGGCGGAAGCGATCGGCCTCCGGGTCGGGCTGCGCCGGCAGGGGGCGCGGCGCGTCGCCGATCCGCGCTTCGATCGCGGCGATCTGCGCCAGTTTCTGATCCAGCCGCGAAAGCTGCCAGAAGCCCAGCGACATCAGCACCGCGACGCCGGCGATGCCGAGGATCAGGGCGGGGATCAACCGGGCGGACATGGCGGGCTCCGAAACGGACGGCGCGCGCCCCGCGAAGGGCACGCGCCGACACTCAAGGGATGTTCAGGCGCGGGCGCTACTGGCCCCAGACGTAGATCGAGGCGAAGAGGAACAGCCAGACCACGTCGACGAAGTGCCAGTACCAGGCGGCGGCTTCCAGCCCGACATGGCGTTCCGGCGAGAAATGTCCGGCGCGGGCGCGCAGGTAGCATACGAACAGGAAGATCGTGCCGATGATGACATGCGCGCCGTGAAATCCGGTCGCCATGAAGAAGTTGGCGCCATAGATGTTGCCGGCAAAGCCGAAGCCCGCGTGCGTATATTCGTAAGCCTGCAGCCCGGTGAAGATCACGCCCAGCACGACGGCAACGATCAGGCCGGTCTGCAGGTCCTTGCGGTTGTTCTCATGCACGATGGCGTGGTGCGCCCAAGTCGCGGCGCAGCCCGACAGCAGCAGCACAAGCGTGTTGATCAGCGGCAGGTGCCACGGATCGAAGGTCTCGACCCCCACGGGCGGCCAGACGCCGTCGATGGCCGGGCTCAACCCCTCGGGGTGCATGGGATAGAGCGCGTGCTTGAAGAACGACCAGAACCAGGCGGCGAAGAACATCACTTCGGAGATGATGAACAGGATGAACCCGTACCTGAGGCCGATCACCACCACCGGCGTGTGATCGCCGGTGTGGCTTTCGACCACGATGTCGGCCCACCAGGCGTACATGACATAAAGCACACCGACGAAGCCCATCAGGAAGATCCACGGCCCCATGGCGTTCATCCACAGGATCGCCCCGACAAGCATCACGAAGCCCGAGACGGCCCCGATGAAGGGCCAGATCGACGGCGGCAGGATGTGGTAATCGTGGTTCTTTGCGTGCGCCATTTTGGTTCCCTCGGCTTGCCCCTCGCCCCCTGACCGGGGGTCGTGTCTCAGTTGGTCTGTGGCTCCGCGCCCTCGTCGAGCGCGGCGATATCCTCGGGGCTCAGCGGCGCCCGGTGGAAGGTGTAGGACAGCGTGATCGTGTGCGTGCCCTGCGCGTCACGGTCGTTCAGGATGTCGGGATCGACGTAGAAGGTCACCGGCATCTCGACCCGCTCGCCCGGCTGCAACACCTGGTGCTGGAAGCAGAAGCAGTCGATCTTGGTGAAGTAGAGCCCCGCCTCATAGGGCGTCACGTTGTAGCTGGCCGAGCCGGCGACGGGTTCGTCGGTCGGGTTGTAGGCCTCGTAGAAGGCAATGCCGGTCTCGCCCAGGCGGATTTCCATGGTGCGTTCGACCGGCCGGAATTCCCAGGGCATGTCGCGCGCCTTCGAGGCGTCGAAGCGCACCCGGATGGTCTGGTCCAGCACCCGGTCGGAGCCCGCACCCACCTGCGTCGTCCCGCCATACCCGGTCACCCGGCAGAAGAGGTCGTAAAGCGGCACCGCCGCCCAGCCCATGCCCGCCATCAGGACGACCACCGCGGTCGCCTGCGCGGCGGTCCGCTGCGGGCCGTCCAGCCGCTTCCAGAACCCGATCATTCGCGCGCCCCCGTTTCGCCGCCGATCGCCGGGTCGAGGGCCGGGCGATAGGTGTGGTCGAACGCCTGCACCGTCCCGCCGCCCGACACCTTGGCGATCGTCAGGCCGAACACCAGCGCGATGAACGCCACCAGCGTCAGCGCCACCCCCAGGTTGCGGCCGAAGCGGCGGCGGTGAAGTTCGTGATCGCGAGCCAGCGCCATCAGAGCCCCCAGTATGCGAATTGCGACCGCAGCAACGCCGCCCAGGGCGTCGCCTCGATCAGGAAGGCCAGGAAATGGCCAAAGAGGTAGAGCAGCGAGAACTTGAAGAAACTCTTCTCGGCGCGGTAGCGATCCGCCTCGGCCTCCACCTCGGTCCGCTGCGATAGGCGCAGCGCGCCGGCCACGAAGATCGCATTGAGCACCAGCGCCACCGCCAGATAGACAGGCCCGCCGATCGAGGTCAGCCCCGCGCCCAGCGCCACCGGCACCAGCGCCAGCGTGTAGACCAGCACATGCACCCGCGTCGCGCGGCGGCCGTGGGTGACGGTCAGCATCGGCACCTTCGCGCGGGTGTAGTCGTCGTTCATGAAGAGCGCCAGCGCCCAGAAATGCGGCGGCGTCCACATGAAGATCAGCGCGAACATCAGGACCGCCTCGATCCCCACATGGCCCGTCGCCACCACCCAGCCGATCATCGGCGGAAAGGCCCCCGCCGCGCCCCCGATGACGATGTTCTGCGGCGTCGCGCGTTTCAGCCACATCGTGTAGACGACGGCATAGAAGAAGATCGTGAAGGCCAGCAGCCCCGCCGCCAGCCAGTTCGCCGCCAGCCCCAGCATGAAGACCGCGATCAGCGACAGCCCCAGCCCGAACCCCAGCGCCTCGCCCGGCTCGACGGTGCCGGCGGGTACCGGGCGGCGCGCGGTGCGGCGCATCTGCCGGTCGATATCGGCATCCCACCACATGTTCAGCGCGCCCGCCGCCCCCGCGCCCAGCGCGATGAAGACGATCGCCGCGAAAGCCTCGATCGGATGCAGCGTATTCGGCGCGACCAGCAGGCCGACCAGCGCGGTGAAGACGACCAGCGACATCACCCGCGGCTTGAGCAGGGCCACGAAATCGCCGAAGCCCGCTTCCGCAGGCTCGGTCTTGTGGGTGATATCGACGCGTATGTCGCTCATTGGGTCCTCGTGCGGGTCGCGGCGGAAGGGTCACGCCGCCGCGCGGTCGGTCGCGTCACTCGGTCGCCGCAAGCTGCCGCAGCCGCTCGTATCCCGGCGCGGCGGCCAGGTTCTCGGCCCCCTGCGCCTCGAGCCAGGCGATATAGGCCTCTTCGCTCACCGCGTGCACGGTGATCGGCATGTAGGCATGCGCCTGGCCGCACAGTTCGGAACACTGGCCGAAATAGATGCCTTCCTGATCGACGTTGAACCACAGTTCCGCAAGACGGCCGGGAATGCCGTCCTGCTTCACGCCGAAGGCGGGGATCGTCCAGGAATGGATCACGTCGGCGGCGGTCACCTGCATCACGACATCGCGCCCGACCGGCACGACCACGGCGGTATCGGTCGCCAGCAGGTAGTGGCGGTCCTCGTAGCCGTGCTCGGCCAGTTCCTCGCGCTCCAGCATGAAGCTCAGGAACTCGACCTCGTGATCGACATATTCGTAGCCCCAGTGCCACTGGTAGCCGGTCACCTTGATCGTCACCTCGGGCTCGGGCATGATCTGCTCGCGGAACAGCGCCGGCACGGTGAAGGAGCCGATGAAGATCAGGATCAGGATGGGCACCGCGGTCCAGGCCACTTCCAGCGGCGAATTGTGCGTGAACCGCGACGGCGTCGGATTGGCCCGCGCATTGTGGAAGACGATCACCCACAGCAGCAGGGCCATGACGAAAATCGTGATCGGCACGATGATCCACAGCAGCATGTTGTCCAGCCACACCGCATCGTGCTTGATCGACGTTGCCGAGGATTGCAGCGCCATTCCGCGCTCGATCGGCTCACCCCTGACCGGCAGGCTCTGCGCATAGGCGGCACCGGCCAGCGCCAGCGTCAGCACACCGGTCGAAAGCCCCGCACCCACCCGCATGAAATCGCGATTGAATCTCATTTCCGGTTCCCGTTCCTCGCCGCGGCCCGATCGCGGTCGTTTTCGTGCCACAGCGGTTGAAGGCCCGAATTTGGGGCATTGCAGGTCGCCGCGGTTTCCCTGCATCCTAAAACCACATTAGCATCGGCGGGACAAGTCCGCCGATGCGTCATCCCGCCGCGACCCGTCCCCGGTCGCGGCTACCGGCAAATCGCAAAGGTTCCCCATGTCCACCGCGCCCGCCCGCCCCGCCGAAGACGCCCCCTTTCGCCCTTTCGAGACCGCGCTCGACAAGGCGCGCGCCCTTGGCCTTCTTAAACAGGCGGTCGCCGGCGCCGACGACGGCGAGCTGTTCCTTGAACGCCGGCATTCGGAATCGCTGGTGCTGGACGACGGGCGCATCCGCTCGGCCGGGTTCGACGCATCCGAGGGGTTCGGCCTGCGCGCGGTCCGCGGCGCGGTGGTCGGCTACGCCCATTCGACCCATGTCGACGAACCGGCGCTGCAACGCGCGTCCGAAACCGCGCGCCTGGCGGTCGGTGCTGGCGGCGCGGTGATGGCCGCACCGCCCGCCGGCACCAACCGGCGGCTCTATACCGATGCCGATCCGGTCCTCGACGCGCCCTTTGCCACCAAGATCGACACGCTGCGCGCCATCGACGACTTCCTGCGCGCCGAGGACCCGCGCGTCGTGCAGGTCACGGCCTCGCTCGCCGCCTCGTTGCAGCAGGTCGTCATCCTGCGCCCCGATGGCCAGGTCCTGTCCGACACCCGCCCGATGGTGCGGATCAACATCTCGGTCATCGTCGAACAGGACGGGCGCCGCGAAAGCGGCAGCGCCGGGGGCGGCGGTCGCATCGGCCTCTCGGGCCTGCTGCAGGCCGATCACTGGCGCCCGCACGCGCTGGAGGCCTTGCGCATCGCCACCGTCAACCTGCGCGCCGAGCCCGCGCCCGCCGGCGTGATGGACGTGGTCCTCGGGCCCGGCTGGCCGGGCATCCTGCTGCACGAGGCCGTGGGCCATGGGCTGGAGGCCGACTTCAACCGCAAGCAGACCTCGGCCTTTGCCGGGCTGATGGGCAAGCGAGTCGCCGCCCCCGGCGTCACCGTCGTCGACGACGGCACCCTGCCGGATCGCCGCGGCTCCCTCACCATCGATGACGAGGGGACGCCCTCCTCGCGCGCCGTGCTGATCGAGGACGGAATGCTGGTGGGCTACATGCACGACCGGCAGAACGCGCGGCTGATGGGGATGGCGGCCACCGGCAACGGCCGGCGTGAAAGCTACGCCCATGCGCCGATGCCGCGGATGACCAACACGATCATGCTGGCCGGCGACGCCGAACCCGGCGCGCTGGTCGCCGACATGGCCGACGGCATCTATGCCGTGGGATTCGGCGGCGGGCAGGTCGACATCACCAACGGCAAGTTCGTATTCTCCTGCACCGAGGCGTATCGCGTGAAGAACGGCCAGGTCGGCGCGCCGATCAATGGCGCGACGCTGATCGGCGACGGGCCGACCGCGCTGCAGAAGATTCGCGCCATCGGCAACGACATGGCGCTCGACCCCGGCATGGGCACCTGCGGCAAGGCCGGTCAATGGGTGCCGGTGGGCGTGGGCCAGCCCAGCCTGCTGATCGGCGGGTTGACGGTTGGCGGGGTTGCCTGATCCGCGCCCCGTTTCCGCCGCAGGACTGAATTTTTTCCTCATCGACCCGGAGAATATTCACCAGCTGTTAATCTCTGTCCCGCACATTTTGACTCGAATGAGGCGAGGTTGGGACGGGCCGGGGATTTGCTTTCTTCTCCCACACCCTTCACCCCACCCACCACGGAAGAAGACCGGCTCGACTGGCTTCGCCTCATTCGCTCCCGCCGCGTCGGGCCTTCCACCTTTCAGCGACTGATCGCCGAACACGGCACCGCCGCCGCCGCGCTCGACGCGCTGCCGGGCATCGCCGGTGCTGCCGGCATCGACAGCTACACCCCCTGCCCCCGCGACACCGTCCTGCGCGAACGCGACGCCGCCGCGCGCGCCGGCGCCGTGATGCTCTGCCTCGGCGCGCCGGACTATCCCCCGGCACTGGCCGGCATCCCCGACGCGCCGCCGGTCCTCTGGGCGGTCGGCCGGCGCGAACTGGGCCAGCGGCCCGCCGTCGCGCTGGTCGGGGCGCGCAACGCCTCCAGCCTCGGGCAGCGCATGGCGCGCAAACTGGCCGAGGGCTTGGGCGAACACGGCTTCGTCCTCGTCTCGGGCCTGGCGCGCGGCGTGGACGCCGTCGCGCACACCGCCACCCTCACGACCGGAACGATCGCGGTTCTCGCCGGCGGCGTCGACATCCTCTACCCGACCGAGAACGCCCCGCTCGGCACCGACATCGGCCACCAGGGGCTGCGGATTTCCGAACAGCCGATGGGCCTGCAACCGCAGGCGCGCCATTTCCCGCGCCGCAACCGCCTCATCTCGGGCCTGTCCCGCGCCGTCGTCGTGGTCGAGGCCGCCGAGGGCTCCGGCAGCCTGATCACCGCCCGCGACGCGCTCGATCAGGGGCGCGAGGTTCTGGCCGTGCCCGGCCATCCCCTGGACGCGCGCGCCGCCGGCTGCAACGCGCTCATCCGCGACGGGGCGCGCCTGATCCGCGACGTCGCCGACATCCTCGAGGCGCTGGAAACCCCGCTGCAGCTTCAACTGGAATCCCCCGCCGTATCGCCGCCAGCCCACCGCGCGCCCCCGCCCGCCGCCGCGCCCCGGCCCGCGCGCGCCCCCGATGCGCTGGGACTGCATCGCCAGATCCTCGACCGCCTCGGCCCCTCGCCGCTGGCCGAGGATCAACTCATCCGCGACCTCGCGCTACCCGCCGCGACCCTCGCCCCGGCGATCCTCTTTCTGGAACTCGACGGCCGGATCGAACGCCAGCCGGGCGGCCTGCTCGCGAGGATCTGAGGCCCCGCACCGCCCGCGCCGGTGCCCCATTGCCGCGTGAATTTGCAAGCACAGATTGACAAGCGGCCACGACCGCTCGCATCTAGGCGCCGCGCCATCCCGGTGGCGCGAGTGTCGAAAACCAGTGATTGACGTTTCCAAACAGGGGCTTGCATGGCTGTTGTCGTCGTCGAGTCGCCCGCAAAGGCGAAGACCATCAACAAGTATCTGGGCGCCGGCTACACGGTCCTCGCCTCCTTCGGCCATGTCCGCGACCTGCCGCCGAAGGACGGCTCGGTCGATCCCGAACACGATTTCGAGATGAAGTGGGAAGTCGCCGCGGACAGCCGCAAGCATGTCCGCGCCATCGCCGAGGCGCTGAAATCCGACAACGACCTGATCCTCGCCACCGACCCGGATCGCGAGGGCGAGGCGATCAGCTGGCACCTGACCGAGGCCTTGGTGAAATCCCGCGCCCTGAAAAAGGACACGCCAGTCAAGCGCGTCGTCTTCAACGCCATCACCAAGGACGCCGTGACCCAGGCGATGAAGGCCCCGCGCGAGGTCGACATGGAACTGGTGCGCGCCTATCTCGCCCGCCGCGCGCTCGACTACCTCGTCGGCTTCAACCTCAGCCCCGTCCTCTGGCGCAAGCTGCCCGGCGCCAAGTCCGCCGGCCGCGTCCAGTCCGTCTGCCTGCGCCTGATCGTCGAGCGCGAGATGGAGATCGAGGCCTTCCGCGCCGAGGAATACTGGACCGTCAGCGCCGAACTGACCACCCCGCGCGGGCAGGTCTTTACCGCTCGCCTCGTCAGCCTCGCCGGCGACAAGCTGGAAAAATTCTCGCTCAAGGATTCCACCGCTGCCGAGATGGCCGTGCAGGCCGTCACCAGCCGCGACCTGTCCGTGCAGTCGGTCGAGGCGAAACCCGCCAGCCGCAGCCCCGCCGCCCCCTTCATGACCTCGACCCTGCAGCAGGAGGCCAGCCGCAAGTTCGGCATGGGCGCGAAACAGTGCATGTCCACCGCGCAACGGCTCTACGAGGCCGGGCACATCACCTACATGCGCACCGACGGCATCGACATGGCGCCCGAGGCGGTGATGGCCGCCCGCGACGAGATCAAGCGCCGCTACGGCGCCGACTACGTCCCCAAAAGCCCCCGCATGTACAAGAACAAGGCCAAGAACGCGCAGGAAGCGCACGAATGCATCCGCCCCACCGACATGTCGGCCGACCCCGCCAAGCTGCGTCTGGCCGAGGGCGATCAGCGCAAGCTCTATGACCTGATCTGGAAGCGCACGCTGGCCTGCCAGATGGAGGCCGCACGGCTGGAGCGCACGACGGTGGAGATCGGCTCGAAGGACGGGCAGGTCGGCCTGCGCGCGACCGGGCAGGTGGTCCTTTTCGACGGGTTCCTGAAGATCTACGAGGAAGGTCGCGACGATGTCGTCGATGACGACGACAAGCGCCTGCCGCAGATGACTCAGGGCGACGCGCTGGAAAAGCGCGCCGTCACGCCCGAGCAGCACTTCACCCAGCCGCCGCCGCGCTATACCGAGGCGACGCTGGTCAAGCGGATGGAGGAACTGGGCATCGGCCGCCCTTCCACCTACGCCTCCATCGTCACGACGATCCAGGACCGCGGCTATGTCCGCAAGGACAAGAACCGCCTGATCCCCGAGGACAAGGGCCGGCTGGTCACGATCTTTCTGGTCAACTACTTCCGCAAATACCTCGAATACGACTTTACCGCCGACCTTGAGGAACAACTCGACGATGTCTCGGCCGGCGAGCGCGACTACAAGGAGGTGCTGGACCGCTTCTGGCGCGACTTCTCGGCGCATCTTGCGGAAACCGCCGATCTGCGCATCACCGAAGTGCTGGAAAAGATCGACGAGATCCTCGCCCCGCACCTTTACCCCCCGCGCGAGGATGGAACCGACCCGCGCGTCTGCCCGAATTGCGGCGCCGGCCGGCTGAACCTGAAGACCGCGCGCTCCGGCGGGGCGTTCATCGGTTGCTCCAACTACCCCGACTGCCGCTATACCCGCCCCCTGGGCGCCGACGAGGCCGATGCGGAACTCTCCGGCGACGGCAAGCTTCTGGGCCATGACGCGGGCGATCCGATCTATCTGCGCACCGGCCGCTTCGGCCCCTATGTCCAGCGCGGCGAGGTGACCGAGGACGTGCCGAAACCCCCACGCGCCAGCCTGCCCAAGGGCTGGGAGATCGACTCGATCGACCTGGAACGCGCCCTGACCCTTCTGGCCCTGCCCCGCAAGGTGGGCGACCACCCCGAGGATGGCGAGCCGGTCGAGGCCGGCATCGGCCGCTACGGCCCCTACGTCAAGCACAACCGCACCTACGCCAACCTGCCCGAGGTCGAGGAGGTCTTCACCGTCGGCATGAACCGCGCGCTGGACCTGATCGCCGCAAAGGCCACCCGCGGCGGCCGCGTCGCCGCCGCCCCCCTGCGCGAGTTGGGCGAGCATCCCTCGGGCGGCAAGGTCGCGGTCATGGCCGGCCGCTACGGCCCCTACGTCAAATGGGAAAAGGTCAACGCGACCCTGCCGAAGGGCATGGAGCCCGAGGACGTGACGCTGGAACAGGCGCTGGAACTGGTCGCGGCCAAGGCCGGCGCCAAGGGCAAGAAGAAACCCCCCGCCCGCGCCAAGACCGCCACCAAGTCGAAAAGCGCGAGCGCGGCCAAGGCCAAGACCGCAACCAAGTCGACGACCAAGTCCGCAACGACAAAGAAGCCCGCTGCCAAACGCAAGGCATCGGGTTAGGGCCTGCCTGACCGCCCCGGCGCCGAATCCGGGTTAAGATCCGGTAAAATTGTTACGCCTAACATATGGATTTCAATGCCTTGCTCGATTGCTCAAGCTTGAGCAGGCCGCCGCTTCGGCCCCCGCGCCCCGTGCCCGCGCCATCCCGCCCCGCTTCCTTGACTTCGCTGCATCGCCGCGCCAGAACGGGGGCGGACAATCTTCGGGGGAGCGCATGCAAAAGATCTACGGCTCGGCAGCCGAGGCCCTGGACGGGGTTCTCTTCGACGGAATGACCATCGCCGCCGGCGGCTTCGGCCTCTGCGGCATCCCGGAACTTCTGATCGCCGCGATCCGCGACGCCGGCGTCAAGGACCTGACCATCGCCTCCAACAACGCGGGCGTCGACGATTTCGGGCTCGGCCTGCTGCTGCAGTCCAAGCAGGTCAAGAAGATGATGTCCTCCTACGTCGGCGAGAACGCCGAGTTCATGCGCCAGTACCTCTCGGGCGAGCTGGAGCTGGAATTCAACCCGCAGGGCACGCTGGCCGAACGCATGCGCGCCGGCGGCGCCGGCATCGCCGGCTTCTACACCAAGACCGGCGTCGGCACCGTCATCGCCGAGGGCAAGGAACACAAGGATTTCGACGGCGAGACCTACATCC
Organism: Pararhodobacter sp. SW119; assembly: GCF_017811755.1. GTDB lineage: Bacteria > Pseudomonadota > Alphaproteobacteria > Rhodobacterales > Rhodobacteraceae > Pararhodobacter. The sequence goes on along the minus strand of NZ_JADDJF010000013.1, from coordinate 9,203 downwards.
TCGAACGCGGCATCTTCGCCGACCTGTCGATCGTCAAGGCCTGGAAGGCCGACGACACCGGCAACCTCGTCTTCCGCAAGACCGCCCGCAACTTCAACCCGCCCGCCGCCACCTGCGGCAAGATCTGCATCGCCGAGGTCGAGGAGATCGTCCCCCGCGGCGCCCTCGACCCCGACGGCATCCACCTGCCCGGCATCTACGTCCACCGCCTGATCCAGGGCGAGCACGAAAAGCGGATCGAACAGCGCACCATCCGGGCCGCGTGATGCAGATCGACGACCGCCTGGGCACGTTCGAGGACGTCACGGCAAGCGCCGGCGGCTTCGCCCCGGTGCTCGGCGCGGTGCGCAGTCTTGTCGAGGATCTGCACCCCGACGCGATCGAAACCGCCAGCCGCAAGGAACAGACGGTCACCTGGGGCTATCCCGGCGGCAAGATGAAGGCCGGCTACGCCTACGCGCGCGCCTTCAAGGCGCATGTGAACCTCGGCTTCTTCCAGGGCGCGCACCTGCCCGATCCCGAGGGGCTGCTGGATGGTACCGGCAAGACCCTGCGCCACGTCAAGCTGCGCCTGCCCGAAGAGGCGCTGGCCCCCGCCATCCGCGACCTGCTGATCGCCGCGCGCGATGAACGCCGCGCAGCCCTGAACCTGAACTGAGGGAGAGAAAGATGCCCTGGGACCGCAACCAGATGGCCGCCCGCGCGGCGCAGGAACTGAAGGACGGGATGTACGTCAACCTCGGCATCGGCATACCGACGCTGGTCGCCAACTACATCCCCGAGGGCGTCGACGTGACGCTCCAGTCCGAAAACGGCATGCTCGGCATCGGCCCCTTCCCGACCGAGGACGAGGTCGACCCGGATCTCATCAACGCCGGCAAGCAGACGGTCACCGAACTCGCCCGCACCGCCTATTTCGACAGCGCGCAGAGCTTCGCCATGATCCGCGGCGGCAAGATTGCGATGGCCATCCTCGGCGCCATGGAAGTGGCCGAAAACGGGGATCTGGCGAACTGGATGATCCCGAAAAAGCTGGTGAAGGGCATGGGCGGCGCGATGGACCTGGTCGCCGGCGTCAAGCGTGTCGTCGTCGTCATGGACCACACCAACAAGGCCGGCGAGTCCAAGGTGCTGAAGTCCTGCACCCTGCCGCTGACCGGCACCGGCGTCGTCAACCGGATCATCACCAATCTCGGCGTGTTGGACGTGGTCGAGGGCGGGCTGAAGATCGTCGAACTGGCCGACGGCGTGACCGAGGATGAGCTGCGCGCCGCGACCGAGGCCACGGTCGTCGGCTGACGCCCGGTGGCGCTTGACATGCGCCCCCCCGCCCCGCAAGAAGCCGACCTGTCGGCGCCGTCCCTCGGGCGGCGCCTTTTTCTGACGCGATCCACAGCAGGATGACGATGAGCAGCGGAACCGACAAGAAAGACGGCTGGATGGAAACGGTCAAGACCGTCTTCTGGGCGCTGGTCATCGCGGGCGTCTTCCGCACGCTCTTCTTCCAGCCGTTCTGGATCCCCTCGGGCTCGATGAAAGAGACGCTGCTGATCGGCGACTTCCTCTTCGTCAACAAGATGGCCTACGGCTACTCGCGCTATTCCTGCCCCTTCGCGATGTGCCCCTTCACCGGCCGCATCTTCGCCACCGAGCCCGAGCGCGGCGACATCGTCGTCTTCCGCCACCCGGTGACCGGTTCGGATTTCATCAAGCGCGTGATCGGCCTGCCCGGCGACCGGGTGCAGATGCGCGACGGCACGCTCTACCTCAACGACACAGCCCTGCCCCAGGAACCCGCCGGCGATTTTTCCGAGGTCTACGCGCGCCAGGGCTCCGCGGGCCAGTTTCCGAGGTGCGAGAACGCGCCCGTCGGCCAGGGCGGCGAATGCCTGAAGTCCCGCACCATCGAGACGCTGCCGGGCGGGCGCAGCTATCCCGTCCTCAACATCGAGGATCGCGGCTTCGCCGACAACACCCCCGCCTTCACCGTCCCCGAGGGGCAGTTCTTCTTCATCGGCGACAACCGCGACAATTCCGTCGACAGCCGCGTTCCGCAGAACGCCGGCGGCGTCGGCATGGTGCCCTTCGACCACCTGATCGGACGGGCCAGCCGGGTCATGTTCTCCTCGGCCGGTCAGTCGATGCTGGCTTTCTGGACCTGGCGGTCGGACCGGTTCTTCCACCGGCTGGACTGATGGCGCGACCGGCCTCTGTCAGGCTTTCGGCGGAATTCGCCGCCTTTGCCGCGCGCCTCGGGCATGACTTCACCCGGCCGGAACTCCTGCAACGGGCGCTGACCCACTCCTCGATCGGCTCGAAGACCCGGCCCGACAACCAGCGCCTGGAATTCCTCGGCGACCGGGTGCTGGGCCTGATCATGTCCGAGGCGCTGCTGAAGGCCGATCGCGGCGCCAGCGAAGGGCAGCTTGCCCCCCGCTTCAACGCGCTCGTGCGCAAGGAAACCTGCGCCGAGGTTGCCCGCCAACTCGACCTCGGCGCGGTGCTGCGCCTGGGCAGGTCAGAGATGCTGACCGGCGGGCGCCGAAAGGAGGCGCTGCTCGCCGACGCGATGGAGGCGGTGATCGCCGCCGTCTACCTCGACGCCGGCCTCGAGGCGGCGCGGAACGTCGTCCTGACGCAATGGGGCGAGCGCTTGCAGCGCGTCGAGGCCGATTCGCGCGACGCCAAGACCATGTTGCAGGAATGGGCCCAGGCGCGCGGAGATCCGCCGCCGGATTACACCGAAACCGCCCGCGAAGGCCCGCCGCACGCCCCGCAGTTCACCATCGAGGTGCGCCTCGCGGGGGGCGAAACCGCGCGCGCCAGCGCCGGCTCCAAGCGGCAGGCCGAACAGGCCGCCGCCCGCCGCCTGCTCGACATTCTGGAAGGTGAGACATGACCGACACCCCGACCCGCGCCGGTTTCGTCGCCCTGATCGGCGAACCCAACGCGGGGAAATCCACGCTGCTCAACCGCATGGTCGGGGCCAAGGTCTCGATCGTGACGCACAAGGTTCAGACCACCCGCACGCGCATTCGCGGCGTGGCCATCGAGGGCCCCGCGCAGATCGTCTTCGTCGACACGCCCGGCCTTTTTCGCCCCCGCCGCCGGCTGGATCGGGCAATGGTCGCTGCCGCCTGGGGCGGGGCCGCCGATGCCGATGTGGTCGTCCTGCTGATCGAGGCGCAGCGTGGCCTGACCGAAGGCGTGCGCGCGATCCTCGAGACGCTGCGCGAGCGGTCGAACCCGCGTCAGGCCGTGGCCCTGGCGATCAACAAGATCGACAAGGTCAAGGCCGAGGTGCTTCTGGAACTTTCCAGAACGCTCAACGGGGCTTATCCCTTCGCCCAGACCTTCATGATCTCGGCCGAGAAGGGCCACGGTGTGGAGGATCTGAAGCGCTGGCTCGCCGAAACCCTGCCCGAGGGGCCCCGGCTCTACCCCGAGGACCAGATCGCCGATCTGCCGCTGCGGATGATCGCCGCCGAGATGACGCGCGAGAAATGCACGCTCCGCCTGCACCAGGAACTCCCCTACGAGCTGACCGTCGAGACCGACAGCTGGGAGGAACGCAAGGACGGCTCGGTGCGCATCGACCAGCTGATCTATGTCGCCCGCGACGGCCACAAGGGTATCGTGCTGGGCCACAAGGGCGAGACGATCAAGGCGATCAGCACCGCCGCCCGGACCGAGATCGCGGCCTTTCTCGAGCGCCCCGTGCATCTCTTCCTGCAGGTCAAGGTCCGCCCCAACTGGCTGGAAGAGGCAGAGCGCTACGGCGAGATGGGCCTCGACTTCCGCGACGGCGATGCCTGATCCCCGCCCCCATTTTCTGTCCGCAAATATCCCTGGGGGTGAATTCGGCACCGCCGAAGAGGGGGGCTGCGCCCCCCTGCGCCGTCGACCCTTCGCGGCGCCATGACCCCGCGCCTGACCGCCAATTTCTGGGTGCGCGCCTATCTCAACCGTTTGCGCCTCGCCAATATCCCCGCCTATGTGCTGGCCAAGGGCGACCCCTCGGCGGGCGCGGTTCTGGTCAAGCTTGCCACGCGCGACGGTCGGGCGCAGCTCTTCCAGCGCGTCTTCGACCCGATGACCGACCGCCGCCGCTGGATCGAACTCGCCGCCGGCGCCGAGGACGAGATCGATGCGCGCATCGGCCGCGACCGGGCGCGCGACCGCGACCTCTGGGTGATCGAGGTCGAGGACCGCCACGGCCGCCACCTGCTCGACGAACCCGGCCTCGACGAATGACGCCCACCGCCTGAAACCGCGACCCGCCATCTTCCTCCCTGTGCGACCTGCGCTGTCGACGGAAGGGTTAAGATTCGATTGCGATCACGGCTTTTCTAAAGCGATTGCAAATACTTGTCCAGATGTTCGCATGCGAACACCTGTCTTGACCGCCGCCAGATCGCACGTTTCGGCCCTGATCGGCCGTCGCCGCGCCACCCGCGTTCCGGCAGACTCAGGGCCGCACCAGCCGGTAGCCCTGCCCCTTCCGCTCGACCTGGTGGAAGGCCGGGTGCAGGAAATGCCCGCCGGTAAACAACGCCCCATCGCTGGCCAGTTCATCGAGCAGTCGCTTGCGGGTCGCCCGCGCCGTGTCCATGTCCAGATCGAAGGCAATGCCCACCTCCGGGTCCGCCACCTGCAACGCCGGCGCGTGGATGATGTCGCCCACGTGCAGCAACTGCTCGGCCCCCGAGGACAGCCGCCACCCGCTATGACCCGGTGTGTGTCCCGGCAGCGCGAACGTGCTCAGCCCCGGCGCGACCTCGATCCCGTCCCCCGCTTCCTCAAGCCGGCCCGCATAGGCCGCCAGCACCGCCCGCGCAAGCTTGCCCCAATCCGCCAGCGGTTCCCCCACCGTCTTGCTCTCATCGCTCCAGAAGGCCCGCTCCGCCGCCGGCACATGCAGCACCGCGTTCTCGAAGACAGCCTTGCCCTCCGCCGTGATCATCCCGGCGACATGGTCGGGGTGCAGATGCGTCGCAAGAAGCGTGTCGACCTCCGCCGGGGAAACGCCCGCCTCCTTCAACGCCTCCGGCAGGAAGCCACAGGTCGGCCCGAACAGGTCGCGCGGCCCCGCATCGACCAGAATGACCCGCCCCCCGCTGCGGATAAGCACCGCGTTGAAGTTCGTCTCGATCTCGCTTCTACCGGCATCCCGAAGCAACTCTTCGATATGCGCCTCGTCCGTGCCGGGGAAATACTCCGCCGGGAAGCTGATCCCGCCATCGGTCAGGATCGTCACTTCGGCATTTCCGATTTTGCGCGTCGCCGTTCGGCTCATGTCTCGCTCCCTCTGATTTCTCGGCGAATGCTAGCATCCCGTGACGGATCGGCAAGATACCCCCATTCGGCGACCGCCGGGGCTTGCTGCATTGCAGCAAGGCTGGTATTTTGTGAAACATGGAAAAATATGTCTCCCAATTCGCCGCCCTTGCCCATCCTCAGCGGCTGTCGGTATTCCGCCTCCTGATGCGTCGTTACCCTGATCGCGTCCCGGCCGGAGAGATCGGCACCACACTCGACATTCGACCATCGACCCTCAGTGGATATCTGTCGGACCTCGCCGAAGCCGGCCTGATCGAGCAGGAGCGTCGGGGAACCTCGTTGCGATATGCGCCCGTCATGGCCGAGGCGGAGGGGCTGACCGACTATCTCTGGCGCGACTGCTGCCGCGCGCGCGTCACCCCTGCGATGCCCGGCAAACCAGGCCGCGTCCGGAATGTCCTCTTCCTGTGCGTGGCAAATTCGGCCCGCTCGCTGATGGCCGAGGCGATCTTGCGGCAAAGCGCCGGGAGCCGGTTCGAAGCCTTCTCCGCCGGCATCGATCCGCGGTCGAAACCCGACCCACAGGCCATGGCGATGCTGCGCGAGCTGCGGCACGAAACCGACTCCCTCTATTCCAAGCCGGTCACGCAGTTTCGGGGCGATGACGCACCGCAGATGGATTTCGTGATCACTGTTTGCAATCGTGCCGCAAGTGCGGATCTTGCCGCCTGGCCGGGAGCCCCGATCGCGGCGCATTGGCCGGTACCCGACCCTGTTGAACTCGCCACGCCCGAAGCCTATGCCGAAGCTTTCCTCATTCTGCGCGCCCGGATCAAGGCCTTAGCGGACCTTCCCAGCGATCTGGCGCGCCCGGACTTGCAGCGCGCCGTCGATCGCATCGCCACGCTCGAAGCCTAGACCGGATGAGATCTTGACGTGACACGCTACGCAATCAACGGGTTGGGTCGTATCGGCACGCTCGCACTGCGTCCTCTTCTGGAACGTGGCGCCGAAGTCGCCTTCGTGAACGACCTTGAAGGCGATCCGGCCATGCACGCCCATTTGCTCGAGTTCGATTCGGTACATGGCCGCTGGCCCGCACGCTTTTCGCACGATGCGGACAGCATCACGATCGACGGCCAGCGGATCGCTGTGACGAAATCGCGCAGTCTGTCGGATCTGCCATTGGCCGGCGTCGATGTCCTGATCGACTGCACCGGCGCGCACAAGACCGCCGCCGCGCTTGCGCCGGCATTTGAGGCGGGGGTCAGGCGCGTCGTCGTATCGGCCCCAGTGAAGGAGGATTCGGCGGCGAACATCGTCTGGGGCGTCAATCAGGAAAACTTCGATCCCGCGCGCCACCGGATCGTCAGCGCCGCAAGCTGCACTACCAATTGCCTCGCGACCGTGGTCAAGGTCCTGCACGAGGGGATCGGTATCCGCCACGGATCGATCACCACGATTCACGACGTCACCAACAGTCAGACAATCGTCGACCGCCCTGCCAAGGATCTCCGGCGCGCGCGATCTGCGCTCCTCAACCTCATTCCCACCACTACCGGATCGGCCACCGCGATCTCGCTGATCTATCCTGAGCTTGAGGGCCGTCTGAACGGGCATGCGGTGCGCGTGCCGCTTCTGAACGCCTCGCTCACCGATTGCGTGTTCGAAGTCGAACGTCAGACATCGGTTGAAGAGGTCAATGCGCTTTTCAGGACCGCCGCCGAAGGGCCTCTCAAGGGGATCCTCGGGTACGAGGAGCGCCCGCTCGTTTCGACAGACTACCGATCGGACACCAGGTCAGCGATCATCGACGCCCAGTCGACCATGGTTGTAAACGGTACGCATGTGAAGGTCTATGCCTGGTACGACAACGAGATGGGCTATGCCCACCGCTTGATCGACGTGGCACTGATGGCGGGCGAAGCGTGACGCAACGGCCGCTTGCCGCCTATGTCGCGGTGACGGCAGCCTACTGGGCGTTCATGCTGTCGGATGGCGCGCTGAGGATGCTGGTTCTGCTGCACTTTCACATCCTTGGCTTCTCGCCGGTTCAACTGGCCTACCTGTTCCTGCTCTACGAACTGGCCGGGATCTTGACCAACTATTCCGCCGGATGGATCGGCGCCCGCTACGGATTGACGCGTACGCTTTATGCCGGGCTGGGGTTGCAGGTGGCGGCGCTACTTGCACTGGCGCAGCTGGACCCAGGTTGGGCGATTGGCGCCTCGGTCGCCTACGTGATGGCAGTCCAAGGCGCCTCGGGGCTGGCCAAGGATCTCGCAAAGATGTCCTCGAAAAGCGCGGTGAAATTGCTGGCGCCGACCGAAGGCGACGGGCTTTTCCGGTGGGTCGCCGCGTTGACCGGATCGAAAAACGCGATCAAGGGGCTGGGTTTCCTGCTGGGCGCGGTCCTGTTGGCGACCCTGGGCTTCGTGCCGGCGGTGCTGGCGATGGCGGCACTTCTGTCAGTTATCCTGCTCGCTGTGCTGATAGGCATGCCAGTCGGGCTGCCCGCCGGACGCAAGGGTGTTGCATTCAACGAGGTCTGGTCGCGCGACCCCAACATCAACCGACTTGCCTTTGCCCGGATCTTTCTCTTCGGCGCGCGCGATGTCTGGTTCGTGGTCGGCGTCCCGGTCTACTTCTATTCGGTGCTCTCGGATGGTTCTGCCGAGGGGAACCGCACCGCCTTTTTCCTGATCGGAACCTTCATGGCCGGCTGGATCATCTTCTACGGTGCGGTACAAGCTGCAGCGCCGCGCGTACTGCGGGCCCACAGGCGGACTGCCGCTGAACTCGTCGCCGAGGCCCGCGCCTGGGTTCTGGCGCTGCTCGTGGTGCCCGCGGCACTCGCCCTGCTGGTCTTTCTGGCCGGTACGCCGGCACCTTGGCTTACCACCGTGCTGGTCCTTGGCCTTCTGCTTTTCGGCGCGTTGTTCGCCATCAATTCGGCGCTGCATTCCTGGCTGATCCTCGCCTTCTCGAGCGAGTCCCGGGTCACCATGGACGTGGGGTTCTACTACATGGCCAATGCCGCCGGTCGGCTTTTGGGCACGCTACTGTCCGGGCTCAGCTACCAGATCGGCGGCTTGGCGCTCTGCTTGCTGACTGCGGCGGCGATGCTCGGACCAAGCGCCCTCGGCGCCGCGCGCCTGCGCGGTTGAGCGCCCGGATTTCCGGTCGTTCTGCCCCACGATCGGCTCATTCCGAAAAGACGGAACCCCATGCCATAGGACTTGCAAATCACCGCACCTAAGGGTAGGTCCGCACTCGGTACGGAGTGTAGCTCAGCCTGGTAGAGCACTGTCTTCGGGAGGCAGGGGCCGGAGGTTCGAATCCTCTCACTCCGACCAATAAAACAAGGACCCTTTGGGGCCGTTCGTCGTTTCTTTGGACGTCGATTTCTGGGGCCCGTGCCAGAAATACTGCGCCCGCGGATAGTGGTGCAACCGGAATCGCACCCCGATCACGGAGTTTCCGAGGCCGCGTTTGCGCTGACACCAAAAAAGAAACGCCCGCCGTTCCAAGGGAACGACGGGCAAGATCGTCAGCGCGATCAGCATATCAGCCAGCGCGGCGGCGGCCACCTCGATTGGCGGCGTGCAGCGCATCGCTCTGATAATCTGGATGTTGGTGCACGTAATCACGCTCCAGGGTATCTATGCTCACCCCGAAGTACCCGGTGGCTTGCCAATTGTCGACGCCGGCCTGCATGGCCCATGTGATGGACGTGTGCCGGAGGGTATGTCTCGTGACCTGCCGCAAATTGGCCTCGGTCCTTGCAGTCTCCCAGGCTTTTTTGACGCACGCGACTCCGCCTCCCCGAAACTCAACCACCCACTCGCTCTTGCTGGTTTTTCCCAAAGACGCAGATGGGCGAGCAGTTTCGAAGGAATGCGTACTGTCGGCGCCTTCTTTTT
>NZ_JADDJF010000129.1 GCF_017811755.1 Pararhodobacter sp. SW119 | reverse complement strand
TGCCAATACACCGGTTCCCTGTCGAATCCGGAGGGCTCACAAACATGCCGCGCGCCCCCGCCCCCGTCGACGACGCTGTGACAGTCTCCACTGGAGAGGGGAATCTGAAGTCGGAGGAAGGTGAGTTGAAGCGCCAGGCCCAGGTGTCTGACCTCCCGGAAGCCAAAGACAATCTGCTCACCCCGAACAGCGGCACATCCGACCGATCATGACACGCATGACTTCACATCCGGCTGAGGCAGGGGCCTGAGTTTGGCCGAGCCGAGTGTCAGTCGCTTCCTCTCGACTCGAGGAACGTTTTGCTCGGTCTCAGGTTAGGTATCTGTCGCCGCACACTCATCGCGCTCGCAGGGCTGCTGCAAGCTAGCCCTCCGATTTACGTTATCCGTGGAGACGAGGATTGGAGCCTCGAGCGTCTTGCCAGATCGAAGATTCAAGGGAGCTTGTGTTGCATGCAGGTTTTTGCCAACCCGGTCGGGCCCGGCGTGCTCTGGTTCGACAACACCGCCACAGCGGACGGCACCCCGGTTGCCTACGACCCTCAGGCGCGCGCGTTCGTTCCCGTGCCCCCGTACTGCGCCAATCGCGAGATCATCGGCTGCAACTGGATTGCACCGGAACCGGGCGCGTTCTGCCGGTCCTGCGCAATGACGGCTCTGGCTCCCGAGACCTCAATTCCTAACGCGGTGCCGAACTGGGCCAAGACCGAGGCAGCGAAGCGCTGGGTTATCGACAATCTCGGCCGCTGGCACTGGTTCCGTCCCGAGGATTCAGGCACGCGTCCTGTTTTTAACATGCTGGCCGAAGGTCCTACTCCTGTCCTGATGGGCCATGCTGACGGCGTGGTGACCATCAGTGTGGCCGAGGCTGATCCGGTATTGAGCACGACCCGCCGCGAAGCATTGCACGAACCCTACCGGACCATGATCGGACACATGCGCCACGAGATCGCGCATATGCTCTGGTGGCGTCTCAGCTTACGGGCTGATTTTCTTGATGCGTTCCGTTCCATGTTCGGCGACGAGCGGGCGGATTATCAGGCAGCGCTGCAGCGCCACTACGGCAACGGACCACCTGTTGACTGGCGGCAGCATTACCTCACCACCTATGCCTCGGCGCATCCGCACGAGGACTGGGCCGAGACGGCCGCTCATCTGCTTCACCTGACAGATATCTGTGACAGTGTCGCCGCTGGGCTTGGCTCAGCGGAACTACCATATCCGCGATGGGACCCCTATGCCGAGTCGGATGCAAGAAAGCTGATCCGTGTCGCTGTTGGGCTGGTCGTGGGTGTTAATCACATCAACCGCTCCATGGGATTGTCTGATGTCTATCCGTTCATGTTGTCGGAGACTGCGCAACGCAAACTCGCATTCGTACATGATTGGCTGCGGAGGGGTGCTCATGGGCGATAACAGACCACGCTGGGAACACGGTGGCTTGTGTGCGTTGAGGTGGTGAAGCCATGCGGCCATCAAAAGGGCGTTCGCCACGCTCGCACGCAGGCGAGAAGGTTGCTGATTTCGGAAAGCGGACGTTTTTTTTTGACATGCTACCTCTGCCCAAATGGGCAGTCATCGTGTCCGCTCTGGTTCTGCTCAGATCGCGCAGCCCTCGGCCGCCTGCCGATGCACTTCGGACTCGCGCGAGGTAGCTGATGAGACCTGTGCCCCATGCGGCTTGACGAGGACTGGAGCTTGCGCCGAAAGGTTATTGGCAGTCTGCGGACCTTCCGGTCATTCGCTGCGACTGCTCCGTATTTGTTCGCAGCTGCGGCGACGCCAAAGTGGACGGGCGGACAGCGGACCAATGCACATGCGGCAATGCCGTCGCAGCATCTGGTGCAAGCCGCCATTCGACCAAGTGCGACCTACCGGGGACCGGGGCATTAGCGTAGACCAAGGAACTGTCGCCTTGGCTATTCCCCAGCAAGCGGCAGAATCAAGCGGTCACAGGTTCCGCGCCCCGGACGACTCAGGAGTTGGAAGCGCCCATTATAAAGCCGGGCGGCGCCATCAACGAAACTGAGGCCCAAGCCTACATCATTCTCGCGCTCCGGGGCGTGTCGCACTTCCAGGGCATCGGCCAAGATTACATCGCCGAGATGTTCGTCTGGCTCGCGGCCTTCGCCTCCCTCACGGTCGCCGTCGCCGGCACGATGTTCCTCCGCCTGGCGGACCCGTCGCAAGTCGCCGTACGCTTAGA
>NZ_JADDJF010000128.1 GCF_017811755.1 Pararhodobacter sp. SW119 | reverse complement strand
AGCTTCAGCCACTCGATCACCTTCTTGCGCCCGGCCGGCGTCCGCGCCGCCTGCCGGGGCGACTTGCCGCCCAGCGCGGGCACTGGGGCATCAAGGGTTTCCCTGTAATGCCTGTCCATGTACTCGCGGGTAATCTGCGCCGCCAGTTCGGGCGGAATTTCATCGGCCGCGCTCGGAGTGGGCCTTGCCTCGCGCTCGGCCATCAACTGCTCGATCGTGCGGATCGTGGTCAGTGGCGGCTTCACAAGATCTGCGGCCACACCCATCACCAACGCCTCGACCCTTGCTGCACGCGCGGGCGAATTGGTCGAGACCAAGAGCGCCCTGCCCTTGATCTCGAGCCCGGCCAGCACGATGCCCTCGTCCATCTCTGTCTCGAGCATGATCCCCGCAGCTGCCCTGCCATTGTGCGTCGGGCGCCTCTCGATCCAGTTCCAGAACGTCCGGCTGGCAGGCCACAGCCCGTCTACCTGATCCAGACGCTCGGCCAACTGCTTCTGGGTTACTCCGGCCTCAAGGCGAACCGCAGGTCGTGGAACATCACCTCGTCGCCAGCGGAGTTGTAGTAGCTCTGCTGCGGTGGGTTCAGCGCGCGCGGCACTTCGGTGAACAGCCACGCGGTGGTAAAGATCGGCGCACAGTCGTGCAGTTGCTCGGTAGTCAGCTCCAGAGCCGCGCGCTTTCCAAGCTTTGCAGCTTCGCGCAGCGCCGAGCTCAGCAGTTCGACCGCCTCATCGGAAAACGGCAGAACCGCGCCCGACATCACATGATGATCACGTTCGGGCACCACGCGCACCGCGATCTTGTCCCACTGACGCAACGACCGTGTTGCGGATTTCTCGCGCACGGTGACGGGCGGGCCGCCGCGCAAGATGTCCTTGAGAACCATCGACACCCCGGGCTTCACGTCACTGACCTCATGCAGGCTGACCGGTGTATCGCGGAGCGCGCCAAAATAGGCCCGGTTCAGAACGGTCTCCTTCCAACCACGCCGTTTCAGGTAAAGATCGACGATGTTTTCGCCCTGGCTGCCAAAGCGGCGGCCGAGGAAATCTTCGAACCCGCACCCCCAAAGCGTTCCCGACGCGGGCTCACCCAGAAGATCCGCCAGATCCTCACTATCGATCTCGAAGGCATCAAGGGCCGCCCCTAGATGCTCCTCGATGACGTCCTGCAACCTCTCTTTCCAGCCGCCTTCGCGCCCGATGAAGGTAAGAAGACCCGAGATGTCATTTCGCTCAGCCAATCTGCCTCCGTCGATTCCACATCCCATTCGATAACATCGACACCGCGTGGAGCACCAGCATGCCGAATTCGCTCACCAGACGCACCCGACTGCCCCGTACCAGCCGCCCCCTCCGCTTGTGTGCCGCAGTGCGGCTTCACTAAGATGGCCGCTCGTAATCGCCGCTGCATTCGGGCGGAGCAATGTCGTCGAGCGGTCTTTCCCCGTCATGGTGTCTGCGTCAGTTTCCGGCTCCATATCGCTTGCTTTGCGACTTCAAGACGCCATTGCCTTGAACGATGCCTGCGCAGTTGGCGGCCGCCCCCTGCAGGCCTCATGCCCAGCACTTTGATCTCGCAATCGACAGTCGACCACCCGTTCCGCTTCATCGCGGAAGCTGTGCGGATAAAGACCTATATCGGCGTGGAGTTCGGGGTTGATCCTGGCGAACGCGTCCAACTCGCGCCGGATCATCCGCCGACGCCGAACGCACGCTCGCCATCTCTCGAAGAGCTCGATGCCAAACATTCTTGTCCTCTCCTAAACGCTGCAGCGGGCAAGGCCGGCTTGCCTGGCAGGCACGGACGACATGTGCCGGCGAGGTGCGTTCCACCGCGCGATAGGGAGAACGGCTCTGCCAACGCGTGCCGGCGGAAGCGAGGCCAAAGGAACGCCTTGCGCCTCCATCCGCTCAGCGAGATCATCCAGCGCGCCGTCGGGAAGCTCGATGTCGGCGCGCGTGTGGCGATCGATGCGACCGAGGTCGCGCGTTGTCCAGGTTTGCAACCGCCAGCGATGCGCGAGCTTCAGCGGCGCTGCGCCCAAACGCCACAGCAGGCCAAAGGCGGTGCGGGTGAGGCGCCCGATCCGGCGAAAGCGCTGATAGAGGACGGCGGCCTGCGCCTCGTTGGCGCGGCGCATCTCGCCGTCGGGATCGGGGCGCATCCAGTGGGTGTAGGGCAGCATGTGTCACCTCTCATGTTCTGCGGTTACCCTAGGCTCAGGACCCATAAAGTTGCTTGAGCACCGAGCGGTTGCGTGATTCAAGCTCCCAAATCGAAA
>NZ_JADDJF010000127.1 GCF_017811755.1 Pararhodobacter sp. SW119 | reverse complement strand
TCCGCTACAGACCCACGAGATGCTGTTCGATGCGCATTGGCACGCATTCCGGGTCTTCGGCGGCGTGCCGGGTCGAGGGATCTACGATAGCGAGACCTTGTTCGCCATTGGTTCAAGAACAATGGTCGAGCGCGCACAGCGGTGGATCGTGTCGGTCGCGGCAAGGAGCGCCAGGTCAACATGCGCTTCCCTCGCCAGACACGCTTGCCATCACGACGGATCGACACGGCCGTCTCTTTCATCGACACATCGAGACCGATATAATCTTCCATGGCTGTTCTCCATTCGATGCTTGGGCCCGGCGTCCAGTCGCGAGCCCGCATTTCCATCTTATCGCGGAACAGCCACCTTCTCGGAATCGACATCTCTCGGGGCGACTCGCTCCCGCGATTACCCCATGTGGACGGCTCGCGCACCACCGCCTGCACGGCCGCATCGAGGATGCGCAGCGCCTCATTGACCGTGACGTGCTACATTGCTCAAACCGCCGTCATTTTTCCGGGGACTTTCGATGAAGAGGGTAATGCAGGCATATTCTGGCGTCGTCAGTAGCGCCGTGGGCCGACTTGGCAAATGGGAGGGTCGGATCGTCGGTGCGATCCTGGTAGCTTGTAGCGTGCTGGTGCTGCTCTACGGCGACATCATTTTCGAGACCTATCCGCAGTGTGATCCGGAGGAGACTTGCGAGTACCTCCTGCCGGTCTTTACCGGAGACGCACCACCGCCGCTCACTTGGGACCATGTCATCTGGGTCCGTGAATGGGGCGAGTTCGGTGTTTTTTTCGAATCCAGTGACGTCGAGATGGCGACGTTGACTGAAGCGGGGCGCAGCGGCGCCTTGCGTGATCCGATGATGGCCAGCGGCTTCATCGCCGCTTTGGTCGTGCTGTGGCTCTCAATGCCGCTGGAGCGGCTGTACTGGCTGATGGTGCGCCAAATGGAGCAGGACGGCTTAGTGCCCCGTAACTTTCGCGCGCTGGCAGAGGTGGAAGCGCGTCGGCGGGTATGGGCCTGGACGGTCGGAGCCATCATCTGCCTGATCATGTTCGGCGGCATTCTGAACTTTCACGGGGGATATTCGCCGGAATTTTTAGACCAAGTCTTCCTTTGGGGGTCTTCAGTTCTCGGGTTTGCGGCCGGGCATCGCATGGGAACGGGCTTTGCCTACGGCCAGTTCGCCCGACGGTTCCAGAAGGTTTCCGAGCGGCCGCGACTGTTGCCGGGCCACGCAGACAAGTCGGGTGGCTGGCGGCGGTTTGGCGAATTCATGGCCTACCTGTCGGTGCTCATGTTCATCCCGCTGATGTGGTTGTCGACATGGATTTTCATCTCATTGCAAAGACCCGGGGCATTCGTGAGTTGCTTCCGCCTCGGAGCACCGGGGCCGGTTGAGCGGCTGCGCGAGTCCTGTGATTTCAGTCTCCCGGCCTACAGCACCTATGCCGGCTGGCTCAACTTGCAGATACCGTTGCTGGTGATAATGATACTTGTTACTTATGCTGGGCTCATCCGGCCCTTCTTCAAGGCGACTATTCCCTATCGTCAGGACCGTGCACGACTCTTTCGCGAGCACGTCGCACAACTCGACGCCCCGCTTGCCGCAGCGGTGGTACAATGGCAAGATGCCGAGAGCCTTGAAGAGCGGCGAGCAGCATCCAAGACTATCGGCGAACTGACCGAGATGCGCGAAACCATCTGGGCTCTGCCGATCGTACCGCTGCGGAGCGCCGTGACGGGGGTTTTCTCCTTCTCCGCCCTGTATCCGTTGGTGGTATTCGCGCTAGGTATTTTATTACCCAGGGACGAAGAACTCACTGGGGCAATCGGCCTTTTGGTTAGTTTCTTCAAATCCCTTGGCCTGTAGCAGGCGTCTGTAACCCGGTGTCGGGCTCGAGCAGTCCTGTGCACTGTGGCGATGAATGATAGCGCGTCGACCTGTGCGTCGGCCTCCAATGCCGAGGGCTGGCGGTGTCAGAGCAAATTCCTTGTGCGAGGCTTGGCGGCCGCGTAGGTTCCTCGGATGTCCAAACCGAGCCCCGAGATCATCCGCCTTGCGGTGATGCTCTACATCCGTTTCCCGCTCTCGCTGCGCAACGTCGAGGACCTGCTCCACGAGCGCGGTATCGAAATCAGCCATGAGACGGTGCGGTTCTGGTGGAACCGGTTCGGACCGATGTTCGCCGCCGAGATCCGCCGGCGCCGCGTCGAACGGATGCGTTCGTCGCAGCACTGGCGGTGGCACCTCGACGAGATGTTCGTGAACCCTACGTGAGGCGCCAGAAAAACGATGCTGCCGATGCCGAGGCGATCTGTGAAGCGGTGACCCGGCCGAACATGCGCTTCGTGCCGGTGAAGACCGAGGAGCAGCAGGCCGTGCTGGTCCTGCACCGATCACGCGACCTGCTGATGCGTCAG
>NZ_JADDJF010000126.1 GCF_017811755.1 Pararhodobacter sp. SW119 | reverse complement strand
AGGTCCAGATCCCGGCACGCCTGGGCCACCGTCACGCCCCGCTCGGTCACCAGCTTCACCGCCTCGATCTTGAACTCGCGGCTGAACTTCCGTCTCGTCATATCCACTATCCAGTTCCTTGGTCACGATCTTATCTTCGTGTCCACGGAACCGGCAGCAGGCCACCCTGCCATTTGCCCGATTGCTGCGTCATGGGCGCGAGCCCGGCAAACGCGGTGATCTTCTTGCTGTCGAGATGCCCGAGTTACGGCATGTCGATCAGCATGGTCGTGGCGGTTAACTAACCAAAATCAGCCTCCGGCAAACCCGGTGCGGTTCAATCCTAGGTGTCGACGATTCCCTTCGCGGGCCACGGACGCGCTGGCAATGTCACGCTGATAGACCTCCTCGAATTAAGATGTCTGACGTCAGCGTCCACGGGGCGGATTAGGCAGAGTGCGCGACTGAGGTTTTCTGGTTCATCGTAGCCCTGATGTGATAGACAGAGCATACTGGGCTGTGGCTTAACGGAAATGATGCTTTCTAATCAAAAAGAGTTCGGCACGGTCTTCTCTGTCGAGTTGAACCCGGACTACTTCGGGAAGTTCGGTCGACGTAGCCCAGGTTTCACCAGTAAGCGGAATCGAACGCCCCTTGTGAGGTTCTAGAGCGCCCGATAGGCTGCAATCTGATGATATGAAAAGGTTTCCTCCGACTCGGATCGGTTCGACGGTTCTGTAACGACTATCGCGGCCGAATGTCTCTTGGTAACAGGTAGCCCTTATGTTCCCAGTCGACTCTAGTTGAAGGTCACAGAGGATACCTTCACCTGCGGCTCTCCAGTTGCCTGATAGAGCATCTTGATCGCAGTTTAATGCGAGCGACATGCTCGGTGTTAGCAGGGCTGCTGTTGCGACAAGGGTTATAACGAAAAAATTGATGGGTTGCATGGTGCTCTCAACATGAACAGGAGTGAATCTACCGCGAACGTAATCTTAGGGTGAACATTTGGGTGTAAAGAAGTAGTTACAGAACAACTGAGACTGTGCTGTCATTTGTGGACGTATATCCGCGCCGATGGCCCAGGAGATCGCGCAAGTGAGCAGGGCGAGCGTGCATCGTGGCTTCGATACGCTGGCGGCACAGGGTCTCGTTCGTGAGATGACGGGGCAGGAGCGGTTCCGGTGCTGGACCGTGCGGCTTGCTCGCTCATCGTGAAACCGCTATCCGCAGGTGGCTCTGCAGTCACGAAAAGAAATTTGCCAGCTCATGCCCCCTCCGCATCCTGCCCATAGCACCCCTCTTTTCATCCTTGGTTGCGTGCGCTCCGGCACGACCCTAGTGCGTGACCTGCTGCGTCGCCAGCAAAACGTGATCTGCCCCGAGGAGACTCATTATTTCCGCTATGGCGAGCCGTTTCGTACCGGCGGGCATAGTAACCCGCTGCTGAATTCGAAAACCTTGCTGAAACACCGGGAGATTGACGGGATCGCACCAGAGACATTCAAGGAAATGCTCATGATGTCGCGCAGCCGCGGCGAATTGCTATGCCGGCATGTACATCACATGGCAGAGGCACGCGGTCTGCAGAACTACCAATGGTTCGACAAGACTCCCCAGAATGTCTACGGCCTTCCGCTCATCCGAGCCGAATTCCCAAAGGCGCGCTTCCTGCATCTAGTACGCAACCCGCTCAACGTCGTGGCCAGTCTGAAGCTGGGAAAGGTCATAAAGGTGACCGACATACATGCAGCTTGTAACTACTGGATCGAGGCCGTCACGATCATTCACCAAATGACGTCGCTCCTAGAGGGCAGTTTGCTCGAGATGCACTATGAGGATGTTACCACTTATCCGGTTGCGAGCATGGAAAAGCTTCTAGAGTTTTCAAAACTTGGCGACCAGAAGGAACTCTACCGATCGCAGGATGCCCATGAGGAACGGAACCAGTTCCATGACGTGCTGAGTGCAGAGGAGCAGGGTATCGTTATCCGCCGCTGTAGCCCACTCGCTGAAAAATACGGATATGAGCTGGGTTAAGAAACGTCTGCGTCGGCGGACCGGCCCTCCGGCGATTTACCCGCCATCCTAGGCGAACTTCAGACTAGACGATCTGGCTCAGCCGGTCACCGGCTCGTGGCCAGAACTCTTCTCGGTTTCGAGGCCAACAGTCTACCGGACCTTGCAGCAAGCGGGCAGTAAGCGCCCGGTCACCAACGCCCCCGACCTGACTGCCATCGACGCCGTCGCGCGCTACAAGGCGTTGGCCGACATCGAGCGCGGCTTCCGCGTCCTCAAGTCCGACATCG
Source organism: Pararhodobacter sp. SW119 (assembly GCF_017811755.1). Taxonomy (GTDB): domain Bacteria; phylum Pseudomonadota; class Alphaproteobacteria; order Rhodobacterales; family Rhodobacteraceae; genus Pararhodobacter. Next base: position 232 of record NZ_JADDJF010000126.1, on the reverse strand, counting down.
AGATCGCGCCGGTCCACCACCGGCTGCCCGACCGCATCCGTGCCCATGCCCTGATATGCTTTCTCGCCCTGGTGCTTTACCGCGTCATGCGCATGCGGCTGAAAGCCAGGGGCAATGCCACAAGCCCGCGGCGGGCGCTGGACCTTCTCGCAACCCTCCACCAGCACGTCACGCGAATTGGACCAACAACAACGACAGGCCTGACGCGACAGCAACCGGAACAACTGGAGTT
>NZ_JADDJF010000125.1 GCF_017811755.1 Pararhodobacter sp. SW119 | reverse complement strand
CAGGGTCCATCGCCTTGCGGATGTCGATGTAGAACCAGCGATCCACCAGCTTGAGCCGGGGGGTAACAGTCCGAACTACCTCGCGACGCAGGCAGGTTTGGTAGAGCGAGGTCATGCGCTGTTGGCCATCCAGCAGGAGCTGTTCAGGCGCGCTGTTCCCGACTGCTGAATCTGCGCCTTGGATCGGTCGACGCGCGAACGTGTCTGCTGCGCCTTGCTTCACCTCAAGCGTCATCAAGGCACCGACCGGAAACGCCTGCGAAATCGAAGCAATAAGCCCCTTGATGCGCTCCTCGTCCCAGACCCAGCTGCGTTGGAAGTCCGGCAACTGAATCTTGCCGTTTCCGCACTGACGCAGAAGCTCCTCGAGGCTGACCGGGTTCGTCTTGAATGCGGCTTGCTTACCCAATGTGACGCTCCTCGCAAGAAAAGATCGGTTTGCAATCGGTGATGTAGCAATACTCGGTAGGCCATCTCATGCCGTCGCCTCCTGACCACGACTTTCTTGCATCCTACCGATGACCTCGTCGCGATTGATGAGGACGATCTGCTGGTCACGGGGCGCGCGCGCCTCTGGAGCGGTATCCAGTCCGAGGCGCTTCAGCGCGTAGTACAGCAGCGCGCGCCGAACCTTTATCTTCGCCTTGCCGCTCCGCATGCCGTAGTCGAGCGCGATGACCTTCGCTTGGGTTTCGGAGAGGTCGGGGTGCGGGCCTACCTCCAGCGTCACCTCGGAATGCCAGTCGCGGTCATCGGCCGGCGACGTCTCGCTTTCGCGCGCCCCACGGATGTCGAGTATCCGGGACAGCAGGAAGTCCTTATAGATCGCGTCTGTCAGGCAGAATGCGCGGGTGTGCCATCGGAAGCCGTCAAAGGCGATGGCATGAGGTGCTATCCAACGCCAGCGCGGCTCCGGGCTGGACAGGGACTGGTACTTTACCTCGATCGACTCAGACCGGCGGATGGCGCCGACGACCGAGCGCAGCGTTGCGGGGTTTACACCGCGCACGGGCGTTGGGGCTGATGCGTATGGCGGGAGATCAGCGATCCAGGAGTCCTCGCGATCGAGGATCCCGTCTGCGACGGAGCGCAGTTGAGAGAGGTAACGGCTTGCGTCCGGCTCAAGGAACTGCGGCTTGAAGCCTGAGCCGCGGACATAGGTCCGTGCGCTCTTGTCGTAGATCATGTTTTCAGGCGCGAAACCGATTTACCGATTCAGATCGGTGGACGCCTGGTTCACTGAAACCCCGAACTGGTCCATCAGATCGCTTCGGTTCACATGTCCCTCCCAGAACAGGCGGAACTCGATGAACTCAAGGCGCTGCTCGATGCCCCAGCGCAGTTCAGCTCTTTCGTCACCCACGCCGCTCTCTCCGACTGCCTGATGGGCATGCGAACTGTGCTCACCCACTTTCTGTGCGCACCCTAGCGGCGACAGGTTTGATAATCAAACGAAAACAGAACCACCAACGAGGGATTATTCGGAGCATGGTCTCGGCTCGTTAGAATGGGATTACCGCGTGATCGCATCGGTACGCGCGAGAACACAGAAACCACCACCTCAAGCTGACTCTTCGACTGAGCAGTATCGCAGCAGGTAGGCTTCGACCTCGTCTACCAGCCCCGGATCGATCCCATCGTCTTCCCGCATTTCGTCCAGTGCGCTGTGGGCGCGGTCCTTCGTTGTCCATACGGTCTCCGGCACATCCGGCGCTGACCAGCGCTCCCGCAGCCAGGCCTGGTACTGCCCGCGCTCCTCGACTGAGAGCAGCTCGGGCGCGTGAAACGCCACCAGCCGGCGACCAAGCTGGCGCAGACGGGGATCGGCGAGGGTGGCGACGATCTCCTGGCGTCGGGGCCAATTCGCGCGCTGGAACTCCGCGAGCAGCGTCTTATCGGCGTGACTGTAGAAGCCGCCATAGATCTGTTTCTCAACTGGAGGCGTGGGTGCAGCGGGGTCTTCGGGGAAGCGCGCGGCGAGAGCGCTCCCCACCCGCGCCCGGAACTCGGGCGCATGGGCGATCACCGCTGCACGGCGCAGCTGCTCGGCGCACGGCGCGGCGACGGAAAGCAAGCCGGGCGACTTGTTGATGGAGAAGGCCCGGATGACTTTGGGAGTGGTATCCACGGCGGCGAAGACCGCAGCGTCATCGGCCGTGAGCAAGTCAGTCGGATCGGCAGCATCCAGATCGAAGAATGCCGCCTGATTGGGGTTGCTGGCCGAGGTACCGCAGAAGCAGCCGACGGTTGTGCGCGGCAGGCCACCCCCGAACCGCTCGACCAGCGCCATGGGCTGGAAGGTCGCAAGGCTGGCCTTGACATGCGCCTTGTCGCGGTTGGCGAGCAGCTTTGCCCAGAGTCCCGGCGCGCGCTGGGCGATCTGGCGGGCGATGTGGATGGTCGCCTCGACATCGCCGAGCGCGTCATGGGCATTGTGCGCGGCAAAGCCATTCAGCGGTGCGATGCGGTCCAGCTTGAAGCGCACCCGGCCATCAGGATCCACAGGCCACTCGAACAGTTCGGGCTGGCGGTGCCAGACGGCATAGAGCGCGGTCAGAATATCGAAGCGGGTGTTGCCGTTGAATTGAGTGGCGAAGAT
>NZ_JADDJF010000124.1 GCF_017811755.1 Pararhodobacter sp. SW119 | reverse complement strand
TCTAAAGCTCAAACGGTGGTCACGCACCGCTTACGGTGAAGCGACTTCGCAGCCAATTGTAGATCGCCGGGTCCGACCAGTAGATCCCGTGCGCTTCGGCGGTGCGCGTGGCCGCAAATGTAGCCTCGATCTTTTGGTCGAGCTGCAAGTTTTCGACCCCAGCGAAGGCGTCCAGATGCCCAGCGATCAAGTCGTCTGGGTGGTGGACGTTCAGCCAGGGGAGGTCGGCGAAGCTGCCGGTCGGCGGCTGCCTCACTGACGCCGGCAGCCTAAGTGCTTCACTCAGACCACGGATGCCGTGAAAGTGCGCCAGCAGTCCCTGCCGATAGGCCGTCCGCCGCTTTTGCCACTCAATAAAATTCGAGGCATCGTTGCTCGCCGGTTCCTCAAAGCGAGGCCAGAACATCAGCGCGATCTTGTCGAGAGGGGAACCAAAAGTCACTAGGCCCCCGAGGCGCGCGACCTCTTCGGTGGTGAGCACGGGTGCGCTCTTCAAGCCGGTCACCCGTTCGTAGTCCGTGCGCATGGCGATCCGGCTAACCGCGTCATAGGCCACTACGCTGCCCAGCGAGTGCCCAACCACGAAGACTTGGCGGTAGCGCGGCTCCCCCTCCTTCTCGCAGCGGATGATGGTTTCAAGCCGCTCTATGCAGCCTTTCAAAACCTCATCGCGCACAGAACTCAGTGACAGCTTGGGATCGAAGGCCGTGTAGAGGATGAGGTCGCCAGCCACTTCCTTCAGCACCGGATCAATGAAGCGGCCCAGGAAGTAGCGTAGCGGCACCCGCACCAATGGAGTTAGGGGTATGTCGCGCCAATGCTCCAGTAGATCGATGAGCCAGGCCAAGCTCCAGAGGAACCAGACCGCGATCCGGTTGCCCTGCTGATAGAGCATGTAGTGGAGCTTGAGGAAGTCGCCGTTGGGAGGAGGTCGTGCAGCGCGAGCGCCCTGTGGGTCCGCGGACTTGAAGTCATACTCCCGGTACAGCCGGCGGATGTGAAAACCGGTTTCTACCAACCAGCGTGTCACGTCCGAGAGGCCCACTTTGCGCTGCATGAGCGGCTGGTAATAGTATTCGATGAGATCGACCTTGACGCCGGGCAAATCCACGGTCAGCGCACTCTCAAGCTTGTCGTCGATGAGCAGTGGCGTGCGCGTGACCTCTTCCACTCCGGCTGCCTCCGCCAAACCTGCGGCGAAGGAGGCCAGGGTCTCGAACCGGTCCTGCTGGCCCACACCGTGCAGGACGAGCACGGCTACGCGGAACTCTCGAAAGCCTTGAGCCGAAGTTGCTGTAAGAGCGTCGCATTCATTCATGTGCGCTGTCCAACATACGCGGGATTTTTTGATGCCACATCGGCGGCAACGATTTTCTGAACCTCCAGCGCGGCAACCTAAAGCTCCTTCTCGACTACCAATGGCTTGCATTCCGAATGGCATTCTTCAATTGCCGTGAGTGCCAAGCTTATTTGTGGGTAACCGACAGCCACAAATATCAACCCAACCGCACTTGGCACTAAAAATGAATAACTACCTGAAAATATGGAACTGGGGTAAACCTTGTCAGCGCCGAGAACTGCGACAAAAAGCCAGGCCGCTATTTGTGTTGGGTATTTGATATCAATATTCTTCGCCCCAGCGTCCGCCGACGGAGCAAAGACGGCAATAGTCGGCGAGATTTCTCTGTCTGCGCAGGCTAGTTGCGTAGTCCGGCAGGCAACGACGCTATCATGTGGGCGGCCTTTCGGTATCGATGACCCTAGAATCGGGTGGCTTGACGTTTGTGCCGGTCTCGACCTGTTTCAACGCGTTGGGAACGAAAAGTTCGCTGAACCCGGCAATGAAGCCAAACAGGAGGTACGCCCAGGGTCTAAGCGCATCGGACAAATTGTTCAGGATCCAGCCGCCGGAGATCAAAACGATGACAACGATAGCGGCAATGATCCCGACGGGCACCCTGATAAAACCTGCGTACAACATCTCGGACAGGGTTATCGAGTGGTTGACGCGGACATCCTTCAGGCCGATGGAGACCGAGAAGAACGCACCGAGGGCGCCAAACAACAACACGTCGAGATATTGCAGTTGTAGCGAAACGGGGGCGGTAGCGCTTGCAGTGAAGAATGCCACGATGACGCCAGAATCTGCGCCGCCCCAGAACTGGGCAGCCGCCCAAGCAACAACAATCGCCGTCAATGCGGCGGCATTCGCGAAAATGTACCGCATCCGATTGGCGCTGTCGCGGCGCGACTCCACTTCTTGACGCAGACCTTCGAGCATTTCGCTCGCCCGGTCGGAGTTTCCCTCGAGTGCCATCTGCATAGCCTTGGCCATGAATGTGAGGCAGCGCTCGGTGAAGGACTCGAAGGCCTCGGCCTGCCAGACGACGAAGCGATTCGGCTTCATGCCGCAGACCATATCCGTGATCCGCGTGATCGGCCCCACCGTCGGGCAGAGCTTCTCGCGCAGGTCAGCGCACTCGTCGTATGTCAACGCGAAAAGCAAGAGTCGCAGCCGCCCGAAGTCCCGCGCGCTTCTGTCGGCAATGTAGATCATGAACCGGTCGGTCTTGACGTAGATCTTGCCGATCTTGTCGCCAAGCGGGTCGGTCTCGCCCTTGTTTGGCTTCGGCGAGGGCGCAGCGCCTCCGCCTGTCGCGATGCTTAATTGTGCAAATTTGGACACTTCTTCCTGCATGGCTCCGCTCCCGTGATCCCGAACCACAAAGCGAAAAAATACGTGGACCATCGCGCACCTAGTACGCAATTCAAATCATATATTAACACTATGTTAACACAGCCGGGACCACGAAACAATGCGCTCCTTAACGGGTCGCTGATACGCATTGCCGCGGCT
>NZ_JADDJF010000123.1 GCF_017811755.1 Pararhodobacter sp. SW119 | reverse complement strand
GCGACGATCTGACATCTCCAGGTTGGATGATGGATGATTCAGCTCTCAAGGCAACAAACAATGGTCGGCGCGGCGAAGTGTTTGGACAAACATACGTTCATGTACCGAGAAGCTCGGCGAGCCGGTGGGCCAGTTCACGCTTGCGGAACGGTTTGCGCAGAAAGCCAATGCGTGGATCAATGCGGTCGTCCGGTGCGGTCATCTCCTCGGAATGACCCGATACCAGCAGAACCGGCAAATCAGGGTGGAGGGACAGCGCAGCGTCCGCCAGTTGCCGTCCGCTCATGCCGCCCGGCATGACGATATCCGACAGCAGAAGGTCAAACCCTTCGCCGGACTTGAGCAGATCGAGCGCCGGGGCGGCCTGCGGCAAGGCCTCAGCGCGGTAGCCAAGGGATTCGACGGTCATTTTGGTGTATTCGCGGACCAGAGGCTCGTCCTCGACGATCAGGATACGCGCCCTCGCGACATTTGCTTCCAAGGTTGGCTCAAACTCCTCTGTATCATCGGCCTCGGCGCCGATGTCGGAACGGGGCAACAGGATCTCGATCGCGCTGCCTTTTCCATGGGTACTATCGATCCGGATATGTCCCTCGGACTGGCGGACGAAACCGTAGACCATGCTCAGGCCCAGACCACTCCCCGCGCCGGTACCCTTGGTGGTGAAGAAGGGCTCGAAGGCGCGGGCCATCGTATCGGCATCCATCCCGGTTCCGGTGTCCGAGACGGTGATGCGCACATAGGCGCCCGGGGGCGGGGCGTCGGTCTCATCGCTTTCGGGCAGCGCCACGGCGCGGGTCTCGATACGCAGGGTGCCGCCCTCCGGCATGGCGTCGCGAGCGTTGACGCAGAGGTTGAGCAGTGCGCTTTCGAACATCGCGCGGTCCAGACGGACCGGCCCGGCGCCCTCGGCGAGATCGAGTTCCAGCGTGATCGCCGGGGTGATCGAGCGTTCGACCAGCATCCGCATCCCCTCGACCAGCACATTCGGGTCGAAATGCCCGGGCGAAAGCGGCTGCTTGCGCGCGAAGGCCAGCAGGCGTTGGGTCAGTTCGGCGGCGCGCTCGGAGGCGGCGAGGACATGCCCGGCCATCGCCTGAGCGCGACTATCGGCTGGAAGCGCGTCGCGCAGCATTTCGGCATTGCCCAGGATCACCGTCAGCAGGTTGTTGAAGTCATGCGCGATGCCACCGGTCAGTTGTCCGACCGCATCGAGGCGCTGTGCCTGGCGCAGTTGCGCCTCCAGCGCCTTCTGCTCCGAAAGATCGATTATGTTGCCGATCATCCGCACCGGCGCGCCGGTATCGTCGCGAGTGATGCTCGACCGTTCCCGTACCGGAATATACGAGCCGTCATGGAGCCGGAGGCGATACTCACCCTCCCAGGACCCCGCACCGCCGCTGACCGCGAGATCGATCTGTCTGAGGATCTCGTCATTGTCGTCCGGATGAACACTGTTCACCCAGGCGCTGCGTGGAACCTCGCAGGGCCCGGCCGGATAATCCGGCAGCCAGGTCGCCGCGTCATTGACCCAGGTCGTTTCGCTGGCGAAGTCACGGTCGAAGATGAAATCGCTCGACGCTTGGGCGACGTGGCGGAAACGTTCTTCGGCGCGGCGTTGCTCGGTGATGTCGAGACCGGTGGCCAGCAGTCGGCCGGCGTTGGGGTCGGGCAGAAAATTTCGGAGATGGATTTCGGCGAGCGAACCGTCGCGGCGCGTGAGCGAATAGGTCATCTCAAAGCTGGACTCTCCGTTGAAGATCGACAGTAGCAGCTTGCGGACCGAGGCACGGAATGTCGGAGTGCGCCTCAGTCCGGCGATCTTCAGAGACAGTTCTTCCAGGTTCTCCACATCGCGAAGCTCGAGCGCGGCGCGGTTGGCGTCGAGACACCGGATCGACTGCGATGCCCGGTCGATAAAATCCTCGTTGGCATCGAGCCAGGCGGCCAGATCCGTCACCCCGTCCGCCTTCAGATCGCGGATCATGGCCTGCACGGCCGAGATGTCCCTTTCAGAGATCCCGATGGGCAGCAGGTCGAAAAGGCTACGATAACGCCGCTCGCTGGCATGCAGGCGGTCACGGGCGCGCGCATGTTCGATGGCGGTGCGGATGAACGCGCCGACACGGCGCAAATGCACCAGCTGCCCGTCGGTCGCGGCACAGGGGTGATCGAAATAGCAGGCGATGCTCGCAATCGGTCGTCCCGCGGCATCGAGCACGGGCAGCGACCAGCAGGCAGCCAGTCCGTGCTGTAGCGCCTGGTCGCGATACGCTCTCCAGAGCGGATCGCGGGCAATGTCGGCCGAGATGACAGGCGCACGGCGATGGGCGGCCGTGCCGCAGGCGCCTTCACCCTCGGCCACTGGCAGGTTCGCCACGGCGCGGCACCACGCGTCCGGCAGATCCGTCGCGAACCACTTCTCCAGTCGCTGACCATCTTCGCTGACCAGCGCGACCGAAACCCGGGCTCCGTCGAGGATACTGCCCATTTTCGCGCAGATGCTCTCAATGATCACCGCGATCTCGTCACCTGCGCTGACCTGTTCCAGAATCTGGCTTTCGACCGCTCTGAGCCGCAGTTCGGTTTCGCGCTCGGCATCGGCGTCGCGAATTTCCTGTATGTCGGTGGCGATCCCGAACCAGCGAAGAACCCGGCCCTCTCCGTCGTGATGGGGACGCGCATCGACCAGATGGGCACGCCAGCGATTCTCCGCCGCGCACCAGATGCGGAAGTCCGTCCGGTAGGGCTTGCCACGCGCAATGGTCTGCGCCCAGACTTCCAGGGTCGGCTCGCGATCGTCGGGATGCACCGCGAGCAGCCAGTCCCCGGTCGCGGGATCGATTTCCTTGAACCCGGTGTAGCGCAGAAACTCGCTGTTGACCCAGTCAACCGTCCCATCCGGACGCGCCGTCCAGACAATCTGTGGCAGCGCCTC
>NZ_JADDJF010000122.1 GCF_017811755.1 Pararhodobacter sp. SW119 | reverse complement strand
GCTCCGGCTGAAGGCCCCGAGAGGGTCAGGGAGAGCGGCGCGTCCTCCCTGGCGGCGCGAAGCGGCGCTGGGGTCCAGGGGTTTCCCCTGGCGAACGACAGCTGGAACGAAGGCGCGTAGCGCCGGAGTGCCAGCTGATTAGTGAGTACTTTCCTTCCCGCTCTTCATCGCGTTCCACACTTGTTGTGGGAGCAAGCAAAGCGGCAAGCAACTACTGCCGATTTTCAAAACCGATTCCCTCGTTGCTCAAGGCTTCGAACCGACTGATCGACGTCAACCGGTGGGACAATTGCTAAATTAGATGGCCCTTCAAAGTTGAAAAACTCCGCGGCACGTCCCAACGCGCGCGGATAGCGGGAGTCAACATCGGTCTGAGAGAGCGTTTCAGCGATTTCTTCTGGGCTTTGCCCTATGCCATAGATTTCAGCAAAACCCGATGCCGTGAACTCTTCTACGCTATACTGCCGGTAAAGAAACGCTTCACCTGCGGGCAATCCTTCAGGCGAACCGGCCCGTGGGTTGGTTGGAGCAAGGACCGAGATAATTGCACCATTTTGTTCTTCTAAAGCGCCGTCCTGCCAGAAAAAAATCGCTGGTGCCTCTGCCCCTCTCCCAAAAGTGCCGATGTCAATCCCGAAAGTGCCAACCTCCCCTAAGGCCGCAATATATCCCAGTGTATAGCCATTGCAGAAGGCATCATCAGGTTCCTCGATGAGTTTATCCTGGCACATCGAATAAACCTCATTATTATCCTGCGCGAATGCGCACATGGGAACAACAAGAAAATACGCTATAAAGAGAAAGCGCTTCATCTATTTATTTCCTCGCATTGGGGAGCTTCAGGATCTGAAAAGCGACAAAAGGCTTCCAGCGCAGATTGAGAGTTTGAACTCTGTTGGGCGGCGGCGCCGATTAGATAAATCGCACCGTCGCGCGTGCTCACATTAACATTTGGATGAACCGATATGTTTAGCGCCCAGAAAATAGTTGCGGTGCCCAGAAAGCACAGAAGCAAGCCGGGAAACGTAAATCCAAGCACCACAGACCAACCTCCGCGAGCCAATTCGAAGCGCTCGCGCTCAGCAGCACGAATTCTAGAAAAAACTAGCGCTGCCCCAAGAACCACTAATACTAGGCTAATCAATTCGGCAATAATCTGGATTGTAAGGCGCGCGCCCGCGAGGCTCTGGGCGCGCATCGTTCGAAGTCGTTGGGAATCGGCCTCAAGCGCTATGCGTCCCGCAATCTCAAGTTGATCTTGCGATTGAGTCACCCCAGCATTCTGTATCGAAAAGAAAGAATCGCTTGGAAGCGTTGGCGTTCCATCAATTCGCATGAGCTGTTGATGAACGAGATATAGCACGGCAAACCCGAACAATGTGCATAAGACGACAGACATAAGCCCTGCCAAGGAGCCGAAGATGTGCGGGGGCTCGGGATGTTTCGGCGGAACATCTTGGCGGGCGGCTGAGTGATTATCGGGGCCAATTTCTGACATTCTTACTTCTGCCTATTGTCACATGCCATGGTTCTATCGATCCCGGAGCGGAGCGCCTCCAATTAGATTCGAGACACGCTTCAGAAGCGTCAGCAGGCACAAAATTGAAAACCATCAGATGCTCACTGATTTCCTTTGTCGAGTGAAATGGTCTTTTAGTTTGTTCGCGCGTCTTACCTCTTTAGTTTGCTGCAGCTTAGGCATAAGGTTCCGCGAACTCGAGGAAATCAGAGTGAACAAAGCCCGTTCGTTCTAGCCCGTCTAGACTGATGAGCCACCATTTTCCAATGCGCCATCGGTTGCTAATCCATTGGTAGGATTTGCTAAGGACATATACTTCGGTTTTATCCGGCAAGGTGCCGAGCGGCTTTCCATGTCGACTGTGGTGCGCGCGCACTGTCAGAGTATCGTTGGGCGTCACAACCTTCCAAGTGTTTACAAGCTCAGCAGATCTGTCACCCACGAGTTTGGAAAAGGGAGATAATGACAGAGCCGGCCCAGTATCGAATTTCCGTCCTATCGATACGTCGTCATGCCGCACTATGTCTCGGATCGACATTCGGTCAACGATTTCCCGACAGATCCGCAAACAAGCATCAACTTGAGCAGCAGGGTAACGCTCCCAACTGGCTATTTCGTAGTTCCTTGCTCCATTATAATGGGGCACAGGTCCAGGCAATGCGGAGTCATCGGGCATTCGCCTGCCATATTCGTTCTCATAGTGCGTTTTCCTATACCTTAGCGGCCCATAATTGGCTAAGCTAATCCCGACTGAAAAACTGTTGAGACTGTCCCATCCGCGCCAGTTGCTCAACCCGGCATGACGAGTGATGCGATCGAGCGCTGCGGTCTGAAAAACGCTGCCATTTCGCTCAATTAGTATGTGATATCCGAAGCCGTTTGTATGGTTGTTTAGGTGATCGATTGAACTTGTTACCCGTCCGCCCATAGTATTGTGCAGAACAATATAGCTTGCTTTCAGCGAGCCGTGTGTCTTGACTTGTTTGGTGCGGTCAACATCTTCTAGCCATGCACTTGTCATGTTCTGGCTCGCGTTGCTGTGAAGAGACGAATTAATTCACATAGTTTTTCGGTTGAATAGCGGCGATTATAGCAGGTTTTTGCTGAAAATCAAGCCGAGTTGCTTGGGGGGCTGTGTCATAGCAAACTCCTTAAGGGGGCAGGGTGGGTATAGGTAGCGAAGTTTCGGGCGATGCCATGATCGAACCGGTCCGCTATCTCGAATTGAGCCACGAGATCATCCGTCTCTCGGAGGTGTCAGCAAACCGTGTTGGTTCGCACTTTGTTCTGATGTGTCAGTGAGGTATGCTGAGGCTCCCAGGCCCCAAGGAGACCTGCCATGCCCCGCTTCGATCCGGCCGAATTCGGCCGCCTGCTTGCCCGCCTGACCCCGCAGGAGCTGCGCCAGGCCGAAGGGCTCC
>NZ_JADDJF010000121.1 GCF_017811755.1 Pararhodobacter sp. SW119 | reverse complement strand
TCTAAGCCGCGGAACACCTCGGCTCTCATACTGCGGCGGCAAGGTCAGGGCAATTTTTCGAGGTGCCCTAATGAGATGTGGCTCACTTCTCGGTGAAAAACCCGACTCAGTTCTAGGTGCAAATCAACAGCAAAAGACCGCGAAGTTCATGGTCTTCATCCGGCTCAGCGCCGCGTCAAAAAAATGGCGGAAGTTCAATGGAACAATCCAGTTGCCACACGTCATCGAATGCGTCAAATTCACCGACGGCGTCGTTCAAACCGATGCCAACCAAAGACGCGCCGCATGATCACGCCGCGTCACCCAGATTCTGACATAGTTCGAGCTACCCAACCCATCATCAGAGCCCAATCAAAAAACGGGGCTAAAGTGCTCTGGTCTGATCTGTTTCTGTTCCCGGAATGGTCCATTCTCTGTCGGGCGTTTCCGAGTCAGCCTCGCCATTAGGCCCCCAGATTTCAAGGCCTGCTACGAGTTTAAAAAATGACCGGACCTCGGGCCGTCGGTCGTCCCCCGAAAGTCGCAGAAACCGGAGCCGCTGTGGCGCAAGAGCATATTCCGGAAGAACCCTGACAAGCTGGTTCGTTGCTAACTCTCCCTTGACCAAGTAATCTGGCAGCAGCGCAATTCCCTGCCCTGCAAGTGCTGCATCCCGCACAAGCCGCCCGTCCCCAGCGGAGAAAATCGGTTCGATTCTCTGCATGCCGCCGGATCCGTCGGGACCAATAAACTGCAAGTTCAATCCTTGCACTAGCCCCCGTTGGAGAAAGAACGAATGAGAAATCAGTTCCCGGGGGTGGATTGGACTGCCTCGACGGGAGAGGTAATCGGCCCGCGCGACAAGCACGCTTGGCACGGCATGTTCCCGCAGAACGACCGCATCAGGAACTTCGATTCCGTGGAATACGATCGCGCAATCAAGTGATCGCGATTTGATCGGAGACCAGGAGTCATATACCACCAGACGCCACTTAAGTTCAGCCTCTACCTTCATAAGACTCTCGAAAATCGGCCAGAGAAACAACGTTGAAACGCAGGCTGGCGCCGCGATTCTTATCCGAGCCCGGACCGGAACACAGCCTTGGGCGGCACGAGTGTTTGCAGCCTTCAGATCGTCGATTACAAACTCTACATCAGAAAGGTAACAGGCACCCACTGGCGTTAGGCGAACCCGACGGGTTGTCCGTTCCAAAAGTGGCGTCCCTAGAATCTTCTCTAGATTCGCCACAAGTTTGCTACACTGCGCCTTAGATATTCCCAATTCCTTAGCAGCACCAGAAAAGCTTTCCAGCTTAGCGACTTGTACAAACGCCTCAAGCATTGCCGTATTCACGGGCTCTCCCTCACAAGGACCTCGCGGTTGTCTCGCAGGTCTCCGTGTTCGGTTTAGTTTCGAAACATTAGGCGGTCAATCGTAACTCTTTGCTCGATGCCGGGAAGATTTGCTTTCAGTGACCCTCGGATCTGTCGCAAATTGACCGATTGCGGAGGCTTTGATTTGCTGAGGCGACGGCAGTTGATGAATCTGAACCGCACCGGGTTTGCCGGAGGCTCCAACTCCTGAGTAGGATGGAGCATCATGAGCAAGACCACGAACAAGTTTCCCCCTGAAGTGCGCGAGCGGGCAGTGCGGCTCGTTCTCGACAACGAGGCCCAACATCGGTCGCGCTGGCAGGCGGTGATGTCGATTGTTGCGAAGATCGGCTGCACGCCGCAGACGCTGAACGACTGGGTCAAGAAGGCCGAGGTCGACAGCGGCCGGCGCGCACTCGTCCCTACCGAGATGGCCGAGAAGATGAGGACATTGGAGCGGGAGAACCGCGAACTGCGCCAGGCGAACGAGATCCTTCGCAAGGCGTCAGCTTATTTTACGATGGCGGAGCTTGTTTTATGGAATTCGCGGCTCCTGAGGCAAAAAGGAGCCGCTGCCCAGCACCGCAAACTGCGGGGCAGCGGCGGGGGTGGCGTCGTGCGGAGCTTGGTCTTTCAGGACCGCGGTCGAGTTTGACGAGCCCCCGTCTTTTCTGACGACCTGAACGGATACGTGGGCTGCGGGCCCGGACGACAAGCAAAGGTGGAAAGAAAAGATGGCGAAAGATACCATCGGCATCGACGTCTCGAAAGACCATATCGACGCATTCTGGCATTCCCGATCCGAAGCGCGCTGCCTGCCAAATACGGAGGAAGGCTTCAGCCAGTAGCGTGTTTGCGACGACCACGAGGCGACGCATGACGGCAGACCGCCATCATCAGCGCATCCGTGACCAGTGAGGCGTCCCGGTCCGCCTTCATCGACCAGCCGACGACGCGTCGTGAGAACAGGTCCAGCACGACCGAGACTTAGAGCCAGCCCTCGGCGGTCCAGATGTAGGTGAAATCGGCCAGCCACTTCTGGTTCGGTCGGTCGGCCTGGAAATTGCGGTCGAGGATGTTGTCGGCGATCACCGACCGTTCGCCATCGACCTTGGGCTTGCCGCGCCGCTTTGGCCGCGCCCTCATGGCGTTCTGCCGCATCAGTCGCTCGATCCGGTGCAGCCCCCAGGCCAGCCCGTTCTCGAGCACATCGCGCCAGACCCGATGGGCGCCATAGGTGCGATCGCTGGTCTTGAAGCTCTTGTCGATCTCCACGACGAGCTTCGCGTCGTAGCTCGCCCGGGCGCTGATCGGTCGCCTGAGCCAGGCGTGGAAGCCCGACCGAGAGACGCCCAGCACGTCGCACATCCAGCTGACCGACCAGATATGCCGATGCTTCGCAACGAACGCGAACGTCATGTCGCTTCCCGCGCGAAGTAAGCCGCGACCTTTATTAGGATGTCACGCTCCGCTTTGAGCCGGGCGACCTCTTTCTTCAGGGCCGCGATCTCGGCCAGTTCGGGGCGTTGCTGGCTATCGCCGGGGAAGGCAGTGGCGGGCGCCACCGTCGCTTCACGCATCCACCGCCGAAGAGCATTCTCCGCCAGGTCC
>NZ_JADDJF010000120.1 GCF_017811755.1 Pararhodobacter sp. SW119 | reverse complement strand
AACAAGCCGGTAATTTTTCGGGGGGGGCACCCTGGTAAACTCAAGCAGATGCATGGGCAGATGATGCTATGCAGTGACCTCCACGCCGTGGGCGGCTTTCCTGCCGCATCACTCATAAAACGCGTCGCGATGGGCTCGCCAGGATTTAAGGCTATCGCGAAACGCGAAAGGAGTACTGCCATGACCAGCGGTCCGTTATCCTAACCCGCCACCGCCGGTGCGGCACCGAACGGCCGGTTCCGGAAAGCCGCACTGCGGCACTTCAACGAGGCGGAAGGGTAACTGAGGGCCGTCTTTACCTCCGTCTCCCGTCGGATCGTAGTAGTTATCTCAGCCCTACCAGCCTTTCTGCCTGTCGATCGTCACCGCGGGGCGACGGTACTCGAAGGCTCCCACGCCTGGCCAATCTTTGCCATTGGGGAAACGGACTTCGATGCCGTCGAGTTCGTGCAGTTCGAACAAGCGCATGTTGACGCCTACCATGTCGATCGGACCGTGTTGGTTCTGGAATGACTTGGCGATCACGAAATGCATGGTGGTGTGACAGGACCGGCACGAATGCACTTCTGCGGCGGGGTCCGCTTTGTCGTTGCGCATCACCGACGAGGTTGGCCCGTCGGTCCGGACCTGCGATGACGAGAAATACCCCCAAGCGCCACCTGACTTGCGCCAGAGATCGCAGTTGCAGTCGTGTATGAAATCGGGCTTCGCTTCGATTGTGACGCTCGCTGCGCCGCACAGACAGGTTCCGGTCATCGTCTTTTCCCATTTTGCGCCGCGGTCCATGCGCACGACACCCAACGATTGCGCCTCACTTCAACCGAAGTAAACCGATAGGCAGACCCGTTCGCACCATGTAAGTTTGTATCCCTCCCAGTTCGAACGCAGGTGCAGCGAAAGTCAGCAACGACGAGCCGCGGTGCAGCATTGCTGACGGTGACTGGAGGTGGCTCTGGGCCGGACGGTTACTTCGATCGGAGGGGTGCGAGCAAACAAGGCAGTGCACTCGATGCTAAGGGAGGGTGGCATCTGGGTCGCAGCTGCGGCATGCTCTCTCTCAAACAGGAGAGACTTGTGGCAAGCCGCCGAGCTCTGGCTTTGTTTGACGAGCGGATGTTGCAGCACCGCCCGCAGGTGCAGGATACCTTTTCGCCCGGGCGGTTGGAGCGTCGTGTGCGAGATATCCTGAACGGGTTGGAAGTGAAGTGGAACTTTCCAGAGCGACCCGAAAGGTTGATAGCGATCCGCGATCTACTGGTCGCCGAGCCGATCGCAGGCCTCGAACATGCCGAAGGCCGCAGCGCGAGCCGCGAGCAACTGGCGCGGGTCCATACCTCTGGCTATCTCGACAGCATCTACAAGCTACGCGGGCGAAGCGTCTGGCTCGACGTGGACACGACCGCCGTCTCTCCCGGAAGCGTTGAGGCCGCCGAAATCGCAGCTGGAACCTCCATCGCGGCGGTCGAGGCGGTGGCAAACGGTCTCACCGACAGCGCCTTTGCGCTCGTGCGCCCGCCCGGGCATCATGCCGAGTCTGTTCGGGCGCGTGGTTCGTGCCTGTTCAACAACGTCGCCGTCGCTGCTGCCCATGCGCAGGCCGAACTCGGCTTCACCCGGATTCTGATCATCGACTGGGACGCGCACCACGGTAACGGAACGCAGGAAATCTTCTGGGCCAGTCCAGATGTCCTGTTCTTCGACATTCACCGCGCGGCGCCCTTCTATCCCGGATCTGGCCTGATCGGTGAGGTCGGTGCCGGGCTTGGCGAGGGCGCCACGGTGAACGTGCCGATGCCCGCAGGCGCTGGCGATGCAGCCTTTGTGAAGGCTATGCGCGAGGTGCTGCAACCGGCGGCCGACTGGTTCAAACCCGACTTCGTGCTGGTTTCGGCTGGATTCGACGCCCATCGCGCCGACTTCGCGCTCAATGTCGGATATGAGGGGTTCTCGGCGATGACCGGGATCGTGCAGGACATCGCCGACAAGCACTGCGAGGGCCGTCTGACGCTTGTGCTCGAGGGCGGCTATCAGCTTGAGGCGCTCTCGCGGAGCGTCCATACGGTGCTGCGCGTTCTGGCTGGCGAAACACCAGAAGAGGTTCGCGAGCGTGGTTTTCCCGAGGTCGAAGAAGCCGTCGCCTTTCATCTGTCGGCCTTTCGCGACGACGCTTGATGGGAGGATACGTCCCACCGGAGGCATCTGGAAACGGCATCTTGCTCAATCAAGCCAGCGGCGCTCCAGCGTTCATTCACGTACGACTTGTTCGTTTACCCTCCCACTGGTTCGATCCCAGTTCCCTCACAGCAAACAACGCTGGCATCGAAGCGCGCCAGCCGGTCGTGCCGCCCTCGAGCTAGAGTGCGTCCGGGTGGCCAAGCTTTTCAAGCATGACGGCGCCTTCGGTGGAGCGGCCACCGCCCCTGTCGCAGATGGTCACGAGTGATTTGCCGGCAGGAATTTCGCCTACTCCCTCCAAGGCGCGGACGACGGAGAGCTTTCGGTTGCTCCGGAAATGCGGCAGCTGCGAACAAAGATTTGCGCCCGCGACGAACGACCGGAATGTCCGCGTCGCCGACCCCGGCCGGTCGTTTTCGCTGCACCTTGCATGAATGCCCGCTTCGGCGAAGCCGCACCGCGGCATGCCCATTGGGTCAGAAGGCTGCTTTGGGCCGAGCACTTCACAGCTCCAGCGAATTACCGGCCGTGTGGCGCGCACATGAAGTAACGTCCAACCAATTTTGTCTGGGTCTGCTCCGCGATCTCGCTATGCATACCTGAAGCGGCGCCGGACCGCCGTCGACGACGCACCCGGACAAACTTGAGAATTCCTGTCAAAGGCGCTTCGCGATCTCTTCGAGCATCACCTCGGTCGCGCCGCCACCGATGGCCTGAACGCGGGCGTCGCGGACCATGCGTTCGATTTCGGTTCCGGTCATGTAGCCAAATCCGCCGTGAAACTGCTGGCAGTCGTACATCACCTTGTTGACCAGCTCGCCGCAGAGCGCCTTGATTGCGGAAACCTCGCGCACGCAATCGTTGCCTGCCTCCATGGCGGCGGCCGTCTGGTAGATCAGCG
>NZ_JADDJF010000012.1 GCF_017811755.1 Pararhodobacter sp. SW119 | reverse complement strand
TCGCTACGGTTAACGCCGGCTGATCGTGGTTTTAAATCAATCTGTTGCAGGGGTGCACAATATTGTGCACCGCCGATCAACCGGCTCATGTCGACAGTGCGCGCGCCACGAAATCACGGGCCGGCACCCCTTCTGCGGCCCCGAGCGCGCGGGCCGGCGCATTGGCCGCCGAGATCACGCCGTCCTCCCAGGTCGAGCGCGCCGCGCCGATCCGCGCACTCATCGCCGCCACGGTCGCGGCGGCGATCCCGCGCCCCTCCAGCACCGGCAGGCGGGTGGTGCCGACCCCGCCGCCCGCGTCGTTGAACAGCGCGGCGAAGGCGTCGACCCGCAGCGCGTTCGCCGGGTCGGTCCCGAACAGCGCCCCGTGCGAGCCGGTGACGACCACCCGCCCCGCATCCCCAGCCACGACCAGCGCCGCCGAATCGACCAGCACCAGCGCCCGCCGCGCGCCCGCGGGGTGCAGCACCTCTCGCGCCTCGGCCAGGTCGGGGGCGGTGCCGGCGGGCAGCGCCGCCCCCCGCAGACATTCGACGGCCTCGCGGCAGGACATGCCCGCCACGACCCCCAGCGCCCGCGCCGCCCGGTTGGCGTGCGAGATGCGCCCGCGCTCCAGCATCGCCGCCGCCTGCCCGATCTCCGCGCTGCGGTGATCGACCGCGGCGGCGGCCATGCCTGCGCTCTCGAGCCAGCCCAGCCCGGCGACCCCCGCGCCGTCGCGCCCCACGCCCGCATCGTGCAGGATAACCGCCCGGCACCCCGCCTTCAGCGCCAGCGACGCCGGATAGACCCCGCCATGCGAGCCTGCCACCACCACCGCGCCGCGCGCCGAAGCGTCCGCGCGGGTGATGCTGTCCAGCAGCACCCATTCAGGCAACGCGGTCGCCCTTCTTCATCTGCACCGCGCGGCTGTCGGCGGCGGGCAGCATCTGCCCCGGATCGCGGGTGACGACCACATCCAGCACCGTCGGCGCGCCGCTGTTGGCCAGCGCCTGTGCCAGCGCGCCGGCCAACTCATTCGGATGCTCCACCCGCAGCCCATGGCAGCCCAGCGCGCGGGCGGCGGCGGCATAGTCCGTCTCGGCCAGGTCTGAGGACTGATAGGCCCCTTCGCCGTACATCAGGTGCTGCAGCGCCTTGACGTAGCCCGACGCCGCGTTGTTGACGACGATGATGGTCACCGCCAGCCCCAGCCGACGCGCGGTTTCCAGCTCGCCCAACACCATGTTGAAGCCCCCGTCGCCGGTCAGCGCCAGCACCGCGCGCCCCGGCGCCGCCAGCTTCGCGCCGATCGCCCCCGGCAACCCGTAGCCGATCGAGGCGAAGCCGCGGTCGGGCACGAACCCGCGCCCCGCGCGCTTCTGGTCGAAAAGAAGCCCGCTCCAATGCGCGGCGAACCCGCCATCTGCGATCAGCACGGCGTCATCCGGCAGGCCGGTGTTCAGCGTGCCCAGCAGCCGGCCCATGCCGACCGGCACCTCGGCGCTTTCCAGCCGCGGCCGCGCCGTCTCGCGCCAGGTGTCCATCCGGCGCACGACCTCGGCGCACCAGTCGGCGCGCGCGACCGGGGTGTCGCCCAGCGCCGCGTGCAGCGCCCGCAACCCCTCGCGCGCATCCCCCCAAAGCGGCAGGGTCGGGCGATAGGTGCGCCCGATCTCCTCGGCCACGGCGTCCAGATGGATCAGCACCTTGCCCGGCGCCGGCACCGTGTAGCGCTTGGTCGCGATCTCGCCCAGCTTGCAGCCGACGACCAGCAGGCAGTCGGCTTCCTCGATCAGCCCGTTCGCGATCCGGTCGTAGCGCCCGAACAGCCCCGCCGACAGGGCCGAGGTGCAGGCGATGGCGCCCTTCCCGCTCATCGTGTGGGCGACCGGGATCTGCGCGGCCTCGGCGAAGGCCTGCAACGCCTCGGCCGCCTGCGACAGATGCACCCCGCCGCCGGCGAGGATCAGCGGCCGCTCGGCGCGCGCCAGCATCGAAGCGGCCTCGGCCACCGCCTCGGCCGCCGGTGCGCAGCGCAGGGCGGGCGCGGACTGGTAGCGCGGGTCGGCGTCGAAATCCTCGGGCGCGAAGCCGTAGGTGCCATGCGCCACATCCTCGGGCACGATCAGCGCCACCGGGCCGGGCCGGCCGGTCGTCGCCACGACAAAGGCACGGTGCAGCAATTCGGGGATGCGCGCGATCTCCTCGATGCGCAGCACCTCCTTGCAGGCCGGGCGCAGGATCTCGGCCTGCCGCGCCTCCTGCGTCATGTTTTTCCAGGCATGCGCGCGATGCGTGTCGCCGACCAGCGCCACCACGGGCGAGCCCGCGTTCAACGCCTCGACCAGCCCGGTCACCAGGTTCGTGGCCCCCGGCCCCAGCGTCGCGTCGACCAGCCCCACGCGCCCCGACACCTTGGCATAGGCGTCGGCGGCAAAGGCGCCGCAGCGTTCGTCGTTGATCAGGTAGTGCTGCAATCCCAGCCGCCGCGCGGCATCGTAGAAGGGCAGCAACTGGAACCCCCCCATGCCGAAGATCGGCCCCGCGCCATGCGCGATCAGGGCGCGGGCCAGCGCCTCGCCGCCGGTCATCTCGTTCGTGGCCTGTGTCATGCGAACCTCATGTGATGCGATAACCCAGCACCCTGGGCAGCCAGAGCGCGATTTCGGGGAATGCGATGATCAGCACCAGCACCGCGATCATCGCCACCAGCAGCCAACCCACCCAGCGAAAGGTCGTCTCCAGCGGGATGCGCGCGATCTTGGCGGTGACCATCAGGTTGACCGCCACTGGCGGCGTGACCTGACCGATGGCGATGTTGATCGAGATCACGACGCCGAACCAGACATAGGACCAGCCAAAGGCCTGCACGATGGGGATCAAGAGCGGCAGCGCGATCAGGAAGATCGACACCCCGTCCAGCACCATCCCCGCCAGCAGCATGACCAGCATCACCAGCGCCAGGATCACCCATTCGTTGTCGCTGATCGACAGCACCAGATCGGCGGTCGCCCGGAACGCCCCCATCGTCGCCCCTGCCCAGGCGAACAGCCCGGCCAGCGAGATGATCAGCATCAGCACCGCCGAGATCTTGGCGCTGTCGGCCAGCACCGCGTAGATCTCGCGCGGTCCCATCGTGCGGTATATCACCACACCGACCAGCAGCCCGTAGGCCACCGCCACCACCGCCGTCTCGGTCGGCGTGAACAGGCCCGACCGCAACCCGCCCAGAATGATCACCGGCGCCAGCAGCCCCGGCAACGCCGCCCGCAACGCCGGCCAGAAGGGCGGACGCTCGGTCCCTTCGCCCGCGCCAAAGCCGTGCCGGCGGCTCAGCCAGACCACGGGCACGGCGATGGCCAGCCCCATCAGCACCCCAGGTATCAGCCCCGCGGCGAAAAGCGCGCGCAGGTCCAGCCCCGGCACGATCACCGAATAGACGATCAGCGCGATCGACGGCGGGATCAGGATCGCGGTCGACGCCGACGCCGCGATGATCGAGGCGGTGAAGGGTTTCGGGTAGCCCGCCTTCAGCATCGACGGCAGCATCACCGTGGCCACCGCCGCGGCATCGGCCACGCCCGACCCCGACATGCCGCCCATGATCATGCAGACCAGCACCGCGACCAGCGCCAGCCCCCCCTTGCGCGGGCCGATGCAGGCCTGCGCGAAGGTCACCAGTCGCGCCGCCACGCCCGAGCGTTCGAAGATCATGCCGGTCAGGATGAACAGCGGAATGGCGATCAGCGGGTATTTCGCCACCGCCGCATAGGCGTTGGTGCCGATCATCCCCAGCGCCAGCAGGTCCAGCCCGATCAGGATGCCGACCACCGCCCCGATCCCCAGCGCCACGGCAATCGGCGTGCCGATCAGCAGCAGCACCGCGAAGCTCAGCAGCAGGGCGAGGTTGGCGTCCAGCATGGCCCCTCAGCGCCCCAGGATCTTCGGGCGGATCAGCCGTGCCCAGCCCCGCCCCAGGACCCGCAGCAGGATTGCCGCCGACAGGATCGGCAGCCAGATCGTGTAGATCCACACCGGGTTGCCCATCCCCGGCGAGGTCTCGCCCCATTTCCATTCGTCGAAGGTGACCTCGGCGCCGTACCAGAGGATCAGGGAAAACATCAGTGTCGTGGCGAGCAGCGTCACGATCTCGCAGAGCCAGCGCAACCCGGCGGGCATCCGGCCCAGGAAGAAGGTGATGCGGATATGCTCGTTGCTGGCGAAGGCCGCTGAGGCACCGACGAAGGTCATGAAGACCAGAAGGAAGACCGAGAATTCCTCGGTGAACGCGAAGGACGCGCTGGTGGTGTAGCGGATCACCACGTTGCCGAACGAGATCAGGAAGATCGCCGCCATCGCCGCGGCCGCGAAGGCCTCCTCGATGCGCACGGGCACGCGGACATGCTCGGCGCCGGTGTCGTCCTCCTCGGTGCGCAACTCGGGGGGTGGGGTGTCGCTCATGGCGGTCTCGCTGGGGTAGGGGCGGGTCCGATGAGGGACCGGAGCGGGCCTGCCGCTCCGGTCCTTCGGGGTCGGCGGCGGGGCGCCTCGCGGCGCGCCCGTCTCAGCGGTTGGCGACCGACTCCTCGGCCATCTCCACCAGATCGGCACCGATGCGGTCACGCCAGGCGTCGTAGACCGGGCGCGTGGCGTCGACGAAGGCCTGCCGTTCCTCGTCGCTCAGGGACACGACGGTGACGCCGTAGCCCTCGATCTCTTCGATCAGGCTGGTATCCTCGCCGACCAGCCCGGCGCGGGCGACCTCGATCCCGTGCGCGCCGGCGTCCAGCGCGGCCTGCCGCACGATCTCCTGGTCCTCCTCGGTGAAGCTGTCCCAGATCTGCTGGTTCACCGCGAAGATCAGCGGGTCGGCGATATAATGCCAGAGCGTGACATTGGTCTGGCCCAGTTCGTGCATGCGCAGCACCGTGTAGATCGTCAGCGGGTTTTCCTGCCCGTCGACGGCGCCGGTGGTCAGCGCGGGCTGCGCGTCGGCCCAGCTCATCTGCGTCGGGTTGGCGCCCAGCGCCGAGAAGATGTCGTTGAAGATCGGCGAGCCGACGACCCGCATCTTCAGGCCCTGCATGTCCTCGGGCGTGCGGATCGGGCGCTGCGAGTTGGTCACCTCGCGAAAACCGTTTTCGGCCCAGGCCAGCGGCACCACGCCGTTCTCCTCGATCAGCTCGAAGATCCGCTCGCCCACCGGGCCGCCGGTCAGCGCGTCAAGCGCGGCATAGTCCGGCATCAGGAACGGCATCGAGAAGATGTTCATCTCCACGATCTGCGGCGACCAGTTGATGGTCGATCCGACGGCCATGTCGATCACGCCCCGGCGCATGGCGGTGAATTCGCGGGTCTGGTCGCCCTGCACCAGCTGCACGCCCGGATAGATCTGCATGTTGATCCGCCCCTCGGTGCGCTCGCCGACCAGTTCGGCCCACCGCTCGGCGGCGAGGCCCCAGGGAAACGGCGCCGGCACCACGGTCGAGACGCGGTATTCGTCCTTGTATTCCGCCGCCGCCGGCCAGGCCCCCAGCGCCAGCGTGGCGGCCAGGGTCAGTGACATGATCTTCTTCATTCTCTCTCTCCTCCCAGATGGGGCGACGCCTATCGCGCCGCCGGTTCATTCCTCCGCCTCAACCGGCCCGTTCGGGCGCCAGCATGGCCCGCGCGGTCTCGATGATCTTCGCCTCGCTCACGCGCACCTCGTCCTCCATGGGGGGCGCGTAGGCGATGGGGATGCGCGGCGCGCCCAGCCGGCGTACCGCCGTCTTCAGTTGCGGGTGCAGCGCCTCCGCAACGCTGGCCGCGATTTCGGCGCCGAAACCCGCCACCGCGACGGCCTCGTGCACCACCAGCAGCCGGCCCGTCCGCGCGACCGATTCCATGACTGCGTCCCGGTCCCAGGGCCAGAGGGAGCGCAGGTCGATCACCTCGACCTCGATCCCGTCACGCGCCAGCGCCTCGGCCGCCTTCAGGCAGGGCTGGCGCATCGCCGACCAGGTGACCAGCGTCAGATCGCGCCCCGCCCGCACGGTCTCGGCCCGGCCCAGCGGCACCAGATGCTCGCCCTCGGGCACCTCGCCCTCCAGCGCCCATAGGTTCTTGTGCTCCATCAGCACCACCGGATCGTCGCAGCGGATCGCGGATTTCAGCATGCCCAGCGCATCGGCGGGCGTCGCCGGGCAGAGCACCACCAGCCCCGGCACATGCGCGTACCACGCCTCCAGCGACTGCGAATGCTGCGCCGCCGAGGATCGCCACATCCCGATGGGCTCGCGCACCACCAGCGGCACGCGCGACTGGCCACCGAACATGAACCGCGCCTTTGCCGCCTGGTTGACCAGTTCGTCCACCGCACAGAGCGCGAAATCCGAAAAGCGCATTTCGACCACCGGCCGCGTGCCGGTCATTGCCGCCCCCACCGCCGCGCCCAGGATGCACGCCTCGGATATCGGGGTGTCGGCGACGCGGTCCTTGCCGAACATCTCCTGCAACCCGCGGTACTGGCCGAAGACGCCGCCGCGGCCCAGATCCTCGCCCAGGGCCCAAACCGCGGGGTCGCGCTCCATCTCCTCGGTCAGCGCGCGGCGGCCGGCGTCCAGATAACTCATGCGCGCCATCAGAACGCCCTTTCGCGCGGATCGCCCGCGTCCTGCACATCGGCAAAGGCCAGCGCCGCGTCCGGCCAGTCGCTGGCGCGCGCCGCGGCCATCGCCTCGGCCATCTCGGCCTCGGCAGCGCGGCGGGCGTCGTTCAGCGCGGCGGGGTCGATGCCGGCCATTTCCAGCGTCCCGGCCAGCCGGTCGATGGGGCAGGCGCGGCGCCAGTCCTCGACCTCCTCGGCGGGGCGGTAGGTGGCGGGGTCGACCGCCGTGTGGCCGCTGATCCGGTAGGTTTTGCAATGCAGCAACCGCGGCCCGCCGCCCTCGCGCACCGCGGCGATGGCGCCCCGCGCCGCCGCGTCCAGCGCGATCAGGTCGTTGCCGTCCAGACTGTCGGCGGGGATGCCCAAGCTTTCGGCGCGCACCGCGGCGCCGTCGCCGCCGGTCAGCTCGGCCGTGCGCGTGGTCGCCGAAAAGCCGTTATCCTCGCAGACGAACAGAACCGGCAGGTCGAACACCCGCGCCCAGTTCAGCCCCTCCAGGAACGGGCCGCGGTTGATCGCGCCGTCGCCAAAGATGCAGGTCACGATGGCGTCCGACCCGCGCAGCCGCAGCGCCTGCGCCGCGCCCACCGCGATGGGAATATTCGCGCCGACAACGCCGTTCGCGCCCAGCATGCCGACGCCGAAATCGGCGATATGCATCGACCCGCCCTTGCCGCCGCAGGTGCCACCAGAGCGGCCGAACAATTCGCGCATCATGGCCAGCGCGTCGGCGCCCTTGGCCAGCGTGTGCCCATGCCCGCGGTGCGTCGACAGCAGCAGGTCGGCGCGGTCGAGATTGGCGCAGACGCCCGCCGCGACCGCTTCCTGCCCGATGGAGGGATGGATGGCGCCCAGCACCAGCCCCTCGCGCTGCGCGGCGATCGCGGCCTCCTCGAAGGCGCGGATGCGCCACATCAGCGCGTGGAGCGCCTGAAGCCGGGGCAGGTCCAGGTTGGCGGGTGTTTTCATCCGGCTTGCCTTTGCGACGGGATTTCCAGTTCCGGGTCCAGCGCCTGCGCCAGCCCCGCGGCCTCGGCGCGCAGCAGGGCAACCAGCTCGTCGCGCCGCGCCGGGGCCATGCGCTCGCGGATCGCGGCGATGGACAGCGCGGCGATGACCCGGCCCTCGGCGTCGATCACCGGCATGCCCAGCGCGCACATCGCGCTGACGATCCGCCCGTCGTTGAAGGCAAAGCCCGTGGCGCGGGTTTCCTCGATCATCCGGCGCAGGCGCGGCGCGTCGAACTGCGGATAGGCGCGCCGCGCCTCGGGGGCGGCGGCGATGATGCGCTCGGCCTCGGCGGTGGGCTCGTGCGCCAGCAGCGCCAGCGACCCGGCGCCGACACCCAACGGCCGGCGGTCGCCCACGTCCAGCGTCAGCGTGCGGATCGGGTAGCTGCCGGTGCGCCGGTCGACGCACAGCGCCTCGTCGCCGTCGCGGATCGACAGGTAGACCGTGTCGCCCGTGGCCTCGGCCAGACGTTCCAGCGCCGGGCCGGCCAGGTCGACGACGCGAAACCGCCGCGCCGTGCGGCCCAAGGCATAAAGCGCGAATCCCAGGCGGTAGCGTTTGGCATGCGCGTCAAGTTCGATGAACCCCACCTCGACCAGCGCACCCAGCAGGCGGTGGACGGTGGCCTTGCCCAGCCCGACCGCGGCGGTCACATCCGCCAGCCGCATGCCCGCGCCCGGCCCGGCGGCCAGCGCGCGCAGCACGGCGGCGGCCCGGTCGATGGTTCGCACAGACGCGCCTTGCGTCGTCGGCATTCGATCCTCCCCGAGTGCGCGACCCTCTGCCGGGGTCGTCGCAGGCGTTCCATCAGGCGGAACTGAGGAAAGGATAAAATGGAACGCCGCCGCCGGTCAAGCCGTCTCGTCGGTCCCCTCGCGCGCCGCTTCCCCGCGCCGGGCGATAAGCGCGGCCAGCGCGCTCGACTCGGTCAGCGCGCCGCAGACCCGACCGCCGTCGGTCAGCAGGATCGGCCCCTTCGCCTCGGCCAGCGCGGCCATCGCGACGCGCAGCGGCGTGTCGGCATCCAGCATCCGCCCGGCCGGCGCCGGGCTGGGTGCGGGCAGGGCGGCGTCGCGCGCGCGCAGCACGCCCAGCGGATTCATGTGGGCGACGAAATCGGCGACGTAGTCGTTGACCGGGTTGGTGTAGATCTCGCCCGGCGTGCCGGACTGGATGATCCGCCCGCCTTCCAGGATGGCGATGCGGTTGCCCAGCTTGAACGCCTCGTCCAGATCGTGGCTGACGAAGACGATGGTGCGCTTCAGCCGGCTCTGCAGGTCCAGGAGCTCGTCCTGCAACCGCGACCGGATCAGCGGGTCCAGGGCCGAGAACGGTTCGTCCATCAGCAGGATCGGCGCCCGCGTCGCAAAGGCCCGCGCCAGCCCGACGCGCTGCTGCATCCCGCCCGACAGTTCCGCCACCTTGCGGTCGGCCCACTGGCTCAGGCCCACCAGTTCCAGCTGCTCGGCCACGCGCTCGGCGCGCGCGCGCCGACCCATGCCGGCCAGTTCCAGCCCCAGCCCGACGTTTTCGCGCACGCTGCGCCAGGGCAGCAGGCCGAATTGCTGGAACACCATCGCCACGCATTCGCGCCGCAGGTGGCGCAGCTCGCGCGCGCCGGCACTGCTCAACTCGCAGCTCCAGTCGCCGTCGCGCACCACCACCTCGCCCTGCACGATGGGGTTGAGGCCGTTGACCGCGCGCAGCAGCGTCGACTTGCCCGACCCCGACAGGCCCATCAGCACCACGATCTCGCCCTCGTTCACCTCCAGCGTGCAGTCGTGCACCCCGAGGATCTGGCCCGTCGCCTTCTGAATGTCGGTGCGGCTTTGCCCCGTCTCCATCAGCGGGATCGCCTTCCACGGGTTGTCGCCGAAGACGATGGACACGTTGCGAAAGCTGACGGCCGCGGTCATGCCTTGCGCTCCACCCGCAGCATGCGGTCCAGCATGATCGCCACGGCGACGATCACCGCGCCCGACTCGAACCCCAGCGTCGCGTTCACGGAATTGAGCGCGCGCACCACCGGCACGCCCAGGCCCGGCGCGCCCACCAGCCCGGCGATCACCACCATCGACAGCGACAGCATGATCGTCTGGTTCAGCCCCGCCATGATCTGCGGAAAGGCCCAGGGCAGTTCCACCTTGAAGATGCGCTGCGCGGTCGTCGCGCCAAAGGCCGTCGCGGCCTCGGACAGCGCGGTCGGGGTCGACCGGATGCCCAGTTCGGTCAGCCGGATCGCGGCGGGCATGGCGAAGATCACCGTCGCCACCAGCCCCGGCACCATGCCAAGACCGAACAGCACCAGCACCGGGATCAGGTAGACGAAGGTCGGCAGCGTCTGCATCAGGTCCAGCACCGGCGTCAGCGCCCGGTAGAACCGCGGGTGATGCGCCGAATAGATGCCCAGCGGCACCCCCACCGCCATGCAGACAAAGCACGACCCCAGCACCAGCGTCAGCGTCTGCATGGTCAGCAGCCAGTATCCCTGGTTCAGCGCGAACAGCGCGCAGCCGGAGACGATCAGCACCGGCACCCACCGGCGCTGCAAGACCCATGTGATGAGGGCGAATATCGCGATCAGGACCAGCGGGTGCGGCAGGGTCAGCGCCGTCGACAGCGCGGTGATCGCCTGCCGCAGCCCGTATTCCAGCCCGTCGAAGAAGCCGATGAAACTGTCCTGCATCCACAGGAACGCATCGGCGACCGTGCGGCCGACGGGGATCTTCGCCTCGGTGATCAGGGTAACCGGGTCCATCGCTCCCCTCGTTCAGCCGCGATTGCCACGCGGTCGGTTCAGTCCGCCAGGAAGTCGCGCACCGCCGCACCGACTTCCTCGGGCGTTTCCCAGAACATGTTGTGGCCGTAGCCTTCGTAGCCGATGAACTCGGCCTCGGGCAGCGCCGCGCGCAGCGCCTCCTGTTCGTCAGCGCCAAACAACCCGTCCTGATCGCCCCATAGCAGCAGCACCGGCGCCTCGATCCGGGCGGCAAGCAGCGACCAGTCGGCCAGCGTCAGCCCGGTCAGCACCCCCATCCAGGCCTGCCGCGGCATCGCGGCGGACTCAGTGCGTTCGCGGGTCAGGAAGTCCTCGTCCACCGGATTGGGGTTCCAGTACCAGTCCAGCATGAACTGGCTTTCCGGGTCGATCGGGTCGGGCAGCGCGGGCACGTTCTCCCACAGCCAGTCGCTGGCCGCGGCGGGCGTGTCCAGCGCGCTCGACACCAGCACCACGCGGTTGACCAGGTCCGGGCGCAGCGCCGCCGTCACCGCCGCAGTCATCGAGCCCAGCGAATGTCCGATCAGGTCGACCGTGCCCAGATCCAGCGCCTCGATGAAGCCGATCAGGTCGTCCGACAGGCTGTCCAGCCCGTAGCAGCAATCCGGCGCGTCCGACGCGCCGTGACCGCGCAGATCGACCGCGATCATCCGCCGGTCGCCCAGATGCGGCGCCAGCAGCGACCAGGACCGGCTGTTGTCGGAATAGCCGTGCACCATGACCAGCGGGCGCCCCGCCTCCGCGCCCATCTCGACATAGGCCAGCGTCAGGCCGCCGGGCAGCGTTACCGTCTGCCGCGCGTCGTTCCACTCCGCCTGCGCCGGGATCTCGGCAAGGGCCGGGGCGGCCAGCGCCGCCCCCAGCACCAGCCCGGCGATCAGACCACGCATCCGGCTCACTCCAGCGCCGCCATCACCGCGTCCATCGCCCCGGCCGAGCCGTCGCGCAGCGTCACGCCGTCGAGCCAGGCATCCAGCACCGCGGGGTTGTCCGACAGCCAGGCGCGGGCGGCGTCGTCGGGGTCCATGCCGTCGTCGAGGATCATCGCCATGATCTCGTTTTCCATGGCCAGCGTGAATTCCAGGTTCTGCAGGAACTGGCCGACATTCGGGCATTCCTCGACATAGCCGGCGCGGGTGTTGGTATAGACCTCGGCGCCGCCCAGATCGGGGCCGAACCAGTCGTCGCCGCCGGTCAGGTAGACCATCTCGTAGTTGGCGTTCATCGGGTGCGGCTCCCAGCCCAGAAAGATCACCGGCTCGTCGCGGCGCTCGGACCGCGCGACCTGGCTCAGCATCCCCTGCTCAGAGCTTTCGACGACCTGGAAGTCGCCCAGGCCGAAGGCATTGGCCTGGATCATGTCGATGATCAACCGGTTGCCGTCATTGCCCGGCTCGATCCCGTAGATCTGCCCGTTCAGGGCGTCGTGATGCGCGGCGATATCGGCGAAATCGGCGATGCCCAGTTCGGCTGCGGCGGCGTTGGCGGCCAGCGTGTACTTGGCCCCCGCCAGGTTCCGGCGCACGGTATCGACGCTGCCCTCCTCGCGGTAGGGGGCGATATCGGCCTCCATCGTCGGCATCCAGTTGCCCAGGAAAACGTCGATGTCGTTGTTGGCCATCGAGGTGTAGGTCACCGGCACCGACAGGACCAGCACCTGCGCGTCATAGCCCAGCGCGTCCAGGATGGTCGTCGCCACCGCGGTGGTGGCGGTGATGTCGGTCCAGCCCACGTCCGAAAAGCGCACGGTGGCGCATTCATGCTCGCTGGCCAGCGCCGGCAGGCTGCTCAGCGTCAGCGCGGTCGTGGCTGCGATCAGGGTACGGCGATGCATGGCGATCTCCTCTCTGTCATTTTTTTGTTGATTGACGAGTCAATAAACAATCGTCTACCAGTGGCGCAAGCCTTATTTTCCCCGGGGGGAACGATGCCCAAGGTCGGGATGGAGCCTATACGACGCGCGTCGCTGATCAAGGCCACAATCGCCGAGATCGGTCTGGCGGGCTCGCTCGAGGTGACGGTCAGCCGCATCGCCAAGCGCGCCGGCATGTCCTCGGCGCTGGCGCATCACTACTTCGGCTCGAAGGAGGCGCTGTTTCTCGCCGCCATGCGCGACGTCCTGCGCCTCTACGGGGCCGAGGTGCGCGGCGCGCTCGCCGCCGCCGAGGGGGCCGAGGGGCGGGCGCGGGCGGTGATCCGGGCGTCGTTCAGCCCCGCCAACTTCCGGCGCGAGGTGATCGCGGCCTGGCTCAACTTCTACGTCCTGGCGCAGTCGCAGCCGCAGGCGCGCCGGCTGCTTCGGGTCTACCAGCGGCGGATGGTGTCGAACCTGCGCCACGCCCTGCGCCCGGCCCTGGGCGACCGGGCCGGTGTGGTGTCGCAAGGGATCGCGGCGATGATCGACGGCGTCTACCTGCACGCCGCCCTCGGCCCGCTGGCCGCCGACCCCACCGCCGCCGCGGCGCTGGTGGAGGATTACCTGACACGCGAACTGGAGTGCCGTGCATGACAAGCCGTCCGAACATCCTGGTCCTGATGGTCGATCAGCTGAACGGCACGCTTTTCCCCGACGGCCCGGCCGAGTGGCTGCACGCGCCGAACCTGAAGCGGCTGGCCGAACGCTCGGTCCGGTTTGCCAATGCCTACACCGCCAGCCCCCTCTGCGCGCCGGGGCGGGCGAGCTTCATGTCGGGACAACTGCCCAGCCGCACGCGGGTCTACGACAACGCGGCCGAGTTTGCCTCCTCCATCCCCTGCTACACGCACCACCTGCGCCGCGCGGGCTACTACACCTGCCTTTCGGGCAAGATGCACTTCGTCGGCCCCGACCAGCTGCACGGGTTCGAGGATCGGCTGACCACCGATGTCTACCCCGCCGATTTCGGCTGGACCCCCGACTGGCGCAAGCCGGGCGAGCGGATCGACTGGTGGTATCACAACCTCGGTTCCGTCACAGGCGCGGGCGTGGCCGAGATCACCAACCAGATGGAATACGACGACGAGGTCGCGCATCACGCGGTGGCGAAGCTTTATGATCTGGCGCGCGGGCATGACGACCGGCCCTGGTGCCTGACCGTCAGCTTCACCCATCCCCACGACCCCTATGTCGCCCGCCGCCGGTTCTGGGACCTTTACGAAGGCTGCCCGCATCTGCACCTGCAGGTGCCCGACCCCGGCTACGAGGCGCAGGACCCGCATAGCAAGCGCCTGTTCGACGCCAACGACTGGCGCAGCTACACCATCACCGACGAGCACATCGCCCGCGCCCGGCGCGGCTATTTCGCCAACATCTCGTATCTGGACGACAAGATCGGCGCGATCCTGAAGGTGCTGGAGGATACGCGGCAGGAGGCTATCGTGGTCTTCGTCTCGGACCACGGCGACATGCTGGGCGAGCGTGGGCTCTGGTTCAAGATGAGCTTTTTCGAGGGCTCGTCGCGCGTGCCGCTGATGATCGCCGCGCCGGGGATGGGCAAGGGGCGGGTGGACACGCCGGCCTCGACCCTCGATGTGCTGCCGACGCTGGCGGAACTGGCCGGCGTGCCGCTGGACGCCGTCGCGCCCTGGACCGATGGCGAAAGCCTGGTGCCGGTCGCGGGCGGGGCGGATCGCGGGACGGTGGCGATGGAATACGCCGCCGAAGGGTCGGTCGCGCCGATGGTGGCGCTGCGCCGGGGCCGGTGGAAATACACCGCCTGCCCGGTCGACCCCGAGCAGCTGTTCGACCTGGAGGCCGACCCGCAGGAGCAGGCGAACCTTGCCGCCGACCCCGCGCATGCCGAGACGCTGTCGGGCTTCCGGGCCGAGGCCGCCGCGCGCTGGGACCTGGACGCCTATGACGCCGCTGTCCGCGAAAGCCAGGCCCGCCGCTGGGTCGTCTACGAGGCCTTGCGCAACGGCGCCTATTACCCTTGGGACCACCAGCCCCTGCAGCGGGCGTCGGAACGCTACATGCGCAACCACATGGACCTGAACGTGCTGGAGGAGAACCAGCGCTTTCCCCGCGGGGAATGACCGCCGCGCGGACCCCAGCCGTTTCCCTGTGGGGAAACGGAGACCGGACCCCCTCCATTTCCCCGCGGGGAAATGGATCCCGGACCGCAGCCCTTTTCCCGCCGGGAAATGGCCGCCTGGCGCCTGCGACTTGCCGGTGGGGGAAGTGTCGTCCGGCCCCCGGCCTTTCCCCGCGGGGAAATCGCCGCTCGCCTTCCGCATTTCCCCGCGGGGAAATCGGCAACTCGCCCGCCCCGCGCCGGGGGCCGATACACCCCCCGTTTCCCCGCGGGGAAATAAGGATTTGTTAATGAAAGCCCAACCTGAAGCCAGCCATTTCATCGACGGCGCCTTTGTCGAGGATAAAGCCGGCGCGCCGCTCGAGGTGCTGCACCCCGCCAGCGGTGAGGTCATCGCCCGCCTGCACGCCGCCACCCCGGCGCTGGTCGACCGGGCGCTGAACGCCGCGCGCCGCGCGCAGGCCGACTGGGCCGCGCGCCTGCCGGTGGAACGCGGGCGAATCCTGCGCCGCGCCGCCGACATCATGCGCGAACGCAATCATGAACTTTCGGTTCTGGAAACGCTCGATACCGGCAAGCCCCTGCAGGAGACGCTGGTCGCCGACGCGACATCGGGCGCGGATGCGCTGGAGTACTTCGGCGGCTTCGCCCCCACCGTCACCGGGCAGACCGTGCCGCAGGGGCGCGACTTCATCTATACATTGCGCGAGCCGCTGGGCGTCTGCGTGGGGATCGGGGCGTGGAACTATCCCACGCAGATCATCTGCTGGAAGACCGCGCCAGCGCTGGCCTTTGGCAATGCGGTGGTCTTCAAGCCGTCGGAACTGACGCCGCTTTCGGCGCTGCAGGTCGCCGCGATCCTGACCGAGGCCGGGTTGCCGGCGGGGCTGATTAACGTCCTGCAGGGCTTTGGCGATCTGGGCGCGGCGCTGGTCAGCGACCCGCGCGTCGACAAGGTGTCGCTGACCGGGTCGGTGCCGACCGGGCGCAAGGTCTATGCCGCCGCGGCCGAGGGCATCCGCCATGTCACGATGGAACTGGGCGGCAAGTCGCCGCTGATCGTCTTCGACGACGCAAGCCTTGAAGACGCGGTCGGCGGCGCGATGATGGCGAATTTCTATTCCTCGGGGCAGGTCTGTTCGAACGGGACGCGGGTCTTCGTGCAGCGCGGGATGAAGGACCGTTTCCTCGACCGGCTGACGGCGCGGACCGAGGCGATCCGGCTGGGCGACCCCTTGGACGAGGCGACGCAGATGGGCCCGCTGGTCAGCGAGGCGCAGATGCAGAAGGTCATGGGCTATATCGAGGGCGCGCGAACCGAGGGCGCGCGGCTGGTCACCGGCGGGCAGCGGCTG
This sequence comes from Pararhodobacter sp. SW119, assembly GCF_017811755.1. Taxonomy (GTDB): domain Bacteria; phylum Pseudomonadota; class Alphaproteobacteria; order Rhodobacterales; family Rhodobacteraceae; genus Pararhodobacter. Next base: position 83,273 of record NZ_JADDJF010000012.1, on the reverse strand, counting down.
AACCGGCCGGGATACTACGTCGCGCCCACGGTCTTTGCCGATGTCACCGACGACATGACCATCGCCCGCGAAGAGGTGTTCGGGCCGGTGATGTCGGTGCTGGATTTCGACGACGAGGACGAGGTGATCGCGCGCGCCAACGCGACCGAATTCGGCCTGTCGGCCGGGGTCTTCACGCAGGATCTGGCGCGCGGGCATCGCGTCATCGGCCGCCTGCAGGCGGGGTCGTGCTGGATCAACGCCTACAACCTGACGCCGGTCGAGGCGCCCTTTGGCGGCGTCAAGCAATCCGGTGTCGGGCGCGAGAACGGCCACGCGGCGCTGGAGCACTATACGCAGATCAAGACGGTCTATGTGGGCATGGGTCCGGTCGACGCGCCCTATTGATCCATGCGGCCCATTGCGGGGCCGGTTTTGCTGAGAGGCGGTTCAGGGGCAGCTCTGCCCTGAACGCGCCAGTTCGATTGTCGGTCGGGTTGCGGCCGCGTCAAGGGGCAAGCGCGCTGGCGCGCGTGGCTTCGCCACCCCTTGACCCGCCCGCAACCCTTTGGAGGCGGATATGGACGCGGATTTCGTGGTGGTGGGCGCGGGCTCGGGCGGGGCGGCGGTGGCCTTCCGGCTGGCCGAGGCCGGGCATTCGGTGATCGTGGTCGAATACGGCGGCACCGATGCCGGCCCGTTCATCCAGATGCCGGGCGCGCTGAGCTATCCGATGAACATGGCGCGCTACGACTGGGGCCTGAAGACCGAACCCGAACCGGGCCTCGGCGGTCGCGTGCTGCCGGTGCCGCGCGGCAAGGTCATCGGCGGGTCGTCCAGCATCAACGGCATGGTCTGGGTGCGCGGACATGCGCGCGATTTCGACCATTGGGCCGAGGCGGGGGCGGAGGGCTGGTCGTTTGCCGACGTGCTGCCCTATTTCAAGCGCGCCGAGACCTGGCACGGGGCCGAGGATGCCGGCGAGGGCGCGCCCGGCAACGGCGCCTGGCGGGGTCACGCGGGGCCGGTGCACGTGACCCGCGGGGCGCGCGAGAACCCGCTTTTCGACGCGTTCATCGCCGCCGGCGAACAGGCAGGCTACGGCCGCACCCCGGATTACAACGGCGCCCGGCAGGAAGGGTTCGGCGCGATGGAGGCGTCGATCTGGCGGGGGCGGCGCTGGTCGGTGGCCAAGGCCTATCTGCGCCCGGCGCTGGCCACCGGGCGCGCGCGGCTGGTGCGCGGGCTGGTCGAGCGGGTGGTGCTGGAGGGCGGGCGCGCGGTGGGCGTACAACTGGCCGGCGGCCGGCAGGTGCGCGCGCGGCGCGAGGTGATCCTGGCGGCCTCCTCCATCAACACGCCGAAGATCCTGATGCTGTCGGGGATCGGCCCCGCGGACCATCTGGCCGAGCACGGGATCGGCGTCGTTGCCGACCGCCCCGGCGTGGGCGCCAACCTGCAGGACCATCTGGAGATTTACCTGCAGTTCGCCTCGAAGAAACCGATCACCCTCTTCAAGTACTGGAACCTGATGGGCAAGGCCTGGGTCGGGGCGCAATGGCTGTTTCTGGGGCGGGGGCCGGGCACGTCCAACCAGTTTGAGGCCTGCGCCTTCATCCGCTCGCGCGCGGGCATCGACTATCCCGACATCCAGTACCATTTCCTGCCCATCGCCGTGCGCTACGACGGCAAGGCGGTGGCCGAGGGGCACGGGTTTCAGGTCCATGTCGGGCCGATGCGGTCGAAAAGCCGGGGCGCGGTGCGCCTGCGCTCGGCCGATCCCGCGGACGATCCGTCGATCCGCTTCAACTACATGTCGCATCCCGACGACTGGGACGAGTTCCGCACCTGCATCAGGCTGACGCGCGAGATCATGGCGCAGCCGGCGATGGCCGAGTACGTCGCGCACGAGATCCAGCCGGGCGCGGCGGCGCAGGACGAGGCGGCGCTCGACGCCTTCATCCGCGCGCATGTCGAGTCCGCCTATCACCCCTGCGGCACCGCCAGGATGGGCCGGCGCGACGATCCGATGGCGGTGGTCGATCCGCAGGGCCGGGTGATCGGGGTCGAGGCGCTGCGGGTCGCCGACAGTTCCATCTTTCCGCGCGTCACCAACGGCAACCTCAACGCGCCGACGATCATGGCCGGCGAGAAGATCGCCGATCACATCCTCGGCCGCCCGCCGCTGCCGCGCTCGAACCTGGAACCCTGGGTGCATCCCGACTGGCAAGGCGCGCAGCGCTGAGCGTGTTGCGCGCCGCCACACTTTGGCCTATACGCGCGCATCCCCGGCCGCCGAGTCGGGGCGATCCCTCCACGGGCCCTGCTGGACGACATCCCGGCTTGCGCCTTGAACCCTTTGAACAGGAGACCCCGATGTCGATCACAGTCGAAGAAAAAGCCCGCGTCATCAAGGAATTCGCCACCAAGGAAGGCGATACCGGATCGCCCGAGGTGCAGGTCGCGATCCTGACCTCGCGGATCAGCACGCTGACCGAGCATTTCAAGAGCCACAAGAAGGACAACCACTCGCGCCGTGGCCTTCTGATGATGGTGGCGCAGCGCCGCAAGCTCTTGGACTACCTGCGCGGCAAGGACGAGGGGCGCTATCGCGACCTCATCGGGCGCCTGGGCATCCGCCGCTGAGCCAGGCCGACGGATGACCGCACGGGCCCCCGGGCCGGTGGGGGCATCGGGCCTGCCGCCTTCCGGACAGACAATTTCAAGGCCGCGCGCAACGACTGCGCGCGGCCTTTTCGTGCCGGCCGCAGCGCGTGCGCCCGCCGCCGGCAGGGTGCTGGCAGGCGTATGGCAAGGGGCTGGCAGGCGTATGGCAAGCGTATGGCAGTTCCGAACGGTGCGGCAGGGATTTGGCAAGGTCTGCGCCCGCCGGTGTCGGGCCTTGGCTGAGGCGGGGAAGGGGGGCGCTGCCCCCTCTTGGCTGCGCCAATTCACCCCCCGGGATATTTTCGGACAGAAAATGTCCGGGGCCGTGGGGACGCCCACCCGTGGCGGCGGGGCCCCCTTTTCGCCGCGCCCGCAGGGCGCGGCGCCCGGCCCAACGCGAGGAAGGTTCGTGCGCGGAACGCGCACAGCCTGACGAGGGGCGGGAGAACTTCCGGGGGCTTTTCGGCCGGTGGCGCGGGGTGGGGCGGGGCGCGCTAGGTCTGATCGGGGAGCATCTCGCGCAGCTCGTAGAGGAGTGCCAGCGCCTCGCGTGGGGTGAGGGCGTCGGGGTGGGTGTCGCGCAGGCGGGCCTCGATTTCGGAGGCTGGCGCGGCTTTCGGGGGCGGGGCGGGGGGTGCTGCGGAAAAGAGCGGCAGGTCGTCGATCAGCGCGCGGGCGCCGCGGCGGCCGTCCTCGCCCTTTTCCAGCATCTCGAGCACGGCGCGCGCGCGGTCGATCACCGCCGGCGGCAGGCCGGCGAGGCGCGCGACCTGCACGCCGTAGGACCGGTCCGCGGCGCCGCGCTTGACCTCGTGCAGGAAGACCACCTCGCCCTGCCATTCGCGGACGCTGACCGTGGCGTTGCGCACGCCCGAGAGGCGTTCGGAGAGTGCCGTCATCTCGTGGTAATGCGTGGCGAAGAGCGCGCGGCAGCGGTTGGCGTCGTGCAGGTGTTCCAGCACCGCCCAGGCGATCGACAGCCCGTCATAGGTCGCCGTGCCGCGCCCGATCTCGTCGAGGATGACGAAGGCGCGGGTATCGGCCTGGTTGAGGATCGCGGCGGTTTCCACCATTTCGACCATGAAGGTCGATCGGCCGCGCGCCAGGTCGTCCGAGGCGCCGACGCGGCTGAAGAGCTGGCTCACCAGCCCGATCTCGGCGCGGCTGGCGGGCACGAAGCTGCCGGCCTGGGCGAGAAGTGCGATCAGCGCGTTCTGCCGCAGGTAGGTCGACTTGCCGGCCATGTTGGGACCGGTCACCAGCCAGATTGCTGCCCCCGACCCCTCGGGCGAGAGGTCGGCGTCGTTGGCGACGAAGGGCTGGCCGTCGCGCGTGAGCGCGCGTTCGACGACCGGGTGGCGGCCTCCCTCGACCACGAAGGCGCGGCTGTCGTCGACGGCGGGCGCGCACCAGTCGCGGGCGCGGGCGAAGTCGGCGAAGGCGGCGGCGAGGTCAAGCTCGCCCAGCGCGCGGGCGGTGGCGAAGATCGCGGGCGCGGCGGCGGTGACGGTATTTCGCAATTCCTCGAAAAGACGCTTCTCGATCTCCAGCGCGCGCGATCCGGCGTTGAGGATCTTCGTCTCCATCTCGCTGAGTTTCAGCGTGGTGAAGCGGACCTGGTTGGCGGTGGTCTGGCGGTGGACGAAGGTTTCGGAATGCGGCGGCGCCAGCATCTTCTCGGCATGGGTCGCGGTGGTTTCGATGAAGTAGCCGAGGACGTTGTTGTGCTTGATCTTCAGCGAGCCGATGCCGGTCTGGGCGATGTAGTCGGCCTGCATCGCGGCGATGACGCCGCGGCCTTCGTCGCGCAGGCGCCGGGCCTCGTCGAGTTCCGGATCCACCCCTTCGGCGATGAAGCCGCCGTCGCGGGCGAGATGCGGGGGTTCGGCCACCAGCGCGGTTTCCAGCCGGTGGATCAGGTCGGCGTGGCCGCCAAGTTCACGGGTCAGGTCGGACAGCAGGGGTGGCATATCACGATCGCCAAGCGCCCGGCGCAGGGCGGCGGCCTGGCGCAGGCCGGCGCGCAGCATGGCGAGGTCGCGCGGCCCGCCGCGGTCGAGCGAGAGGCGCGAGAGCGCGCGGTCGATGTCGGGCACTTGGCGCAGGGCCGCGCGCAGGTCGCCGCGCAGCGCGTCATCCTCGACCAGGAAACCAACGGCGGTCAGGCGGGCGCGGATCTCGACCAAGTCGCAGGAGGGGGCCGAAAGGCGGCGCTCCATCAGCCGGGCGCCGGCGGCGGTGAGGGTGGTGTCGATGGCGGCCAAGAGCGAGCCGTCGCGGCCGCCGGCGGCGCCTTGCGTGATTTCCAGGCTGCGGCGGGTGGCGGCGTCGATCTGCATCACCGCGCCCGCGCTTTCGCGCACCGGCGGGCGCAGGAGCGGCAGGTTGCCGCGCTGCGTGAGGTCGAGGTAGTCGACCAGAGCGCCGAGCGCCGACAGCTCAGCCCGGCCGAAGGTGCCGAAGCCGTCGAGCGCGGCGACGTTGTAGAGCGCGCAGAGGCGGCGCGTGGCGCCGGTCGAATCGAAGCTGGCGCGGGCCATCGGGGTCAGGGCGAGGGCGTGTTCTTCGGCCAGCGGGCGCAGGTCGGGTTCGGCCTCGTCCACGACGATCAGTTCGCGGGGGGCGAGGCGGGCGAGTTCGGGGGCGAGGCGCACGCGCGGGCAGGGGATGACGCGGATCTCGCCCGTCGAGATGTCGGCCCAGGCGAGTGCGGCGTCGTCGCGGACCTGGGACCAGGCGGCGAGGAAGTTGTGGCGCCGGGCTTCGAGCAGCGATTCCTCGGTCAGCGTGCCGGGGGTGACGAGGCGGACGACGTCGCGCTTCACGACCGACTTGGCGCCGCGCTTCTTCGCCTCGGCCGGGTCCTCCAGCTGTTCGGCGATGGCGACGCGAAAACCCTTGCGGATCAGCGTCAGCAAGTAGCCCTCGGCCGAATGGACCGGCACGCCGCACATCGGGATGTCGGCGCCCTGGTGCTGGCCGCGCTTGGTCAGCGCGATATCCAGCGCCGCCGCCGCCGCCACGGCGTCGTCGAAGAACATCTCGTAGAAATCGCCCATGCGGTAGAACAGCAGCGCATCCGGGTTCTGCGCCTTGATCTGCAGATACTGCGCCATCATGGGCGTGACATTGGCCTGCGCGTCGCTCACCAGCTTCCCCCGTTCGCTGCGGCGCGACCCTACAAAACCGGCCCGTCGCGCGAAAGCGGGAAAACCCGCGTTGAGCCGGGGCCACAGCAGGGTTAAGGATTGTGCAGAGGGAAGGGAGTGCCCGCATGAGCCGCAAGTCGAAGACGACGCCCGAAGAGGCGCTTGCCTACCATTTCGAGCCGGTGCCGGGGAAGCTGGAGGTGATCGCGTCGAAGCCGATGGCGACGCAGCGCGACCTGAGCCTGGCCTACAGCCCCGGCGTGGCGGTGCCGGTCGAGGCGATCGCGCGCGATCCGATCCTGGCTTACGACTACACGACCAAGGGCAACATGGTCGCGGTGGTGTCGAACGGGACCGCGATCCTGGGGCTGGGGAACCTGGGCGCGCTGGCCTCGAAGCCGGTGATGGAGGGCAAGGCGGTGCTGTTCAAGCGCTTCGCCGATGTCAACGCCATCGATATCGAACTGGATACCGAGGATGCCGACGAGATCATCAAGGCCGTGCATCTGATGAGCCCGACCTTCGGCGGGATCAACCTGGAAGACATCAAGGCGCCCGAGTGCTTCATCATCGAGAGCCGGCTGAAGGAGTTGTGCGACATTCCGGTCTTTCACGACGACCAGCACGGCACGGCGGTGATCTGCGCGGCGGGGCTGATCAACGCGCTGGCGCTGTCGGGCAAGCGGATCGAGGAGGTGCGGATCGTTCTGAACGGCGCCGGGGCGGCGGGGATTGCCTGTCTGGAGCTGCTCAAGTCGATGGGCGCGCGGGCCGAGAACTGCATCATGTGCGACACCAAGGGGGTGGTGTACCAGGGCCGCACCGAGGGGATGAACCAGTGGAAGTCCGCCCATGCGGCGAAGACCACACTGCGCACGCTGGAGGAGGCGATGGCGGGCGCGGATGTCTTCCTGGGCGTGTCGGCCAAGGGCGCGGTGACGGAGGCGATGGTCGAGAGCATGGCCGAGAACCCGGTGATCTTTGCCATGGCCAACCCCGACCCCGAGATCACGCCCGAGGAAGCCCATGCCGTGCGCGCCGACGCCATCGTGGCGACGGGGCGGTCGGATTACCCCAACCAGGTCAACAACGTCCTGGGCTTTCCCTATCTCTTCCGCGGCGCGCTGGACATCCAGGCGCGCGCCATCAACGACGAGATGAAGATCGCCTGCGCCCGCGCGCTGGCGGAACTGGCGCGCGAGGCGGTGCCCGAGGAGGTCGCCATGGCCTACGGGCGCAAGCTGAGCTTCGGGCGCGACTACATCATCCCGACGCCCTTCGACCCGCGGCTGATCTACACGATCCCGCCGGCGGTGGCGAAGGCGGGCATGGATACCGGCGCGGCGCGGCGGCCGATTATCGACATGGAGGCCTATCGCCACGCGCTGAAGGCGCGGATGGACCCGACCGCCTCGATCCAGCAGAGCCTGTTCGCGCGGGCGCGCCAGGCGCAGGCGCGGATGATCTTTGCCGAGGGCGACGACGAGCGCGTGCTGCGCGCGGCGGTCAGCTACCAGCGGTCGGGGCTGGGCCATGCGGTGGTCGTCGGCCAGGAGGAGGACACCAAGCGCCGGCTGGAACTGGCCGGGCTGGGCGATGCGGTGCGCGAGCTGGAGATCGTCAACGCCGCCAACACGCGGCATCTGGATGCCTACAAGGCGTTTCTCTACAAGCGGTTGCAGCGCAAGGGGTTCGACCAGCGCGACGTTCATCGGATGGCGACGCGCGACCGGCATATCTTTGCCGCGCTGATGCTGGCGCACGGGCATGGCGACGGGCTGGTGACCGGGGCCACGCGCAAGTCGGCGCTGGTCATGGACATGATCAACCATGTCTTCGATGCCCGTGCGCAGGACGGGGCGGTGGGCGTGTCGATCCTGCTGCACCGCGGGCGCATCCTGCTGATCGCCGACACGCTGGTCCACGAATGGCCCGAGGAGGAGGATCTGGCCGACATCGCCACCCGCGCGAGTGCCGTCGCCCGCGGGTTGGGGCTGGAGCCGCGGGTGGCCTTCGTCAGCTTCTCGACCTTCGGCTACCCGGTGTCGGAACGCGCGACCAAGATGCACCGCGCCCCCGAGGTGCTGGACCGCCGCGGCGTCGATTTCGAATACGAGGGCGAGATGACGGTCGATGTGGCGCTGAACCCGGCGGCGGCGGCGAACTACCCGTTCTCGCGCCTGACGGGGCCGGCGAACATCCTGGTGGTGCCGGCGCGGCATTCGGCCTCGATCTCGGTCAAGCTGATGCAGGAGATGGCGGGCGCGACGGTGATCGGCCCGATCCTGACCGGGGTGACGAAGCCGATCCAGATCAGCTCCACCGGGGCGACGGTGAACGACGTGCTGAACATGGCGGTGATGGCCGCCTGCCGGATCGGATGAGCGCATGACCGTCTTCAACCTCGGCTCGATCAACATCGATCATGTCTACCGCGTGCCGCATCTGCCGCACGCGGGCGAGACGCTGGCGGCGAGCGACTATGCGCAGACGCTGGGCGGCAAGGGCGCGAACCAGTCGGTCGCGGCGCTGCGCGCGGGCGCGCGGCTGGTGCACATCGGCGCGATCGGCGCGGCGGACGGCTGGACCGCGGCGCAACTGTCGGCACTGGGGATCGACCTGGGAACCATCGCGCGGGTCGAGGGGCCGACGGGGCATGCGATCATCGCCGTCGATCCGGCGGGCGAGAATTCCATCCTGATCCATCCCGGCGCCAACCGGCTGCAGGACGAGGACGCGATCGAGGCGGCGCTGAGCGGGGCGCAGGCGGGCGACATCCTGCTTCTGCAGAACGAGACCTCGCACCAGGTCGCGGCGGCGAAGCGGGCCCATGAAAAGCACCTGCGGGTCTTCTATTCGGCGGCGCCGTTCGAGATGGAGGCGCTGCAGGCGGTGATGCCGCATGTGACGCATCTGCTGGTCAATGCCGTCGAGGCGGCGGAACTCTGCCAGGCGATGGACACGCGGCTGGAGGATCTGCCGCTCGAGGGTGTGGTGGTCACGAAAGGGGCCGAGGGCGCGGAATGGATCGCCGCCGGCGCGGCGCCGATCAAGGTGCCGGCGGTGGCGGTGGAGGCTGTGGACACGACCGGCGCGGGCGACTGTTTCGCCGGTTCGCTGGTCGCGGCGCTGGACGACGGGATGAGCCCCGAACAGGCGCTGCGCTACGCCGCCGCGGCGGCTGCGATCCAGGTCACGCGGGAGGGCACTTCGACCGCCATGCCGGACCGCGGCGAGGTGGAGGCGCTGCTGGCGACGCAGGGCGACCCGTCGGGCTGAACGACGCTGCCCTGCGCAGGGCAGTGGCTAGTCGGCGGTTGGTGTCGAGGTCAGCTCTTGCCGGCGGCGAAAGGCGCGGCGTCGCCCCAGACTTCCTGCACGCGGGCGTCGCGCCCGCAGGAGGTGCGGTAGCGCTGGTAGGCCGCGGCCTTTGTCAGCGGGCCGAAGCGGGTGAGCACGATGTCGCCGCTGAACGGGTAGCCCTGGTGGTACTCCTCGGCCGGGTAGAATGTGGCCATGTCGCGCAGCGGGGTTACGATGCTGCGCCCAAGTTCGGCGCTGGCGGCGTCGAGCGCGGCTTGCGCGGTGTCGCGCTGCTCGGGCGTGGCGAAGATCGCCGTCGTGTAGGCCTCTCCCCGGTCGCAGAACTGCCCGCCGGCGTCCAGCGGGTCGATCGAGCGCATGAACATGTGCAGGACCTGCGCGTAGCTGATCTGGTCGGCGTCATAGGTGATGAGCGCCACCTCCAGATGGCCGGTGCCGCCCGAGACGACCTGGCGATAGCTGGGGTTTTCGACATGGCCGCCGGCAAAGCCGACCTCGACATCGGTTACGCCCTCGACGTGGCGGAAATCGGATTCGACGCACCAGAAACAGCCGCCGGCGACGAGCGCGGTTTCCAGGCGCTGTGCGGCGGCGGGGGCGGCAAGCCCGAGGGTGAGGGCAAGAATGGCAGCGAGACGCAGGAACATGGGCAATCCTCCTGCCTGAGGTTATGGGGCGCGGGTGGGGGTGCGACAAGTCACACAGCAGTGAAGGGCGGCGTTGCGGGCCGTGGCCGAGTGTGGTTGGCTGGTCCTCATGGCCGAGCCTGCCACCGACCACCCCATCGATATCGCTCGCCAGCGGTTCAAGCTGCGCGTGTGGATCACCTCGCGCCTCTGGGCGCAGGTGATGGTGGGGATGGTGCTGGGCTTCGGGCTGGGGCTGCTGCTGAGCGACGCGACCGGCCTGATCGCGCCGGCGACGGCCGAGGTGCTGGGCCTGTGGCTGGCGCTGCCCGGGCGGATCTTCCTGGCGCTGATCGCCATGGTGCTGGTGCCGCTGATCTTTTCGTCCATCGTCGGCGGGCTGACCGGGGCCGGGTCGGGGGCCGAATTGCGCGCGGTGGGGCTGCGGCTGGCGGGGTTCATCCTGGCCAGCACCACGGTGGCGGCGGTGATCGGCGTGGCGCTGGCGCAATGGCTGCGGCCGGGGGCGGCGCTGTCGGGCTTCGGCGCGCCAGCGGCGCCGGGCGAGTTGCCCGAACCCGCCGGGCGCGCGCCGTTGCCGGACCTGATCGCCGATATCCTGCCGACCAATCCCACCGCGTCCATCGTGCAGGGCGACATGCTGGCGGTGGTGGTGCTGGCGCTGCTGGTCGGCCTTTCGGTCGCGCAGGTCGAGCGCCGCCGGGCCGAGCCCTTCATGGCGCTGATGGATTCGCTCCTGTCGATTTCCATGAACATCGTGAAATGGGCGATGTTCCTGGCACCAATTGCCGTCTTCGGGCTGATGGCGCAGCTGGTCATGCGCACCGGCGTCGAGACGCTGCTGGGGATTTCCGGCTATGTCGGCACGGTGCTGGCCGGGCTCGCGGTGCTGCTGGCGCTCTATCTGGCGGCGCTGTGGGCCGTGGCGGGATTGTCGCCCCGGGACTTTCTGGCGCGGGCCGGGGGGAACCTGCTGCTGGCGTTCTCGACCTCCTCCTCCTCGGCGGTGATGCCGGTCACGATCCAGACCGCGCGGCGCTTCGGCGTGCCGGAAAGCATCGCCAATCTGGTGGTGCCGCTGGGCGCGACGATGAACATGGCGGGCACGGCGCTTTACCAGGCGGTGGCGATCCTGTTCCTGGCGCAACTGGCGGGAGTGGAGTTGACCACGGCGCAGATCGTCGTGGTGGTGGGGACGCTGGTGGCGTCGTCCATCGGGGCGCCGGGCACGCCGGGGGTGAGCATCGCGATCCTGATCTCGGTCGCGACCTCGATGGGGATTCCGGTCGAGGGGATGGTGATCATCCTGGGTGTCGACCGGCTGCTGGACATGTGCCGCACGACGGTCAACGTGACCGGCGATCTGGTGGCGGCGGTGCTGCTGCGGGGGCAGGGGGAGGCCGTGGCGCAAGGCTGACCGCGCCCCCGCCGAGCACCCGCCGCGCCCACCCACCCGCCCCGCGGCGCGGGCGCGGTCAGCCGGGACACTGGACAAGCGCGGCGCGCGGGCCGATGTAGACCATCACACAGCATCACAAGGAATGCGCGCCGCATGACCAACCCGCTTCTGGCCGACTGGACCGGCCCCTTCGCCCTGCCGCCCTTCACCGAGATCGAGGACGCGCATTTCGCGCCGGCTTTCGACGCCGCGCTGGCCGAGGGGCGCGCGGCCATCGACGCCATCGCCGCGAACCCCGAGCCGCCGAGCTTTGCCAACACGATCGAGGCGCTGGAACTGGCCGAGGACCGGCTGGACCGGGTGGCGGCGCTGTTCTTCAACCTCAACGGCAGCGACGCGAACCCCGCGCGCGAGGCGCTGGCGCGGGATCTGGCGCCGAAGCTGGCGGCGCATGCCTCGGAGATCACCGCGAACGCGGCGCTGTTTGCGCGGATCGAGGATCTGTGGGCGCGGCGCGGGTCCGTGGACCTGACGCCGGAGCAGGACCGCGTGCTGATGCTTTACCGGCGGATGTTCCGGCGGGCGGGTGCGGCGCTGGATGACGCGGGCAAGGCGCGGATGGCGGCGGTCAAGGCGCGGCTGGCGAGCCTCGGCACGGCGTTCGCGCAGAACCTGCTGGCGGACGAACGGGACTGGGAGATGCCGCTGGAGGATCTTTCCGGCCTGCCCGATTTCGTCGTCGACGCGGCGCGGGCGGCGGCCGAGGAGCGGGGGCGCGGCGGTCATGTCGTCACGCTCAACCGGTCGCTGATCGTGCCGTTCCTGCAGTATGCGCCGCGCCGCGACCTGCGCCGGAAGGCCTGGCAGGCCTGGGCGGCGCGGGGCGCGGGCGGTGGCGCCACCGACAACCGCGCGATTGCCGCCGAGACACTGAAGCTTCGGGCGGAACGCGCGGCGCTGCTGGGCTATCCGGACTTCGCCACCTACAAGCTGGAGCCCGAGATGGCGGGCACGCCGCAGGCGGTGCGCGATCTTCTGATGCGGGTCTGGGCGCCGGCGAAGGCGCAGGCCGAGGCGGACGGGGCGGCGATGGCGGAAATGCTGCATGCCGACGGGTTCGAGGGCCCGCTGGAGCCCTGGGACTGGCGCTATTACGCCGAGAAGCGGCGGCGCGCGCTGCATGATTTCGACGAGGCCGAGTTGAAGCCTTACCTGTCGCTCGACGCGATGATCGCGGCGGCCTTCGACGTGGCGCATCGGCTGTTCGGGCTGGCGTTCCGCCCGATCGAGGTGGGGCTCTACCATCCCGACGCGCGCGCCTGGGAGGTCACGCGGGACGGGCGGCACATGGCGGTCTTCATTGGGGATTATTTCGCGCGGGGCTCGAAACGCTCGGGCGCGTGGTGTTCCTCCTTGCGCGGCCAGCGCCGGCTGGGCGGGGATCAGCGGGCGGTGGTGGTCAATGTCTGCAACTTCGCCAAGGGCGACCCGGCGCTGTTGTCGTGGGACGACGCGGGGACGCTGTTTCACGAGTTCGGCCATGCGCTGCATCACATCCTGTCGGACGTCACCTACGGTTTCGTGGCGGGCACCTCGGTTGCGCGGGACTTTGTCGAACTGCCCAGCCAGCTTTACGAGCATTGGCTGGATGTCCCTGAAATCACGGAGAAACACGCGCGGCACTGGCGCACCGGGGAGCCGATGCCGGAGGCGCTCAGGTCCCGGCTGAAGGCGGCGGCGACCTGGAACCAGGGGTTCTCGACGGTGGAATACCTGGCCTCGGCGCTGGTCGACCTGGATTTCCACGCGGGCGAGCCGCCGGCCGATCCGATGCAGCGCCAGGCCGAGGTGCTGGAGGCGATCGGCATGCCGCGGGCGATCGGCATGCGCCATGCGACGCCGCATTTCGCGCATGTCTTTACCGGGGATGGGTATTCGGCGGGCTACTACAGCTACATGTGGTCGGAAGTGATGGATGCCGACGCCTTCGCCGCTTTCGAGGAGGCGGGCGATCCGTTCGACCGGGACCTGGCGGCGCGGCTGGAGAAACACATCCTTTCGGCGGGGAATTCGGCCGAGGGCGCGGCGCTCTATACCGCCTTTCGCGGCCGGATGCCGGGGGTCGAGGCGTTGCTGAAGGGGCGCGGACTGGACGCGGCCTAGGCTGCTGGCGGGCGTATGGCAAGGGGCTGGCAAGCGTATGGCAAGCGTATGGCAGTTCCGAACGGTGCGGCAGGGATTTGGCAAGGTCTGCGCGCGCCGGTGACGGCCTTTGAGTGAGGCGCAGAAGGGGGGCGCTGCCCCCCTCTTGGCTGCGCCAATTCACCCCCCGAGATATTTTCGGACAAAAATGCCGGAGGAGGTGGGGGTTGCCCGGTATTTGCGTCGTAGCCTCTTTTCGCCGCGCGCGAAGCGCGCGGCGCCCGGCCCAACGCGAGGAAGGTTGTGCGCCAAGCGCACAGCCTGACGAGGGGCGGGAGAACTTCCGAGGCCTTTTCGTGCGGTCGCGGCGGGCGGCGGCGGGTGCCTTGGGGTCAGCCCTTGGCCTGGCGGCCCGAGCCTGGGCCGACGGGGTCGGTGTGGATGATGACCTCGGCATCGGGGAAGGCCGATTCGAGCGCGTGTTCGAGGCCGTCGGCGATGGCGTGGGCCTCGTTCAGGGTGATCCGGCCGTCGATCTCGACATGCAGCGAGATGAACAGGCGCGAGCCCGCGGTGCGGGTCTTCAGGTCGTGCCAGCCGGCGATCCGGGGCCAGTCGTCGGCGATGGCGCGGATCCGCGCCAGCACCTCGGGCTCGGCGGCGCGGTCCATCAGCGCGTCCCAGGCGCCGCGCCCGATCCGCAGCCCGCTGACCGCGAGCCAGGCGGCGGCGACCAGCGCGACGGCGGTATCGACATGCGTCACCCCCCAGAGCGCCGAGGCGGCGAGCGCGGCCAGCACGCCCGCGGTGGGCAAGAGGTCCGACAGGTAGTGCAGCGCGTCGGCGGCGACGACGCGGTTGCCGGTGCGGCGCGCGACATGGCGCAGCCAGAGGACCAGCGCCGCGGTCAGCACCAGCGACAGCAGCATGACGGCGATGCCCACCCCCTCGGCGCCGATCCGGGGCGGGTCGGGCGATATGGCGCGCAGGATCGCCAGCGTCCCGATCAGCCCGGCCGAGCCGAGCACGATCAGCGACTGCAGGAAGGCCGCCAGATCCTCGGCCGAGGTATGGCCGAAGGCGTGGTCGTGATCGGCCGGCCGCGCCGCATAGGCGATGGCGGCCAGCGCACCCCCGGACATCGCCAGATCCAGCAGGTTGTCGGCCAGCGACGCCGCGACGCTGAGCGCCCCGGTGGCGAGGAGCGCCCAGAGCTTCAGCCCGATCAGCGTGACCGCCACCGTGACCGAGGCGATGCCGGCGGAAAGGTTCAGGCGTGTGTTGGCGTTCTGCATGCGCGTCCCCGGCCGGTCGGCGCAGCATAGCCGCGCCGGGCAGCGCGACCAAGCCCGCCAACGCGCGCCCCCGGCCCACTCGCCCGGCGGTAACAATTCGTAAGGTTGTGGAAAAAGTCCGGCAAAACTTGGCCGTCACCAAGGGCCCAGCGAAGGGGCGGGCGCAGGAGGAGGTGCCCGCCCCGTTCGGGAGGAGGGACATGGTGAGTTCGACCGCGACCGAGACGGCCCTGCAGTCGGTGCCCGCGCTGCTGGCGCGCAACGCGACGCGCTACGCATCCGCGACCGCCTACCGCGAAAAGGAATTCGGCATCTGGCAGAGCTGGACCTGGAAGCAGGTCGAGGAGGAAGTCCGCGCCATGGCAATGGGGTTCCTGGCGCTGGGCATGAACCGCGGGGATTACGTCGCCATCATCGGCCGCAACCGCCCGGCGCTTTACTGGTCGATGGTCGCGGCGCAGTCGGCGGGCGCGGTCCCGGTGCCGCTCTATCAGGACGCGGCGGCCGACGAGATGGCCTATGTGCTGGAGCATTGCGGCGCGCGCTTCGTCGTCTGCGGTGACCAGGAGCAGGTCGACAAGGTCCTGGAGGTGCAGGAAACCGTCAAGTGCATCGAGGAGATCGTCTACCTCGACAAGCGCGGCATGCGCAAATACGACCACACCCACATGAACTGGCTGATGGACGTGCAGGCCGAGGGGCGCGCGGGCCACCAGCGTTTCGAGGCCGAGGTCACCAAGCGCACGGCGGAACTGACCTACGATCATACCTGCGTCATGCTCTATACCAGCGGCACGACCGGCAAGCCCAAGGGCGTGGTGCTGTCCAACCGCAACATCATCGAGACCTCGAAGGCCTCGGCCGAGTTCGACGGGCTGCGGCAGAGCGACGAGATCCTGGCCTATCTGCCGATGGCCTGGGTGGGCGATTTCATCTTCGCCATCGGGCAGGCCTACTGGGCCGGGTTCTGCGTGAACTGCCCCGAATCCGACGCCACCATGATGACCGACCTGCGCGAGATCGGGCCGACCTATTTCTTCGCCCCACCGCGCATCTTCGAGACCATGCTGACGCAGGTGATGATCCGCATGGAGGATGCGAGCAAGCTGAAGCTGCGGCTGTTCAAGAACTACATGGAGCACGCGCGCAGGGTCGGCCCGGCGATCCTGGACGACAAGCCGGTCAGCGCGGCGGACCGGGCGAAATACGCGCTGGGCAACGTGCTGGTCTACGGGCCGCTGAAGAACACGCTGGGGCTGAGCCAGATCCGCGTGGCCTATACCGCCGGCGAGGCGATCGGGCCCGAGATCTTCGATTTCTTCCGCAGCCTCGGCATCAACCTCAAGCAGCTTTACGGCCAGACCGAGGCCAGCGTCTTCATCACCCAGCAGCCCGATGGCGAGGTGCGCTCGGACACCGTCGGCGTGCCGTCGCCGGGGGTGGAGGTGAAGATCGCCGACAATGGCGAGGTCTTCTACCGCTCTCCGGGCGTGTTCGTGTCCTACTACAAGAACGCCGAATCGACCGCGTCGACCAAGGATGCCGAGGGCTGGGTGGCCACCGGCGACGCCGGCTTCTTCGAGGAGGGCACCGGGCATCTGCGCATCATCGACCGCGCCAAGGATGTCGGAAAAATGGCGGATGGAAGCCTGTTTGCGCCGAAATACGTCGAGAACAAGTTGAAATTCTATCCCAACATCCTGGAGGCCGTGGTCTTTGGCAATGGCCGGGACCGCTGCGTGGCGTTCATCAACATCGATCTGACGGCGGTGGGCAACTGGGCCGAGCGCAACAACATCGCCTATTCCAGCTATCAGGAACTGGCCGGGCATCCGAAGGTGCTGGCGATGATCCAGGAGCATGTCGAGGAGACCAACGCCTCGATCGCCGAGGACACGATGCTGTCGGGCTGCCAGGTGCATCGCTTCCTGGTGCTGCACAAGGAACTGGACGCCGACGACGGCGAACTGACGCGCACCCGCAAGGTCCGCCGCCGCATCATCGAGGAGAAGTTCGCCGACCTGATCGACGCGCTCTATTCCGGCAAGTCCGAGATCTACACCGAGACCGAAGTCACCTACGAGGACGGCCGCAAGGGCAAGATCACCGCGACGCTGGAGCTGCGCGACGCGAAGGTGCGGCAGGCGGCGCGGAAGATGGCGGCGGAATGACTCCCGTCCCGATCAGCCGCAACCAGTATGTCGCCGCCGGGGCGCTGGCGGTGGCCGGGCTGGTGCTGTCCTTCGCGATTATCCGCTTCTTCCCCGAATTCCTCAAGCCCGCGATCAGCGGGGCGATCAGCGGCGCCTTCGGCATCCTCGCGCTGCAGCGGCTCTGGCCCGGCCTGCCGCTGTCGAAACTGCATTACATCATCGGCTCGATCGTCGCCTACGGGCTGCTGGTCGGCCTAGTGGGGAGGATCTGAGCGATGCTCGACGCCCGGTCCGAGGGCTACGTCACCGCCGATGGCCGCCAGATCGGCGGCGTGCTGATGGAAATGAAGAACATCACCCTGCGCTTCGGCGGCGTGGTGGCGATCAAGGACATCAGCTTCGATATCCGCGAGGGCGAGATCCGCGCCATCATCGGCCCCAACGGCGCCGGCAAATCGTCCATGCTCAACGTCATCTCGGGCTTCTACCACCCGCAGGAGGGCGAAGTCTGGTACAAGGGCCAGCGCCGCCCGCGCATGCGCCCCTATCAGGTCGCCCAGCAGGGCATCGCGCGCACCTTCCAGAACATCGCGCTGTTCGAGGGGATGTCTGTCCTCGACAACATCATGACCGGCCGGCTGAACCACATGAGATCGGGGTTCCTGAGCCAGGCGCTGTGGTGGGGCCCGGCCGCCCGCGAGGAGGCCGAGAACCGCGAGAAGGTCGAGAAGGTCATCGACTTCCTGGAAATCCAGCATATCCGGAAGACGCCGGTGCGGCGGCTGCCTTACGGGCTGAAGAAGCGTGTGGAACTGGCGCGCGCGCTGGCCGCCGAGCCGTCGATCCTGCTGCTCGACGAGCCGATGGCCGGCATGAACGTCGAGGAGAAGGAGGACATGAGCCGCTTCATCCTGGACGTCAACGACGAGTTCGGCACGACGATCGCGCTGATCGAGCACGACATGGGCGTGGTCATGGACCTTTCCGACCGCGTCGTGGTGATGGATTACGGCCAGAAGATCGGCGACGGCACCCCCGAGGAGGTGCGCAACAATGAAGAGGTCATCAAGGCCTATCTGGGGGTCGCCCATGACTGAGCGCGCGGCGATGAGACATGAATCGATAGGGGGCGGGCATGCCTGACACGCTGCTGTTCGCGATGGAGGCCGCGCTGAACGGCCTCACGGCGGGGGTGATGTATGCGCTGGTCGCGCTGGGCTTCGTGCTGATCTTCAAGGCCAGCGGCATCTTTAACTTCAGCCAGGGGGTGATGGCGCTGTTCGCGGCCCTGACGCTGGTCGGGTTGCAGACCGGGCAGATCCCCTTCTCGCACCTGATCAACGCGATCTTCGGCACGCGGATGCACCATTTCGGCTGGACCCTGCCGACGGTGGTGGCGATCGCCGGCACGGTCGTGGTGATGGTCATCTTCGCCTGGGCGGTGGAGCGCTTCATCTTCCGCCACCTGGTCAACCAGGAGCCGATCATCCTGTTCATGGCCACCATCGGGCTGGCATATTTCCTGGAAGGCTTCGGCGACATCATGTGGGGGGCCGAGGTCAAGCGGCTGGACGTGGGCCTGCCGCAGGGCATGTCCGGCCCGGTGGACGACCTGACCTTCGCCTGGTTTGGCTACGGCTTCTACATGGACCGGCTGGAGATCTGGGCGGCGCTGATCGCGAGCCTGCTGGTCATCTCGCTGGTGCTGTTCTCGCAGTACACAAAGCAGGGCCGGGCGCTGCGCGCGGTGGCCGACGACCACCAGGCGGCGCTCAGCGTCGGCATTAGCCTGCGCTTCATCTGGGTGCTGGTCTGGTCGCTGGCGGGGATCGTTGCGCTGGTCGCCGGGATGATGTGGGGCGCGAAATCGGGGGTGCAGTTCTCGCTCTCGCTGATCGCGCTGAAGGCACTGCCGGTGCTGATCCTGGGTGGGTTCACATCGATCCCCGGGGCGATCGTCGGCGGGCTGATCATCGGCGTGGGCGAGAAGCTCTTCGACTTCTTCATGCAGCCCATCGTCGGCGGCGCGACGGAGAACTGGTTCGCCTACATGCTGGCGCTGGCGTTCCTGCTGTTCCGGCCGCAGGGCCTCTTTGGCGAAAAGATCATCGAGAGGGTCTGAGACCATGATTTACCGCGAAGCCGGCGACTTCAAGACAAGCTACGCCGCCGACAACCAGACCTTCCCGCTCAGGGGTGACCGGCTGGCCTATTACCTGGCGGTGATATTCGCGCTGGGGGTGGTGCCGTTCTTCATCAACGACTACTGGGCGAACGCGATCGTCATCCCCTTCCTGATCTACACGATCGCGGCGCTGGGGCTGAACATCCTGATCGGCTATTGCGGGCAGTTGAGCCTGGGCACCGGGGCCTTCATGGCCACCGGCGCCTATGCCGCCTTCAAGCTGACCACGGCCTTTCCGTCGCTGAACATCATCTTCGTGATCATCCTGGCGGGCGTGGTGACGGCGGGGGTCGGCGTGGCCTTCGGGTTGCCGTCACTCCGGATCAAGGGGTTCTATCTGGCGGTGGCGACGCTGGCGGCGCAGTTCTTCCTGATCTGGCTCTATACGCGCACGCCGTGGTTCTTCAACTACTCGCCCACCGGCATGATCTCGATGCCGACGCGGGAGCTGTTCGGCTATCCGGTGACCGGGGCCTCGGCGACAGCGGTGTCGGGCTATCTGCTCTGCGCGGTGTTCCTGATCGCCAGCGCCTGGCTCGCGCGCAACCTCACGCGCGGCACGCTGGGGCGGCAGTGGATGGCGATCCGCGACATGGACATCGCCGCCGAGATCATCGGGGTGAACCCGCTGAGGGCGAAGCTGTCGGCTTTCGCCGTGTCGTCCTTCCTAGTCGGCATCTCGGGCGCGCTGTTCTTCACCGTCTATCTGGGCGCGGCCGAGGCCGGCGAATCCTTCGGCATCGACAAGTCGTTCCTCGTGCTCTTCATGGTCATCATCGGCGGGCTGGGCTCGATCCTGGGGTCGTTCCTGGGCGCGTTCCTGCTGGTCGTCGGGCCGGTCCTGCTGAAGATCCTGCTGGTCAACAACCTGGGCTGGCCCACCGATGTCGCCGCGCACCTGGAAATCATGATCATCGGCGCGCTGATCATCCTGTTTCTGGTGATGGAGCCGCACGGGCTGACCGCGCTCTGGCGCACGATCAAGGAGAAGCTGCGCCTCTGGCCCTTCCCGCACTGACGGGGCGGGCCGCCTGATTGCCAATCATTCATCAACGTCCATGGGAGGAAAAATGATGAACATGACCCGAATGGCCGCGGTTCTTGCGGTCACCATGACCGCAGCGGCCCCGGCTGTCGCCCAGTCGCTGCATTTCCCGATGCTGAATTACCGCACCGGCCCCTTCGGCCCGAACGGGATGGCCTTTGCCGACGGCTACCAGGACTACCTGACGCTGATCAACGAACGCGACGGCGGCATCGGCGGGGTTCCGATCCGCATGACCGAATGCGAAACCGCCTACAACACCGAGCGCGGCGTGGAATGCTATCAGGGTATCCGCGGCGACAGCCCGCTGGTCATCCAGCCGCTGTCGACCGGGATCACCTACCAGCTGATCCCGCGCACGATGGAAGACCAGGTGCCGATGCACACGATGGGCTACGGCCGCACCTCGGCGGTGAATGGCGAGGTGTTCAACTGGACCTTCAACTATCCCGGCACCTACTGGGACGGCGCCAGCGTGATCATCAACTACCTGCTGGAGGAAAACGACGGCTCGCTCGAAGGCAAGAAGATCGTTCTGCTCTACCACAACTCGGCCTACGGGCGCGAACCGATCCCGACGCTGACGCGCCTGGCCGAGCATCACGGATACGAGCTGATCACCATCGGCGTCGACAGCCCGGGTCAGGAGCAGGGCAACCAGTGGCTGCAGATCCGCCGCGAACGGCCGGACTACGTGACCATGTGGGGCTGGGGCGTGATGAACGCCGTCGCCATCCAGGAGGCCGCCAACATCCGCTTCCCGATGGAGAACTTCATCGGCGTCTGGTGGTCGGGGTCCGAGCAGGACGTGCGCCCGGCGGGTGCCGGCGCGCATGGCTACAAGTCGCTGGCGATGCACGGGACCGGGCGCGATTACCCGATCTATGACGACATCCAGGAATACGTGATCGACCGCGGCCTGGCGGCCGGCACCGGCGACGAGGTCGGCACCGTGCTCTATTCGCGCGGCATGTATGCCTCGATGCTGGCGGTCGAAGCCGCGAAGAAGGCGCAGGAGATCCACGGCGTGGAGGAGATCACTCCGGCGATGATGCGTGACGGCATGGCCAACCTGGTCATCACCGAAGAGCTGATGGAGGAACTGGGCCTGCCTGGCTTCGGTCCGGCTTTCGAGGTCACCTGCCAGAACCACGGCGGCACCGGCGAGGCGATGATCCAGCAGTGGGACGCGGAAAGCGGCACCTGGAGCCTGATCACCGACTGGATCGCGCCGAATCGCGACCTGATCATGGAAATGGTGATGGAGGACTCGCTGGCCTACGCCGCCGAGAACAACATCGAACCGCAGTGCCTGGAGCGTTCGGGCGGCTGATCCGAGACCAAGGGCGGGCGCGGCCCCGGCCGCGCCCGCATCCCGACCCATCCATCGCAGGGACTTCGCGTCATGTTCGACCACCCCACCAAGACCGAGACGCTATTGCAGGTCAACAACATCGAGGTGATCTACAACCACGTCATCCTGGTGCTGAAGGGCGTCAGCCTGAGCGTGCCCAAGGGCGCGATCACGGCGCTGCTGGGGGGCAACGGCGCGGGCAAGTCGACGACGCTCAAGTCGATCTCGGGCCTGCTGGCCTCCGAACGCGGCGAGATCACGAAGGGGTCGATCATTTATCGCGGCAAGAACCTGGCCAACGCCGACCCGGCGGGCTTGGTCAAGACCGGCATCATCCAGGTGATGGAGGGACGGCACTGTTTCGAGCATCTCTCGGTCGAGGAGAACCTGCTGACCGGCGCCTATACCCGCGCCGACGGCCGCGCCGCGACAATGCGGGACCTGGAGATGGTCTACGAATACTTCCCCCGCCTGAAGGAGCGTCGCCGCTCGCAGGCCGGCTATACCTCGGGCGGCGAGCAGCAGATGACGGCGATCGGCCGGGCGCTGATGTCGCGCCCCGAGACCATCCTGCTCGATGAGCCCTCGATGGGTCTGGCGCCGCAGCTGGTCGAGCAGATCTTCGAGATCGTGCAGCGGCTCAACCGAGAACAGGGCGTGACCTTCCTTCTGGCCGAGCAGAACACCAACGTCGCGCTGCGCTATGCGCATACCGGCTACATCCTGGAAAACGGCCGCGTGGTGATGGAGGGCACCGCCGAGGCGCTTCGCGAGAACCCGGACGTGAAGGAATTCTACCTGGGCATGTCCGACAAGGGCCGCAAGAGCTTCCGTGACGTGCGCAGCTACCGGCGCCGCAAACGGTGGCTGGCCTGAACTGATGGCCGAGGTCGCAACAGGAGCGCGGGAGAATCCGCGGGATCAGATGAGCAAGCATTTCGACGCGCTGGAGACCCGATCGGCCGATCAGCGGGCCGCCGACCTGGCGCAGGCGCTGCCCGAGCAGTTCGCCCGCGCGCAGCGGCTGCCGGGCTACGCCGCGACACTGGCCGGGATCGATGCCGCGGCGGTCGTCGATACCGCCGCGCTGGCGCGCCTGCCGGTCCTGCGCAAGTCGGACCTGACCGGCGCGCAGGCGACCGACGCGCCCTTCGGCGGCTATGCCGCGCTTGCGGCCGCGGGCTTCGAGCACATCTTCCAGTCGCCCGGCCCGATCTACGAGCCGGGGCGCACCGGGCATGACTGGTGGCGCATGGGCCGTTTCCTGCATGCGCTGGGGATTGGCGCGGGCGACATCGTGCAGAACTGCTTTTCCTACCACCTGGTCCCCGCCGGCATGATGTTCGAGAATGGCGCGCGCGCCGTCGGTGCCGCGGTCCTGCCGGCCGGCACCGGGCAGACCGAACTGCAGGTGCGCGCCGCGGCCGATATCGGCACCACCGCCTATGCCGGCACGCCGGATTTCCTGAAGGTCCTGCTGGACAAGGCCGACACGATGGGCGTCGCGCTGAAGATCGCGAAGGCGGCGGTCGGCGGCGGCGCGCTCTTTCCATCCCTGCGTGCCGAATACGCCGACCGCGGGATCACCTGCCGGCAATGCTACGCGACCGCCGATCTGGGCAACATCGCCTACGAGTCCGAGGCGATGGAGGGCATGATCGTCGACGAGGGCGTCCTGGTCGAGATCGTGCGCCCCGGCACCGGCGATCCGGTCCCCGAGGGCGAGGTCGGCGAGGTCGTGGTGACCAGCCTTAACCCCGACTATCCGCTGATCCGCTTCGCCACTGGCGATCTGTCGGCGGTGCTGGCCGGCACCAGCCCCTGCGGGCGCAGCAACCTGCGCATCAAGGGCTGGATGGGCCGCGCCGACCAGACGACCAAGATCAAGGGCATGTTCGTGCGCCCCGAACAGGTCGCGGCCTTCGTGTCGCGGCACGAGGAAGTCAGCCGCGCACGCGTCGTCGCCACCCGCGAAGGTGAAATGGACGTGATGACCGTGCAGATCGAGACGCGCGCGGCCAATCCCAAATTGTACGAGGGCACGCTGCTTGATACGCTCAAGCTGCGGGGCAAGGTCGAACTGGTGCCTCCCGGCACCCTGCCGAACGACGGCAAGGTGATCGAGGATCTGCGCAGCTACGACTGACCCCGCCCGCAACGGGAGGGTTGGTATGCTGCGTGCGATTGTTGCCATTGTTCTGTTCCTGGGCGGGGCCTTGCCGGCGACGGCGGCGGGCCTGGCCCTGATCCTTGCCAACGAGGACCACGCCGAGTTGCGGCCGGTCCGCGGGATCGGCGATCTGGCCGAGGAGGCGGCGGCGCGTCTGGAAAGCGCGGGCTTCGCCGTATCCGTCACCCGCGACGCCACGACCACAGGGCTGCGCGATGCCCTGGCGGCGTTGGAGGCGGATCTGCGCGACAACGAAAACCCCCGCGTCGTGATCGTGCTGGCCGGGCATTTCGTGCATGCGGGCGCGCGCGCCTGGCTTCTGGGGACCGAGGCGGCGGCGCTGTCGCCGGTGCGGGCGGATGGCGTCGGCCTGCGGCTGGGCACGGTGCTGGCGCTGGCGGGCGCGCGGCCCGGCGGGGCCATCGTCGCGCTGGCGGAGAGCACGTTTCCGGGCGATCCGGGGCAGGGACTGATCGGTGGCCTGCCCGCCGCTATCGAGGTGCCGCAGGGGGTGACCTTGGTGCGCGGGCCGGCGGGGCAGATCGCGGGCTTCCTGCGCGCGGTCGGCCAGCCCGGCACGCGGGTCGAGGCCGCGCTGGCGCAAGGCCGGGCGTTGCGAGCCGAGGGGTTCCTGCCGGCGCATCTGCCCTTCCTGCCCGCGGATTTCAGCCCTGGCGAGGACGCCGAGCGCCGTGCCTGGGAAGCCGCTGAAGCCGAGGGCACCGAGGAGGCGCTGATCGCCTTTCTGGAAAACCAGCCCGAGGGCCGGTTCGCCGCCCGCGCCCGCGCCGCGCTGGAGGCGCAGGAGAACGCGCCCGAGCGGATCGAGGCGGCGCTTGGTCTCAGCCGGGACGAGCGGCGGGCGATCCAGCGCGATCTGACGCTTCTGGGGCGCGACACCCGCGGGATCGACGGCATCTTCGGTCCGGGCACGCGCGGCGCCATACGCAACTGGCAGCGCGCCAACGAATACGCGGATACCGGCTATCTGGACCGCGACCAGATCTTTCGCCTGGCGGCGCAGTCGGCCCGGCGCGCGGCCGAACTGGAAGCCGAGGCGCGCGAGCGGCAGGTCGAGATCGACCGCCAGGACCGTGCTTACTGGCGCGACACCGGCGCGGGCGCGGACGAGGCCGGGCTGCGCGCCTATCTGGACCGTTTTCCCGACGGCCTGTTCGCGACCATCGCGCGCGACCGCCTGGCTGGGATCGAAGGCGAGCGCCAGGCCGCCGCGCAGGCGCGCGATCGCGCGGCCTGGGACGCGGCAAGCGACGCCGACAGCCCGGGGGCCTACCGGCGCTACCTGGAGGCGTTTCCACAGGGCGCCTTCGTCGAGGCGGCGCGCGATCGGCTGGACGCGCTGACCGGGCGGCCCGGTCGTCCCGGGCGCCCCGACCCGGACGCCGAGGCCATCGCGCGCGCCAACGAGGAGGCGCTGGGACTGCCGCGGATGATGCGGAACCTGATCGAGCGGCGGCTGGACGCCCTGGGCCACGATCCGGGCCTGGTCGATGGCGAGTTCGACGCCGACACGCGGCGGGCGATTCGCCGCTATCAGCGGTCGAACGACCTGCCGGTGACCGGCTACGTGACCGAGCAGGTGGTGTCGCGCCTGTTGATGGGGGCGATCCTGCCGGGGATGGATTGACGCCGAGGTCGTGACAGGCGCGCGCGGACGGAACGCCCACCCACCCGCCCCGTTCCGCCCGCGCGCGCTGCATTGGCGGGGAACACGACAGGGGCGCACCGGCGGGCGCGCAACGAAAAACCGCCGCAGTTGCCTGCGGCGGTTCGGTCTGAAACGGTCCGAGGCCTCAGCCCTGGCGGGCCTTGAACTTCTTCTGGGTCTTGTTGATCACGTAGACGCGACCCTTGCGACGCACGATCTGGCAGTCGCGGTGGCGCTGCTTCAGCGAACGCAGCGAATTTCTGACCTTCATCGGCCTTCTCCTCTTCGCGGCGCCGGCGCGCCTTGAAACCAATGCGCCCCGTCCGGGGCGCGGCGAACTCGGTGCCCCCTTGGAGGGAGGCGGATGGCTGCCCCTCGCGGAGCGCAAACAACGCTCCGACGGAGCGATGGTGGGCGCGACAAGGTTCGAACTTGTGACCCCTACGATGTCAACGTAGTGCTCTACCGCTGAGCTACGCGCCCTGACCGGAGCGGCGGCACCGCGCCCGGACAGCGACCGGGTCTATAAAAGGAGTCGGGACCATGTTCAAGGGGTTTCCGCATTCCCGATCCTGGGCCATAGTAGGCGATCATGGAGGTCCGCATGCCCCTTGCGGTGCAGGTCATCGAGCCGGTCGAGACGACCAGCCACGTCGTCTTCGCCTCGCCGCACAGCGGGCGTCTCTATCCGTCCGACCTGCTGGCGCGGGCGCAAGTGGATGCGCGCACGCTGCGTTCGTCCGAGGATGCCTTCGTCGATCTGCTGGTCGCCGATGCGCCGGCCTTCGGCGCGCCGCTGGTCACCACCGAGGTGCCGCGCGCCTATGTCGATTTCAACCGCGGCGAGGACGAGTTCGATCATGCGCTGATCGAAGGCGTGGCGCGCGGCGCGCTCAATCCGCGGGTCGCGTCGGGGCTGGGGGTGATCGCGCGCGTGGTGGCGAACGGTCGGCCGATCTATCGCGGCCGGCTGACCCGGGCCGAGGCCGAGGCGCGCATCGCGCGCTACTGGCGGCCCTATCACCAGGCGCTGGACGCGCTTCTGCAGCGCCAGCGCGCGCGCTTCGGGCAGGTGGTGCTGTGCGACATGCATTCGATGCCGCACGAGGCGATCTGCGCCCATGCCGGCCGGCCGGAGGTGGTGCTTGGCGATCGCTACGGCGCGGCCTGTGCGCCCGGCGTCCTGGACCAGATCGAGGCGGTTTTTCGCAACGCCGGCTTGAAGGTCATGCGCAACGCGCCCTTTGCCGGCGCCTATGTCGCGCAGCACTATGGCCGACCGTCGATGGGCATGCACGCCATACAGATCGAGCTAGACCGCGCGCTCTACCTCGACGAGATGCGAATCGAACCCGGCGCCGGCTTCGCGGCGTTCCAGACGCTAATGCGCGGCATCGTCGCCGATATCGCCGCGCTTGGTCACGCCCCGGCGCAGCGCGGACTCGCCGCAGAGTGAGTCGCGCGCCCGGCACCGCGCGCCGGCGGTCGACGGCCGCATCCTTCGTGTTGCATTGGCCGGTGAAACGAATAGCATTCGTGCACGCCGCTGCCCGTCTTTTCAGCATCAGGGGCCGCGGGCATTCGGCGCCTTCGATGCCGCCTGCAACCGACGCAAAACAGGGTATCAAGACCCTCATGTCCAACAAGGAGCGTTCCCCGTGACCAGATCCGTCCTGACTGCCGGCCTGATATGCGCCGCGCTTGCCCTGCCCGCCTCGGCGCAGACCAACATGCCTTTCGCGCTCGACTGGCGGTTCGAGGGGCCGGCGGCACCCTACTTCCTGGCCATCGACAACGGCCATTTCGACGACGAGGAACTCAGCGTCGAGGTGGCCGCGGGTCAGGGCTCGCTCGACGCGATCCCGAAGGTGGCGACGGGCGCGTTTCCGGTGGGCTTTGCCGACATGGCAAGCCTGATCAAGTTCATCGACCAGAACCCCGACGCGCCAGTCACCGCGATCATGATCCTCTACGACAAGCCCGCCTTCGCCATCGTCGGGCGCCGCAGCCTGGGGGTGAGCGAGCCGTCGGATCTGGAGGGGCGCCGACTGGGCGCGCCGCCGCCCGATGGTGCCTGGGCGCAGTTCCCGATCTTCGCCGCCGAACAGGAACTGGATGTCGACGCGATCACGGTCGAGCCCGTGGGCTTTCCGACGCGCGAGCCGATGCTGGCCGCGGGTGAGGTCGACGCCGTCACCGGCTTCAGCTTCACAAGCTACCTGAACACGGTCCGGCTGGGGATCGACCCCGACGACATCTCGGTCATGCTGATGGCGGACTACGGGCTGGCGCTTTACGGCAACGCGATCATCGTGAACACCGATTTCGCCGAGGCGAACCCCGAGGCGGTGACCGGTTTCCTGCGCGCGGTCGCGCACGGGCTGCGCGATACCGTTGCGGACCCCGAGGCCGGCATCGCCGCCCTCGCCGAGCGCAACCCGGCGCTTGATTCCGAACTGGAACTGGAACGGTTGGAGATCGCGCTGCGCGACAACATCCTGACCGACTGGGTACGCGAGAACGGGCTGGGCAACATCGATGCGGACCGCTTCGCGCTCTCGCTCGAGCAGATCGCGATGACCTACGAGTTCCAGACCGAACCCGATGCGTCGCGCTACTTCACCGACGCCTATCTGCCCGACGACGGCAGCCTGACGATGGAATGAGGCGGCGCACGGCGCGGTCCGGACGGGTCCGGCCCTTGCGGGGCCGGTCCCGGAACCGCGCAGTACCGGCAGGATGAAGGACGGCTCGGCTTGGGCAACCTGATCGAGATCAAGGGCGTGACGCACGCCTACAAGACCAAGCGCGGCCCGTTTCCGGTGCTGCGCGATCTGGACATCGTGATCCCCGAGGGCAGCTTTTGCGCCGTCGTCGGCCCCTCGGGCTGCGGGAAATCGACGCTGACGCGGCTGATCGCGGGGCTGATGTTTCCCGACGAGGGCGAGGTCTGGCTGCATGGCGAACGGGTGACGAGCCCGCGCAAGACCGTCGGCATGGCGTTCCAGAACCCGGTGCTGCTGGAATGGCGCACGATCCTGCAGAACGTGATCCTGCCGCTGGAGATCGTCGCCCCGCGCATGCCTAGGCGCGAGAAGGAGGCGCGCGCGCGCGAACTTCTGGCCCTCGTCGGTCTGGAGGGGAACGAGAACAAGCGCCCGTCGGAACTGTCGGGCGGGATGCGCCAGCGCGCCTCGCTCTGTCGGTCGCTGGTGCACAAGCCCGACGTGCTGATCCTGGACGAGCCCTTCGGCGCGCTCGACGCCTTCACCCGCGAGGATCTGTGGCAGACCATGCACGAGTTGCGCGTGAAGGAGCCGGTGACGGCGGTGCTGATCACGCACGACCTGCGCGAAAGCGTCTACCTGGGCGATCAGGTCGTGGTGCTGTCGGGCCGCCCGGCGACGACACAATACGTCATGGACATCGATCTGCCCGGGCCGCGGCCGCTGGAAATGATCTACACGCCCGAATCCGTCGAACGGCTGGCGGTGCTGCGCAAGCAGATCCAGATCGCCCAGGGCCGGGCAGAGGTGGAGGCATGAACATCACCTGGCAAAAAGTGCTGGTGCCGCTGATCGCCATGGCGGTGCTGCTGCTCGCCTGGGAAGCGCTGGTCTGGTACATGGGCTGGCCGAAGTTCAAGATGGCCGCACCCTCGGACCTGTGGCCGGCCTACGTCCGGTTTCAGGAGCTGTTCTGGATCTACGGCTGGCAGACGCTGTGGCGCACCATCGCGGGGCTGCTGCTGGCGGTGGTCTTCGGCACCTTGATCGGCATGGTCATGGGCCTCAGCCGGATCATGAACGACGCGCTCTATCCGATCCTGGTGGGATTCAACGCGATCCCCAAGGCCACCGTGGTGCCGGTGGTGGCGCTGATGTTCGTCGGCCAGCACGATTTCAACACGATCCTGATCGCCTTCCTGATCTCGTTCTTTCCCATCGCCGTCTCGGTCGCCATCGGGCTTTCCACGCTGGAGCCCGAATACCGCGACATCCTGCGCTCGCTCGGCGCCTCGCGCTTCACCGTCTTCTGGAAGATCGCGTTGCCGAAGACCCTGCCCGAATTCTTCGGCGCGCTGAAGGTCGCGGTGACGCTGGCCTTCATCGGCACCAACCTGGTGGAGATCATTACCCCCCACGGCCGTGGGCTGGGCCACCTCTTCCAGTCGGCGCAGATCAATTCCGACTTCCCGCTGATGTTCGCGGTCCTCATCGCGCTCGCCGTACTCGGGATCTTCCTCTACTACATCGTCGTCGCGCTGGAACGCATCTTCGCCGGCTGGGCCGAGCGTAGCCCCACCTGACACCGCAGTGATCTGCACCCCCGCGCCGCACAACCGGAGTTTGCAGGAAATTCATTGACTCACCAAGGGTCGTGAGGGACAATAACGTTAACGACTTGCGTGGCAGAGGCAGGGTGGGCCGCGCGGGCATTTTCATTTGATTTTTGTTTACGGGTCGCGGCTGGGCTTTGCGTCGGCGACCGTCGCATGGCCATTCGCGGACCGGAAAAGAGAGGTCTGCCATGCCTGTACCTGCCGCCGAAAAGGATCAGAAAGCCGCTAAGGGCCGTGCCGACGGCAGCGCGAAGACGGTGGCGCAGCACGCGATCACCGTGGTCGGCACCGTTGTCCTGGCGCTTTCATTGGTCTGGATGCTGCTGGGCGCCGGCCAAGGCTTTCAGCTGGAAATGGACGGCCTGAAGCCGAAACTGGTGGTCGCCGCGCGGGAAGAGGCCCTTGGCCGGGTAATCGACGCGGCCCTCGTCGCCGACGCGCGCGAGACGCACGCGATCCTTCAGGCGCGGGACTTCCACCAGCCGGATTCGATCCCGCTGGAAACCATACCGACGATCCTCGACAGCCAGCTCGACATTCACGCGGTGCTGACGCGTGCCCTGTTGCGGGATCGCGGGTTCTTTCGCGTCAGCGACCCGGCGCTGATCACGGCGCTGGCGAACCTGTCGCCGACCGATCCGGCCTCCGGGCAGCTGCGGCAGATGCTCTTCAACCTCGAAGGCCCTTTCGCCCGCCCCAACACGCTGGACGGCGCTCGCGGGCGGTTCATCACCGAGGTTCTGGAAAGCCGCCCCGCCGACGACACCCTGGTTGCCGAGATCTGGTCGGGCTTCATCGCGCAATCGTTGTCCTTCCTCTATCCCGAGTTGCGGGCCAACCTCGTGCCTTCGAACATGCCGGTCAGACTGCAGATCGGCGAGGGCGGCAACGTCGTCTGGAACGCCGCCGCCTGCAATGGCAGCGACCTTTCGCGCAAGTTCCTGCAACTCTGGCAGGAAACGCCGGACGGCGCGATGATCGAACTGCCGGTCACCGTCTTCGTTCGGGAAACCCTGCCGATCAACCATTGCCGGGGCGAGCCGCTGAAGCTGATCGACATCGCCCGCGCGCGCGAGGCGAAGCTGGGTCTGCCGAACGAGTTGCACGCGAGCCTGATGGCAGAGGCCTCGTCGATCGAGAATGGCCGGCTGCGCTTTTCCTTCGCGATCTTTCCGGCCGGGGTTGCGCCGTCGGCGCCACCCGAGCCGCCACAACAAAGCGGAATCAACAATGGTCATACGGATGCCGATGCCGGTTAAGTTCCTGTTCGCCGGGGTGTTCTGCGTGCTTGTGTCCGGCTTCGGCCCAGCGGCCGCAGTGGCGCAGCAGCAGGCGTCCTGCACCTATCAGGGGCGGGTCGTTCCGCATGGGACGCAGATCGGCGTGCTGCGCTGCCAGAACGGACGCTGGGTGCGGGCATCGGGCTAGGCGCCCGCGCGCAGTCCCTCAATCGACGCGTTCGCGCGCCTGCAGCCGCTGTTCGATCGCCTCGAGGCGTTTGAGAACCTCGTCGCGGTAGGCGTCGGTGGCGGCGTTCGATTCCACCGCATGGGCGTCCTGCATCGAGTTCACGATTAGGCCGACCAGCAGGTTCACCACCGCGAAGGTCGTGACCATGATGAAAGGCACGAAGAACGCCCAGGCGTAGGGATAGACCTCCATCACCGGGCGGACGATGCCCATCGACCAGGACTCCAGCGTCATGATCTGGAACAGCGAATAGGCCGAGTTGCCAAGGTCGCCGAACCAGTCGGGAAAGCTGTCCTGGAAAAGCTTGGTGGCCATCACCGCGCCGATGTAGAACAGCATCCCCATCAGCAAGAAGACCGACCCCATCCCCGGCAGCGCGCGGACGAACCCCTCGACCACCCGGCGCAGCGACGGCGAGACCGAGATCACGCGCAGCAGGCGCAGAATGCGCAGCGCGCGCAGAACACTGAAGGTCTGCGCGCCGGGCACCAGCGAGATGCCGACGATCACGAAGTCGAAGATGTTCCAGCCGTTGCGGAAGAAACTCAACCGCTGGGAATAGAGCTTCAGCGCGATCTCGATGACGAAGACGGTCAGGCACGCGGTATCGAGCGCGATGATCAGTGGACCGGCGGTGTCCATGATCGCGTACGAGGTTTCCATGCCGAGCAGCACGGCATTGAAGAGGATCACGCCGATGATCCCCTGGCGCACCCAGGCCTGGTCCAGAAAGCGGGCTACTCGTTCGCGGTTGGTCATGCCGTGTCGTTCCTTGTCTTGCCTGGGCCGGACGGTAACGGGCCTTCCATCCCGCGCCATATGGCGGCTTCGGCCGCGCGCCGCAAGTTCCCGCTTGGCTGCGCTTTTGCGTGGACCGACCGGCTCGTCACGCGCTCCCCATGACCTGATCCAGTCATGTCACCGGCTGATGTCCACCGCGTGACGCCGGGGGGCGGTGCATGCGCCAGAAGTTTCATTGCGGTTAACGACAAGCCTTTCGTTATGTCTATCAATGACTTGCCGAAGTGCTCAAATTTGAGCACCCCACCCTGATCGCCTCCTTCGCCCGGCGCAGGCGCCAGCCGAGGCTGCTGCCCGCCCCCGCGGCCTACACCGCCGCATGACCGGCGTCGCGGCTCAGGCGCGCCACAAGCTCCACATGCGGCGACCAGCGGAACTGATCCACCACCTGCACCCAATCGATCCGGTAGCCTGCCCCGGTCAGGATGCGGGCGTCCCGGGCAAAGGTCACCGGGTTGCAGGAGACCGCGGCGATGACCGCCGGCGCAGCGCGGCCGGCGGCGACGATCGCGCGCGCCTGCGCCTCTGCGCCGGCGCGGGGCGGGTCGATGACCAGCCCGTCGAAACGCGCCAGCTCGTCGGCCAGAAGCGGGCGGCGGAACAGGTCGCGGGCCTCGGTCGTGACCCGCCTCAAGCCCGGCGCGCCGCGCCAGCCGGCGTCCAGAGCGTCCAGCATCGCGGCGTCGCCTTCGACCGCGTGCACCTCGGCCCCCTCGGCCAGCGGCAGCGCAAAGGTGCCGCAGCCGGAGAACAGATCGGCGACGCGCCGCGCCCCGGTCAGCGCTTCGGCCACCCTTGCGCGCAGCGCGGCCTCGCCCTCGGCCGTCGCCTGCAGGAAGGCGCCGGGCGGCGGGGTGACGCGGGCGCGCCCCATCGGCAGCGTCGGCGGTTGCGGCTGGTAGACCGCCTCGCCCTCCCAGGTCAGGCGGGCAAGCCGTTGCATCGCGGCAAGCTGCGGCAGCGCCCTGCGCAGGTCGGCATCCAGCGGCTTGCCGCCGCTCACGGTGACATCCACGCCCTGCTCGACGGCGGTGACGGTCAAAGCCATCTCGCCCTTGCGCGAGGCGCCGGTGGCGACCAGTCCCGCCAGCCCCGGCAGCGCCGCCATCAGCGCCGGGACCAGCAGCAGGCAGTCGGGGATCGCCGTCAGCGTGTCCGACCCGCGCGCGTGAAAGCCGACCAGCGCCCCCGATTTCAGCCGTCGGCCGGCAAGGGTGGCGCGCCGACGGCTGGATCGGGGCGATGTCTGGATCGGCCGAAAGGACGCTGACACCCCCTGTGCGGCAAGGGCCGCCTCGACGACCTGCCGTTTCCAACCTGCCACGAACCCGTCCGACGCGTGCTGCAGCGCACACCCGCCGCAGGCGCGGTAGTGCCGGCAAGGTGCGGCGACACGGTCGGGCGAGGGCTGCAGGATTCGCGGCTGCGCGATCCGCCCCGCTTCGACCTCGCCCTCGACCACCTCGCCGGGCAGGGTGCGGGCGACGAAGACGCCTTCCGCCACGCCATCGCCGCGATGGCCCAGCCGTTCGACGGTCAGCTGCATGGCGCCGGTACCGCCGGGCTGAAGGCGTAACCCTCGGGCGACAGGATCGTGGCCTCGCGCAGCCCGTGGGGTTTGTCGGCAGGCGGTTCGATCACCAGCCCGCCGGCGGTTTCGGCGCGCCCGCAGGCCGCATCCGGGTCGATGCCGAAAAGATAGACCTGCGCCCCGGCCCCGCGCGGGGGCTCTTCGGGCAATAGCCCGTGCAGCGGGTGGCGGGCAAAGGTTGCATCACGGTGCAACTGGATCAGCGTTTCGCCGTGGCGGACCAGCGCGAAATCGTCGCTCAGCCGATGGATCGTCAGGCCGAAGACCGCCTCCAGAAACGCTGCCATCTTGCGCAGATTGCGGCACAGCAGGTTCAGCCCCAGCCCCCGCAGGCTGCGTCCGAAATCCGCCGGGCTGACGGTTTCCAGGTCCATCAGACCGCCTCCTCGACCCCGATGAACCCGCCCGACTGGCGGGTCCAGAACCGCGCATAGACACCCCCCTGTGCCAGCAGGTCGTCATGCGTGCCTTCCTCGACGATGCGCCCGGCCTCCAGGACGATGATGCGGTCCATGCTGGAGATGGTCGACAGCCGATGCGCGATCGCCAGAACCGTCTTGCCGCGCATCAGATGCTCCAGCGCCTCCTGCACCTGCGCCTCGACTTCGGAATCGAGCGCGCTCGTCGC
The DNA here is from genome assembly GCF_017811755.1 of Pararhodobacter sp. SW119. Taxonomy (GTDB): domain Bacteria; phylum Pseudomonadota; class Alphaproteobacteria; order Rhodobacterales; family Rhodobacteraceae; genus Pararhodobacter. Next base: position 49,263 of record NZ_JADDJF010000012.1, on the reverse strand, counting down.
CTCGTCCAGCACCAGGATCGGCGCATCCTTCAGGAAGGCGCGGGCCAGTGCGATCCGCTGCCGCTGTCCGCCCGACAGCCGGACACCGCGCTCGCCCAGGTGCGCGTCATAGCCCGCACGCCCCATGTGGTCGCGCAGATCGGCGATGAAGTCATGCGCCTGCGCCGCGCGCGCCGCCGCCTCGACCTCGGCGCGGCTGGCGTCGGGGCGCCCGTAGCGGATGTTGTCGAAGGCCGAGCGGTTGAACATCGCGGTTTCCTGCGTGACCATGCCGATCTGCCGGCGCAGGCTTTCCTGTGTCAGGCGGCGCACGTCCTGCCCCTCGACCAGCACGCGCCCGGCTTCGACGTCGTAGAGCCGCAGCAGCAGGGCCACCAGCGTCGACTTGCCCGCGCCCGAGGCTCCGACGATGCCGATCTTTTCGCCCGGCCGGATGTCGAGGTTGATCCGTTCGACGCCGCCCGCCTGCCGGCCATAGGCAAAGTCCACGTTCTCGTAGCGGACGGCCCCGGTGATCGCCCCCAGGTCCACGGCATCGGGCGCGTCGACGAAGGTGGGTCGCGCCGTCAGCGTCTTCATCCCGTTCTCGACCTCGCCCAGGTTGCCGTAGATCGTCATCAGCACGAAGCTGACCCAGCCGGTCATCTGTGCGATACGGATGGCGATGGCGCCGGCGGCGGCGATGTCGCCGGGGCTGGCCTGGCCCAGCGTCCAGAGCCAAGCGGTGCCGCCGATCAGCAGCACCGGCAGAATCCCCGCAACCGTCATCAGCCAGAAGCGGAACGCCGCCTGCACCTGGCCGAAGTCGATCGAGCGGTCGCGGAAGACGTCCATCGCATTCAGCGCGGCGCGGTCTTCATGTTCTGAATGGGCGAACAGCTTGACGGTCTTGATGTTGGTGATCGTGTCGACGACCTGACCCGAGACCATCGCCCGCGCCCCGGCCCGCGCCCCCGACTTGGCACGTACATTCGGCAGGAAATGCCGGATAAGGACGAAGTACCCGATCATCCACACTGCCAGCACCACCGCCATACGCAGATCTATCGTGACCAACAGCACGACCGAGCCGATGATCGAGGCCAGCGCAAAGGCCACGGTGTTGATCGACTCGTTCGCCACATCGGTCAGCGCGCGCGCCGTCTGCACTTGTTTCTGCGCGATCCGGCCGGCGAAGTCGTTGTCGAAAAAGGTCACCGGCTGGCCCAGCGTCCAACGGTTGAGCCGCGCCTGCACCAGCACGTTCACGTTCGGCTGCACCACGATCGTGTTCGCCGCCGAGGAGGCGCCAAAGGCCAGCGGCCGCAGCACGATGAAGAAAGCCGCGAAACCCGCCAGCAGCAGCCAGTTCTCGGCGAAGAAGGCGCCGGGGCCGGACTCGAGCGCGGCATCGATCACCGCGCCCAGGATCAGCGCCGAGAGCACCTCCATCACGCCCGCCAGCGCCGAGATCGCGGCGGCCGACAGCAAGACCGGCCAGGCGCCCGACAGCCCCCAGTGAATGAACCGCCACAGCGTCGCGGGCGGCGGCCCCGGCGCCGGCTGGAACGGGTCGATCAGATCGGCCAGTTTCATGCCCGCGCGCCCTTCTTCATATGTCCGGAAATATCCCGGGGGGTGAATTGGCGCAGCCAAGAGGGGGGCAGCGCCCCCCTGCCGACCTGCCGCAAAAGCCGACCGCTCACTCCGCCGCCTCCTCGATCCCGATGAAGCCGCCCGACTGCCGCGCCCAGAACCGCGCGTAAAGCGCGCCGCGATCCAGCAGTTCCGCATGGGTGCCTTCCTCGACGATGCGGCCGTCGTCCAGCACCACGATCCGGTCCATCCGGGCGATGGTCGACAGCCGGTGGGCGATGGCGATCACGGTCTTGCCCTCCATCACGCCGTAAAGCGTCTCCTGGATGGCGGCCTCGACCTCGGAATCGAGCGCGCTCGTAGCTTCGTCCAGCACCAGGATCGGCGCATCCTTCAGGATCACGCGCGCGAGCGCGATGCGCTGCCGCTGCCCACCGGACAGCTTCACGCCGCGCTCGCCGACACGGGCGTCGTAGCCCGGATTGCCCTCGGCATCGGCAAGGCCGGCGATGAATTCATGCGCCTCGGCCCGTTCTGCGGCGGCGATCATCTCGGCTTCGGTCGCGTCCGGCCGACCGTAGAGGATGTTCTCGCGGACGGAGCGATGCAGCAGCGCGGTGTCCTGCTGGACCATGCCGATCCGCGCGCGCAGGCTGTCCTGCGTCACGCGCGTCACGTCCTGCCCGTCGATCAGGATGCGCCCGCGCTCGGGGTCGTAGAAACGCAGAAGCAGCTTCACCAGCGTCGACTTGCCCGCGCCGGAGCGGCCGACGATACCCAGCTTCTCGCCCGGCTCCACCGTCATCGACAGGTCCTGCAGCCCGCCGGATGGCCGCCCGTAGTGATGCGTCACGCCCTGCAACTCGATCCGCCCCTCGGTGAACTCCAGGGGTTTCGCATCCGCCGCGTCGATAAGGGTGATCGGCTGGGCGATGGTCTCCATCCCCTCGGCGACGACGCCGAGGTTGCGAAAGAAGCTGGACACCGCCCACATGATCCAGCCGGTCATCGCGTTCAGCCGCAGGACCAGCGCCGCGGCCGCGGCCACCACCCCCAGCGAGGCCGAGCCCGCGGACCACAGCCACACCGCCCAGCCGACCACCGCGACGATCAGGAAGCCGTTGATGATCGACAGCCCGACATCCATGATCGTGAAGATCCGCATTTCCTTCTGGAAGGTGTGGCGGGCGTGTTCGATCGCTTCCCTCGCGTAGTCCACCTCGCGCGCGTGGTGGGCGAAAAGCTTGACGGCGTGGATGTTCGTGTAGGCGTCGACCACCCGCCCGGTCACCGCCGAGCGCGCGTCGGCCGCCGCCTGCGAGGCCGGGGTCACGTGCCGGATCGTCCAGCGCACCAGCCCGACATAGAGCGCGAGCCAGACCAGCAGCGGGATCACCAGCCGCGGGTCGGCGCCCATCAGCAGGATCGCCGCGCCCAGGATATAAGCGATCGAAAAGCTGAGCGCGTCGAAGACCTGAAAGACCGCCTCGCCGGCCGCCGGCGGGGTCTGCATGATCCGGTTGGCGATGCGCCCGGCGAAGTCGTTCTCGAACCAGCCGACCGACTGGCGCAGCACCTGCCGATGCGCGCGCCAGCGGATGATGGTGCCGAAGTTGGGCAGGATGGCGTTGTTGATCAGCCCCACGTCCAGCATCTGCAGCACCGGGCGCACCAGCAGGATGAAAAGCGCCGCCAGCGCCAGTTCCCAGCCGTGCGCCGCCCAGAAGCCCGCCGCGCCGGTCGTTTCCAGCAGGTCGACGACGCGACCCAGGTACCACAGCAGACCCACCTCGATGAAGGCGACGATGACCGACATGACGGCGGCGGCGATGAAGACCCGGCGGAACGGCCCCATGTACTGGCGCAGGAACGGCCAGAGCCGTTGCGGCGGCCGGTCGCTTTCGGTGTAGACCACATAGGGGTCGACAAGGTTTTCGAAGAACTTGAGCACGGGGGGCGCGGTCCTGAACGGGTGCCGTGGAACTTAGCCCTTGCCGCGCTGAATGCAAAGGAGGCGCGCGTCGTCCGGCCCCGGGATCAGGCCGGTGTCGGGGTGCCTGGGCCCCTTTGACGGGCGCCGAAAGGGCGGCACAAGGAGCGGTCCGCTAGCGGACCGAAGGTCAAGCCTCAGAAAAACAAAGATTAAAGTCGTGATCGCAACCATTTCTAAAGGTTTGGTCTGCGGCGGGTGGGGGGCGTCAGTCGCCCAGCACCAGCGCCCGCAGCGCCGCGCGGTCGGGGGCGAAGTCCTGCGCGATCCAATGCGCCTCGGCGCGCTTGAGCGCGGCGCCCAGGGGGGGGCCGGACAGCGCCGGCGTCAGGTCGGCGGGGCGCAGGGGAAAGACCGATGCGGCACCGCGGTCGAGGTCGGCGCGCCATCCGTCGGGCAGCGGCGTCCCCTGGGTGGCGGCGCGGGCCAGCAGCGCGTCGGTCCCCAGGGCGCGGCCCAGACGGTAGCCCAGTGCCGCCGGGCGATCGTCGCCTTGGATCGCTGCGTGCAAGCGCGCGAGGTCGCGCGCCTCGGCCCGCGACAGGCGCAGCGCCTGCGACGGGTCCGGCCCGCCCAGCGTGGCCAACCTTCGCAGCCAGTCGCCGGGCGCACCCCCTTCCAGCGCGATCAGCCGGGACAGCGGACCGGCCGCGGCCCCCGGCAGCAGCGCCGCCAGCACGCCGATCACCTCCATCGCGGCGACGGCGGGCGCGGGGTCGGGCGCGGCCAGAAGCTTGCGCATCTCGGCGCCGACGCGCTCGCGCGACAGTCCGGCCAGCATGTCGACATGCGCCGCACAAGCCGCCAGCGCCTGCGGGTCGAGGCCGCCTTCGGGATCACCGTACTGGGCGTGAAAGCGAAAGAAGCGCAGGATGCGCAGGCAATCCTCGGCGATGCGGGCGTGCGGGTCGCCGACGAAGCGGATGCGGCGCGCCTGCAGGTCGGCCAGCCCGCCCAGCGGGTCCACCACCGTGCCGTCGGCGCGGGCATAGAGCGCGTTCATGGTGAAGTCGCGCCGCGCCGCGTCCTGTGCCAGATCGGTGGCGAAGGCCACGCGCGCGTGACGCCCGAAGGTCTCGACATCGTGGCGGAAGGTGGTGACCTCGTAGCCGGTGCCATCGACGACGATGGTGACCGTGCCATGGGCATAGCCCGTCGGCACCGCCTTCAGCCCCGCCAGGCCGGCCATGTGAAGCACGGTCGCGGGCAGGGCGTTGGTGGCGATGTCGACATCGGTGACCGGCGCGCCCAGAAGCGCGTTGCGCACGCAGCCGCCGACGCAGAACGCCTGGTAGCCGGCGCGCGCCAGCATCCCCAGCACCGCCTGCGTGCCGGCGCACGTCAGCCAGTCGCCCGATACCTTCATGCTTCGACCGCCCTCATGCCAGTCTTTCGGCCAGTTGGCGCAGCATCCGCGCCGTCGCCCCCCAGATGTAATAGGGCCCCCACGGGACGACATAGTAGCTGCGCCACTGGCCCAGCCAAAGCCGCCTTTCGACCCGGTAGCGGCCGGGATCGGCCAGATGGGCGAGCGGGACGAAGAACGCCTCCTCGACCTCGGCCTCCTGCGGGAAGGGCTGGAAGGGGGCGGTGACGCGGGCCAGCACGGGCGTCACGGTATAGCCGGTGACGGTCTCGTGCGTGGGCAGATGGCCCAGGGGTTCGACCAGACCACGGTGCAGGCCCACTTCCTCCTCGGCCTCGCGCAGGGCGGCGGCGGTGGCGTCGGCGTCGCCGGGGTCGATCTTGCCGCCGGGCAGAGAGATCTGGCCGGCATGATCCCGAAGCCCCGAGGCGCGCTTGGTCAGCAGTACGGACGCGCCCCCCGTGCCCGCGCCGATCGCGATGAGGACCGCGGCCGGGCGCAGCTTGCGCCCGGCCGGCAGCCGGTAGCCCGGATTCAGGTCGAAATCGGACGATCCCGTGCCGGGACCCGTCAGCGCCGCGCGCAACCGTTCAGGCGTCAGGTCCATGCTCGGTTCCATCGCCCGTGGGCTTGCTGGCCTCGAATCCCAGGGTTGCCGGGTCGAGGATGTAATGCGCGCCGCAGAACTGGCAGTCGGCGGTCACCGTGCCCGCGTCCGTGGTCATCGTGGCGATGTCCTTGGCCGAGTAGATCGACAGCGACTGGCGCACCTTCTCCTCGGAACAGGTGCAGCCGAAGGCGAGGGCCTGCGCATCGAAGACGCGCGGCGCTTCCTCGTGGAAGAGGCGCAGCAGCAGGTCCGTCGACTGGACCGAGGGGCCGATCAGTTCGATCTCCTCCACCGTGTCGAGCAGCAGGTTGGCGCGGTTCCAGTTCTCGGCCTCGTCGCCGTCGAGCACGTCTTCGGGCGCCAGCAAACCGCCTTCGCCGGTGGCCCCGCCGGTCGCGTGGGGCGAGGCCTTGGGCAGATGCTGCAGCATCACCCCGCCGCCGCGCCACAATTCGTCCCGGCCGGGCAGGCGCGAGCGGCCGAAGCCGGTGGCGAAACGGGTCGGCAACTGTTCGGACTGGGCGAAGTAGGTCTCGGCGCAGGCCGACAGCGAGCCGCCGGAGATGGGCGTGATCCCCTGGTAGGGGCTCATGTCGCGGCCCTGGTCGATGATCAGCGCGAAATACCCCTCGCCGATCTGGCTGAACGGGTCGGCGCCGGGGTCCAGTCGGTCGCGGTCGAAGCTGGCATAGCCGCGGATCCGGGCCGGGTTGCCGGCCTCGTCCGGGGCGAAGTAGTCGGTCGCGATCAGCCGCGCCGGCCCGTTGCCGCGGATCTGCAGCGACAGCCGCCAGCGTAGCTTCATGGTCTGGCCGATCATCGCGGTCAGCAGCGCGGCCTCGGCCACCAGCGCCTCGATCGGCGTGGGGTAGTCGTGCTGGCTCAGCACGCGCTGCAGGACGCCGTCCAGACGGACGACACGACCGCGGATGTCGCTGCGGTCAAGCTGGAAGGGCAGGACGGTGTCGTCCCAGGCGATTTGCGCACCGAGGGTCATGACGGGCCTTCGTTCAGGGCTTGGAATCAAGTCCTGCATATAGGAAGTGAGGACGCCGGTCCAAGGGGCAAGCCCGCGACCGCCCACCCGCTGCCCGAGGTAAGCCCATGATCCCACGCTATGGCGAGCCGCCCGAGACCGGCCGCCGCTACCGCCGCCGGCACGGCGTCTACGGGGTGCTCTGGCGCGACGGGCGCATCCTGCTGACGCATCAGACCGAACCGCACCCGGAGTTCCAGCTGCCCGGCGGCGGGATCGACCCCGGCGAAAGCCCGTTGCAGGCCCTCCACCGCGAGGTGCGCGAGGAAACCGGCTGGCGGATTGCGCCGCAGCGCCGGCTGGGAGCGTTCCGGCGGTTCACCTACATGCCGGAATACGACCTCTGGGCGGAAAAGCTGTGCACGATCTACCTGGCCCGGCCCCTGCGCCCGATCGCCCCGCCGTCCGAGCCCGGCCACAGCGCCCACTGGCTGCACCCAGCGGACGCCGCGCGACAGGTCGGAAACCCCGGCGATGCCGCATTTGTCATTGGGGTGATGCGAAAAATTCTTTCCTGAACGGCTCTGATTCGGCATCAAAAGAAAAAACAAGACAGGCAGACCGGGACATGTGGGTGATTCGCGTATTTCTTGCGGCGCTTCTGGCGCTGGCCTTGGCCGGCTGTTCAAGCGGGCCGCGCTTTCTGACCTATGACGGGCCCGAGGTGACGCGCGTCATCGTTGAGAAAAACTCGCGCTACATGCACCTGATGCACCACGACCAGGTGCTGAAAAGCTACCGGGTGCAACTGGGCTATCCCAACGGTCACAAGCAGCAGCGCGGCGACCGCCGCACGCCCGAGGGCGAATACACGATCGACCGGCGCAATCCGCGCTCGCGCTTCCACCTGTCGCTGGGCATTTCCTACCCCAACGAGCAGGACATCGAATTCGCGGCGGCGCGGGGCGTCAATGCCGGCGGCGACATCTTCATCCACGGGCGCGGGCCGAACCATCGGCGCGCGCGCGGCGACTGGACGGATGGCTGCATCGCGGTCGGCGACCGCGAGATCGAAGTGATCTATTCCATGATCCGCGACGGCACGCCGATCACGATCCTGCCGTGACCCCTCAGAGGCCGGCCATCGGCGTCGACGCGGCGCCGGTGGTCAATGCCCACCACAGCTTGCCGTTCGTTTCCTGATACCAGGCGAAGCCGATCTCGTTCATCTGCGGGTCGAGCAGCAGGCCGCGGGTTTCCCGCGCTTCCAGCCAGGCGGTCAGCGTTTCCAGTTCCGTCTCGAAGGTTTCCGAGATCAGCTCGCCCAGGAAGCGCCCGCCATAGCCCGCCCGATTCGCCCGGTCGATGGGCGAGGAGCCGTCCGAGCCGAAATGCCACGGACGCCCTTGGCGCGACATGTCGCGCGCATGCGCCGCCGCCGCCGATGACAGCCGGTCGTTGAGCTGAACGGGGCGCAGGCCGCGCCGCGCCCGCGCGGCATTGATGCCGTCGCGCATACGCGCCTGGACACGCGGGCCGTCGCCGGCGCCGATGCGGTAGACGGTGGGCACCGGTCGCCCATCAGGGCCGAGGCGCATGCCACCGGTGGTGGGCGCACAGGCAGCAAGCGCCGCCAGGGCGACCGAAACGACAGGCAGAAGAGGATTGGTCATGGCAATTCCGTTGGCGACTGGTTTTCCGTAACCGGACTGGCACGCCTTAACGGCTTGCAACACGAGATTCAAACGCAACTCGGCGTGAGCGGTTCCGTAAAAGTTGCCGGCGCGGCAGATTCGCCATAGAATTCACGGGTTCCGACCTGGGGGGGCAAGGAATGAGCAACGAATCGACCGGGCGCCTCAGCCGGCGCGTGTTTCTGGCGGCGGGTGCTGCCGCAGGGGGTGTACTGGCGGCGCCAGCGGTCTGGGCGCAGTCCGCCATGGCCAACAGCACCGAACTCGAAACCCCGGTGCGCGAGATCGTGCAGCGCAACATCATGAGCTTCACCACGCGGCGCTGGCGCGACCATTTTTCCAGCCTGCGGGGCGGCGCGATCCTGTGCGACACGCAGAGCCGCTGCGTGCACTTCTGGTCCGCCGACCAGAGCGTCTATCGCATCTATCCCTCCTCGGTCCCGATGACCGAGGAGATGACGCGGCGCGGGCGCACGCGGGTCGTGCAGAAGGTGGTCGGCCCCAGCTGGTCGCCTACGCCCAACATGCGGCGGCGCAACCCCGAATGGCCGCCCTACGTGCCGCCCGGTCCCGACAACCCGTTGGGAACGCACGCGCTTTACCTGTCGTGGCAATATTACCGGGTGCACGGAACGAACGATACCCGGAAGATCGGGCGACGCTCGTCGAACGGCTGCATCGGGCTTTACAACAATCATATCCAGGAGCTTTTCAGCTATGCCCGCGTGGGCACACAGGTGTTGCTAATTTGACGACATGACTGGGAAAGTACCCCTGTCTGCCGCAGACTCCCGTTGCTTTTTGCGGGTTGCGGTGTTTTCAGGAATAGGACGATCTGTCGTCTTGACTGCTCTGCATCGTCATCGCCTTGTGAGGCGATGTTGCGCAATTACTGGAGGTTGAAATGAAGAAACTTGCTCTTGCCGCGCTGTTCGCCGTTGTTGGTGGTGCTGCCATGGCTGGCGCTCTGGCCGATCCGATCATCGAGCCCGAGGTCATCGTCGAGCACTCGACGTCGTCGGCAGCCGGGATCATCATCCCGCTCCTGCTGCTGGTCGCCGCCGTGGTCGCGCTGCGCTGATCCAGGTCCTTCGGGACACGAAAAGGGCGCGGGTCTGACCCGCGCCCTTTTCTCATGCCCGCCCCCCCAACCGCGTTCCGACCGACAGCGACAGCGTCGCGCGCCGTTCGGCGGGGTATCGGCCGGTCCAACAGCCCCGCGATCGGCCCCCGGACCGGCATTTGATCCGTACCGTGGCGGACAACGCCGGTAGACCACCAGACAGGCTGGCGGCGGAGGTTGAAATTCGGTTAATTTTTCAGGCTTTGTCTGGCGATATCAGCGGTTTATCCGTCGGTCCGCTAGCGGACCGCCCCTGAAAACGCGCCGATCCGGCGCAAAAAGGCCGGATCGGGCGCCGGATTTAGCGCGTCCAGCCGGCCAGATTGTCCTCGATCACCGCGCAAAGCGCGTCGACATGCGCGGCGTCATCATTGAGGCAGGGGATATAGGTGAACTGCTCGCCGCCGGCCTCCTCGAAGCTTTCGCGGATCTCCTCGTTGATCTCTTCCAGCGTCTCGATGCAGTCGGCCGAAAATGCCGGCGCGATCACCGCCAGCCGCTTCACCCCCTGCTTCGCCAGTTCCGCGACATGGTCGACCGTGTAGGGCCGCAGCCACTCCTCTGACCCGAAGACCGACTGGAAGGTGGTCTGGACCTTGTCCTTCTCCCACCCCAGCCGCTCGCGCAGCAGCCGTGTCGTCTTGGCGCACTGGCAGTGATAGGGATCGCCCTCCATCAGGTAGCGCTTCGGCATGCCGTGGTAGGACGCGACCAGCACCTCGGGCTTTTCCGCGGCGGCATCCCAGGCTTTCTGCACCGACTGCGCCAGGGCCTCGATGTAGAGGGGATGGTCGAAATAGGGCGCGACGGTGCGCGCTGCGGGTTGCCATTTTTCCTTCATCAGCGCGCGGAAGAACTGGTCGCAGGCCGTGGCCGAGGTGGCGCCGGCGTAATGCGGATAGAGCGGGAAGAAGAGGATGCGCTCGCAGCCCGCCTCGACCAGCGCGCGGACCTTCGAGTCGGTCGAGGGGTTGCCGTAGCGCATGCAGAAATCGACCACGACCTCGCCGCCGAAGCGTTCGGTCATCCGTTCGGCGATGCGGGCGGTCTGGTCCTTGGTGATCGTCATCAGCGGGCTTTCGCCCTTGTCGTGGTTCCAGATCGATTTGTAGTTCGCGCCCGAGGTGAAGGGCCGCTTGGTCAGGATCACCAGTTGCAGAAGCGGCTGCCAGAGGAACGGCGAATAATCGATCACGCGGCGGTCCGACAGAAACTCGTTCAGGTAGCGCCGCATCGACCAGTAGTCGTAGTTGTCGGGGGTGCCGAGATTGGCCAACAGGATGCCGGTCCTGGCGCGCGTCACCGCCGGATGGTCCGCCGGTGCATGTGCCAGGCGTCCGCTGCCGGGGGTGTCCTTGTGAACGGGGCAGGCCCCGGCCTGCGCGGGGGCCGGTTTCGGGGCGGGCTGTGCATCAAGCATGGCGGGCATGGTCCTTGGCAACTTTCGGCTCAGGTAGCGGCGCGCGCCGCGGGTTCAATCCCTCGCGCCGGTCACGCGGCGCGGGGGTGCGGGTTAAAGCGGCTCCTCGGCGGTACCAAGCGCCTCGGCAAGGCGGGAGGCGGCCGAGCCGGGGCGCAGGGGCTTCGGCTGTGTGTCGGCGGGCGCCCAGCCGGTCAGGAAGACTGTCTCGATCGTGGCCGGCAGTCGACCCTCCGCGTCGCCCCACTGGCTGCGATAAATCGTCTCGGCCCGCGTCAGAACGGCGCGCGGCAGCGGTGCGCGATGCCGGCTGGCCAGCGCATTTCCCTCGCCCATGCCGCGCAGATCCGCGACGAGGTGGCGCAGATCACGGTAGAGCACGCGGCGCTTGACACTGTCGGCGACCGGCAGCGCCAACCCGGCACGTTGCAAGAGCCCCCCGAGATCCCGGATCTCGCCCATCGGCAGCACCCGGGGGGACAACCCGCCCAGCAGGTCGCTTTCCGCCTGTGCCAGCGCGGTGCGCAGTTCGTGCAGCGTCTGTCCGCCGAAAAGCGCGGCAATGAGCAGGCCATCGGGCCGCAAGGCGCGGCGGCACTGGATGATCTGTCCCAGCGGATCGTCGGCCCAGTGCAAGGTCAGCGCGTGGATCACCAGATCATGCGCACCCGGTTCGAGCGCCAGTACCGGCTCGTCCCCGACGATGCGCGCGCCGGGAATTCGGCTTTGCCAGATGCGCGGAAAGGGCGTGATCACGGCGGGGTCGGTAAAGGACCTGTTAACTTCTTTAAGCCTCTCCTCGACCTCGTCGGCGGTGTCCTGGTGCAGGAACAGGTCCGCCGTCCGTGCGGCGCGGCGGCGCTGCGCGGCAAGGCGGGTCCGGTCGGTCAGGGCGGGGGTCATGGTCTTGGTCATGGCAGTCCGGGCCGCGAAGTCAAGGGCAACGGGTCAGGAAAGGGGCGCGAATGGCCGGAAATGCACTGCGGATGGCAGCCCTCGAGCGGCTGGGTCCGGTCCTGCGCGGGGCGTTGCGTGTCGTCTATCCGCCGCAATGCCTGACCTGTGAGACCCCGGTCGCCGAGGAAGGCACGCTTTGCCCCGCTTGTTGGCCGGATGTTCGGTTGATCCACGGGCTGGCCTGCGACAAATGCGGCATTCCGCTGCCCGGCGAAAGCGCGACGGCTGTCCTCTGCGACGATTGCCTGACCATAGCGCGCCCCTGGGGACGGGGGCGGGCGGTCCTGCTCTACGGGGGCGGCGCGCGGCGGCTGGTCCTTGGGCTGAAGTACGGCGACCGGCACGACGTCGCCGCACCCGCGGGGCGGTGGATGGCGCGCGTGGCGCGACCGTTGCTGCGACCCGACAGCGTGATCGCGCCGGTACCGTTGCATTGGTGGCGGTTGTTCCGGCGGCGCTACAACCAGTCGGCCTTGCTGGCCGCGGCCCTGGCGCATGAGACGGGGGCCGAACTGGTGCCGGATCTTCTGATCCGAAACCGTCATACGGGCAATCAGGACGGTCGCAGCCGGGCCGACCGCTTTGCCAATCTGCACGGGGCGATCGTTGCCCGTCCCTCCCGGTCGCCGCGCATTGCGGGGCGGCATGTGCTGCTGGTGGACGACGTGATGACCTCGGGCGCGACGCTGGCCGCGGCGAGCGAGGCCTGTTTCAAGGCCGGCGCCGATGCCGTGGATGTCATCGCGCTTGCCCGTGTCGGGCGCGAGGAGACCGATTGAAACGTGCCGCGGCGGCCTGAAGGGTTCCCCTGCGCGCGCATCCGGACTACATCCTACGCGAGGTTGTGGAGTTGTCGGAATGCAGGCCGTTGAAATCTATACCACGCCGCTTTGCGGCTATTGCCATGCCGCCAAGCGACTGCTGCGCGAAAAGGGTGTCGCCTTTTCCGAGATCGACCTGGCGACCGAACCGACCCGCCGGGCGGAGATGGTCGGTCGCGCCGGTGGTCGGCGCACTGTGCCGCAAATCTTCGTGGGCGAGACGCATGTCGGCGGCTGTGACGAGCTTTATGCGCTGGACCGCGCCGGCGGGTTGGATCCGCTGCTGAACGGCGGCTGAGCGATGCGCGCGGGACTGCTGCAGATCACATCGAGCGATGATCCGCAGGCGAACCTGCCGATGATCCGCGACGCGGTACGCAGGGCCGTCGCTGGCGGCGCCGGTTTTGTGCTGACGCCAGAGGTGACGAATTGCGTGTCGTCGAGCCGGACGCATCAGGCGCAGGTCCTGAGCCTGGAGGAAGACGATCCGACCCTTGCGATGCTGCGCGAGGAGGCGGCGCGCGCGGGGGTCTGGCTGCTTGTCGGATCGCTGGTGCTGAAGACGCGCGACCCGGATGGCCGCTTCGCGAACCGGTCGTTCCTGATTTCGCCGGGCGGCGACATTGTGGCGCGCTACGACAAGATCCACATGTTCGATGTCGAGGTTTCGGAGACCGAGACCTATCGCGAGTCGGCCGGGATCCGTCCGGGGGACCGGGCGGTTCTGGCGGCGACGCCTTTCGCGGCGGTGGGGATGACGGTCTGCTACGATATCCGGTTTCCGCAGCTTTATCGCGCGCTGGCGCAGGCCGGGGCCGAGGTGCTGACGGTGCCGGCGGCGTTCAGCCCGGTGACCGGCGCGGCGCACTGGGAGGTGCTGCTGCGCGCCCGCGCGATCGAGACGGGGTGCTATGTGCTGGCGCCGGCGCAGACCGGCACGCACCCGGCGTCGGGCGGGCGGGAGCGTCGGACCTGGGGGCATGCGATGGCTGTTGCGCCGTGGGGCGAGGTTCTGGCCGATGCCGGGACCGAGCCGGGGTTGATCCATGTCGATCTGGACCTCGATGCGGTGCGTTCGGCGCGTGCGCGGGTGCCGTCGCTGCGGCACGACCGTCCCTGGGACGCGCCGGGATGAGTTCAGGCGCGACCGAGGACACGCTGGCCGTCGCGCTTTTCGCCGAGTTGTTCATGGCCGACCAACTGGCGCGCGCGCGGCTGTCCAAGGTGCTGCCGAGGGGGATGGAGTTGTCGCATTTCACCGTGCTCAACCACCTTGCCCGGCTGCAGGAGGAGCGCACGCCGGCGCAGCTGGCGCGGGCCTTTCACGTCACCCGCGGCGCGATGAGCAACACGCTGGCCAAGCTGCAATGGGCGGGGCATGTGCATATCCGCCCCGACTGGGAAGATGCGCGGCGCAAGTTCGTGTCGATCAGCCCCTCGGGTAAGGCGGCGCGGGATGCGGCGCTGCACGCCATCGCGCCGATCATCGTGGAACTGGCGCGCAAGCTGGGCCGCGACCGGGTGCGGGCGGTGATCCCGGTGCTGCGCGAGTTGCGGGCGATGTTGGAGGCGCGCAGCATCGAGTGAAAAGGCCGTCGCCGGGGGCGATCCGGCCAGGCTGCTCAAGCTTGAGCAATCGCGAAAGTCTTTGATAAAGAACGACAACGGTTTTTTTGTTTATCGGATTTTAACCCTCCCGGCCGCGAACGTGCCGCGCTCCTGGCAACCGAACTCAGGCCGCGATGGTGCGGCCGGTGGGGATCAGTCGGCCAGCGCCTTGGCCAGTGCGCGGGCGACGCGCGGTACGCTTTCTTCGGTCAGGCCGGCGACGTTGAGCCGCCCGCCGCCGACGACGTAAACGCCGAATTCCTCGCGCAGGCGGGCGATCTGCGCCTCGCTGCCGCCGAGGACCGAGAACATGCCCTGCTGCGCGGCAAGCTGGCCGAAACGGTCGGAGCCGGTTTCCCGCCGCAGCGCGTTGGCCAGCGACCGGCGCAGCCCGGCGATGCGGTTGCGCATCTCTTCCAGTTCTTCCAGCCAATCCGCCTTCATCGCCGGGTCGTCCAGGATGGTGGTGACGACACGCGCGCCGTGGTCGGGCGGGAAGCTGATCGAGGCGCGGTTGAGACCGGCCAGCGTGGCCTGCACCGCCGTGCGTTCCTTTGCGTCGCAGACGACCAGCGCGATGCCGGCGCGGTCCCGGTAGAGGCCGAAGTTCTTGGCCGCGGAGGCCGCGATCAGGACCCGCGGCACACGCTCGGCCAGGAGGCGCAGGCCCGCGGCGTCGGCCTCGACCCCGGCGCCGAAGCCCTGATAGGCGATGTCGACGAAGGGGGTCAGGTCGCGCTCGGTCAGGAAATCGGCCATCGCCGACCAGTCCTGCGCGGTGAAATCGGCGCCGGTGGGGTTGTGGCAACAGCCGTGCAGCAGGACGACATCGCCGGGCTTCGCCGCCTGAAGGTCTTCCATCATGCCGGCGTGGTCCAGCGCGCCTTCGGCGGCGTCGTAATAGCGATAGCCCTTCTGCGCCACACCCACGACCTTGGCCAGAAGCGTGTGGTTGGGCCAGGTCGGCTGCGAGATCCAGACCGTGGCGTCGGGCCGGGCGGTGCGGATCAGTTCCATCACCAGCCGCACCGCGCCGGTGCCGCCGGTCGTGGCGGCGGCGGCGATCTGGTCGTCTGCGACCGTATCGCCCAGCAGCAGCGCTGCCATCGCGGCGTGATAGGCGGGATCGCCGGCGAGGGCGGTGTAGGTCTTGGTGTCCTGGGTCTTCAGCAGATGCGCCTCGGCGGCTTTCACGGCGCGCATCACCGGCGTGTTGCCGCTGTCGTCGCGGTAGACGCCGACGCCGAGGTCCACCTTGTCTGCGCGCGGGTCGTCGCGGAACATCTGCATCACCTGCAGGATCGCGTCGGGGGCTGGGGTCTTGAGCGACTGGAACATGGAGACTCCTTTCACAGCAGCGGCTGTTGGAAGACGTGATCGCGTTGCAGAACGCGGGAATGCACCTCGGTCCGGACCGGCGCGAAGCCGAAGCGCTGATACTGGATCAGGGCCCGGGGGTGATCGAGCGTGCAGGTGTTGACGGTCATCTTCGCGACCCCCTCGCGGGCCCAGCCGGAGAGGATGGCGCTTTGCAGAAGCCAACTGCCGAGGCCGCGGCCCACCACCTCGGGCACGAGGCCGAAATAGGCGAGGTCGCAGATCCCTTTGGTGCGCCAGTCGAGCAGGAAGAAACCCTGCGGCCAGCCCTGCCCCATCAGCGTGAAGAGCGCGACATCGGGGTCGGCCAGCCACGCCTCCAGTTCCTCGGTCGGGGCGTTGTGCAGGTCGGTCCAGGCATGGTCGCGCCCGACCGAGTCGTAGAGCGAGAGCAGATACCAGCGCGGCGGCGCCTCGGCGCGCAGAAGCAGGGCCTCGCGGCCGACGGGCAGCTTCGGCCAGTCGAACCGCGGCCGCGCCGCCATCTCGAGCCATGTGACGCGGTAATCGACCCGCTCGCCGGCGCGGTGGGCAGGCATGGTTCAGCCCTTTCCGATGGGCAGGTCCGGATACATGCCCCATTCGGTCCAGGACCCGTCGTAGAGCGAATGTTTCGGGTGGCCAAGACGCTCCAGCGCCAGGCTCAGGATCGCCGCGGTGACGCCGGAGCCGCAACTGGTGATCACCGGGCGGTCGAGGTCGACGCCGGCCTGGTCGAAGGCTGCGCGCAGGCCGTCCGCATCCTTCATCGTGCCGTCGGCGTCGAAAAGCTGGCCGAAGGGCAGGTTGAGCGAATTCGGGATGTGCCCGGCGCGCAGGCCGGCGCGCGGTTCCTCGGCGTCGCCGCGGAAGCGGTCGGCGGAACGGGCGTCGACGATCTGCCAGTCGCCCAGCTTGGACGCGGCGGCGACCTGCGCGACGTCGCGCACCAGATGCGCCTGGCGCTGGACGGTGATGTGGCGGTCGCGCACGACGGGGGGCATATCCTCGAGCGGGCGCCCCTCGGCCTTCCACTTGGGCAGGCCGCCGTCGAGGACGGCGACATCGGTCTTGCCCATCAGCCGGAAGGTCCACCAGACGCGCGCGGCCGAAAAGATGCCCATGCCGTCGTAGACCACGACCTGATGCCCATCGCCGACGCCCATCGCGCGCATCCGGCTGATGAACTTCTCGGGCGGGGGGGCCATGTGCGGCAGGTCCGAGCGGTGGTCCGAGACCTCGTCGATGTCGAAGAAGCGCGCGCCGGGGATGTGGCCTTCGGCGTATTCGGCGCGGGCGTCGCGGCCCATCTGCGGCAGGTAGTAGGAACCGTCGAGGATGCGCAGATCAGGGTCGGACAGATGCGCGGCGAGCCAGTCGGTCGAGACAAGCGTACGGGGATCGTCGGCGGCCATGGGCTGTTCCTTCATCGCGGGCGGGGCGGCATCTGACCACTGGTAACGGCCGGGGGGCGCACAGGCAAGTGCGGGCTTTTCCCCGCCCCGGCGGCAAGCTAGGAAAGGCCATGCGCCGCAGCCTGACCCAGATCTACGATGCCCGCGTCGCCGAGGGGGCGTACCGCGCCGATGCCGCGCAGCGGGCGGTGCTGCCGATCCTGGAGGCGTTTCGCGCCCGGCTGGAGGCGCCGCCGCCGAAGAAGCGGCTGCTGTCGGGGCTTTTCGGCAAGTCCGAGCCGGCGGGGCCGATGGGCCTTTATCTCTGGGGCGGGGTCGGGCGCGGCAAGTCGATGCTGATGGACCTATTTGCCGCGGCGGTGGATATCCCCGACAAGCGGCGCGTGCATTTCCACGGCTTCATGCAGGAGGTCCATGCCGGCATGCACGCCGCCCGCAAGCGCGGGGTGGAGGACGCGCTGGAGCCGGTGGCGCAGGCGGTGATCGCAAGGGTGCGGCTGCTGGCCTTCGACGAGATGCAGATCACCGACATCACCGATGCGATGATCGTCGGCCGGCTGTTCGAGAAGCTGTTCGCAGCGGGGGTGATCGTGATCGCCACGTCGAACCGCCCGCCCGAGGATCTGTACAAGCACGGGCTGAACCGGGCGCTGTTCGTGCCGTTCATCGAGTTGCTGCGCGCGCGGATGCAGGTGATGGAGCTGGAAAGCGAGACCGACTACCGCCAGCACCGGCTGGAGGGGGCGCAGGTCTATTTCCATCCCGCCGACGCGACGGCGCGCGACGCGATCGATACGTTGTGGCAGGAGCTGACCGGCGCCGACCCGGGCGCGCCGCTGGTGCTGACGGTGCAGGGCCGGACGGTGGAGCTGCCGCGCCATCACAACGGCGTCGCCCGCGCGGATTTCTGGGAGTTGTGCGGCCGTCCGCTGGGCCCTGCCGACTACCTGGAGATCGCGCGCAACCTGCGGCTGCTGATTCTGGAGCACATCCCGCGGCTTTCGGCAGCAAACTACAACGAGGCCAAGCGGTTCGTCACGCTGATCGACACGCTCTACGAGGCGCGGGTGCGGCTGATCGCCAGCGCCGCGGATGCGCCCGAGGAACTTTATCTGGAAGGTGCGGGCGCGTTCGAGTTCGAGCGCACGGCCAGCCGCTTGCGCGAGATGCAGGCGGCCGACTGGGGGAGCGATCGCAAGGCGGACTGACGCGGCAGACGCGAGGCGTGGGGTTCGGAGAGGGTGCGGAAAAAGCGATGGGGGGCTCCGACCGCCCGGAACCCCCCACCTTCCCACGCGCCCTTCGCACCACACGTGTAACAGGAATTGGTCCGGACCGTCCTGGCCCACTCAGCGACATTGCCAGAAGCGGAGGCCCTCGGCAAATGGCAAATTCCTGCGATTTTAAGCAATTGCGGTGGGTCTGCCGCGGACCCACCGTTTTCAGCCGTAGGCCGCTTCCTTGCCGAAATGGCGGAGCCGATAGTAGACCACCGCGCGATACTTGTTGCGCTCGGACCGACCAAAGGTTTCCACCACCATGTCGATGGCGGCGTCGGGTTCCTGCCCGTCCGGCAGACCCAGCTTGCCCATCCGGTAGTTCTTCTTCACCGTTTCCAGTTCGGTCTTCTGCGACGCGGCGACGGTATTGTCGTCGGCGTCGTGGATCGATGGCCCGCAGCCCGCCGGGCAAGTCTGGCGGGCCGGTCCCGTGATCGCAAGAGCGCGGTCAGAACCGCTCGGCGCGCAGGATATGGGTGTCGGTCACGCTGACCACGCCGATATGGTCGTTCAGGACCGGAAACAGCGCTTCGAGCAGCGCATCGAGCCGGTCGGGTGCGATCAGGCAGATCACCGCGATCATGCCGGTGCCGCGCCCGACCGTCCCCTCGCGCGTCCAGCGGCCCGACCGGCCCGATCCACCGAGGACCGGCAGGATGGTGAATCCGGTCACCCCGGCCTCCTCCAGCGCGCGGGTGACCTGCTTTTCCATCACCCCCTCGATGATGACCTCCACACGCCTGGCATCATGCATCTGCATCGTTCAGCCTCCGGTCAGCGACTGGGCGAGCGCCATGTAAAGCGGAATGCCCAGTGTCAGGTTGAAGGGAAAGGTAATCCCCAGCGCCAGCGTCAGGTAGAGCGCCGGGTTGGCCCTGGGCAGCGCCACGCGCATCGCCGCGGGCACCGCGATATAGCTGGCCGAGGCCGAGAGCGTCATCATCACCGCGACGCCGCCAGCCGCCAGTCCCAGCGCCAGACCGGCAGCCAGCCCGAAGGCTGCGCCGACCAACGGCATGACCAGCCCGAAGGCCACCACGCCCGGCGTCACCACGCGGCCCGCGGCGCGCAACTCCCGCCCCGCGACGATGCCCATGTCCAGAAGGAACAGGCAGAGCACCCCTTTGAACGGCGCCTCGATGAAGGGCGCGATCTCGGCCATGCCGCGCTCGCCGGTGATCCAGCCGATGGCGAAGGCACCCAAGAGCAGCACGATGGAGCCGTTGAGCAATATCTCGCGCCAGAGGTCGCCGTCCACCTTGCCGCCGGCGCCGCCGCGCGTCGCCAGCCACAGCGCCGAAACGATGGCGGGCGCCTCCATCGCCGCGGCGACGGCAACCATGTAGCCTTCGTAGGCGATGCCGCTGGCAGTCAGCAGCGAGGTCGCGGCGACGAAGGTCACGATCGAGATCGATCCGTAATGCCCGGCGACCGCCGCCGCATCGGTGACCGAGACCCCGCGCGCCAGCGCGCGCAGCAGCGCGAAGGCGACGAAGGGCAAGAGGAAGGACAGCACGACGCCCGCCACCACCGCCAGGCCCAGGCTCAGATCCGCGCCGTGCTGCGCCACGCTGGCGCCGCCCTTGAAGCCGATGGCGAAGAGAAGATAGAGCGACATCCCCTTGGCGATGGCCTCGGGGAAGGTCAGGTCGGAGCGCGCCAGCGACGCCCCCAGCCCGAGGACGAAGAAAAGGATCACCGGCGACAGCAGGTTCTGCCCGGCAAGCGTGAGAATCTGCTCCATGCGCCCTCCCTGAACCGCTCACCCGATAGCGCCCGCGCGCCGTCTGGTCCAGAGGCCCGCCGCTTCATCTGTCCGGAAATATCCCGGGGGGAGTCGCGCGTCGCGCGACCGGGGGGCAGCGCCCCCCGTCAGGCCTAGAGCCGGCGCAGCAGTTCCGGCGTTGGCCAGCCGTCGGCGGGCAGGCCCAGCTGCGCCTGCGTGTCCTGCACCGCGGCACGGGTGTTGGCGCCGAGGATGCCGGTCGTCCCGCCGGTGTCGAGCCCCCGCGCCTGCAGCCGGCGCTGCAACTCGCGCATCTGGTCGCGGTCCAGCCCCGGCTGCGGATTGCCCGCGTCATAGACCGGCGCCCCGTCGAGGCGGGTGGCGAAATAGGCCGCGGTCACGACATAGGTGAAGCTCTGGTTCCATTCGAAGAGCACGCGGAAGTTCGGGAAGACCATGAAGGCCGGCCCGCGATGCCCCTGCGGCAGGATGACCGAGGCGCGCATGGACCCGCCGGGCAGGCTGCCGTGACGCGGCTGCACGCCCAGCCGCTGCCAGTCGGCGACCGTCATCTGCGTCCGAAGCCCGGTGCGGGTCAGGTCCAGCCCCTGCGGGATGCGCACCTCATGCAGCCAGGGCTCACCCGCGCGCCAGCCGTGGTGGCGCAGAAGTGCGGCGCCCGACAGGACGGCATCGGGGAGCGAGCGGCGCAGGTCGATCCGCCCGTCGCCGTCGCCATCGACCGCAAGGCGCAGGATGTCGGAGGGCAGCATCTGCACCATGCCGATCTCGCCCGCCCAAGCGCCGGTGGTGGTGGCGGGGTCGAGCATGCCGCGCCGAAAAAGCTCGACCATGGCGAGGACCTGCGGCCGGAAAAGCTCGGGCCGGCGGCAGTCATGGGCGAGCGTCACCAGCGCGTTGGCGGTGTTGAAATCGCCCTGGAAGCTGCCGTAGTCGGTTTCGAACGCGAGGAAGGCCAGCAGCATCGACGGCGCCACGCCATAGTCGCGCCGCGCCCGGTCGAAGAGCGCCGCCTGTTGCTGGCGCATCCGCTGGCCGCGGGTCAGGCGGTCCTGGCTGATCAGCTGGCGCGAGAAGTCGATGAAGGGGCGGGTGAAGAAACCCTGGCTGCGGTCGCGCTGCAGCACCGCGGGGTCCTGACGCACGGAGCGGAAGAAGCGGTCGACGACCTCGCGCGGCTGGCCCTGGGCGACGGCTTCGGACTTCAGCCCCTCGACGAAGGTGGCGAAGGGGCCGCCGCAGCCTTGCGCGGCGGCGGGCAGGGGGGTCACCGCCAGCACGGCGGCAAGAAGGAACTGGCGCATGGAACCTCTCGGAATGTTTTCGGAAGGCTAGCAAGCCCCGCCGCGGGTTCCAAGCGTCGTCTGGGGCTGGTGTGCGCACCGAGTGGGCTGTCCGGCGAGCCCGGAAGTGGCGCTGCGCAAATTTGCGCAATTCGCCAAGCTTATGAAATACAATGATAAACGTTTTTCCCGAAAGCTTTGGTTAACCTTGGGTCCGACCGGAAAGCGGGTGCCGCGACGTCCCGGTTCCCAAGGGGACCGGGGCGCCCTGCCGGCGGGTCTCGGCCGTCTCAGCCGCGTCCGTGCGGTTCGTCAAAATCCAGCACCGGCCCGATGGGCACGATCCGGTGGGGATTTATCGTCTCGTGGCTGTAGTGGTAGTGGCGCGTGATGTGGTCCATCTGGACCGTCCCCGCCACGCCCGGGTGCTGGTAGAGCTCCCGCGTGTAGGCCCAGAGGTTGGGGTAGTCGACGATGCGCCGGCGGTTGCACTTGAAGTGCCCGTGATAGACCGCGTCGAAACGGAAAAGCGTGGTGACCAGCCGCCAGTCGGCCTCGGTCAGGCGGTCGCCCATCAGATAGCGGTTGTGGGCCAGGTGCCCCTCCAGCCAGTCGAGCGAGTCGAAGAGCGGGCCGACTGCGGCGTCATAGGCTTTCTGCGTCGTGGCGAAGCCCGACTTGTAGACGCCGTTGTTGACCGTGTCGTAGATGCGTTCGTTGATCGGCTCGATCGCGTCGCGCAGGTCTTCGGGCCAGTAGTCGTCGGTGTTGCCGGTGATTTCGTCGAAGGCCGAGTTCAGCATGCGGATGATCTCGGCACTTTCGTTTGAGACGATAGTTCCGCGCTGCTTGTCCCACAGGACCGGCACGGTGACCCGGCCCGAAACCTCGGGGTCGGCGCGGGTGTAGACCTGGTACATGAACTTGGCCCCGTGCAGCGTGTCGCCGGTGGCGCCGGGGAAATCGGTGCGGAACTCCCAGCCGTTGTCCAGCATGTCGGGGTGGACGACCGAGACGTCGATATGATCTTCGAGCCCCTTCAGGGCGCGGAAGATCAGCGTGCGGTGCGCCCAGGGGCAGGCGTAGGAGACGTAGAGGTGGTAGCGTCCGCTTTCCGCCTTGAAGCCCCCCTCGCCCGACGGGCCGGGGCTGCCGTCCGCCGTCACCCAGTTGCGAAAGCGCGAGGTGTCGCGCTTGAACGCGCCGCCGGTGGCGCGCGTGTCATACCATTCCGAGGACCATTCCCCGTCGATCAGCTTGCCCATGTGGAACTCCTTTGTGCTTCCCTCAAGATCGTGCGGGCTTCCGGGGTTTCAACCGACAGGTGCGCGCACGCGCTGTGCGCGCCCGAACAGCGCGAAAAATCGCAGGCGTCATAAAAGGATAACTTGTTTTCTACAGGGTTTCCGGCATGATCAGGGAAGCTGCCGGGGGGCACGTCATGCTGGAACATCTGCCGGAAGACATCCGGCGCGGACTCGATGTCGCGCGCCTGCGAAACGAGCGCAAGAGCCGCCGGCTTTGCGTCCATCTGAACGACGCGGTCTTTCCGATCCGGCGGTTGTGGGACGACGGCTTCGCCATTGATGCGGCGCGCGCGCCGAAGCTCCGCGGACTGATCGATATCTACGACGGCCCGCGACACCTGTTGCACGCCTTGGTCATCGCGTCCGAGCTTGAGGACGACGAGATGCGCTACGAGTTCAAGCAGGCCACCGAAGTCAGCTACCAACCGGCGCGCGACTATGTCGAGGAGGTGCCGGCGCCTTCGGGTTTCCTGTCGTTCCTGCCGCGCCTGATCTGACAGCCGCGCTTCAGTAGAGGTCGAGGCGGGGCGGGTTCGCCGCCCAATAGGCGCGCGCCGCCAGAAGCAGCCTGGCGGTCGGATCGTCCAGACCGGAAGCGGCAAGGCCGTACGCCTCGGCCTGGCGCGTCAGGGCATTGCGCGTGGCCGGCCCGACCGCGCCGTCGACCGCGATCGATTCGCCCAGGACCACCAGCAGCATCTGCGTGGCGCGATCCTTGGCGCGGGTATCGATGCGTCCCAGTTGTTCGCGGGCGCGATCGACCGCGTCGGAATTCGGCATTTCGACAACCTTGGCGGCGCGCAGGGCGGCGTCGGCGGGGCTGCGGTCGGCCAGCCGGCCGGTCAGGATGATCTCGGCGGCGTTGGTGCCGGAGGTCCCGTCGCCGCGTTCCATGCCGACGTCGTACCAGCGCAGCGCCTCGGCCAGGTCCTGCTCGCCCAGCTGGCCGCGCACATACATGCGACCCAGGTCCGCCGGCGCGCGCGGGTGCCCGCCCTCGGCGGCGCGGACCAGATAGTCGCGGGCGCGGGTGAAGTCGGGGTCGTTGCCGTCGAGGCCGAGAAGGGCGACGAGGCCGAGGTTGTGGTGGCCGTAGATGTCGTTGCGCTCGCTCGAGACGGTGAGGTAGGCCATGCCGCGCGCTGGCTGGTAGATGCCCGAGTCGCGCACCATGAAGTTGTAGCCCAACTCGTTCATCGAGAACGTGTGCCCCATCTCGGCGGCGCGATCGAGAAGTTCGAAACCCCGCTCGCGCTCGGCCTCGGTGGACGCTTCGCGGAAAAGCTGCTTGCCCAGTTCGTGCATGGCGAAGGGGTCGCCGGCGGCGATGCCCCGTTCGAGAAGCGCGCGCGCACGTTCGGGATCGGCGGGGATGTTGAAGACCGTGCGATCGACCTGCGGGGCGGTCAGCAGGATGGCGAGTTCGGTATAGGCGCGGATGTGGCCGGCTTCGGCGGCGGTGCTGAAGCTGCGGTAGGCGCCTTCGAAATCGCGATCGGCAAGTTGCGCGCGGCCGTACTGGAAGAGGAAGCGCGCGGTTTCCGGCGCGGCGGCGACGGCGGCGCCGCAGGCCTCGAGCGCCACGGCGGGATCGATCTCGTTCGGCCAGCGGTAGTAGCCGACCCCCTGCAGGTCGAGCGCGTCGCCGGCCTCGAGGTCGCAGGGGTCAACCTCGAGCTCGAGGTTGACGGTCACGGTCTGCGCGCTGTCGCCGGTGTCCAGACGCATGCGAAAGCTGTCGGAGACGCTGAAATCGGCGTCGCCGACCGCGTGGATCTCGCGCAGGGCGGGACGGAAGGTCAGCGCGCCGCCGCGCAAATGCACGGCATCGCTGAGACCGACGGGGACCAGGTTGCGGGTGGCGCGCCCGGCGTCGGCCAGTTCGGCCAGTTCGATCCGGCCGCGGGTGGGCGCGGTGACGATCTCGGCCCCGTCGATCGACCGGCCGAGCACGGCGGCAACGGCGTCGCCCAGCGGCACGCGGCGGTCGAAGCGCAGATCGACGGTGAGCGAGTCGGGCAGGGCGGCGAGTTGCGTTTCGGGTTCGGGCGCGACCTGCGGCGTTGACGCGACTTCGTCGGCGGGGGTTTCATCGACCGTCGGGGCCTCGGCGAGGGTGTCTTGCGGGGGCTCGGGGCGCACCGCGGCCATGGGAATTTCGGCTGCGGGCGCGTCATCCTCGGCCGGCATGCGCTGCAGCACGAAGGGTCGCACCAGGGTCGAGCTTTCCCAGGGCACCTGGAAGCCGTCGGTCACGGAATAGACCCGTTCGCGCACCTGCGAGAGGACGCTGGTCAGGTTGTCGCGCGGGCTTTCGCGCACGGCGCCGATCAGCGCATGGGTGTAGGGGCTGTGACCGCCGGCTTCGCCGTCCAGGGCCAGCGCCCCGGGCGAGGCCGAGAAGGCGACGAGCGAGTTGATCGGCGTACGCATGACCTGGAAGCCGTCGCGTGCCTCGTAGAAGCTGGCGTCGAGGCCTGCGGCCAGCATGTGGTCGGGCAGCGGATTCTCGCGGCAGGCGTCGATGATCGCGGCATGCGCCGATGACCGGGCCGAGAGCGCCTCGATCACCCGGTCGAGCGTGATCGAGTATTTCGGAAGATCGTAAACATCGTCGAACCGGGCGTCGACCGGCAGCAGGTAGTTGCGCTGGCCGATCTGGACGCCATGGCCGGCGAAGAAGAAGAGGACCTCGTCGCCTTCATCGACGTTGAGGAGCGCGGTGCGTAGCAGATCCTCGAATTCCTCTCGGTCGAGGTCGTAGCCGTCGTGCACGCGAAAGCCGAAGTCGCGCAGCATTTGCGCCACGGCGCGCGCATCGGCGACGGGGTTGGCCAGCGCCTCCACCGCCTCGTAGCGTTCGTTGCCGACGACCAGGGCGATGCCGCCGCCCGACAGCGATTGCGCCGCGGCGGGACCGGCCGCCAACGCCAGGACGACCGCGACGGTCGACACGACATGTCGGAGGGGACCCGCTGCTTCGCCGCGCGACCCTTGCTTTTCCGGATAGGTCGCCAGTTCCGACATGGCCTTACCAGCCGCCGCCACCACCGCCGAGTTCAGGCTCGTAGTCGAGTATCGGCGCAGTTGCGGGTTGCGTCGTCGGGGCCGGTATCGTGGCGGCCGGCGCGCGACGAGGTGCGGAAGTCGTCTGCTGCGTCGGGGCGCGACGCGGGGCCTGGGTGGAAGCGGTCTGTTGCGCTGGCGCGGCCTGCGTTCGCGTCTCGGCGCTTTGCATCGTGTGTTGGCACCCCACCAGCGTGAAGGCCGACAGAAGACCGATCGCAAGAGAAAATCGCATGCCGCCTCTCCCTGAAAGTATTTATCGAATGACGCTTAATTACCAGAACCGCGCGCATCGCGCAACAAAACACTCGCGAACACATGCGGGTCAGAGGCGCGCCGGGCGCGGATCTTCGCCGCCCGAAAGCGCGCGGGCCGCTGAAAAAGCGACGAGAATCTTTCCGGCCCTCACACGCACGGGTTGACAAATCTCCATGAGTTGTCATCAATTTATCATGTCATCGTGGCGAACTTTTGTGTATCCTAGTGGCCTGCGGCGTGTATTCTCGCGCCGGCAATAGACGCAAGGCCGACTCGGTTATTGCGCGCGCATCGGGAGGACGGAATGGACCTTGAGGCGCTTCTCGCCCCGCGCGAGGGCAATCCTCCGAGCGGAGAGAACCTCGAATACGAGGATGTCTTCGTCGCGATGGAGATTGCCGCGCGCCCGGTCGAGGAACGTCAGGCCGGCGACGAAATCCTGGAAGGGGCGGATCCGGACTACGGCGATCTGCGCATCAAGGCGCTTGCGGTCATGGCGCAAAGCCACGATCTGCGCGCCGGTGTGGCGCTGTCCGGGGCGCTGCTGTTCACCGAGGGTCTGACCGGTTTCGCCCAAGGCACGGCCTATGTCCGCGGCTGCCTGGAACGCCACTGGGAAAGCTGTCACCCGCAACTCGATGCCGAGGACGACGACGACCCGACGATGCGCATCAATTCGCTGCAGTCGCTGGCCGAGCCGGGGCGCATCCTGCGCGGACTGCGGACGGCGCCGCTGAGCGACAGCCGGGCGTTCGGCAAGGTGACGCTGCGCGACATCCAGATCGCCACCGGCCAGATCGCCCTGCCCGAGGGCGAAAGCCCGTTCTTCGACAATGCCTCGATCGCCGCCGCCTTCCGGGATACTGACAGCGACAGCCTGACGGAAACGCTTGCCGGGGCGCGCGCCGCGAAGGAGAACCTGCAGGCGATCGACGGAATCTTCAACGAACGCACGCCGGGCCAAGGGCCGCAACTGAGCGAGCCGATCCGCCTGCTGCAGCAGATCGAGCAGCATCTGGCGGCCGCGGCGGGCGTCGAGGTCGCCGGGGCGGACGAGGCCGGGGCGGAGGATGCGCCGGGCGGCGGCGCAGCACCAGTGCGCGGCGCGCCCGGTTCCATCGCCTCGACCGCGGATGTGCGCAGCGCGATGGATGCGATCATCGCCTACTACCAGAAGAACGAACCCTCCAGCCCCGTGCCGATGCTGGTCGAGCGGGCGAAGCGGCTTGTCGGCGCCGATTTCATGGTCATCGTCAAGGAGCTTGCTCCGCAGGGCGTCGACAATGTCCGATTGGTAGGGGGGATTCCCGATGAAGATTACTGACCGCCGGCCTGACAGGTTCACGATGCCAACCTTCCCCCTTTTCACCGACCCTAGGAGTGATCGATGAGCAGTTCGCAGAAATTCATCGCGCGCAATCGCGCGCCACGCGTACAGATCGAATACGACGTCGAGGTCTACGGCGCCGAGAAGAAGGTGCAGTTGCCCTTCGTCATGGGGGTGATGGCCGATCTTTCGGGCCAGTCCGAAGTGGCCTTGCCGTCGGTCAACGACCGCAAGTTCCTGGAGATCGACGTCGACAACTTCGGCTCGCGCATGGCGGCGATCAAGCCGCGGGCGGTGTTCACGGTGCCGAACACGCTGACCGGCGAAGGCAACATGGCCGTCGACATCACCTTCGAGAGCATGGACGATTTCACCCCCGGGGCGATCGCCCGCAAGGTCGAGCCGCTGCGCGAGTTGCTGGAAGCGCGCACCCAGCTGTCCAACCTGATGACCTACATGGACGGCAAGAGCGGGGCGGAGGATCTGCTGTCGCGCGCGATGCAGGACCCGGCGCTGCTGAAGTCGCTGGCCGCGGCGCCGGCGCCGAAGGATGACGAAGAAGCGGCGAAGGAGTGAGCGAAATGAGCGACACCACCTCTCAGCAGGGCGCGGCCGCCCAGGGCGAAGCCCTCGAGGCCGATGATTTCTCCGCGCTGCTGAACAAGGAATTCAGGCCGAAGTCGGATCAGGCGCGCAGCGCCGTGGAAAGCGCGGTGCGGACGCTGGCCGAACAGGCGCTGGCCAACACCGCGCTGATTTCCGACGACGTGCTGCAATCGCTGGAATCGATCATCGCGCAGATCGACCGGAAGCTGACCGAACAGGTCAACGCGATCCTGCACGCCGAGGAGTTCCAGAAGCTCGAAAGCGCCTGGCGCGGGCTGCACTACCTTGTGAACAACTCCGAAACCGACGAGATGCTGAAGATCCGGGTGTTCAACGTCTCCAAGAAGGACCTGCACAAGACGCTGCGCAAGTTCAAGGGGACCGCCTGGGACCAGTCGCCGATCTTCAAGAAACTCTACGAGGAAGAGTTCGGCCAGTTCGGTGGCGAGCCCTATGGCTGTCTGGTCGGCGATTATCATTTTGACCACAGCCCGCAGGACGTGGAACTGCTGGGCGAGATGGCCAAGGTGGCCGCGGCGGCGCATGCGCCCTTCATCACCGGCGCCAACCCGTCGCTGATGCAGTTCGACAGCTGGCAGGAACTGACCAACCCGCGGGATCTGACCAAGATCACCGGGACGCCGGAATACGCGGCGTGGAACAGCCTGCGCCAGAGCGAGGACAGCAAGTACATCGGCCTGGCGATGCCGCGTTTCCTGGGCCGCATGCCCTATGGCGCCAAGTCCGACCCGGTCGAGGAATTCGCCTTCGAGGAGCATGTCGGCAATGCCGAATCCGAGAACTTCTCGTGGGTGAACGCGGCCTACGGGATGGCGGTCAATATCAACCGGTCGTTCAAGGAATACGGCTGGTGCTCGCGCATCCGGGGGGTCGAATCGGGCGGGACGGTCGCTAACCTGCCGACCCACACCTTCCCGACCGACGACGGCGGGGTGGATATGAAATGTCCCACCGAGATCGCCATCGCCGACCGGCGCGAGGCGGAGCTTGCGAAGGCCGGGCTGATGCCGCTCATCCATCGCAAGAATACCGACATGGCGGCGTTCATCGGTGCCCAGTCGCTGCACAAGCCCGCCGAATACGAGGATCCAGACGCCACCGCGAACGCGAACCTGGCGGCGCGGTTGCCGTACCTCTTCGCGACCTGCCGCTTCGCGCATTACCTGAAGTGCATGGTTCGCGACAAGATCGGCTCGTTCAAGAGCCGCAACGACATGGAGTCCTGGCTCAACAGCTGGATCCTCCAGTACGTCGACCCGAACCCGGCGACATCGAGCGAGGGCGACAAGGCCCGCAAGCCGCTGGCGGACGCCACGGTCGAGGTTTCCGAAGTGGAGGGGAACCCGGGATACTATTCCTCGAAGTTCTTTCTGCGGCCGCACTACCAGCTCGAGGGGCTTTCGGTTTCGCTGCGCCTCGTGTCGAAGCTGCCGAGCGAGAAGGGATAAAGCCAAGGCCTTGCCCCGCGCCCTATTTGGCGTGCGGGACAGGGCGTCGTTTTCGGAACCGGCGGTTACCACCGCCGAGCAACATGAAGGAGATTGGATATGGCCGTCGACATGTTTCTCAAGATCGGTGAGATCAAGGGAGAGTCACGAGATTCCAAGTACAACGGCAAGGAAGGCTGGTTCGACATCCTGGCCTGGTCGTGGGGCGTCAGCAACAGCGGCACCACACATATGGGCAGCGGTTCGGGCGCGGGAAAGGCGAATTTCCAGGACATCTCGGTGACCAAGTACATCGACAAGGGTTCGACCGATCTGATGAAGTCCACCGCCAAGGGAACCCACCACGCCAAGGCGACGCTGATCGTGCGCAAGGCGGGCGACAAGCCGCTCGATTACCTGGTCGTCGAGATGGAAGACGTGATGATCACCTCCTATTCCACCGGCGGTTCCGGCGGCGAGGATCGGCTGACCGAGAACGTCTCGATCAACTTCGACTGGTTCAAGATCAAGTATACCGAGCAGCTGAAGGATGGCGGCGCAGGCGCGACGCCGGACTTCGCCTGGTCGATCGCCAGCCAGGCCGAGAAGAAGGCCTGAGACCGACGAGCGGCCCGCCGACAGGGCGGGCCACTTAATCTTCCACGCGGAACGCGGCGGAGCCCATGGACGCGACCGAACATCTGAAAAGCGGCGACCTGGAAGGGGCGCTGCAGGCGCTTCAGCGCGAGGTGCGCGCAAAGCCGGGCGACCCGCGGCTGCGCGTCTTCCTGTTCCAGTTGCTGTGCGTGCTCGGTGACTGGAAGCGGGCGATCACGCAACTCAAGCTCTGCGCCGAGCTTGACCCCCGGGCGATCCCGATGGCGCAGGCCTATCGCGAGGCGATCGTCTGCGAGATGCAGCGCCAGAAGGTTTTCGCCGGCGAGGCGAGCCCGATGGTGATGGGCGACCCGCAGCAATGGCTGGCGCTGCTGATCCAGGCGCAGGGGCACCTGGCCCGCGGCGAAATCGGCCATGCCGAGACCTTGCGAGGGCAGGCCTTCGACGCGGCGCCGGCAAGCCCCGGTGAAATCGACGGCACCCGGTTCGAGTGGATCTCGGATGCCGACATGCGGCTGGGGCCGGTCCTCGAGGCGGTGATCAACGGGCGGTACTTCTGGGTGCCATTCGGCGCGATCCGCAGCCTGACCCTGGAGCCGCCGGAGGACCTGCGCGACGCGGTCTGGATGCCGGCGCAGATCGAACTGGTCAGCGAAGGCGAGGTCGTGGCGCTGATCCCGACGCGGTATCCCGGCACGGTGCAGGACGGCGCGACAGCCGAGAAACTGGCCCGCGCGACAAGTTGGCGGGACGCGGGCAACGGCCTGTTCACCGGGCTCGGCCAACGGGTTCTGACGACCGACGCGGTCGAGTTGTCGCTGATGGACGTGCGGCGCATCACGTTGGATCCCGTGCCGATCGGGACGGGATAGACGGCATGGCGGATCGCACGATCAGCGACAAGCTGCAGCCCGCCCTGCTCGACCGGCTTACCGACGACGAGCCGGAAAAGCGGACCGAGGCGCGCGACCGGCGTGTCATCGATATCCAGCGCCTGCGCGAGATCGTGCAGCGTGACCTCGCCTGGCTGCTGAACACGCAGAATGCCGACACCTGGATCGACGCCGCGCGTCACCCGCAGGCCGCGCGGTCGGTCCTGAACTTTGGCATCGGCGATCTCTCGGGCAGCTTCGCCACAGGCGACCGGGCCGGCATGTTGCGCGATTCGATCCGGCAGGCGATCGAGACTTTCGAGCCGCGCCTGCGGCGCGGTACCGTCCAGGTCGAGATGACGTCGCAATCGGTGGAACGCGGCGTTGTCCTGACCTTCGACATCCGCGCCGAGATGTGGGCGCATCCCGTGCCGATGGAGCTTTACCTGCGCAGCGAGGTCGATGTGACCACCGGCGATGTGCAGATCGAACGGGTGGCGTGATGGATACCCGGCTGCTGAGCCACTACGAAGCCGAGCTTGCCTTCATGCGCGACATGGGGGCGGAATTCGCCGCCGCCTATCCGAAGATCGCCAGTCGGCTGGGCATGGAGGGGCTGGAGGTGTTCGACCCCTATGTCGAGCGTCTGCTGGAGGGTACCGCCTTCATGGCGGCCCGGGTACAGCTTGAACTGGAACAGCAGTTTCCGGCCCTCACCTCGAACCTGCTGGAGATCGTCTATCCGCACTACCTGGCGCCGACCCCGTCGATGATGG
The DNA here is from genome assembly GCF_017811755.1 of Pararhodobacter sp. SW119. Classification (GTDB taxonomy): domain Bacteria; phylum Pseudomonadota; class Alphaproteobacteria; order Rhodobacterales; family Rhodobacteraceae; genus Pararhodobacter. The sequence goes on along the minus strand of NZ_JADDJF010000012.1, from coordinate 17,764 downwards.
TCGCGGCCTTCGAGCCGGATATTAACAATGCCGGCGTCAAGGCCGGCTTCCGCCTGCCGCGGCATACCCAGTTGCGATCGCGCGTGATCGAGGGGGAACAGACCGCCTGCATCTATCGCACCGCCGCCGACGTGACGCTATGGCCGCTGAAGATCGCCGAGGCCGAGTATATCGCCAGCCGCGGCGAACTGGTCGCGGCCAATGTCGCGGGTGATACCGCGGCGCGCGCGGGCATCCGATTGCGGCTGAAGCGCACCGACAACGAGCCGATCGCCAAGTTGCCGCTTGACCGGCTGGTGCTGCATCTGGGGGGCGGTGGGCGCGGTCCGCACGATCTGCTGGAGGCGCTTTGCACGCGGTCCAGCGGGATCACCGGGCGTTCGGTCGATCCGCGCGCGGACTGGGTCGCGCCGCTGCCGGGGGCCGCCGTTCAGCCGCGCGGCTTCGATCCCGAGGAGGCCTTGCTGCCCCTGCCGCGCCGGAGTTTCGATGGCTACCGTCTGCTGCAGGAATATTTCGCCATGCCGGCGAGGTTCCATTTCGTCGAACTGACCGGGCTGCAGCCGGCGATTGCGCGCGCCGAGGGCGACTCGGTCGACCTCTATCTGCTTCTCGGCGAGGCGCTGCCGGACGGCGGTTCCTGCGTTCACACGGGCGCTTTCGTGCTGAACGCGGTGCCGGCGGTCAACCTTTTCGAACGGCGCTTCGACCGGGTGTCGATCTCGCAGGCCGATGTCGAACATCACGTCGTGCCGAACCGGACCGCGCAACTGGATTATGAGGTTTTCGCCCTGCAGTCGGTCACCGGAATCAGCGGCGAGGGGCAGGCGGACACGCCGTTCCTGCCGTTCTATTCGGCCACCGATCTGACATCGGCGGGGTCCGGTCATCCGGCCTATTTCACTCTTCGGCGGCGGCTGCGGCAGCGCACCGAACGCGAGCGGTTGCGGGGCACGCGAACCTCGTATCTGGGCTCCGAGGTCTTCCTGTCGCTGGTCGATCGCAGCCAGGCGCCCTATCCGGCGGCGCTGAACCAGATCGCGGTCAAGGGGCTGGTGACGAACCGCGACCTGCCACTACTTCTGTCGGGTGCCGGGCGCGACACCTTTCATCTACCCGAAGGCGGGCCGGTCCTTTCGGTCTCGACCCCGGTGCCGCCGACCCGACCGCAACCCAGCCTTGCGCATGGCGACACGGCCTGGCGGCTGATCAGCCATCTGAGCCTCAACTACCTTTCGATCGCCGAGACCGGCGACGGCGACCGCAGCGCCGCCGCCGCGTTGCGCGAGATGGTCGGGCTTTACGTCCCGCCGGGCGACCGTGCGCTGAGCCAGCAACTGGAGGGGATCGCGGGGGTTTCCACCCGGCCGATCGTGCGCCGGATGACCGGCGATGTCCTGTCGACCGCGGTGCGCGGCCTCGAGATCGGGCTCGAGTTCGACGAGAGCTTTTTCGAGGGCACCGGCGTCTATGCGCTGGGCGCCGTGCTCGAGCGGTTCTTCCGCAAGTATGTCGCGATCAATTCCTTTACCGAAACGGTCCTCAGGACCCAGCAACGCGGAGAGATCGTTCGATGGAAGCCCGGCGCCGGCATGGGGCGGATGATCTGACGCTCTATGCGCGTCTGGTCCAGGACCCCCGGTCCCATCATCTGTTTCAGGCGATGCGCATCCTCGAGGCGCATCACGCCGACCGTCCGCGACTGGGCAGGTCGCGCCGGCCGGAACAGGATGCCCTGCGCCTGGGCCAGGAGCCCGAACTGGCTTTCGCACGCACCACGATCGTCGATTTCGCGCGCGATCGCCAAAGCGGACGCCTGCGGCTGGCGCAACTGGCCTTCGGGTACTTCGGACCGAACGGGCCCCTGCCGCTGCACTTGACCGAGTTCGCGCGCGAGCGGAAGCGCAAGCATCGGGACAGTGCCTTCGTCGCCTTCGCCGACATGCTGACGCATCGGTTGCTGTCGCTTTTCTACCGCGCCTGGACCACCGGTCAGCCAGCGCCCTCGTTCGACCGGCCCGATGCCGATCCCTATGCGCGCAAGGTCGCGGCGCTGGCCGGGCTGGACGGCAAGGCGTTGCGCGACCGGGATGCGATGCCCGATCTGGCCAAGCTGCATTTCGCCGGCCATCTCTCATCCGGCGCGAAACCGGCCGAGGCGCTGGTGGCGATGATCTCGGCCTTCTTTGACGCGCCGGTCCGGCTACAGCAGTTCGTCGGTTCCTGGCTCGAGCTTGAACCCGACGACCGGTGGCAGTTGGGGCAACCGGCAGGTCTGGGCCGCACCACGAGCATCGGTAACCGCGTCTACACGCGAAGCGCCAAGTTCCGCATTCGCCTCGGTCCGGTCGGGCTGGAGGAATTCAAGCGCCTGCTGCCCGGCAACGGGTCGCTTGAACGACTGGCGTCGATCGTGCGCAATCATGTCGGCGATGCGCTGGACTGGGACGTGAACCTGGTGCTGAAGGCCGAGGACGTGCCGCGCAGCGCGCTTGGCGGGACCACCGCGCTGGGTCACACCAGTTGGCTGGGCACGCGGCGCAGCGATGCGCGCGACGCCGATGATCTTTACCTCGCCCCACCCCATGTCCTGCGCCGGCAGCGCGCATCAGCCCAAGGCCCGGCGCCGGCCGCAGCCCCCGTGAAGGAGACCCCGAGATGAGCGACATCAGCCGCGTTAAACTCTTCGGCAAGCTGAACGCGTTCGGCTACAAGGCGATCGAAGGGGCGACCGTGTTCTGCAAGCTGCGCGGCAACCCCTATGTCGAGATTGTCCACTGGATGCACCAGATCCTGCAAAACCAGGACAGCGACCTGCACCGCATCATCAAGCACTATGACCTGGACCCCGGCCGTGTCGCCGCCGACATGACCCGCGCGCTGGATGCCCTGCCGCGCGGGGCGAGTTCGATCAGCGATCTTTCCGACCATCTGGAGGATGCGATGGAGCGCGCCTGGGTCTGGGGCTCGCTTCTCTACAATTCCAGTCAGGTGCGGACGGGGCATCTGATTCTGGGCATGCTCAAGACGCCTTCGCTGCGCAACATCCTGTTCGGCATCTCGGGCGAGTTCCAGAAGATCAAGCCGGACGCGCTGGCCGATGAGTTCGATGCCGCGACCTCGGGTTCGCCGGAGGAGGGGATGGCGCCGAAGGACGGTTCGGTGACCGGCGGCGGGGCGGCGCCGGGCGAGGCGTCGGGCGCGATGGCGCCGGCCTCGATGGGCAAGGAAGAAGCGCTCAGGAAGTTCTGCACCGACATGACCGAGCAGGCGCGCAGCGGCAAGATCGACCCGATCGTCGGCCGTGACGGCGAGATTCGGCAGGTCGTCGACATCCTGATGCGGCGCCGGCAGAACAATCCGATCCTGACCGGCGAGGCCGGGGTCGGCAAGACCGCCGTGGTCGAGGGTTTCGCGCTGCGGATCGCGCGCGGCGACGTGCCGCCCGCGCTGCGCGAGGCGCGGCTGATGGCACTGGACGTGGGGCTGCTGCAGGCCGGCGCCAGCATGAAGGGCGAGTTCGAGAATCGCCTGCGCAGCGTCATCGACGAGGTGCAGGCCAGCCCGAAGCCGATCATCATGTTCATCGACGAGACGCACACCCTGGTCGGCGCAGGCGGGGCAGCCGGCACCGGCGATGCGGCAAACCTGCTGAAGCCGGCGCTGGCGCGGGGCACCTTGCGCACGATCGGCGCAACGACCTGGGCCGAATACAAGAAGCACATCGAGAAGGACCCGGCCCTGACCCGGCGTTTCCAGGTGGTGCAGGTCGACGAGCCGGATACCGAACGCGCGATCCGCATGATGCGGGGCATCGCCTCGATGCTGGAGGGGCACCACCGCGTCCAGGTCCTGGACGAGGCAATCGAGGCGGCGGTGAACCTGTCGGCGCGATATATCCCGGCGCGGCAATTGCCCGACAAGTCGGTGAGCGTGCTGGATACCGCCTGCGCCCGCGTCGCCGTCAGCCAGCACGCGGTCCCGGCCGAGGTGGACGACAGCCGTCGCCGGATCGAGGGGCTGACGACCGAGCTGGAGATCATCGACCGTGACGAAACGGCCGGCTACGATGTGGCCGACCGGCGTGAGGCCGTGACGGCCGCCAAGGAAGCCGAGGAAGCGCGCGAGGCCGAACTCAACGCCCGCTGGGAGGCCGAGAAAGCCGTGGTCGAACAGATCCTGGCCTTGCGCGCGAAACTGCGAGAGGGCGGCCAGCCGGTCGACAATGCCGCCGCCGAGCCGTCCGAAGGCGATGCGGCGCCGGCTGAAACGGCAGACGACCGCACCGGCCTGATCGCGCAACTGCGCGCCAAGAACGCCGAGTTGCAGGCGCTTCAGGGCGAGACGCCGCTGATCCTGCCGATCGTGGACGCGCAGGCCGTGGGGTCGGTCGTCGGTGACTGGACGGGCATACCCGTGGGCCGGATGCTGCGCGACGAGATCGCGACGGTGATCGACCTCGACAAGCATCTGGCCAAGCGCGTGATCGGCCAGGACCATGCCATGCGGATGATCGCCAAGCGCATCCAGACCAGCCGCGCCGGGCTCGACAACCCGTCAAAACCCATCGGGGTGTTCCTGCTCGCCGGCACCTCGGGCGTCGGCAAGACCGAAACGGCACTGGCGCTGGCCGAGGTGCTCTATGGCGGTGAGCAGAACGTCATCACCATCAACATGAGCGAGTATCAGGAGGCGCATACGGTGTCGTCCCTGAAAGGCGCGCCACCGGGTTATGTCGGCTATGGCGAGGGCGGCGTGCTGACCGAGGCGGTGCGTCGGCGACCCTATTCCGTCGTGTTGCTGGACGAGGTCGAGAAGGCGCATCCGGACGTGCACGAGATCTTCTTCCAGGTCTTCGACAAGGGCGTGATGGAAGATGGCGAAGGGCGTCGCATCGATTTTCGCAACACGCTGATCCTGCTCACCTCGAACGTCGGGTCCGACCTGATCATGTCGATGTGCGCGGACCCCGAACTGATGCCCGAGCCCGAGGAGATCGCCAAGGCGCTGCGCGATCCGCTGCTGAAGGTGTTTCCCCCGGCACTGCTGGGGCGGCTGGTGACGATCCCCTATTTCCCGCTAAGCCCGGACATGATTGCCGAGATAACACGCCTGCAGCTCGACCGGATCAAGCGGCGCGTGACGGCAAGCCACGGCGTTCCCTTCACCTACTCCGACGCCGTGGTCGACACCATCGTCAGCCGCTGTCAGGAACTGGAAAGCGGCGGCCGGATGATCGACGCGATCGTCACCAACACCATGCTTCCCGATATCTCGAACGAGTTTCTGCGACGGATGTTCGAGGGGCAGCCGGTGGACCGGGTCGCGATTGATGTGCAGGATGGCGATTTCATCTACGATTTCGACGCGGCTGACGCAGGGATGCGGAATGTGGCAGAATAGGCGTAAGCGGCCTGGCACGGAATCGGGGCGCGCTGCGTCCCGAACCTGCCGCCGTGAAATGCGCTGGACGGGAAGGTTTGAATGAGCACGTCACCGGATTTCGACAAGATCGGCTCTGCCATCGAGGGCAGCTTCGGCGATGCGCCCGTCCATTTTCGGGCCGCGCGGGTGTCCGAGGCGTTGAGTACCGTGACGGAGATCCGGATCGAGTTTCTGACCACCGACCGGGCATTCGATGTCGAAAGCCTGCTCGGGACCCGGATGACCCTGAAGCAGAAAACCGAGAACGGAACGCGCAAGTTCCAGGGAACCGTCGTGGCGGTGGAGTTTCTGGGCACGTCCGAGAAGCAACTCTACTACGGCGTCGACGTTCGACCTTGGCTGTGGTTTCTGCGTCGCAGCAGCGACATGCGCATATTCCAGGGCAAATCCGTCCCCGAGATCGTGACCGACCTCTGTGGCGAATACAGTGTCAGTCTGCTGCGCCAACGTCTTTCCGAAAGCTACGAGGCGCGCGAATACTGCGTCCAGTACGGCGAGACCGACTTTGACTTCATCAGTCGCCTGATGGAGGAAGAGGGGATCTACTACTATTTCAATCACGAGGGCGACAGCGAGGAAATGATCCTCGCCGATGGCATCGGCTCGCATGACAAGCTGAAGGGGCAAGGCGAGCTTTCGTTCCGCGCCTTCGACCGGAATACCCGGGTGGACGAGCCGCATGTCTTCGAATGGTCGCACAAGGGGCGTGTCGTTTCGGGCAAGGTCTCGCTTGTCGACTACGACATGACCAAGCCGAATACCGACCTCAAGGTCAGTTCCTCGGTGAAGAAGGGCGATCATTCGCACGGGGAATACGAGCTTTATGAAGGCGACGCCGCCTATACGCAGGGGTCCGCCGGCGAGGTATTGGCCCGCATCCGGGTGGAGCGCGAGGCCCACGCCGCCCGCCGCCATGTCGGCGCGGCAAACGCGGCCGATCTGGGTGTCGGCTGCACCTTCAGCTTGAAGGACGCGCTGAAACCGGCCGATGATGACAGCTATCTTGTCATCGCGGCGACGCATCATCTGAAAAGCGCGGCATCAAGCGAGCCTGACACGCCCCCGTTCGCTGCCGGGTCGACGCCGCTTCTGCGCTATCCGCATCCGCTCGGCCATTACGCCTGCACTTTCGAAGTCGCGCCGGCGTCGGAGCCGTTTCGCCCGCCCAAGGTGACGCCCGCGCCGCGTGTCGCGGGGGTTCTGACCGCGCTCGTCACCGGGCCGAGCGGGGCCGAGATCTACACGGACGAGTATGGACGCATCAAGGTCCAGTTCCACTGGGACCGCGAGGGCAAGAAGGACGAGAACACGACCTGCTGGGTGCGCACCGTCGTCCCCTGGAGCGGGCGCGGCTGGGGAATGTTCGCCATCCCGCGCATCGGGCAGGAGGTGATCATCGAGTTCGAACGCGGCAATCCCGACCGGCCGATCTGCACCGGCATGGTCTACAATGCGGTGACCAAGCCGCCGTTCGAATTTCCGACCAACCAGACCATGTCGGGGCTTCGCACCAATTCCAGCAAGGGCGGCGGCGGCTTCCACGAGCTCATCTTCGAGGACAAGAAGGACGAGGAATACGTCCGCATGATCTCGGAAAAGGATTACTTCCTGAAGATCAAGAACAACGCCGAAATCACCATCGGTCTGGACAAGAAGGACAAGGGCGACCTGACCCAGACGATCCATCGCCACAAGACCGAGACCTTGAAGACGGGCGACTACACCTTCAAGATCGAGAAGGGCAACCGCAAGGTCGAGATCGCGAAGGACCACACCGAGAAGATCGGCGGCAATTCCAAGCTGACCGTCCAAAAGGGCAACATGTCCACCAAGGTTAAGCTGGGCAAGATCGAAGAGGAGGCGATGCAGTCGATCGAAATGAAGGTCGGTGAGTCGTCGATCAAGATCGACCAGATGGGCGTGACGATCAAGGGCATGATGATCAAGATCAACGGCACCGCGATGCTTGAGGCTAAGGCACCGATGTCCACCGTCAAGGGGGATGCCGTTCTGATCCTCAAGGGCGGCATGACGATGATCAACTAGGGGCCGCGACATGTCGGACAGGTTTGCAGATCTGAAGAAGGTCCCGAAGGAACCGGCCGCGCGCATTCTCGCGACCAAGACCACGAAGCTGGACACATGGCTCGATGCGCCGGCCAGCGCCTCGGTGGAGGTCGTGCTAGCGGAACTGGCGGAGAAGAAGGCCTGGGTCGATCTGTTGCGGCTTCTGTCGGCGGCGCTGCCCGACCGCGAGGCGGTCTGGTGGGCCTGCATAGCGGCCCGTGACATCACGGGCGAGACTCCGACGGCCTGCCTCAAGGCGGCCGAGGCCTGGGTGTTCAAGCCCACCGACGAGAATCGGGAGAAGGTTCAATTGGCGCTCGAGGTGGCGGACATGGACGACGATACGGTGCTGGTGGCGACCGCGGCGCTCTACGCGCCCGGCACCATGGGCCCCGGCGACATGGCCGAACATCCTGCGCCTCCGGCCGCGGTGTCGGCCTGCGCCTTTGCGATGAACATGACCACGCTGGGCGTGGTGGAGGACCCGCTCCTGCATCTGCAATGGCTGATCGACCGGGGGGTCGATATCGCTCGCGGCGGCAATGGCAAGATCGCGGTCCCGGATTTCGACACCGCGCCCAAACCTGTCGCCGACGATGAGGACGACAAGCAGCAGGAGGATGTCTGATGCCCGGACCGCCGCAAGCCCGCCTGGGCGATCTGCATGCCGGCCCCGCCTGCACGGTGACCGGCCCGATGCCGATCATCCCGCCCTGCGCGATCACCGTCCTGGTCGGCAAGAAACCTGCGGCGCGGATGGGCGACATGTGCGTGGGCGTGATGCTGTCGCCGGTGGGCGTGCCGATCCCCGCCCCGCCGCACCCGATCGCCAAGGGCTCGATGACGGTGCTGATCCAGAAGCAGCCCGCCGCGCGCATCGGCGACATCTGCGCCATGGGGGGGACGATCATCCTTGGTGAATTCACGGTACTGACAGGGGGCTGACAGCTAGATGGCAGTCGTTCTGAAATTCTTGTCCACCGGCTCGATCCCCGGCAGCGGCGAGCCGGTCAGGATGATCGGCCCGTCGCTGACCATCGGTCGCGGGAGCGAGAACGACCTGGTCCTGCCCGACCCGGACCGCCTGATTTCAAAGGCGCACTGCGTGATCGAGGATCACGGCGGCCAGATCGTCGTCATCGATCTGTCGACCAACGGCACGTTTCTGAACTACGGCAAGGTCCCGCTGGGGCAGACACCGACGCCGCTCAACGAGGGCGACGTGCTGTCGATGGGAACCTATGAACTGGTCGTGAGCCTTGTGCCGGACCAGGCGCCCGCGCCGCCGGCCGACCATGCCGCGCGGGGGGGCGGTTCCGCTGCGCGAGCCCAGCCGGACCCCCTGGACGACTTCGACAAGGAGATGGGCGGCGGCGATTTCCTGGACGACCTGCTGGATGGCGGCGACCAGCCGAAGGGCCCGGCGAACTGGGTCGAGCGGAAGGATCGTCTTGACGAATTCCTGCCGCCGCTGTCGGATGAAGACCTGCTCGGACCCGCCCCCGCGACCGACGGCCCGGCCATGTCCGACCATGGCCCGGGGACGTCGGACGCGTTCACCTCGCGGTCGGCGAAAGCCTCGCAGATCCCAGATGACTGGGACGATCTGCTGGCGCCGGATAGCGGTACGCCGCCCCAGGACGCGCCGCCCGAGCCGCCGCAAGCACCCGTGCCGCCGCGGCCGCAGCGACCCGCCCCGCCGCCCCCGGCCGAGGGAAATGACGATATCGACGATCTGCTCGGCCCACCGCCCCGGACGTCTGCGCCTGCCGCGCCACCGCCCGCGGCCACGCCCCGGCCCACCCCACCCGCGTCGCCAGAACCGCCGCCCGCCGCCCGCGGCGACGAGGCGGCGGCGCGCGCCTTCCTCGCCGCGTTGGGGGCCGAGGATCTGGGCATTCCCGATGCCGAGCTCGAGGCGACGATGGCGAGGCTGGGCGCGACGATGCGGGTCATGATCGAGGGGTTGCGCGAGGTGCTTATGACGCGCAGTTCGATCAAGAGCGAGTTTCGCATCGAACAGACGCGGATCAGCGCGGGGGGGAACAACCCGCTCAAGTTCTCGGTCAGCCCCGACCAGGCGATCGAGGCCATGGTGCGTCCGCGCGCCAAGGGATATCTGGCAGCACAGGCCGCGACCGAGCAGGCGCTCGACGATATCAAGGCGCACGAGGTGGCGATGGTCACCGGCATGGAAGCCGCACTGCGCGGCATCCTGCAGCGGCTGGACCCCGCGACCCTGGCCGGAAAGATCGAAGCCGGCGGCGGCATCAGCCGGCTGCTGAAGGGCAAGAAGGCCCTCTACTGGGAAACCTACGAAAAGATGTACGCCGAAATATCGGACCAGGCGACCAACGATTTTCACGAGATCTTCAGCCGCGAGTTCGCCAATGCCTATGGCGAGCAGCTCGAGAAGCTGAAGACGCAACGATGAGGCGAAGCATGTCGGGCAAGAAGGAGGGGTTGCGTGTCCTGGGATAGCAAGGTGCTGTGGACTGAAGGGCTGTTCCTGCAGCCGCACCATTTCCAGCAGGCCGACCGCTATACCGAGGCGCTGGTCGCCGGGCTGGCGCACCGGCTTGCGCCCTATGCCTGGGGCGTTTCGCAACTTGTGATCGACGACGAGGCGCTGAAGGTCGGCAAATTCGCGCTGAAGTCCTGCGCCGGGCTGACGCAGGAGGGCATCGTCTTCCGCGTCCCGCAGAAGGACGACCACCCGCCGGCGCTGGAAGTCCCCGACACGATCCGCGACTGCGTGGTCTACCTGACCGTGCCGCAGCGCCGGCAGGGCGCGGCCGAAGTCGACCTGACGGGGGCCGAGAACTCGGCAAGTCGCCTCCGCCCCGCCGAGGTCGAGGTCACCGACGCCATGAGCACCGACCGCAAGGCGGTGACGCTGGGCGTGGGCAAGCTGCGGCTTCAGTTCGGCCTGGCCGTCGACGATCTGGCCGACAAGCTGGCGATCCCGATCGCGCGCATCATCGAGGTGCAGCCGGACAAGCGCATCGTGCTGGACACCGCCTTCATGGCCAGCGGCATCGATGCCCGCGCGGTGCCCCCGCTCGACGGGTTCCTGCGCGAGCTGGAGGGGCTTCTGTCGCATCGCATGACGGTGCTTTCCGGCCGGCTGGTGGAAAGCGGGCCGACCCGCGCCGCGGCCGAGATCCAGGATTTCCTGCTCCTGATGGTGGTCAACCGCGCGCTGCCGCTCTTCCGGCATCTGGCGCAGATCGAGAATGTGCATCCGGCGACCGCCTTCCGCGAATGCATCGCCCTCGCGGGCGAACTGGCCACCTTCATGGCCGGCGACAAGCGCGTGCCCGAGTTTCCACCCTATCGCCACGACGACCTGACGCGCACCTTCCAGCCGGTGATCCGGTCGCTGCGCCAGTTCCTCAGCGCGGTGCTGGAAAGCACGGCGATCCAGATCCCGCTGGAGCCGCGCAAATACGGCATCTCGGTCGGGATCATCACCGACCGGAAACTCATCGGCAGCGCAGGCTTCGTGCTGGCGGTCAAGGCCGAGATCCCGGACGAGGCGGTGCGCCGGCACTTCGCCGGCCACGCCAAGATCGGCCCGGTGGAGGAGATCCGCCAGCTGGTCAATTCCGCCCTGCCGGGCATCGCGCTGCGCCCTCTGCCGGTGGCGCCGCGGCAGATCCCCTACAACGCCGGCGTCGTCTACTTCCAGCTCGACGGCGAAAGTCCCTACTGGCGCAAGATGACGACCTCGGGCGGGATCGCGGTGCATGTCTCGGGCGACTATCCGGGGCTCGAGATGAACTTGTGGGCCATCCGCAACGCGTGAGATACCGGGGGATAAGGTTCAGATGTCCGACAACGACCCCTTCGCCGAACCGGATGACACCGACAAGACGGTGATCCGCCCCAATCCGGGCGCGCGGCGACCGGTTTCGCCCGCCCAGCCGCCGGCCCCTGCCGAACCCCCGGCGGCGCGGTCGGAAACACCCGAACCCGCAGTGCCGCCGCAAGCCGCGCGCGGCAGCGGCCCCGGCCCGGTCATCGCGCCCACGGGCATGAACCAGCTGGTCGCGCTCGCGACGCCACTCTTTTCGCTGATCAGCCGTATCCGGAACCGCGCGCAGCACCTGGACCCCGAGAAGCTGCGCCAGAGCGTCGTCGCCGAGGTGCGCCGCTTCGAGGAAGCCGCGCTCAAGGCGCGCGTCGATCCGAAGAACATCAAGGTCGCGCGCTACGCGCTCTGCGCGACGCTGGACGACGTGGTGCTGAACACGCCCTGGGGCGACCAGTCCAGCTGGGGGCTGCATTCGATGGTGGCGACGTTCCACCGCGAAACCGTGGGCGGCGACCGGTTCTACGATCTGCTTTCGCGGCTGGAACAGGACCCGGCGAACAATCTGGAACTGCTCGAGTTCATGTACATGTGCCTCTCGCTGGGGTTCGAGGGGCGCCTGCGGATCGACAGGGCCGGTGCCGCGCGGCATCAGGAAATCCGCACGAACCTGGCGACCATCATCCGCAATCAGCGCGGCACGGCCGAGCACGACCTCTCGCCTCACTGGCAGGGGGTGAACCGCCCGCACCGGCCGCTTTCCGCGTGGAAGACCGTCTGGATCGCCACCGCCGCCTTGGCCGTGATTCTGGCGCTCAGCTACACCGCGTTGTCCTGGGCGCTGGGCACGGGCACGCAGCGGCTGATCGGGCAACTCGGGACCGTGGACAGCGGCAGCGTGCCGCAGATGTCGCGCCCCGCGCCGCCGCCGCCCCCGCCGCCGCCCACCCGGCGCGAGGTGGCGCAGCTAGAGACCGTCTCGGGCTTTCTCTCCGAAGAGATCGCCGAGGGCCTGATCGAGGTGCTGGAGGACGGCAACGCGATGACCATCCGTATTGCCGGAGCCTCCATGTTCGCTTCGGCCTCGGACGTGTTGCAGGACCGCTATCGCGTTCCGCTGGAACGCGTCGCGAATGCGCTGAACGAGGTCGAGGGCCGGGTGATCATCGCGGGCCACTCCGATTCGATCCCGATCAACACCGCGCGCTACCCGTCCAACACGCATCTGTCGCTGGCGCGTGCGACGACGGTGAAGGACGTCCTCGCACCGCTGCTGGATAACCCCGACAGGCTGTCGGCCGAAGGGCGCGCCGAGCGTGAACCCATCGCCGACAACGCAACGGCCGAGGGGCGCGCCGCCAACCGCCGAATCGAGGTCATCCTGATCCGGGAGGAGTCGTGATGTCGGCCCTGTTGAGCGTGCTTCGCCTGCTGGGCGGAACCAGCCCCGTCATTCTTGCCACGGTGACGATTCTCAGCCTCTGTATCTGGTATTTCGGACCGCTCCTGCGGATCGGCGATTTCGACCCCTTCGCCACGCAGACCAGCCGGATCGTCACCATCGTCGTGCTGGTCGTCCTGGGGCTGGCACTGGTCGGCTTCATCGTCTGGCGCCGCCGCCGGCGCGACAAGCGCATGGCCGAGGAAATGGTCGAAAGCGCCGAGGGTGAGGCCAGCGACGCCCTTGTCCGCGCCGAGGTCGAGGAGCTGCGCGGCAAGCTGCGTAAGGCGCTCGGCTCGCTGCGCAAGTCGAAGCTGGGACGGCGGCATCTTTACGAACTGCCCTGGTACGTGATGATCGGCCCGCCGGGGGCGGGCAAGACCACCGCGATCGTCAACTCCGGGCTGAAGTTCCCGCTGGCCGACGAGATGGGCAAGTCGGCCTTGGGTGGCGTCGGCGGCACGCGCAACTGCGACTGGTGGTTCACCAACGATGCGGTGCTGATCGACACGGCTGGACGCTACACCACACAGGAAAGCGACGCCGAGGTCGACAACGCCGCCTGGCTGGGGTTCCTGTCGCTCCTGAAGAAGTATCGCAAGCGCCAGCCGATCAACGGCGCCGTCGTCGCGATCAGCCTTTCGGACCTGTCGCTGCAGGACGAGATCACGCGCAAGAGCCATGCCCAGGCCGTTCGTCGGCGACTGAACGAGCTGCGCAACACGCTCGGCGTGCACTTCCCGGTATATGTTCTTTTCACCAAGGCCGACCTCATCGCCGGTTTCGCCGAATTCTTCGACGGCCTCGGCAAGGAGGCGCGCGAACAGGTCTGGGGCTTCACGCTGTCGCTGAAGAAGCGCGCCAGGCCCGAGGACCAGCCGCTTGCCGGATTCGATGAACAGTTCCAGGCGCTGCTCGACCGCCTCAACGCGCAACTGATCGAGCGCATGCAGGTCGAAACCGATCCCTCGCGGCGCAGCCTTGTCGCCGGCTTTCCGGCGCAGGTCGCCTCGGTCCAGCCGGTGGCGCGGGACTTCCTCGACGAGTTGTTCGTCGAGTCGCGGTTCGAGGATCGCCCGCTGCTGCGCGGCGTCTATTTCACCTCGGGCACGCAGGAGGGCACGCCCATCGACCGGCTGATGATGGGCATGGCGCGCACCTTCGGCATCGGTCGGCAGGCGATCGGCACGGGCAGCGGGACCGGACGGTCCTTCTTCCTGACCCGGCTCTTCCAGGGCGTGATCTTCCCCGAGGCGGGGCTTGTGTCCGCCGACGACCGGGTAGAGCGGCGCTATCGCCTGACCCGCGCGGCAGCCATCGCCGCCGTGGTGATCGTCGCGGTGACCATGACCGCCCTCTGGACGCGCAGCTTCCTCGGCAACCGCATGCTGGTGGCCGAAGCCGCCGAACGGCTCGACAGCTACCGCGAGGCCGCCGCCGCCATCCCCGGCAGCCCCATCGCCGATACCGACCTGCCCTCTGTCGTGCCGGCGCTGAACCTTTTGCGCGGCATGCACGGCAATCCCGCCGCCGGCGAGCCCGAGGTGCCGCAGCGCCTGACCTGGGGCGTCTACCAGGGGCGGGTGATCGGCAACGAGGCCGCGCTCGCCTACCGCGCGGCGCTCAACCAGCACATGCTGCCCCGGCTTCTGCTGCGCCTCGAAGAGGTCATGCAGATCAACTTCAACGACCAGGACGTGCTCTATGACGCGCTCAAGGTCTATCTGGTCCTGGGCGGCCAGGGCCCGATGAACGCGACGATGGTCCGCGACTGGATGCGCGAGGATTGGGAACTCGCCTATCCCGGCGTCCAGCGCGAAGGCCTGCGCGCCGATCTGGAGGCGCATCTGATGGCGATGCTGGACCAGCCGCTGCTACGCGTCCCGCTCAATGGTCCGCTGGTCGATCAGGTGCAGCAGATCCTGCGCGAGATGCCGATGGCGCAGCGCGTCTACAACGGCATCCTCAGCAGCCAGCGCGTGAACGAACTGCCCTCCTGGCGCGTCTCCGAAGTCGCCGGGCCGGCGGTGTCGCGCGTCTTCGCCCGCTCCTCCGGTCGCTCCCTTGCCGAGGGGATCGCCGGGGTCTTCACCCGCCGCGGCTTTCAGGACGTCTTCCTGCCGGAAGCGGTCAGCGTCGCGCAGCGCATCCAGCGCGAAAGCTACGTGCTGGGCGTCGAACCCGGCGAGGAGCCCAGCGAGACCGAGATTGTCGAACTCAGCCGCGACGTGCTGAACCTCTACTACAACGACTATGTCGCCCGCTACGACGGCATCCTCGCCGATGTCGACATCCTGCCGCTCGAATCGCTCAGCCACGCGGTCGAGGTCACGAACGTGCTGGTCGGGCCGGCCTCGCCGCTGGTCAACCTGCTGAACGCGGTCGCCCACGAAACCCGGCTGGTCCGGCAGGAGGCGTTGTCGCCCGCCGAACTGCTGACCTCGGGTCTTGGCGTGCAGGAGCGGATCGTGCTGGAGGCGCTGGAGCGGCGCGACGGTCCCCCCGGCCGCTATGTCGAGGACCGCTTCGCCTGGCTGCACGACCTGGTCACCGCGCCCGAGGGGCTTGCCTCGCCGCTGGACGAGCTGATGCGCATGCTGGGCGACGTGAACCAGGAACTCAGCCGCCTTTCCTTCAGCCGCGACGAAAGCTTCGTCAGCCTGCCCGACGACAACCCGCTGGCGCGCTTCCAACGCGCCACCGCGCAACTCGAAGGCCCCCTGCAACGCTGGGCGACGCAGATCGCCACCGGCTCCTCCGGGATCACGGCCGAGGGGACGCGCGCGCAGATCAACGCGCGCTGGCGCGGTCAGGTGCTGCCCTTCTGCGAACAGGCGCTGGCCAACCGCTATCCGTTCAACCGGCGCGCCGGGGCGGATGTGGCGATGGCCGATTTCGCCCGCCTCTTCGCGCCCGGCGGCATGATCGAGACCTTCTTCAACGAGAACCTGCGCCGCTTCGTCGACACCCAGTCCCGGCCGATGACCTGGCGCTCGGTGAACGAGGCGGACCTGGGCATTTCGGACCAGGTGCTGGCGCAGTTCCAGAACGCCTTCCAGATCCGCGACGCCTTTTTCGCGCAGGGCGCGACGCCCCAGGTCAGTTTCCAGATCACCCCCTTCGCCGTGGACCCCAACGCCGACACGGTGACGCTGGAAATCGACGGGCAGCGCACGACCTTCGGTCACCGCGACGCGGGTTCCGCCCCGCTGGCGGTGTCCTGGCCGGGCGAGGTCGGCCTCGCCGGCGTGCGGCTCGATCCGCCGGCATCGGGCGTGCAGAACATCCTTGCCAAGGACGGGCCCTGGGCCTGGTTCCGGCTTCTCGACAGCGCCGAGATCCGGCGCACCAGCGTCGCCGACCGCAGCCGCGTGATCTTCAACGTCGGCGGGCGCTTCGCGATCTACGACCTGCAGGCGGGATCGGTCCTCAACCCGTTCAACCTGCCGGCCCTGCGCAACTTCAGCTGTCCGCAGTCCTTCTGATGGGCGGCGCGTTCGGAGCCTTCGGAAAGCTGCCCTCGATGGGGGATTTCCTGCGCGCCGATACGCCATCCGGCTTCGTCGAGGCCTGGGACCCCTGGCTTCAGCGGTCCCTGCTGGCGGCACGCAACGCCCTCGGGCCGCGCTGGGGGGACTGCTACATGACCGCGCCCATCTGGCGTTTCACCCTGGCCCACGGCCTCGCCGGCCGGCTTCCGGTCACCGGCATCGTGATGGCCTCGATCGACCGCGTCGGGCGGCAGTTCCCGCTGACCCTGATGGCGCCGCTGCCGCAGGGAACCCCGGTCATGCTGGCGCATCTCGCCGGCGAGGCGATCTTCGCGCGGCTCGAGACGCTCGCGCTCGACGCGCTGGAAAGCTCGCTCGACCGGCTGCGATTCCTGCAGCGGCTGGCCAGCCTGCCACGCCCGACCCCCCCCGCCGCCGCCCGCCTGGCCGAACGCGCGGACATGCTGACGCTGGTCCGGGCCGAGGCCGGCGGCGCCGCCGATCTGGCCGGCGCGCTGCTGGAGAACCGCCTGCGCCAGCCCAGCATCTGGTCGGCGCTGCTGGCCGAGGGCACGCGGCTGATGCTGGTCGACGGGTTGCCGCACAACGGGCAGGTGACCGGGCTTTTCGACCTGACCGCGCCGGTCTGGACGCAAGGGCAGGGGGGCGCCTGATGAGCGGCCGGCCGGTGATCCGCTTCAGCGCTACCTCGCATGTCGGCCGCGTGCGCAAGGTCAACGAGGACGCGATCCTCGCCACGCCCGAAACCCGGGTCTGGGCGGTCGCCGACGGGATGGGGGGGCACGCTGCCGGCGATGTCGCCAGCCGCATCGTCATCGACCAGCTGGCGATGCTGCCCGAGGGTCAGGAACCGGCCGACCTGATGCGCGCCGTGCGCGACGCGCTGCACCGCGCGCATGACCAGATCCGGCAGGAAGCGGCCGCGCGCCAGGTCGATACCATGGGCGCGACGGTGGTGACGCTGGTGTTGGCGGACGGTCATTTCGTCGCCTTCTGGGCCGGAGATAGCCGCCTCTACCGCTTCCGCGACGGCGAGGTCGAGATGCTCACCACTGACCATTCCGCCGTGGCCGAAATGGTCCTGGACGGCGAGATGACCTGGGACGAGGCCGAATTGCACCCGCTGTCGAACATGGTCACGCGCGCGGTCGGCGTGGGTGAGGAACTGGAGCTGGACAAGGTCCGCGGGGAGTTGCACCCCGGCGACCGCTTCCTGCTCTGTTCGGACGGGCTGAGCAAATACGCGACCTTCGCCACCCTGCGCAGGCTCGTGCCGCGCGCGCCCATCGAGACGGTGACCGACACGCTCCTTAACCTCGCGCTCGACGGCGGCGCCAATGACAACGTCTCGATCATCGTGGTCGATGTGCTCTGAGCCCCGCGCCCCGGACCGCCGCACTCGGACCTCGCGTCCAGGATCCGCCCTGGATCCGCGCGAAACCGAAAGTTTCATTGCGGTTAACGCCGCAGATTTTCATTTTTAGA
>NZ_JADDJF010000119.1 GCF_017811755.1 Pararhodobacter sp. SW119 | reverse complement strand
CGGGGCTACGCAGACCGCCGACCTCTCGATCGCGGTCGTGCATCCGGAAATGGGTCTCACCCTGTCGCAGAGCTCGGCCAGCTTCACCCGCGACGAGGCGATCACGCCGATCACCGCCAGCGCCACCGGCGGGGATGAGACCTACCTCTTCTCGGTCGCCCCGGCCCTGCCGGCGGGCATCATGCTCGATGCGTCGACAGGGAGCATCTCCGGCACTCCGCGCGCGGCGCAGACCAGCCGAGCGTATACGATCACCGCCACCGATGGCGCGGGCCGGACCCGGGCGGCACAGCTGCGGATCGCGGTCATCGAGAACGACAGCCGCGTACAGGAAGTCTTCGAGGAGGCCACGACCAGCTTCATGACCGCTCGGGCTGAGCGGCTCCTGGCGATGGAGCCGCGTGGATACCGCTTCGAGAACCGGCGCAGCGCTACCGGCATCACGGAGGTCGCCGGGCGGGCCAACGACAACATGATGATGCTGCGCTTTGCCGGCAATCACGTCAGCCACGATGGGCGCTGGCATGCCTGGATGGAGGCCGAGTTCTCGCGCCATTCCGTAGAAAGCAGGACATTCGCCAGACGGACCGGGGAGTTCGGCATGGCCTCGGCGGGCGTCGACTATCTGGTGACACCGCGCCTGGCCTTCGGCGTGATGATCCAGTTCGATCGGGCTCGGGAGAGCGCTCGTGATATCTCGGGCATTTCGGGCCATGGCTGGATGGTCGGGCCCTACCTGACCGGCGAGATCACGGAAAACGTGTTTTTCACCCTGCGCGGCGCGCTTGGCGCAACGCGCAACAATGCTGCGATCGATGTCTATAGCGATGGCTCGGACTGGTTCGAGGGATCATTCCAGACGCGCCGTGCACTCGTGCGCGCTTCGATCTACGGTGTCCACCGGCTGGAATCCGGTCTCGAGATCTCGCCTGAACTGGACATAGCTTGGATTCGCGATCGCCAGCAGGGCTACAGCGTCACCGACGGCATCTCGGCAGTAGCGGTGGCCGGAACCACCGTCGAGCTTGGCCGCCTGACGCTCTCGACGCTTTTGGAGATGCCGACCCAGGGAGAGCGGGCGATGATCTTCGTGCGCCCGGGGATGACCTGGAACTTCCATCGCAACAACGCCCATGCGATCGAGCGCGCCAGCGGCTCTCTGGAGCTGGGGATGCGGACCGGCCCGATTGCAAACTGGCAGGGGGTTATAGCGCTCCGTGTCGACAATATCGGAAATGCTGGACGCCGGGCGCAATCGATCCGACTTGGCCTCAGCACCCGGTTCTGAGCAGCCAGTTCTCGCTGTCGCGAATCCGCTGGCCCCGCACATCCTTCGCATACATGTGCGGGTCCTGCGACTGCTGGGAGACCTTTGATCTGGCCGGCATGCACATCGCGGTGAATACCGCCCTGCGCATGACTTACGGTCGCGGGACCTGTGTTCTCCGGATCGCCGAGGTTTCCAGCGGGAGGGCTTGAACGCAGCAGGAACACCAAATCTGCCCCTGGCTTCGAGGCGGCATGCAAAGAGGGTGCGATTTGGCCGTTCTAATCTTGAGTCTCGACCTCATTGGTCTTGTCACTGCGGCAGTTGCGGCCCGGCTCTGGTATCATTCGGGCCGCCGCGGCCTCCGCCGCATCTCCCGGTTCGAAGAGCTGGATGCCGAGGATCTGAACCGGATCGTCACCGCATTCAATCGCAGTGCGACCCTGAAGGGAATTATCCCGGTGACACATCAGTCCCAATATCTTGTGTCTTCGTTGCCGGATCAGAGGCAAGGGCCAAAGATTTCTTGGCCATGCCTCATCGACCCGTCAAATGCCCCGCCGACAACATCACTTTCGCCGAGAGCGAGAAGGTCGCGTCGGAGGAAGCCACGTACCTCGCGCTTCTTGAGCGCCTGCGCTTCCCCAGCGGTATTCGCTGCGTTTCATGCGGTGCCTCCGAGGCTGCCGGGCAGTGCTTCAGGTGGCCGAACCCGAAAGAAACCGGGTTGGCGGCGAAGCGCTGATGTTGCAGACACCGGGTCGAACCATCTCTGCGCCGAATGCGAATTGACTGAGATCAATCTGAATGCGTGATGCCCGATGACAGCCGAGTACCAACCTTCAGCCTTGGCAAAAGCACACAGGCATGGTGTCTTGTTCGTTATTGCTGCGGGTGTGCTCTGGTCGACCGTGGGTCTCGGCATCCGGCTGATCGACGACGCCGTGGTCTGGCAGATCCTTCTCTATCGCTCGATCAGCCTCACTTTGTTCCTCTATGTCGTCGTACGGCTACGATCCGGGCAGAGTCCGTTCGCTCAGGGTCGCCGCGCCGGACTTCCATCCGTGATCGCCGCCCTGGCTCTGGTTGCGGCCTACTCGGGAGGGATCTACGCGATCCAGGCCACTTCCGTGGCGAATGCGATGCTGCTTTTTGCAACGGCACCTTTCATGGCAGCTGTTCTCGGTTGGGTCGTACTGCGAGAGTCCGTGCGGGTGGCGACCTGGATCGCCATCGCCGTCGCTATTGTTGGCATAGCGATCATGGTCGCCGACGAATCCGGGAGCGTCGTCCTGATAGGAAGCCTTGCCGCGCTGGGGTCCGCGCTCGGCTTTGCGGTCTTCACCGTGGCGCTGCGCATGGGGAAAACGGGTGAAATGCTGCCCTCGGTTTTTCTTTCCGGGCTGTTCGCCATCGCGATCACACTGGGCATATGTGTGTTTCTGGAGCTGCCGGTAATCCTGTCCGCTCGCGACGGCGGCATTGCCATGAGCATGGGGGTCTTTCAAGTCGGGGCAGGCCTGATCCTCTACACGATTGGTTCCCGCAGCCTACCTGCGGCCGAACTGGCGTTGCTGTCCCTCGCCGAAGTTCTGCTGGGCCCTGTCTGGGTGTGGTTGTTCCTTGGCGAAACCGCCAGTTTCAACACTCTGGCAGGAGGAGCCGTTTTGCTTGCAGCCATTGCCGGAAACGCCGTTTCGGGCAAGCGGCGGAAACCGCCTCCAATCACCACGGATTGCTCGCAGGATCGCGGGCCGATCACCGGAGCACGAAAGGCAGGTTTCGTAAAGCCGCACTGCGGCATGCCGCCGGAGCCGAACGACGTCTGTGGATGGCCCCTGCTTTGCAAGAGCTTTTCTTGTGATTTTGCGGTGTCTGCGTCAGCACAGTCGTCTGTTCGGCCTGTTCGCGTGGCATCTTCGGGATGCCACTGGCCCTGATGAGTTCCGCAAGCGAGGTTCCAATCGGTTTAGCGACCTCGTGAGCCGCTGACATTCACGGAGTGTCCTTGCTCTTGGTTGACTTCGTTCCGCATCATCACGATTCAAGCGTCTTGCATC
>NZ_JADDJF010000118.1 GCF_017811755.1 Pararhodobacter sp. SW119 | reverse complement strand
ACCGGGCAGCATCGCCCAGGTCTGGGGTTGAGAGATCCGCGCTGATGCCACTGCCGCACGCAGAAGATCTCACCGGCATGCGGATCGCGCCCGAGACCCTGCTGCACCGTCAGCGCCAGCGTGTTCATGCCGCGCCGCATATCGGTCACCCGCCCGCGATCCACACGCGCACCCCCGCTGGCAAGGCGATCATCGACCATCCAGCACCGGAAGGAGCCGGACTAACGCTTCCGGGTCTACCATGGAGGGGACAAGAAGCCGCCGCCCGTTCCTCAGAACGATCTCAAGCTGGGCGTCAGTGGTGTCGTGCCGCGCTACTGAAGCGGTCGCGGTCACTGGCGCAGGCGCGTCAGGCGAGATCGATCTCGACAACATCTTCGGCGTAACCGTCGAGGCTCTGGTATCGCTCCGGCGACCAGGCGCTCACGTCGGAATTCCCTGCTCCGACATGGTCGAAGAGAACGACACGAAAGCTGTCCACGAAATGGGGCGTCACGCGACGCCACATGTTCTCGTCACACCCGAAACCATGCGCGAAGACAATGGGCGAGCCGGATCGACCCTCTGTCTGAACGTTATTTCGTGCGAGTACTGACATGGGGGACCTGTTTGCTCCGCTGCCGACAGATCGCTCGTCACCTAATTACTAACGCGATGGTTGTGATGCAGTTCCACGCGCCACCACTGGCAAGCCGTACGTGGCCCCCAGGGCCGTGTTTCGCAAGACCGCGGGGACGACCGTTCTCGTCTGATGCTGAGCGATGTCGCCGTCACGCATCGAGCAGCTCCCGCAGATGTCGCGCGACACTCTGACGGCTGAAAGGCTTGGCGAGCCATCCGACACGCGCAGTATTGGACAGCGTGCCGGTGATCGTCGACTCAGCGAAGCCCGAAATCACCAGCACCGGGAGCGTGGGGTGCGTCAGACGGGCCTCATTGGCAAGCTTGATCCCGCTACACTCGCCGGCGAGAACGATGTCGGTTATCAGCAGATCGACCTGCATGGCTTCTGCCAGAAGTTCATGGGCCTCGCTCGCCCGCGACGCATTGAGCACGTGATAGCCAAGGCGGGTCAAGAAATCATTCAAAATGTCGCGCACCGCGATGTCGTTCTCGACAAGGAGGACGGTTTCGTCGCCCCCACGGACCGACATGTTCGTGGATGGATCAGCCGACACCTGTTCTGCCGGCATCACAGCAGGAAAATAGAGCTTCACGCTCGTGCCACGGCCTACCGCGCTGCTGACAACCACATGACCGCCGGATTGTTTGACGAACCCATGCGTCATCGGGAAGCCAAGCCCGGTGCCCTTCGCCCTCAGGTTTGGTAGTAAAGAACGGCTCGAGAAGCCGCTCCTGCACCCGCTCGGGCATGCCTTGGCCATCGTCATTGACTGCGATCACGACATACTCGCCCTTCACCACAGGCCATCTCCCTGCCGTCTGGTCGGCGTCGAGCTTCACGAAGCTGGCGGTCAGCGAGATCACGCCGCCGGAGTGCATCGCATCGCGCGCGTTCAGCGCAAGGTTGAGAACGGCAGTCTCGAGCTGCCCTGGGTCGCCCGTGATCGGCGGCAGGCCCGGGGCGAGGTCGGTGACCACCTCGACCCCCTCCCCGAGCACGACCTCGAGCAGCATCTTCATCTGGGTGACGCACTCGCTCACATCGACCAGTCGGGGCTCCAGGCCTTGCTTGCGCGAGAGTGCGAGCAGTCGGCGGGTCAGGTCGGCACCGCGTTCGGCGGCGAGCAGGGCATGATCGGCCCGTTTGCGCAGGTCGCTGCTGCATCCGGCGTCTTGCTGGATCAGTTCCAGATTGCCGAGGATCACGGTCAGGAAGTTGTTGAAGTCATGGGCGACGCCGCTGGTGAGCTGTCCGACCGCCTCCATTCGCTGCGCCCGCATAAGTTGAACCTGGACCGCTTGGCGTCGGCGCATTTCGCGAGTGATGAGAAAATGGATCAGAATTGCGGAAAGAAGGACAAAGACAATGCCCTTGGTCGTCTGGATGCCCGGGAGCCAGTTCGTCCACGCGCGACCATCGGCGAGCCAGTCGGAGACAACAATATACGTAAGGCTGATCGAAAGATATATCCCGGCGACCCTGAAAGGGGGCGTATTGCAGCGAAGGTCCATGCGATCGCTCCCCGGGTTATTTAGGATGCCTGAAGTGTAATGACTGCTCTTGCGTGGTTGCTCAATCTCAGGTTGTTGGATCAGATGAAAAATGTCAATCTCGGATGCATGTTGTCGTCGCGTTTTGACGGAAAAGGAATCGCTACGCGCGCTCGCTGGTTTGTGGCACCTTAGCTGGGCCGAATGGCCGCATTTACAGTATTCTGCACCAGCGATGCCGCATCAGCATCCGTCCGCAATCCGCCCATTCCGGCTCTGTACCGCTTTGCTCTTTCCTGATCGCTCGGCTTGCTCAGCCGTCGGGTTCACGACGGCTCAGTCTCCTTTGCTTCTTCGAGAACCCAGTCGGTGAAGGCCCGCACCTTGGGCCGGTCGGCATCCGCCTCGGGATAGACCACATAATAGCAGTAGGCGTGACTCTCACGCGTCGGCGGACCGAAGGGATGCACCAGTAGCCCTGCGCGCAGGTCGGCGGCGGCCACTGCCTTGCCGACCAGAGCCACG
The DNA here is from genome assembly GCF_017811755.1 of Pararhodobacter sp. SW119. Classification (GTDB taxonomy): domain Bacteria; phylum Pseudomonadota; class Alphaproteobacteria; order Rhodobacterales; family Rhodobacteraceae; genus Pararhodobacter. The sequence continues at coordinate 742 of NZ_JADDJF010000118.1, read as the reverse complement.
CCCTGACCGGCGATCGCGGCCTGGACGACCAGGTTGTCCTCGCTGAACCGCGGGCCGTGCTCGGCATCGATGTCGGTCAACCCGGCGGCCTTCAGCCACATGCGCCAGTTGGGCGCGAAGGCGTGCTGCATCCGCCACTGCGAATGCAGCAGCGTGTGATGCCGCAGATCGGCGGGCTGGCGAAGCGGCTGCGCGTCCTGCATGAGAGCCGGGCTGCAGACGGGCGCGGCGAATTCCGACATCAGGCAATGCGCGGTCAGCCCCTCGTATTCGCCCGCTCCGGAGCGGATCGCCAGATCCACGTCGCCGCGGTGAAAATCGACCAGCCGGTCGGAGGCGTCAATGCGGATGTCGAATTCCGGATGCCGCGCGCGAAACCTCTCCAGCCGGGGTACTAGCCATTTCGCCCCGAGCGACGGTGCCACGCTGACTGTGAGTACGCCGGCTTCCTCCTGCCGGCGCATGGCCCGATAGCCCTCGGCCAGCCGGTCCAGCCCCTCGGTCATAGCCGGCAGGGCAAACTGTCCGGCATCGGTCAGCAGAAGCGAACGTGTCAGGCGCCGGAACAGTTTCACGCCGGCGATGTTTTCCACGGCCCGGATCTGCTGGCTGATGGCCGCGGGGGTGACGTTGAGTTCCTCGGCGGCCTTATTGAAGCTCATGTGCCGAGCGGCGGCTTCGAAGGCGCGCAGGGCGTTGAGCGGTGGAAGCCGTCGCATGGCATTCCCATGGTTAAGATTAG
>NZ_JADDJF010000117.1 GCF_017811755.1 Pararhodobacter sp. SW119 | reverse complement strand
AGACGCTCGAGATCACCTCGGACATCGCACTTTGGTACCGCCCCGGAACGCCGCCCAGACCAATCCGCTGGGTGCTTGCCAGAGACCCCGAAGGCAAGCGGCACCCGCAGGCCTTCTTCAGCACCGACACCGCCCGCGCGCCAGCCGACATCATCGCTTCGTCCGCCGCTGGCAGATCGAAGTAACCTTCGCCGAAACCCGCGCATAGCTCGGCGTCGAAACCCAACGGCAATGGTCCGACAAGGCGATTGCCCGGACAACGCCCGCCTTGCTCGGCCTCTACAGTCTCGTCTCCTTATGGGCCTGCGATCTGCTGAACCACGCGAGCATGCCATACGCCGCGGCCTGGTATCGCAAGACCAACCTGACCTTCACAGACGCCATCGGCGCCGTCCGCCTTGCTCTGTGGGTCAGAGACAGTTTTCAACACTCGCCGTAAAACCGAGACACGAAAAAAATCCCGCCCGACCGCCTCATGCGTATGGCAGAGGCACTATGCTTCGCCGCATAACGTACAAAGTCGATCTCAGGCGTTTACCGCAATGAAACCTTTGCTCACGCCGGCAGCGGGCGCCCCTCGAAGCGGCGGCGGATCGCCGGGCTGAGTGCGATCAATATGATCCCGATCGAGAACAGGCACCAGATCGCCGGCATCTCGTTCGGGTTGCCGGTCAACTGCATCGCAAGGAAGGGCCCGGCAAGCGCGTGGAACAGGACGAACCGCCAGGCGCCGTAAAGCAACGGCAGCACGAAGCCCGCGATCATGTAGCTCGTGAAACCCCAGTTCACCCCCATCGACGTCTCGAAGGGCGCAAGCAGGCCGTTGTAGGGCACGTCCCAGGCCAGGTGCCAGGTGCCCGACACGGTGCAAAGCCGCTCGCCGCAAAGCGCGCTGTCCGGCGCGCAGGTGCCCGCCCAGGCGAAGGGATATAGCTGCATCAGCATCACCACCGACGAAAGCGCGCAGAGGCTGAAGACCACCGTCTTCAGCCGCACGCTTACGCCGCGCGGGACAAGCTGCATGGCAAAGGCATTGATGAACAGGGGCTGGAAGACGATGTGCAGAAACGACAGAAAGGTCACCGACTGATTGGACGGCGTGCCGCATTGGTCGATCACCAGATAGCCGGCGAGTTGCAATCCCTCCATCAGCGTGAAGAAACCCAGCGTCACCGGGATCACGGGTGCCTCGCGGCGCCGCAGGGTAACGACGGTCGCCGCCGTCCCGAGGCCGACCATCGCCACCGTAGCACCGATACTCCAGCACATTGCGTGCTCCGCCTCGTTGAACGCGCCGACACTATGCCGCGACGCGCTGTTGTGGCAATCCCCGATCCGCTTGGCAGCCCGCGTCCCTTGCCCTTGCACGCTCGGGCAATATGCTCCATGACACGCGAAACGGATATGCGTGGCCGTGGCTTGTCGCGCGACTGGACGAATGGCGGACGGAATGGCGAACGAGATGCAGAAACCCACCGAGGAACTCTCGGTGCGCGACGTGTTCGGGATCGACACCGACATGACGATCAAGGGCTTCGCGGAGCGGACCGACCGCGTGCCCGACATCGACCAGACCTACAAGTTCGACCCCGAGACGACGCTCGCCATCCTTGCCGGGTTCCAGTACAACCGCCGGGTGATGATCCAGGGCTATCACGGCACCGGGAAATCGACGCATATCGAGCAGGCCGCGGCGCGGTTGAACTGGCCGGCGGTGCGCATCAACCTCGACAGCCACATCAGCCGGATCGACCTGATCGGCAAGGACGCGATCAAGCTGCGCGACGGCAAGCAGGTGACCGAGTTCCACGAGGGCATCCTGCCCTGGGCGCTGCGCCACGCCTGCGCCATCGTCTTCGACGAATACGATGCCGGGCGGCCGGACGTGATGTTCGTCATCCAGCGGGTGCTGGAACATGACGGCAAGCTGACGCTGCTGGACCAGAACGAGATCATCACCCCGCACCCCAGCTTCCGGCTGTTCGCCACCGCCAACACGGTGGGCCTGGGCGACACGACCGGGCTTTATCACGGGGTGCAGCAGATCAACCAGGCGCAGATGGACCGCTGGTCCCTGGTGGCGACGCTGAACTACCTGTCGCACGACGCCGAAACCGCGATCGTGCTGTCCAAGAACCCGGCCTACAACACCGCCAAGGGCCGGCAGGAGATCAGCCAGATGGTGACCGTCGCCGATCTGACGCGCACCGCCTTCGTCAAGGGGCAGTTGTCCACGGTCATGTCGCCGCGCACGGTCATCACCTGGGCCGAGAATGCGCGCATCTTCCGCGATATCGGCTACGCGTTCCGGCTGACCTTCCTCAACAAGTGCGACGAGCTGGAACGCCAGACGGTGGCCGAGTTCTACCAGCGCTGTTTCGGCGAGGAACTGCCCGAGAGCGCGGCCAGCGTCAGCCTGGCCTGAACCGGCCTTTCGGCGGACCCGTCGCGCCGGCCGGTCTCACATGAGCGCGAGCGCGGCCCCGGCGGCGATGCCGACGACGGCGTAGCCGAGAAGCATCACCAGCCCGTCGCGCACCAGGATCCCCGCGGCGAAAAACCCGATCGCCACGGCGGCGATCGAGATGACGAAGGGCAGCATCTCCATCAGGGGCGTGACCAGCGCGATCGCAAGGCAGGTCACAAGCGCTGCGTAATTCCACGGACGTTGCGCGATCCAGGTCATCCGGGGCTTCAGCAGCCCGTCGATCCAGCCGACGGGCTTGCGCAGAAAGCCGACCGCCTTGTCCAGCTTGCTGCGCGAAACGCCCCGCCGGGCGATGAACTGCGGCACCCAGAGCGTGTCACGCCCCATCATCATCTGCACCACGATCAGGGCGACGATGATCCCCGTGACCGTCGGCACGCCCGGAATGCCCGAGATCGGCGAGGCGGTCAGCATCGCCGGCACCAGCAGGATCGGCGCGAGCGAACGGTCCCCGAACTCGTCGAGGATCTGCGCGACCGTCACGTGTTCGCCTTCGCCCGCATCAGCGAGCTTGCCGAGAACCTCGGTCAGTGTCGGGGTCGCGTCGCGGGTCACGGGCCTACCTCTCCGGGGGGTGAACGCCCGAAAGGGCGTACGGCTCCGGCGGGCTGCCCGGACGGCTGGCGGCAACCGCCCGATCCGCGCGCCAATCCGGGCGGGTGGCCCTTCCCACGGGGTGGAGGCGGGCACTCCGCCGGTCCGCGACCCTCCTGCGCGGCGGGCGCGCCGAGAGGTTTCAATCCGGCATACTACACGACTCTCGGATTTTTTCGCAGTTTGGAGGCCAAGTGTCGCCAGGGCTCGGCGGCCTGATCCGGGTCGGTTCTGAGGAGGCTTCGGATTTGGAAGAGGCCGATGCGGAAGCGGGATTGGGCCGGGTAGCCGTGGGACTTGCGTGG
>NZ_JADDJF010000116.1 GCF_017811755.1 Pararhodobacter sp. SW119 | reverse complement strand
GGCGTGACGGGGGGAACGGGTTCTCGATCGTTGCTACGCGCGCCATCTCGCCTCGCTCGAATATCTCTGGATCGTCGAGGTAGGCTCGAACCATCGGCAACGCATCGACGCCCCAGAAAAGCTCGCGACCGATCGAGAGTGTCGGCACCCCGAACACGCCGACCGCGATCGCCTCCTCCGTATTCACACGGAGGTTCATTCCCCTCGCGGAAATCTCATCCGTTGGCGCGGCGGCTCCTGGCTTGAACCTGTCGGTGAGTTGTTGCCACGGCCCTTCCTCATTCGGGTCATATCCGTCGCGCCAGATGTGCTCCATCACGCGGCGCGCGAGCTGCGGCTCGGCTCCGGTATCGCATAGAAATCGGAGCGCCCGAACCGGGTTGAAGGGGTGTGCAGGCGGAAAGGTGAGGTGCACGCCGCGTCGCTGCGCTTCAAAAACGCACAGTCTGTAAGTGTGCAGACGTTTCGATGGGATTTCGGCGGGGCCGAGTTGCCCATGGTGCTTCAGGATTCCGGCGAAGAGGACAGGCTTGTAGACGATCGGGATCGATCTCGACAGGTCCTCGATTCCGTCCAGGGCGAGGTAGGCGTAGGGTGAGACGACGTCAAAATACCATGTCGCATGCATCGATGAAGTTCTCCCGTAGGTGTCGCATTACTTGATCAGCTTAACGATGTTGCGGAACTGCGGATGCTCGCAGGTGTCAAGCCATTCGAACATGACCATCTCCACCGTCACGATCTCCGCACCATGTCGCTCCATTCGGCGGAGCGCAGCTTCCTTGCTTTCCAGCCGCCGCGAGCCGATGGCGTCGCGCACGATGTATACCTCGCGTTTTCCGGAAAGTAGACCGAGCACCGTCTGAAGTACGCAGACGTGCGCCTCGCAGCCCATGACGATGAGCACATTGTTGGCAGGAAGGCTTTCCAGCAGACCTTCTGCGCGGGACGCATCAAAGGTCATCTTGTGGAAAACCTCACCCTCTCGGGGTGCAAGGTCCCCTACGGTCGCGCCCAGTCCTGCCGGGTTCTGCTCAGTGAACAATCGGGGGATGCCAAGTCTGGCAGCGATGTCGAGCAAGCGCCTGGCATTGGTCAGCACATCCTCGGCATCCTCGATCACCGGAATGAGTCGCGCCTGGAAATCGATGGCAAGAAGTGTGGAGGCGCCGCAATCGAGAACAGGCATCAGTGCGCTCCTCGTTCGAAACACGCAATTCGCTCGTCGATATAGATCTGCATCCGTTCGGCAGCGGAGGCGCCGAACATCCGGATGCGACCCGTGTGGAGGAGCAACAGCAGACCCGTGGCATGTGCGAAGATGTCCACCACAAGCAGTTCGGCCGTGCGGGGGTCGACTCCGAGGTAAACGGCTGCCTTGGCCATGGGGTTCAGGGCGGCGGAGAGGGCCGCGTTGAGCGCTTCGTCCCTTTCTCGCCCGAGTCCATTCGGCTTCATGCCACCACGCAGCAGGTAAAAACCGAGATCGAGATCGCGTGGGTTTCTGGCGTAAAAGCGAAAGAAGGCCAGGGCGCCAGCGCGCAGCTTCTCTCCTGCACCCTCTACACTTCCCGCGGCCTGCTCAACCTCGCCGCCGAGCGTCTCGAGCGACCCCTGCAAGACTTCTGCGTAGATCGCCTCCTTGGAGTCGAAGTGAAAATAGAGCGCGGCCGGTGCGTATCCTGCGCGGGCGGCTATGGCACGGACGCTTGCGCCCTCGAGCCCTTCCTCCAGGAAGACCTCACGTGCCGCACTCAGGATCAGCGATCGCTTTTGCCCCCGCTCCGCCTTCTGCCGTTGCAAGCGCCGTGCCGCCATCCCACCTCTCCCTCTCTCCCAAAAAAGCTTGACCGAAATTCGAACAGTGTTCAAGTTGTGATGACGCCAGCTTTCCACGCAGGGAGAATGTCATGCTGATGGATGCCGCCGCCTACAGGGAGTCCCTTCGCGCCTACGGACCACGGGTCTTCGTCGATGGCCAGCGCGTCGAAAGCGTGGCGGACGAACCGCTTCTGCTTCCGGGCATCAATGGCGTAGGCGTGACCTACGACCTCGCTCACCGCCCCCAGCATTCCGCGATCATGACCGCCCGTCAGGGGACGTCAGGCAAGACGGTCAACCGAATGCTTCACATCAACGAGTCGTCGACCGACCTTCTGTACAAACTCGAGGCGGTGCGTCTCGCCTGCCAGATCGCGGGTTGCGCACAACGCTACCTGTGTCACGACGCGTTTAACGGCCTCTTCCAGGCGACGAAGCGAACCGACGCTATCCACGGCACCGACTATCACCAGCGCTTCCTCGCCTACCTGCATGACTTTCAGGACAGGGACCTGACGCTCGCTGTCGCTATGACGGACGCCAAGGGCGACAGGTCCAGGCGTCCGGGCCAGCAGCTCAATCCGGACGTCTATGTACACATAACCGAACGCCGACCGGACGGCATCGTCATTCGAGGCACGAAGGCGATCGTTACCGGCGCTCCTTACGTGCACGAGCTTCTCGTGATGCCCTGTCGCACCCACACCGCAGACGATGCCGACTTCGCGGTCTGTTGCGCCGTCCCGGTCGATGCGCCGGGAGTGACGATCGTCGCGCGCCGCGCCGGACGTCCGGGCGAGGCCGCGGCAAAGTTCTCCGCCAAGTACGGCCAGTCGACAGGTGTCGTGGTGTTCGAGGACGTCTTTGTTCCACATGACAGGGTTTTCCTGGCCGGAGAGTACGAGGAAGGCGGTTTTCTCACAACGTCCTACGCAACGCATCATCGGCACACCTGCATCGGCGCACGAGCCGGTTTCGGTGATCTTCTCATCGGCGCAGGAGCTCTCATGATCGAGGCAAACGGCCTCGACCCCGATCGTCACGGCCACGTCCGCGAGCAGATGGTGGAGCTCATCACCATCACCGAGAGCTTCTACGCCTGCGGGGTCGCAGCTTCGGCTTATTGCCAGAAGGACCCAGGCGGTTCAGTGATGCCAGACACGGTGTTCTCGAATATCGGCAAGCTGCTTCTGGCCACCAAGATCTACGACATGCACAAGTTGGCCCATTATGTCTCGGGCGGGCTCATCGTCGCGCTTCCCGGCCCCGACGAAGACCATAACCCCGAAACCAAGACCTCGCTCGCGGCGGTTCTCGGTGGCCGCCCGGATATCCCGGTGGAACAGCGCATGGAGGTCTCGCGTTTCATCGAGGACCTGACCGTCTCCAGCCAGGGCGGCTGGTATTCGGTCATTTCGCTTCATGGAGGCGGATCGGCCGAGGCAATGAAGCGAGAGATCTGGCGCAACTATCCGGTCATGGACAAGGTGGCGCTCGTCGAGCGCCTGCTCGACCGGGGCGTACTGGAGGACGGCAGGCGGGTCTCAAGGCAACCCGGTCGGTGTTGCGTGACGGGGTGCGAGATCCCCGAACCTCCTGAGACTGAACCCGATCCGCAGAGGTCGGCTGCCGAATAGCTGCCGAGGGCAGCCGCGTCCAGTGCGTGACGGCGACGAATGTCAGCGCCACGATTAGCGGTCG
>NZ_JADDJF010000115.1 GCF_017811755.1 Pararhodobacter sp. SW119 | reverse complement strand
TTGGCAAAGCGCCTATCGACGATCGCTGTGCCGACATTACTACCGTTCGCTTTAGGTGCTGGGCCGCCTCAGCGGCGGCGAATACTCAGCCTCGGGTAGCGCGCTGGATCGGCGCTGGTCTTGACACGACTGACACACGCCTCCATAAATTATACGCTGTATAAATATAGGCGTGAAATGATCTCGGGACATATTTTCATCGCTCTCAACGCTCAGCATTTTTTCTCCTCAGACTGAATCCAAAGGGGAATTAGTCCCCGGTTTGGTCGCACCGAAATCCCTCTCGGCAAGGCAAAGATGTCCTTGGTCAAAGAGTGATCCCCAAAGGGAGGAGGTTGGTCCGTCCTATCCGACAGAGAAACGGATGCGTTGGTCTGTGCATCGAATTTCGCGCAAGCTCGCTGGTCCAAGGTGGTTATCAGGAGGATGCGGCGGTTCTCGGAGGGCTCGATCCGCCGCGGGTTGACGTAAAACGCAGATGGATCAGGGACGGAGCGCCAGCTTGACTGACTCACGGCGCCGGTCTTGGCAAAGCATGGAAACGGATTTCTGTGCGCAATCGCGAATCCGCGGGTCTCTCCTGCGGTGCGCGTCCAGCCGACCGTTGAGGGAGGGGCCTGGTCCGAACGAAGGAGCGCTTCTTCCTTCCCCATGGCCGCCAAAGAGAAATGGTCAGAGACCTGCTGGGTTCCAAAATCGCTCGATCGCCTTGCAGCCCCTGATGTCCGTTCCCGTAGGCCGGTGTCTCTGGCCGATGAGTGCCCCTCGAGAAGGCCGTCCCTGTAAGCCGCAACCTGCGGCATTTGATGGTTGATGCTCATGGCTCAACCTCCGATTTTTGAAGGAGGTCGCTTCGGTGCTGCTTGAGCAGGAGCACATCGCGCAGTTGAATGGCGCTGCGGAAGATGAGGGTGTTCGGAGCCGCAACCCCAAAACACCTTATAGTTGCGTGGAGAACGAAATGATCGCCATTAACGCGATGACCAAATCTTGCCCATAAGCGTCGTAATTCTCGGCCTTTTTGGGGCATTTCAGGGGGTTGAGGTGCTGGATGACTTTCTGTCACGTAAGGCGGATTTCGCCTTGTATTTCCTGTGCTTGCGCGGCTATACCCGTCGGTGGAGACGTGGCCGAGCGGTCGAAGGCGCTCCCCTGCTAAGGGAGTAGGCGGGAAACCGTCTCGTGGGTTCGAATCCCATCGTCTCCGCCACCAAACCTCGTTAACTCATTGAAATAGACTCATAAATCGAGGCTTCTTGGGTGTCCATCCCCCAATTTAGCCCCCATTGCGCGAGCCCCCCGGCGAAGGTCGGGGTTTTGTGCTCATTGAGTCGAACTCGATTCGTCGGCTCCTGTTCGCCCACGCCGCGGAATACCTATGTGGCGGCTTGGCGGCGACCCCTGAAGGTGCAGCCAAGCCTCTACATGGGTTGCTGCCGATGAATCGGTCCCTCGCCCGACGCTAGACGTAAACAGAGGCCGAGTTGCGATTCTGCAGCTCGAGTAGATACCCCTCGTACTCCTCGAGAATGGCCAGCTGATCGGGACTCGCTTCGGTGGCGAGTCGCTTGATCTCATCCAGCGCGGACGGGACCGTCGTCCACTTGGCCTCGTCTTGCATGAGGTGTTCGCGAAACTCTTCCTCGACCGCTATGTGATCGCCCTTCGCCATCACCTCGGGCCATTCGGATCCGACCAACCACCGCGCCATGTGGCGTGCGCGCGGGTCGCGCAGGTTTGCGATCATCTCGTATTTCTCGTGGGGTGAGGCCGCATGGAACCGCTGCAGCAGCGGTTTGTCGGCTTCCGTCGGAAAGAACCCGCCGGTGTAAAGTTGCTCAGCGGGGTGGGTCCCCTCGTCGAACTCCGACTTGCGGAGTGCGGCCGCTCCCCTGAGGCGTTTGGCGAGCGCTTGGTCCGCCCGAAGCCTCTCGATGCCACGAGGGTCGAAGGTTGCCACAAGACCCGCTGCCACGGGGTCATTTATGCGCATGAGGACCGGCATAGCATTGCTCTTGACGCGAACGATCGCCCTCTCCCCATCCAGAACGTCGAAAGCCTCTCGAAGCGAGACCACGTCAGCTGCCAGCAACCAGTCGATATCCGATCCGAGATCGACGCAGAGCCATTCGTTCGGATTGGCCTGGTCGGCGCAGATCGGCAGCAGAACCTGAACCCGAGGCCCGTTCCGGGAGTGATCCCAGCCGATGGATAACAGGGGCTCGCCTGCCAGCATCAGTGCGCGCACCTCGGACTTGTTCATCATCGCGGCGCAAGCATTCCAAACCTCCGGCGCCTTGCTGACCAGGACCTTGGCAAGATGCATGGTGGCGTGCACGTCGCCTAGGGCATCATGAGCGTCATGTTCGACGAAGCCGTTCGCGGCAGCCAGATCCGCGAGCCGGAACGAGCGTTTGCCACCGCCATCGGCAGGAAGGTGAAGCGCGTCCGGCGCACAGGCCGCGACAACCTTCGCTGCGATCAACACATCCATGCGCTTGTTGCCTTCCCACTGTGTCAGGTATGGCGCGCGCAGGTTGGCATAGAAACTGTGGCGCAGGATCTCCTCGTCGTAACGGATGCCGTTGTACGAGCAGATGATCGCCGGCGAATTGCGCGCAATATGGTCATGGATCTGCGCGATCAGCTCGTAGTGGGACAGGCTGCTCCGCTGGATCGCCCCGATCGACTGCCGATTCACCATCAAGGCGCCCGGGCTCGGAATGACATACCTTGGAAGCCGCCCCCGAACGTTGAACTCCTCGAGCAGTTCCGCGTTTTCGTCATAGATGCAGGCAGCGAACTGAACCGGTCGGTCATGCCTGGTCTCAAGGCCGGTACATTCGGTGTCGTAAATGTAGATTCGAGCTGGCATTGCGATATCTTTCTTTGTTTTTCGGCGCAGAGGGCTGTGCCTTGCGCATACGGTAGGTTGAGAGAGTTTGCTTGGTGTCGAGATCACTCATGGAATGTCCGAAGCGTCAGAACGTGATCACGTCGGCATTCGAACTGGGCTTTCCTTCAGTCTTTCCACGGGAAGTGTGGCTTCCATCTCCCAGAGTTGCACCTTCCGTTGACAAGAGGAGGTCCAACACTGCTCGGCAGCCCACGACGCGCTTCAGACGAGTAAACAGCTGGTACATCCACCCAAGAAAGGATTTGTGAGATCATTGACCAGCACCATGCCCTCGTAACGGGCAAGCTAGCGACGAAATCGGCCCGGGCGGAGATCCAAGACAGCCATCAGTTCACGAAGTTAGCATCGGGTCTTGGTTAGTTTCGGGAAGTTAGCTCTTTGGATCGATATAGTCGCTTTGGCGAGAATCCCGACTTTTAAAATTTAGGTTGCAGAATACCACGATCGATACTTTAGCTCCTCGGAGAACGCTGTGCCTCTTGGACTTTGAATGCTAGGCCCTTGGCGATCAAAAGCATTGACAGTCTTTAGGTGTATTAGGTGTTCATCAAACCGTAGTCACTGCTTAGGTATGGCGAAAAGAATGATCTAACTGTCTTGCTGTTGTTTTCGGCCAGGAATGCGCACGCCGATATGGGCCAGCTGTGCAGATACCGGCTGTCGCTGCCGAGAGATCTCCCGGTGTAGGAAGTGTAGGTTCGATTGTTTATAGCTGTAAATCTGATATATAGACGTCTCCATTCCTCGTTGCGCTTTCTTACGGATAGAATGTTTGGAAACTACACTTCCTACACCGCATGGACCTCATGTATAGAGAGGCAAGAAGGCGGCATAAAAAAAACCTCAGCGACGTAACCATCGCCGCTGAGGAACTAGGAAAAATCGGCGGTGTCGTTGAGCGCCTTAGCCGAGACTCAACCCGATGTAGACATTGCCATGGTTGCGCCTATTCTGGGACAGGCCTCGTGCCGCCATTTCGCTACTGAAGCGTCGACGCGACCAAGCCTGAGCGCCTTGGTTTTCACACCAATCTTTGAAGCAATTGTGGAGATCGGCCGCGCTTGTGACGGCGTCCGGGTCCGGGCCT
>NZ_JADDJF010000114.1 GCF_017811755.1 Pararhodobacter sp. SW119 | reverse complement strand
CCCGGGCCTGCCGCCACCCCGTCCAATCCCACTCAAGGATCGTGCGGCAATGATCTTCGTCGAGTATGCCCAGCTCGACATAGACAATGGGTGCTTCGTGGCGATCGATGCAAGTGGCGTGCGCACGGTCATTCCGGTCGGCGGCATCGCGTGCCTAATGATGGAACCCGGCACCCGCGTCAGCCACCGCGCCGCTGCGCTGGCCGCCCGGGCGGGTACACTTCTGGTCTGGGTAGGCGAGGGGGCCGTGCGTCTCTATTCCGCAGGAAGGCCTGGCGGTGCGCGCGCCGACAAACAGCTCTGGCAGGCGAAGATAGCGCTCGACGAGGCGGCGCGGTTGCGGGTGGTCCGCAAGATGTACGAGATGCGCTTCGGCGAACCGGCGCCGCAGCGCCGCTCAATCGACCAACTGCGGGGCATCGAAGGCGTTCGCGTGCGCGAAAGCTATGCCCTGCTCGCCCGCCAGCATGGGGTGGACTGGCACCGACGAGCCTACGATCCCGGCGACTGGACCGCCGCCGACCTTCCCAATCGCTGCCTGTCATCGGCCACCGCCTGCCTCCACGGGCTGACTGAGGCCGCCGTTCTCGCCGCGGGTTATTCGCCCGCCATCGGTTACCTGCATACCGGCAAGGCGCTTTCCTTCGTCTACGATATCGCCGATCTCTGGAAGTTGGAAACAGTGGTGCCCGAGGCCTTCCGCATCGCCGGGATGGCGCAGAAGGGCCGGCTGAAAATGCCGCCCGAACGCGCCGTCCGCCATGCTTGCCGCGACGCATTCCGCCGTGCCCGCCTTCTCGAGAAGATCATTCCACAAATTGAAGAGGTGCTGGAAGCTGGGAAACTGACCCGGCCGCCACCCCCACCCGAGGCCGCCGGCCCCGCCTTCCCTGATCCCGAGGTCGGGCCATGATGGTCGTGGTGCTCACCAACGCTCCGCCGCGGCTGCGTGGGCGGCTGGCCATCTGGCTGCTCGAGATCCGGGCTGGCGTCTATGTCGGCGACTATTCGGCCCGCACGCGCGAGCGCATCTGGGACCAGATCTGCAACTATATCGAGGACGGTGACGCGGTCATGGTCTGGAAGGCACCGACCGATCAGGGCTTCGATTTCGCCACCATCGGAGAAAACCGCCGGATGCCGGTTGACTTGGACGGGCTGAAATTGGTCAGCTTCCAACCGCGCGACAATAGCGCCGCGCCCAGATCTGACGAACCGATTACGGCTGACGACAAACCTCGTCCGGAAGCCGGGAACCATCGGTAGGCTTTTTGACATCGTGATTTCCGTGGTGCATCAGACAGCTGCACGAAGAGCGTTCCCCGCACCCGCGGGGATGACCCGTGCAGCACGCGGCTTGCGCCGTGCCGGCCGCTGCGTTCCCCGCACCCGCGGGGATGACCCGCAGCCGCGATAATCGCCATCAGGGCACCTCGAGCGTTCCCCGCACCCGCGGGGATGACCCGGCGTCACCACCGAATTCCCGCAGGGCTTCGGTGCGTTCCCCGCACCCGCGGGGATGACCCGAACCCGGCATGTTCTCAGCGGACATGTGGACCGCGTTCCCCGCACCCGCGGGGATGACCCGCCCGCCGAGGAACAGGTCGAGCATTTGCGCGCGCGTTCCCCGCACCCGCGGGGATGACCCGGCGCTTGTTCTTGCGCACCGGAACACAGGATCGCGTTCCCCGCACCCGCGGGGATGACCCGGAAACCGCAGTAACCGCCCGCCTGCGCCAGATGCGTTCCCCGCACCCGCGGGGATGACCCGCACCATCTGCCGGATCGTCTCGGCGCTGCATTGCGTTCCCCGCACCCGCGGGGATGACCCGCAGGTGCGCGAGATGTTCCCGCATCACTTCCCGCGTTCCCCGCACCCGCGGGGATGACCCGGCTACGACATAGCAGAGGGGTTAAGGTTTGACGCGTTCCCCGCACCCGCGGGGATGACCCGCCGCCGTGGTGTTGGTCAGGACCGCCGCCAGCGCGTTCCCCGCAGCCGCGGGGATGACCCGATGATGTTGGTCTTTGACGCCAAGGCGCGGAAGCATTCCCCGCCCCTGCGGGGATGACCCGTCAGTGGCCGTTACCCAGCCCTCGGTGATGCCGCGTTCCTCGCGCCCGCGGGGATGACCTGCGAGCGTAGTCGGCGGTCCAGGCGAAGCGCGCGCGCTCCCTGTCCACGTGGGAATTATCTGGAGCCCGAGACATGAACACAGCCCCCGGCAAGCGCTGGCCTGCCGGAGATCAGGGCGGTCCGAGTCGCGGCACATGTCGGGTAGTGGGCCTGCCTCGCGCCGGCAATGGTCAAGCAATGCCTGGCGGCCATCCTTGCGCTCTTGGACTGGCTCGTGAGTTGCCAGGCGTTTAGTGCACCCGCCGCGTCGGTGCGCGGGCGGAGGCACATGGTGCGTCGCTTCAGCGCCCCGGTATCGTGGACACAGCGGTTTGCCTTGTGCTCGAGAGCGACGAGCAGCTCGTTTCAGAAAAGACGAGCAGCTCGTTTCAGAAAAATGGACGAAGATCGCACATTCCTATGCAGAGCGACGTCTTCTTGAAGGAGGAATCCCGCAAACTGTTCGCTGGAGGCCAAATCGGGCCCCCGCAACCAGAATCCTGAAATATATCAGATAGATAGAACCTGACCTAACCAGTCGGGATTTCGGCGTTCAGTTCATGTCAACGCCATGTCAACGTTTTGGGAGTCGCCCTCCGACGCGCCCAGAGCGCCCGACTTTCAGCAGATCAAGAAGCGGGATCGAAGGCGTAGATCGCAGCACGGCGCCCTAACGATGTCGCGGCAAGATCGCTTGATGGCAGAATAGCGCCCTATTCTGCCGTCAAGCGTCGTTGCTGCCAGTCGCCTGCGATCAAACTCCATTGACGCCAGGAGGACTTCACCGCTCTCGAGCGTTGGCGCGATACCGTCGGCTTCAGAGCCGTGGAAACGCGACGCAGCCTGTGGCAACGTCGCGCCATGATCGAGTTTCGCCCGCTCCCTGATGACCATCCCGATCTCGCGCATTCGCCCATGCTGCGGCCAGCACTCCTGACCCTGCAATACGCGCAGGAGCATGGCTCGATCGGGCTGACGAAGACCAAGGCCTTCAAGCGCGTCTTCGTCCATTGGGCGGTCGAGCATTTCGGCTGGCCGGGCAAAGGCGCGGAAGAAATGTTCCGCTACAACAAGGTCATCAACGAATACGAATTCCCGCCGCTCGAGGTCCTTCATTACCTGCTGATCTCACTGCGCCTCGGGCGGCACTACAAGAGTGAGTTCCGGCTGACCAAGCGGGGCGCCGAGCTTGCGGGCGCCCCGGGGCGCCTGTTTGCCGAGCTGATCCCCTATTTCGTGCTCCGGATCGATCACGCCTCCTATGCGCGCTTCGACGAGCGCCCCTTCGGCAAGTGGGATGTCTGGATGAACGTCATCAACGTAGAGGCCGACCACGGCACGACCCGAGGCCGCCTTGTTCCAAGCCTTCTACGGTGAGGCGAAGGACTGGCACACGGCCGGCTGGAGAGAGATGGCCGCGTTCTCGTCCTGCGTGCTGCGGCCGCTCGAATGGGCCGGATTGCTGATGGAAATCCGCGAGGACGGCCCCGGCAAGCATGTGTGCCATGTCTTCAAGACCCCGCTGTGGCGCAGCGCGCTCAAGCTCGACACCGACAACATGCTGCGGCCCATAGCCGTGCAGTGAGGGCCATGCCCTCAATGGCCACGTGCGAGCGCTTTGCTGGATGACGGAATCCCGGGAGCCCGCTAAGCTGCACTGATGAATTTCGCTTTCTACGATCTTGAAACCACCGGCACATCGCCCGCCTTCGATCAACCGCTGCAATTCGCCGCCATTCTGACGGATGGTGAATTCAGGGAGATCGAGCGGGTCAATCTTCGTTGCCGTATCGCGCCGCACATCATCCCCTCGCCTTGGGCGCTGGCGGTTACCGGCGTGCGCCCGGCGCAACTGGTGGATCCCGCATTCCCGACGCTCTTCGAGTTCATGCAGGAGATCGGCGCGCTGATCGAACGCTGGTCGCCCGCGATCTGGACGGGGTTCAACAGCATCCGCTTCGACGAGGAGATGCTGCGCCAGGCCTTCTACCAGAACCTTCAACCCGACATCTTCGC
>NZ_JADDJF010000113.1 GCF_017811755.1 Pararhodobacter sp. SW119 | reverse complement strand
ATGGGAAAGGTTACGCCTTCAGCGGGTGATCGGCAGGGGCTTTTTGAATGGGCGGTTCACTGCTCTGAGTGCAGGGAGGCCCGAACGCCATTTTCGGGCGCCTTTACACGCGCGCCTGTACGATTAAGGCGTGGTGCGGGGTACTGGTGAGGCGGCGAGACAATATTGTTTCTTCCTCTGGGCCTCCTGTTTGGAATGGTTTGCGGAATCCTCAAGGTCGCCACGCCGTTTTCCGACCTTCAATCCTCGTCCTGAATGTGTGCGAAGCAGTCCTCACAGAATCCATGCGAGATCAGCGCAATGTCACTGCCGTCGCGCCTGTAGTATTCGGCGGGTTCGATCCATTCCCGTTCACCCGTCGGCGCGCCGATCGGCCAGGCCACCCTCGCGCAGATGGCGCAGAGCGTCAGGATGTCATCGTTGTCCTGATCAACAACCGGCGTGCCGAACAACGGGAGTGCTGGCCGTTGCTGAACCCTCAGTGTGATCGACTGATAGAGAAGGTGGCGCACCTGACCGTCGGTCTTGACCGGCCTGACGGCCAGTCGCATGTCGCGTCGCAGTGCCGGCGCATCGCAGCGGAAATCCAATTGAACGATCGAGCGCGCCCCGTTCAGCACGCTCTTGAACAGGTCCGCGAAAGTGGCGCGCACCGTATCGCCGGCAATGAACTCGGTCACTGGGCGGCCGAGCACTCTCGCCGCGGGCCGCTCGAGGCCCCCTGGGTCTTGAGGCGAATTGTCGTTTCGGAATCGCGCCCAGTTTGGTTCGCCAATTTGCTTGATGCGCAACTCGTGGTCGAGGAGCATGGCGACACCGTCCATAGCATCGAGCAGGCTTTGCTGCGTGACCGACATGTGTCTCGTTTCCTTTTTCGCCGCGCGATGCGGTGGCCCGACAGTGGCAAAGCATCAACCGCATCCCAGAGCCAGAACCTACGCCTCCGGGATAGAACTTCCAGATCGTCGGTGTGCTTCAGGCTTCGGCGTCGACGGGCGCTGGGTAATCAGGCGGGAACGAGAGCCGTCTTGCCGGAATCGCCGCGATGGGCAGCGACCTTTCTCGAACTTCGCTCGCCGCCCTCTCACGGGATTTTGTGTGCACGAGACGATGAGTCAGGGTTCGGCGCTGCGTAGAATCATGCGCAACCGCGCGCCGGTGTCAGGCTGCGGGTCCGGGATCATGAGAGTGCCTCCGTTTAGCTGCGCGCTCTTGCGCGCGCGAGCCAGCCCGAGGCCGACGCCGGACCAGCGCCGCGTGGTGCTTGCGTCGCCTTGGAGGAACGGCGTGCCAATATTTCGGCGCACGACCTCGGGTAATCCGGGGCCGATATCGGTGACCTCGATCGCGACGCGGCCGTCGTCTTCCGGGCACGCGGTGATCCGGACACTGGCGCCTTTCGGACTGGCCTTGATGGCGTTGTCGAGAAGTTCGGCCAGCGCCTCGGCGAGCAGGTCCGCCGCCCCCCAGGCGTGCAGGTCGGTCGAACAATCGATGTCGAAGCCGCACCCGTTTTCGACTGTGGCCTTCGGCAGCTTCGCGAGCGCGGTGTCGATCAGCGCGGCGATCGGGAACTCGTGCATCTCGGCTACGGTCTGTTGCCGCTCGGCGTCCAGATAAGTCAGGGTCCGGTCGATGATCGCGCCCAAACGCTCGCCGCCGTCGCGGATCATCTCGGCAAATTCGCGAACCTCGTTGGGACTCAGTTCGTCCGAATTCAGCAAGATGTCGGCGAGACCGACGATGGGAATCAGGGGCGTTCTGAGCTCGTGAGCGATCACTGCCAGAAGGTCGTGGCGGGCATCGCCGACGCTTTCCGCCAGCTCCCGATTCTGGCCCTCGGCCTCACGCATCGCCATGGCCAGGCGCCGTTTCATCGCCTCGCCCTCAGCCACGCGATGTTCAAGCTGATCCAGCATCGCCTGTTGCTGCCGACGGCGGGCGGCCGACATTTCGGCGGCGGCGACCCGCTTCACCAGATCGGCGCGGCGCAGAGGCTTGCGAACCAGGTCGAAAGCCCGATGGCGCAGCGCCTCGATGGCGGTGTCGCTGCTGGCATTGCCCGTAATGAAGACGATCTCGGTGGCCAGCTGCTCGGATCGCAGATCGGCCAACATCTCGGCCAGCTCGAAACCGCTTTCGCTGGTCAGGTGTATGTCGCAGACCACGACCGCGATTGCCGGATCGGCGTGCAGCACCGCCCGCGCTTCGGCGATGTTGGAGGCGCTGGCGACCCTCCAGCCGTCGCCTTCGAGCTGCATCGCCACGGTGTCGCGCACCATATCGTCGTCATCGACAACCAGCGCCGCGCGCGGCGCGGGTGTGACATCGACGGCAGGCAACCCAGAAGAGATATCGGCGCGGCGCATGTTCATCTTTGAGCTGCGGCTGCGGAGGTGCAAATATTCTGACGAGGTGGCCAGGGCGCTGCGTCGTTTCTGGCGCCTGCGGCGGCAGCGCGATCGCGATAGGCGCGCAGCAACAGGTAGTGTGCGCCCGACACCGAGCCGGCGGCCAGCTCGCTGGCTGCGGCGAGGACGCGCTCATTGCCGCGAAGGACCGGATCGCGCAGCAGCGCACGGAATTGCACATTGAGACGGGCCACGATCGCGTCGCGCCCATCACGTCGCATCAGCGCCATCTGCGCGAGCAAGAGGGCAGCGCCCAGTGCGTCGGTTCCGACATCGGCCTCCACGATATCGCGTTCACGCAGGATATCGGTATCGCGCAGAGGCAGGCACAACTCCGATCGGCGGTCGCCGTTCTCCACCATGGCG
The DNA here is from genome assembly GCF_017811755.1 of Pararhodobacter sp. SW119. Classification (GTDB taxonomy): domain Bacteria; phylum Pseudomonadota; class Alphaproteobacteria; order Rhodobacterales; family Rhodobacteraceae; genus Pararhodobacter. The sequence continues at coordinate 1,359 of NZ_JADDJF010000113.1, read as the reverse complement.
CCATTGACATAGATGCGTTCATTGGGAGCGAGCTTGAGCACCAGACCCGGCATCACGCCACTCGCGTCAGCCGGGTCTCGGACGGGCGTGCGACCGAACGCGCGGCGAGAGGTGGCGGCGGAGCAAGGCGGGCGACGTCCGGCTCTCCTGACTTGAGCGCATAGCCGCGGCCCCAGACGGTTTCGATCTGCGCAACCAGATCCGGGGCGACGTCCGCCAGCTTGCTCCGGATCTTGCAGACGTAGACATCGATGATCTTCGCGTCGGGCTCGTCAACGCCGTCATACATATGGGTCAGCAAGGCATCCTTGCTGACCGTCGTTCCCCGGCGCAGCGCGAGAAACTCCAGAAGCTGGTACTCACGGCGGGTCAGCGGTACTGGCTCTCCCGCCGCATGCACCTCGCGCGCCTGCGTGTCCACGCTCAGATCGCCGATCTCCAATGTCGGGGTCACATGACCGTTGTTGCGCCGAATGATCGCCCGCACCCGCGCCACCAACTCGTCGCCATGGCAGGGCTTGACCATGAAGTCGTCGGCCCCGAGTTCGAAGCAGCGCAGACGCGTCTCGGTGTCGTCGTCGCCCGACAGCACCATCACCGGAATGCGCGCGTCGATCATTCTCAGCCGGCGCAGTACCGTCTGCCCAGGGATATCCGGCAGGTTGAGGTCCAGAAGCACCAGGTCAAACGGATAGTGACGTGCCAGATCGATGGCCTCTTCGCCGGTATCGGTCTGCTGGACGTTGAACCCGTCCCGTCCCAGTCGCCGCTCAAGCACGGCCGCCACGTGGATATCGTCCTCGACTACAAGAATACGCATTTCGGTTCTCCGATGATTGCGGCCCGGTTTGGGCCAGATCCGGTTTCCGGGCCACTTTGTCTGCCTCCTTCATAGAGAAGGTTTGCCCGTATTTTTGCGCGAAGTCGTCTCAGGGTTGTGTAAAGATGTGCGGAAGTGCTAACGCATCTTGAACGGGCTGAGCGGCCTGGAGGGCCAGAAAACCGGTGTGAGAATTCGGTGAGACATGCCCGGAGCGACGAATTCTCGCAATCACCGGTCGGGCACATTTGCGCTGAACGCCTTGATTTGGCGCCAAGACTTGAGTTTCTCGACCATCGCTGAGCCGCCGGGCCGGCCCCTGCACCCGCCCCGACGTGCAGCCATTTGTTGTCCCTCAGGACAGGGTGCGCGAGCATCTGCGCATCGGATGTGGACCTCGACCGACCGCTCGCAAAGGTTGCAAGATGCGCCGTGAGTCGCCAAATGAGAGCGATCATTTTCCGGGAACCCACAGTCCCATGACGTTCCGATCCATCGAAGACGGCTTTCCACTCCACTCAGCGCAACGCGACATGGCC
>NZ_JADDJF010000112.1 GCF_017811755.1 Pararhodobacter sp. SW119 | reverse complement strand
AGGCGCGCAACAACTCCAGCAAGCCGGGCGACAGCATCACCTTGCGGTCCTTCTGGCCCTTGCCCTGCTCGAAATGGATCAGCATGCGATCGCTGTCGATGTCGCCGATCTTGAGATTGCAGACCTCGGCCACCCGAAGCCCCGCGCCGTAGGAGATGCTGAGCGCGGCGCGATACTTGAGCCCGGGCCCGGGCCCGGGTGCGGCCATCAGGATGTCGGACACCTCCTCGACGCTGAACACCACGGGCAACTTCCGCGGTTCGGTGCGGAATTGCATGTAGCGCTTCATCTCATCCCGCCCGCAGGTCATGCCGAAAAAGAACCGCAGCGCCACGATCCGCACGTTGAACGTCGACGGCGTGACCCCGGTGTCCGTCATATGGAGCTGATAGGCGCGCAGATCCTCCGGGGTTGCCGTGTCGGGTGATCGCCCAAGGAAGGCCGCGAAATCCTTGATCGCCCGGATGTGCGACTTCTGCGCCTTGTCGCCCATCCCGCGGATGCGCATGTCTTCGATCATCCGCTGGCGCAACGGGCTTATTCTCTCCTCTGTCATGGGAACCTCCTGTCTGATTGAGAAGGTCCCAATCGTCAGGCAGGTCGTCCAGATCACGAAATGCGCATCGCTAAGGGCAACTCACCCCATCAGCCAAAAGCGCCAATGCCGCGGAGCGGCTTCGTCCCAGGGCTCACAGCCGGCCTCGATTCGGCACAGCATCCAACCGTTCTCGATTGGCATTATCGTCGAGGACGGCCCAGAGCCGCCCTCCATCGCAACCCGAGACGCTGCGGCTTTTGCATTCCTGCCGTTCGTGCCGGGCGCAGCATTTCGGAAACTTGTATGGCGGCAGAGCAACTTTCCGTACCCCAAACCAATGGCCGCTTTCAGGTCAAGACAATAGCCGTCGTTTTTGACCCTCGTCTCGTACTACCGCTACGTCAGCAGGTTTGCCCAGACAGAACCCCAAGGTAAAACGTAACCGCCGGGTTTGTACCGCGGTCGATCAGGCGGCCTCGTGCTGAGCGTTGGCAATCGGCACCCAGTTCTATTCGTAGGTCCAGTTGCTGCGCGGGTGCGACGCCGCAACTACGCCTGGAGGGTGACATCTCCGACAATTCGCTGGACACCCTTAGCAGCGTTCCGCTAAGCTTTTTCTCTTGGGGGACGCTTGTTTTTTTGGTTTCGTTGACCCCTACGAGGAATTTTATGTCAGATTAACGAGTTGGGGGTTCACATGCTGACAAATTCTAGCAGCAAACTGCACGTTGAGATGGTCTATTGGTTCAGACCACATCCCCAGGCATTTGTTTTTCCAAGGGCAAGGATGGCGCAGTTGTGGGGGTCGGATGCCATGCGGCTCCAACTCCGAGACTTTATGGTCCCCCACCTTCCAGGAAGCATCGACCTCACTTTCAGCGGCTTGCCGCTCGGTGGTCCTCGTCCATTGCGCACCTTGATCTTTCAGACGTGGCTGAAGACGCGGCGACCGGCGATCTTCATCCTTCTCAAGCACGTCGCTCAGCGAATTACGTCCGCAGAGCTGGCGCAGATCAAGGAAAAAGCGATCGCAGTTGGTGTGGATCACAAGGACAGTACCCTGTCGCGGGTCGATCTCGTGCAGTACGACTTCCACATCAGCTCGACCGAGACAGGACGTCGCGCGATCGAGGCGCTCCTTGATGAAGATTGCGTCGGAAGCACCAGCCGCCCGGCGGTGGAGGTTCTTTTTCAGAGCCACGACCGACGCCTCGAAACCCTGCAATTGATGCCGCCTGATCGGGTCTCGGCAGTTTACCTCGGGTTGCCGGCCAATGCGGCCATTCCCGAAACGCTATCGGATGACATCGAGATCATCGAAGTCGTGCGCAACCAAGATATGGATCGGGCGATGGGTGAACTCGGCAGACACAACTTTCACTACGCTGTACGCCCTGATCCGGCAAAAACCCTTCGGCGGACGTACAAACCCTTCACCAAGGGCGTCACTGCCGCCGCCTGCCGGTCCAACATCCTGGTGAACAGGCAGGTGGACGACGCGGTCGAGTTCCTGACCCCCGACTACCCTTATCTCTTGGAAAGCAACGCCCCCGAGCATGTGGTGGAAGGCTTCCGCAAGGCGCAGGAGGAGTTCGGCGGACCCGAATGGCACCGCGGCCTCGAGATCATGCGCAGCGTTCGCGAGCGTGTTTCCGGGCCGGCGCAAGCACGGCAGTTCGCGGCCATCGTGACGCGGGCCGCTGAACGTGCGGAACACCCCGTCATGAGTGGTCGGAAAGAGGGTTTGGCCGCGGCTTTTCCGCCGGCAGCCACGGATCTGGGCAAGGTAAAGGCGGTGGAATGACTCTGACAGAACATCTGGCGCGACTGAAGCGACCGATCCGCACCTCCGTCATCGGGATCGGTTCGATCGGGAAGGGCTTGGCCAACCAGTGCAAACTGACCCCCGGCTTCGAACTCGGCGCCATCGCCGACATTACCCTGCAGAAGGCCATCGACTGCGCCGAGTTCCTCGGGAGGCCGTATGCAGTCTGCGCAAACCCGGGCGAGATGCGCAAGGCGGCCGAGCGCGGGGAGCTTGTGGTGGCCGAAGATGGGGAACTGGTCGCCGCGGCCGACGGTCTCGACGTGATGATCGAGGCGACGAGCGCGGTTTATGGCGGCGCCGTACATGCCCGCACGGCGATGGCGCACGGCCAGCACGTGGTGATGATGAACTTCGAGGCTGAGCTCATGTACGGCCCCCTCCTCATGCGGGAAGCTGCGGCAAAGGGCGTCGTCTATACCTGCGCGGATGGCGATCAGCCCACGGCGATCAAGCAGATCGTCGACGACATCACGCTCTGGGGATTTGAGCCGGTCATGCTCGGCAACATGAAGGGCTTTCACGACCTCTACACGAACCCGACCAAGATCGCACCCGAGGCCGACAAGCGCGATCTCGACCACAAAATGTGCTCATCTTATACCGACGGCTCGAAACTCTGCGTCGAGATGGCGTCGCTCGCCAATGGGCTGAACGGGCGGGTTCTGCGGCCGGGGATGAACGGGCCGCGGATGGCGTCGATCCACGACATCTTCCAGCATTTCGACTTCACTTCGTTCTGGTCGCCCGGCGAGCGGCCCTATGTCGACTACGTCCTCGGCGCCAAGCCCTCGGGCGGCGTCTTCGTAATCGGCCACACCGCGGACGCCTTTCAGCAATTCACGCTCGACTGGTTCCCCCCCGACATGGGGCCGGGACCCTTTTACCTCTTCTACCGCCCTTACCATCTGGGGGCGATCGAGGCGTTGCGCTGCGTCGCCGAGGCGTATCTCTTCAAGTCGGCCCGGCTCGCGCCCGTGCACGGGATGAAGACCAATGTCTTCTGCTATGCCAAGCAGGACCTTTCCCCGGGCGACGAGATCGACGGTATGGGCGGCTACATGACCTATGGGCTGATCGAGAACCTTGATGCCGGCGAAAAACCGGGCCTGCCGCAGCTGATCTCGGACGGTATCCGCGTCAAGCGTGCCTTTCGAAAAGACGAGCGTATACTTCTTGAGGATTGCGAGTTCGATGCTGGGGCGCCGGAGTTCACTTTGTATCGCGATGCCTGTCGCCTATGATCTACGCTGTCCGTCGTGCCGGAGGAAGCCGAGCTGGCCGGGACGACCGGCGCCAGGAAACGCTACAACGTCCTGCCGATGGCCAGTACATACGAGGTCATCTGGCTCGACGCGTCCGGTTAGGAGCTTGCTCGGTCGCCGGACGAGTTTGGACTGTAGGACCGGTCCGACCTCGTCAATGATTATGTGCTTGATGCCTGCGAAGCCACCCCGCAAGGGTGGGACGTAGATTGGGTTGGTTGCAGATGGGTAGCTTTCCGCACCTCGCTTCACAGAGGGGGACAGGCGGCTCACGGCCCGAAAGCGGTCGTTGGTCGGTGCCGCAGCGAAGGTCTGGTTCCCGCCCCACGTGTCGAATACTGCACTCGCGCACCCGTAGTTGTGACCGGTAGGAAAGAGGCTGCACGCTACGCTAATTTATTGTAAGCCTACGCCGGGGGCCGTCTTCTTGCGCTGAAGATTTCCGCTTAGGTCCGACGTTATGTCCGACCATAGATACAGACCCGAAGTCGAGATCCTATCTGTCACCGATACCGGCCGCCGTCGGCGCTGGACGGATGCGCAGAAGGTTCGCATTGTTGAAGAAAG
>NZ_JADDJF010000111.1 GCF_017811755.1 Pararhodobacter sp. SW119 | reverse complement strand
TTACAGCGGGTTGTGAAAGCGTCCAACCTTGGACCCTTGCGCGCCCCGAGGGCGAATTTACGGTCGGGTCTGCCTGCGGCCTCAATTCGCCTCGGCGGTGACCAGGATGCGGCTGTCGGCGGTGATCCCCCCGGTGCCGCCGCGCGCCGCGATGGCCTCGCTCAGCGCCTCGGTGAAACTGTCGGCCGATTCCGAGGTCGGGCGCAGGTCGTCGAAGACCGGCTGCGCCGCGTGCAGGACCAGCACCCGGCTCTTGCCCAGCGTATTCCCGTCGACCAGGAAGGCCAGCCGCCCGTTGCCCTGCGCTTCCTCGACGGCGTAGGCGACACGCACCGGGACCGTCCCGTCCCGCCCCGCGCGCAGCGCCGCGACCGCGTTTTCCTGCCGGTTGTTGTTCGGCAGCAGGTGGTAGACCGCTCCCTTCACATCGACGATCGAGACCCACAGGTACCCGTCGGTGACGCCGGCCGGCAGCACCACGTCGATCACTGGGTTCTCGCCCACGTAATAGCGCCCCGAAGGGTTGGTGTCCGGCCGGTCGCCGAAGCCCATGCGCAACTCGAACCCGCCCGACGGCAGCCCCGCCAGCGTCTCCTCGACCAGGCAGAGGCCCCGGTTGAGAAGTTCCAGATCCAGCACGACCGGTCGGTCCCCGGCAACCGCGGTCAGTGCGTCATAGAGCGTGTCGCGCGTCGCCGCCGTCTCGATCCGGCCCGCGACGGCGATTCGTTCGCCCAGCGAATAGGCGGTCTCCGGCGCGTCGATCTGCGCCAGCGGACCGCAGTCGGCACCCGCCTCCAGGATCCCGTCGACCTCTTCGACCGGCAGGCGTACCGGGCCCAGCAGGATGTCCGCGCGCACCGACAGATCGCCCGGCACCGGCGCGGCCAGCGCGAAGTTCACGCGCTCCTGCAGGCTGCGGTCGCGGGTCATGCCGCTCACTTCGACCTCGGTGCCGGTCGCGGCGATGCGCCATTCCTCCAGCGGGTCGAGCGTTTCGACCAGATGCGCGATCCCTTCCCCCCACGCGTCGGGAATGTCGCCGCGCGCAAGCGCCAGCCGTGCCTCGCCCCCCTGCGCCGCAAGGCGGGCGGCCAGCGAGTCGCGCAGCGCGGCGTCGGGGACATGCCCCTCGGCCTGCGGCGCGCCCTCGGCGGGGAAAGCGACGACCAGCGTGTAGGGGTCGGCACGCGGCGGACCCAACATCGGATCGAGCCAGTCGGCGAAATAGCCGCCCACTCCGGCCCCGGCCAGCGCCAGCACCGCAATGCCCGCCAGCAGCAGCCCGCGCCCCCCGCTTTTCCGGGTGTCCGCCGGGGGTGCCGTCGCGGCCGATGCCGATGGTTTCGCCGCCGCCGATCCGGTCGCACCACCGGCGCGGCGGGGCGGCAGCGTGGTGGGCTGCAGCGCCGCCTCGTCGGGCAGGTAGGCCGGGTCGATCGCCTCCAGCACCTCCTGCGCCGACTGGAAGCGGTGGTCGGGGTCGGGCTGGGTCATCCGGTCGATCAGCGATTTCAGCGGCTCCGGCACGCCCTCGGTGTCTAGCGGCATGGCCTTGCGGCGCATCACCTCCATCGGGTTGCGGCCGACATCGGGTGGCGCGCCGCGGAAGGTCGCCAGCAACAGCGCCCCCAGCGCGTAGATATCCGACCGCGCATCCGCCCGCCCGCTCAGTTGTTCGGGCGCGGCATAGGCATACTTGCCGGCGAACTCGCCCCCGGTGATCGTCTCGGCGCCGGGGTTGTCGTCCTTGGCGATGCCGAAATCGATGATCACCGCCTGCTCGGGCTTGCCGCCCTTCAGGATGATGTTGTCGGGCGACAGGTCCCGGTGAAAGATGTTGCGTCCGTGCGCGACCGCCAGGCCCGAGGCGACGCGGGCGCAGATCACCAGCAGATCCTCGGCCGGAAGCCCGCCCTTCTTCAGCAACTCGTGCAGACCCGGACCATCGACATAGTCCATGATCAGGTAGACATGCCCATCCGGGGTGCGGTGGTTCTCCGAATAGCGCACCACCGCGTCGTGGCGGATGTCGCGCATCGCCTCTTCGCGGTTCATGAGGACCAGGTAATCCTCGTTTCCGGCGAATTCGGATTTCAGCACCTTCATCGCCAGCAGCCGTCCGGATATCTCGGACCGCGCGCGATAGACCTCGGACGTGCCACCGCGTCCCAGCACCCCCTCGATCCGGTAGGTGTTGTTGATCAGCTGATCGGGCTTGAAGATGTCGGAGGGGCGCGAGTCGATCATCTGGGGCGTGTCACCTGCTCAACCGCACAATCCCGCGGACAAGGGACACGCGACCGGAAAGGGCCCCTTCGGCCCCATGCCTGCGCGTCTCGCCATGCCGGTTTCAGCTCATCGCCTGGAACTCGACCCGGCGGTTTTCGGGGCTACGGGGATCCTCGGGATCGTAGAGGTAGTCGGGCCCCACGCCGATCGCCTCCAGCCGGGCGGAGTCGATTCCGCATTCGCCGACGAGGTGGCGCTTCACCTCCTCGGCGCGCATCAGGGACAGGCGCTGGTTGTAGGCCGCGCTGCCGACGGCGTCGGTATGCCCGATGATGCGGAAGCGTTCGATGTCGATCTCGCGCATGACGTTGCACAGCGCCTGCAGGCGGGGTTTCTGGTCGTCGCGCAGCGCAGAGGAATCAAAGTCGAAGCTGATGCGGATATTGACCTGCTCGGCCCGGTCGAGCTGAACGTAGTCGTCGGCACTGGTGGTCGTCACACCCTGCTCGGGCTGTTGCGTCGCGCCGCCGGCCGCGGGGGCAAGGACCAGGCCGCGGGTGCGCTGGGTGCGGAAAAGCTCCTCAAGCTGGGATTCGCTGAGCTCGGCCGCGTCCTGCGCGCTTGCCGGCAGGGGCGCGCCCACGACTAGGCAGGCGGCGAGGGCATAACCAAGAAGGACAGGAAGACGAAAATCTGCGAGTGTCATAGGGCCGCCATTCGTTAATCATGACAGGGGGATGGCCGGGCCATCGCGGTCAGGATACACATTCTGCCGCCGTCTGCCAACAATTCCGCACGAGCCGTCGCGGCGGCGTGATCGGCGACGCGAAGTGGCTTGATCGAAACCGCGTTTCGCGCGACGCTGCGACCCGTGTTCCCGAGGAGTGCCGGCAACCGGAGTCATGCGAGTCGTCCCCGTCATCATCCTCGCCATCGCGATCGTGCTGGCGCCGGTTCTGTGGTTCGTACTGCAACGCCTCGATCCGCCCGGCGCAGAGGGCGGGCGGGCGGTGGACAGCGGCGCGCGCATCGAGATCGAGATGCTGCGCCAGCAGATCGAGAACATGCAGATCCGCATCGACGAACTGGAAAACCGCATCGCAATGCGACCCGATCCGGGCCAGGACGGGCTGCTGCCGTACTACGACCGCGACGATCCCGATGCCGACTGGCCGCGCGATACCGAGAACACGATCCTCGACAGTTACGCGCAAGTGGTGGTGATCCCCACGCGCCGGTCGCTGAACGAGGGGATGAGCGTCGCGACCCCCGGGTTTCTGCAAGAGCTTCTGGGCCGCCCGCGCCCGGATCTGAGCGACGACTGCCAGCCGATGACCAACCCCGATCTGCGGGAGATGCTGGTGATCGAGGAGGTCGGGCCGATCCGCGTGCAGATGCTGCGGCCGGCGGTGGAGTCGCTGCGCCGAGTCTTCGCCGAGATCCGGCGCGCCGATCCCGACCTTTATGAACGCATCGGCACCGCCGGATCGCTTTGCGTGCGGCAGATCCGCGGTACGCGCGACCGCTTGTCCTCGCATTCCTTCGGAACCGCGGTCGATCTGAACATCGATGGGCGGCTCGATGCGTTCGGCGCGGGCACGACGCAGCTGGGGTTGACGATCCTGGCGGATTTCTTCGCCGCCGAGGGCTGGATCTGGGGCGCGGCCTTCGGGCGCGAGGATTCCATGCATTTCGAGGTCAGCCGAGAGAAGCTGCTGAAATGGCGCGAGGAAGGGCGGATCTGAGCGGCCTGCCCGTTTCGGCCAGCGCCCGAATCCGTGCCCGAATCTGCGCGGTATCGGCGAAACACCGGGCGGTCCGCTAGCGGACAGACGATTACTGAATTGATTTAAAAAGAAAAAATCCGTGATTGCAACCAAAATTTAACCCCTTGCCGTTAGCCCCATCACTGGCTGCGCGGCGCGGTCGACATGAAGAAATAGACCCATTCGCCCTTGAACTCGGGGTCCGT
>NZ_JADDJF010000110.1 GCF_017811755.1 Pararhodobacter sp. SW119 | reverse complement strand
TCGACGCCGATGCTCAGCTCCCGCGAGCGGTAGGTCCCGTCCACCGCCTTGGCATAGGCAGGAAGACTGACACAGTCGACACCGTCCGGCATCGCGAAGGCGCCCGCCTCGTGCATCCCGGCGATGAGCAGTATGTCGGGGTTCTGACCGCACTCCTTCAGCGCGCTCGCCAGCAGCATGTTGCGCCGCAAGTGCCCGAAACCGAGCGTGTCATGGGAGTAAAGCACGACGCGGGGGGCCCGATCGGTAAGCAAACGTCGCATCCGAAGCGCGCCGGCCACCTGTGCGGAAACGTTGGTGTCCATTCTGCCCATTATTTGCTTCCCAGCTCCCATTCAAAACCGACGTGTCCCGGCCGGGTCATCAAGATGCGCAACGTGCCGGCTTCGCTCCGTTAAAGCTTGGGTACGGAAGCAAAGGTTTCAAATTAGAAGATCATTAGAGCCGCGTATCGGCGGTTTTTCGACCGCGGAGTTCGGGTAGACTGACAGGCAACCGGACCCCAAACCGGAAACATGCATCAGGTTCAGAGCGATGAGAATCCGAACGAAAATCCTGCTCAGCCATCTGGCAGTATTCACGGCTGTGACGCTTATCTGCGTTGCGATCGTCACCGGTCTGTCGTTCACCAAGAACGACCGCAGGCAACTTCACACATCTTATGAACAGCTGCGCAGCATCAATCTCGTCGCCGCCGATGCAAATCGCTACTCCGAGCAGATCGCGGAGATTTTCATTCTGGGAGGACAGGAAACCGACATCGTCGAGGCGCGTGACACGCTTTTGAGCCGCCTTAACGGGCATCGCGAACTGATCGACAAGGAGCATGCGCTTGCCGGTGAACCTGGTGCGTCCTGGGGAGGACTGGACCGCGTCGACGAGATGATCGACAAGGTCGCGCTGATCGATGCGGCCCGACAGCAGATCCAGAGCTATCTTTCCACGGGACGCCGCGCCGAGGCCGAACGATTGTTCAGTGACGATATCGAGCATCGCCTTGACCGATCGTTCGGACAACTCATCGAACAGGCCACCCGGCGTGAGCAGGAAGAGGTCGAAAATGCGCTGGCGAGTTCGGCGCGCTTGTCCGAACAATCCATCGTCCTCGCGATCGGACTCGTGGCGATCGTCGCGACGCTCAAACTTGGCAACGTGGTGATGCTAAATCGATCAATCATGCGCCCGATCGATATCCTACATGCCGGCGCCGAAGCGGTCGGTCGCGGCGATCTGGGCCACCGCGTACGGTATGATGCACCTGATGAACTGGGCGCTCTGGCGCGCAGCTTCAATGAAATGACGACCCAGATCGCCAAACAGCGCGACTCGCTGCTCCAGGCGAAGTCGACGCTCGCGGACCAGGTCGAGGCGCGCACCCAGGAGCTTCGCGAGCAATCCGAGAAGCTCGCCCGGACCAATGAAAGGCTGCGCGCTGTCGATGCAAGCCGCGCCAACTTCTTTGCCGACATCAGCCACGAACTGCGCACGCCCCTGACAATCCTTCGCGGTCAGGCCGAGGTCGCCCTGCGCGCCCCTGACCCGGACGTGGAGGCACTTCGGTCTACCCTCGGCGGCATCGTACACAAAAGCGAACAGTTGGCCCGGCTTGTCGATGACCTGTTGTTTCTCGCGCGATCGGAGGCTGGGTCGATCCTGGTCAGGCGCAATGAAGTGATCCTCCAGGACGTCATCGGTGACGTACTCATCGACGGCCAGAATCTGCCCAAGCGCGAAGGCGTCCGCATCAGGCCGAGCCAGCCTGAGGAGCCGGTCGTGGTTCTGGGTGATCCGGATCGGTTACGACAGGCGATCCTCATCGCGCTCGACAACGCGATACGGCTTGCGCCAGCGGGAACGACGGTCGAGTTGGAGGTGGTCCTCGCAAGCGAACAGGGCGTCGTGCGCATCCGAGACCAAAGCCCCGGCTTCACCAGTGAGGAACTCGGCAGCGCATTCACCCGCTTCTCCAGCGCCCGCCCGACGCGACCGCGGTCCGGACGTGGACTTGGACTTGGTCTGGGCCTGTCTATCGCCAAGTGGATCGTGGAACAGCACAACGGTGCGATACGGATTGAAAGCGCACCCGACCGGGGGGCCACAGTCGAAATCTCCTTTCCCCTTCTCACAAGAGCGGCTGCATGAAGTCGGATCGGCTGCTCATCGTCGAAGATGATGAGGAGATTGCGGCATTCCTGCACCAGGGACTGGCTGCCGAGGGTTACCTCGTCGATCTGTCCTCGGCCGGCGAGGGTGTGCTTGCGCGCGTGGCCGACGGAAGCTACCGGATGGTGATCCTCGACCGCATGCTACCGGATGCCGAAGGGGTGGACCTTTGCCGAAAGATTCGCGCGGCCGGAAGCAATACGATGATCATGATGCTCACGGCCAAGGATGCGCTTGCCGAGAAGCTCGAAGGGTTGGGCGCGGGCGCCGACGACTACATGACAAAGCCCTTTGCCTTCGAGGAGTTGCTTGCCCGCATCGAAGTCCTCCTGCGCCGGGCGCCTACCGGACCCGAATTGCAGCCGGAAATCGTGGTGGGCGATCTGCGTATCGACCCGGTTCGCAAAACGGCGAAGCGCGCAGGTCGCGACCTCGATCTGACTGCGACCGAGTTCGCGCTCCTTCACTTCCTCGCCGCGCGCGCCGACACCGTCCTGTCCCGTGTCGAAATTCTCAAGGGTGTCTGGGGGTACAGCTTCGATCCTCACACCAACATCGTCGAAGTCTACATTGCCTACCTGCGCCGAAAAGTGGAACAGGAAGGCGAGGAGAAGCTGATCCATACTCAGCGCGGTTTTGGCTATGTCCTTTCGAAGCCTCACGGCGCCGATACTGCGTGAATCCTTCGACGGCACTCGTGATCCTTCGCGTCTGATCGCTAAGTCCTACCAAGGCCGGCTGTAAGATGCGGCAGCTTGCCTGGCGAGCCTGAGTGATCTGTCCCAAACCAAGCTTTTCGCTGCCGCCCTGACGCCCGCTGATCGGGCTAAATCTGTCGTTGCTGCGATTTCAACGGCAGCAATCAAGCACTGCTGCGGGTGCAATGCGGCATCGGCATTCGTCGGCTCTCCGCCCCAGGTGTCGAATACTGCACTCGCGCACCCGTAGTTGTGACCGGTAGGAAAGAGGCTGCACGCTACGCTAATTTATCAACCAATGATCGCCGTCTTTACGGTCATCTTTGCTCCCTGGTCATTTAGCGGTCCAGCAGAGCCTTGTTCAGCACCATGTGCACGCCCTTGGTGCCATTGACGCATTGCGTAATTCGCAGGTCCGCGGCGAGCGAGCAAAGCATGTAGGCATCCTCGCGGCTCAATCCGCGGCGCTCGGTGACCCATTTGATCATGTCGCGCACGGCCCGCTCCGCGGCGCGGTCGAGGCTTTCGTGAAGGCCCATCGTGATCAGGTCATCCTGCGTTTCGCCACGTGGCCCGGCGAGCGTCATATCGCCCCGCGCGGTAAGCCGGAACGTGCCGGTCAGGGCTGTTTCGATCGCAGTCACGCAGACCTCGCCGTCGCCCTGCGCCGCGTGGCCGTCTCCGGCCGAAAACAGAGCGCCCTCGGCGAAAATGGGGAGATACAGCGTCGCGCCGGGACCGAGCATCTTGTTGTCAAGGTTGCCGCCATGAGCGCGAGGCTGGATCGTCGAGATCCGCCCCCAGCCCGGTGGCGGAGCGACCCCCATGACTCCAAAGAAAGGTGCCAGAGGCAGCGTCAGCCCCCAGGACAGGCGCGCCGACATCGCGTCGGTGTCGAGCGGGATGATCGTGGTCCGTCCGGTATCGAAATCCTCGGGCAGAGCACCTGCCAGCGGACGAATGATATTCCATCCCCAATCCTGTCGCAGTGAAACATCAAGGATGTCGACCTGCAAGACCATACCCGGCAGCGCCCCGCGGATTGCCACCGGCCCTGTCAGGATATGCCCCGGGAGCATCCGCTCCGCGCGGGCATGGATTTCGTGAATTTCGACCGGGACATGAAAGCCCGCATCCGCAGGTGGCAACTGCGCGATGGCGCCTGAAACCGTCTCGATGGTTACTGTTTCGCCGCTGGCAATCTCGAGGACCGGCGGCAAGGCGGCATCGAAATAGCCCCATGCGCAAGTCTCGAGGCTGGCTGTCAGGCGGTGGCTCATAGCTTGCGCTTTCAGAAGATCTGAGGCTTTCGGTTATGGCGTTGGCGGGTTCGATTGCAAGCGGTGAGGACTTGCTGCACGTACTCGGCCTCGGGCGCCACAGTCAATTTGGCATCGAAGCGGTCATGCGGGCGTACGTAAAGCGATCTACTGCAACCTGCTCTACTCACGACTTGTCCGACCCTTTGCGGATGAGGTGGATGGCCCCTGCTCCCCCGGCGTCGCGATGCGCCATAGTGCAGTTGTCA
>NZ_JADDJF010000011.1 GCF_017811755.1 Pararhodobacter sp. SW119 | reverse complement strand
CCGCTCTCAGCAAAATTTCCAGACATCAGGTTGCTCAATCCTTCGTGATGCACCCTTCGAGGTCAGGCAGATCGACAATACCTACTCCCGTGTGACCATCGAGGTGGCTCCGTCTCTGTCAATCGGCATTGAATCGGGACCCCTCTGGCGCATCGGTAGCTGACCCGAGGCGGCGGAGCTATCAAGCTGCGCAGCCGGCTCAACACCGTCTCTTCCACGAACGACCTCCTTCTCGCTCGAGGTCTGCCCGCTCTATGAAACGATCGACGCCAACACGATCATCGCGGAAAGTCGGGAGCCGCTGATTTTCTGAGCTAATTCAACTGCAGGCTACATCGGGATCGCTGGTGTGACGAAGCCCCGGCTGCTTCGCAAGTTAACCGAAGCGCAGACTTATCCACAGGCACGGGATGCGCCCTTCCGTTAGAATCTATAGAGTTAAATTAGTTAGACCGGGAAGTTCAACCGATCGGCACCCGGGGCACGCTCGCGGATGCAGCGAGCGGAGCGCCTGAAGCAGGTTGCGGTGCCTGTACTGTCGCCCCTTGGCTGGGGGGTGGACTATGAAAATGGGGCTGGTCCCTTCCGGAACCAGCCCCATCGTCAGTTCGCGCGGCGCGGGGCCCGGCTGCGGCCTCAGGCCGCGGCCTCGTTGATCTCGGACTCGGCGATTTCGGTCATGGTCCGGTCGCCGGCATAGGCCGCGTCCAGCATGTCCTGCAGTTTCTTCGCTTCGTCCTTGAGCCCCAGTTGCGTGGCGAAGGCCAGCGCGCAGCCGTAGCCCGCGATCGCGTAATGCGCCATCCGCTGGTACTGGGTCACGATCATCGCATCGCGCGCCGCGTCCGAGCCGAAATCCTCCTCGATAGCATGCGCGCGCGCCTCGCGGACCAGGCCTTCCATCCCCTTGCAATGCTCGCCCTCGGGATCGGCGCCATGCGCGGCGATGATCTCCTTCAGCTTGGCGCAGCCGTCGTCGATGCCGTCCATGCCACGCTCCAGCGCGCGGCTGAGGGCTTCGTTCTTGGCCGCCAGCGTCAGCTTGCGCGTGGCTTCCTTGGCCTGCTTGTTGGCACTCAACAGATCCTGCAACTGGTCCAGGTAGACGTCTTTCAGGTCGTTCATGACGGCCTCCTCGCATTGGTTTAATTGCTTGGTCACGAGGCCAACGCAAACCCGCCGCCACGGGTTCCCACCCACCCCGCGCCGGCGCCCGATCAGGGACGTTGTTCCGGGTTTCGGCCCGCAAAGCGGGTCGAGGACCGGCTGCGCGCGCTCGGACCGGGCGCTCTGCGCGGGCCGTCGGCGGCGGCCGAAACCTTTACGATCCGCGACCGCGCCGTTCGGAACTGCCATACGTTTGCCATACGCTTGCCAGCCACTTGCCATACGCCTGCCAGCACCCTTGCCGGCGGGGTTTTCGCGGGCTGGCGGATGCGAAAACGGCCCGGGGTCGCCCCCGGGCCGTGCGTGTTTTCCGGCCCTTGCGGGCGGGCGTTGGCGGGTTCAGTTCGGCACGCTGCCGGACATCCCCTCGACGTAGAAATCCATGCCCAGCAGGTCGCCGTCGGGCGCCGTCTCGCCCTCGGCCAGCCACTCGGTGCCGTCCTGCCGGTTGATCGGCCCGGTGAAGGGGTGGTACTCGCCCGAGGCGATTCTTTCAATCATATCCTCGGCTTCCGCGCGAACGTCCTCGGGGATGGCGTCGTTCAGCGCGGCGAATCCGACCATGCCTTCCTCGATCCCGTGCCAGACATTCCCGGCCTCCCAGGTGCCGTCGATGCGGGCCTGGATACGCTCGATATAGTAGGGCGCCCAGACGTCCAGGATCGCGGTCAGGTGCGATTCCGGGGCGAAGCTGGTCATGTCCGACGCCTGCCCGAAGGCATAGATCCCGCGGTCCTGCGCAATCGTCACCGGCGCCGTGGAATCGGTATGCTGCATCAGAATATCCGCCCCCTGCTCCATCAACGCCTCCGCCGCCGCCGCCTCCTGCGCCGGGTCGTACCAGCTGTAGACCCAGACCACCCGGAAGTTCACATCCGGGTTCACCGCCTTGGCGTGCAGATAGGCCGAGTTGATGCCCATCACCACCTCGGGGATCGGGAACGAGGCGATGTAGCCCACGGTGTTCGTCTCGGTCATCTTGCCGGCGATGTGGCCGATTACCGCGCGGCCCTCATAGAAGCGCGCGTTGTAAAGGCTGACGTTCGGCGCCTCCTGGATGTAGCCCGTCGCATGCTCGAACGCGACGTCGGGGAACCGCTGGGCGACCGCGTTCATGTCCGGCCCGTAGCCGAAGGAGGTGGCGAAGATCATGTCGGTGCCCGACAGCGCCATCTGGGTCATCACGCGCTCGGCGTCGGCGCCATAGGCCACGCTTTCCACGAAGCTCGTCTCCACGGCATCGCCGAAATGCTCCTCGACGGCGCGGCGGGCCAGGTCGTGGGTGTAGCTCCAGCCGTGGTCGCCGACCGGCCCGATGTAGATGAAGCCGACCTTCAACGGGTCCTGGGCGAAGGCGGCGCCCCCCAGCGCGCTCAGTCCCAGCGCCAGGGCCGGCGCGGCCAGTAAATGTCTGCGGTTCATGGGTCTCTCCCTGTTGGTGTGGGGCCGGTGGTCACTGCCAGGGCCCGCGCTGTGAAATCGCCGGCGTCAGCCGGTGGCGTGGAACGGTCGGCCCAGCGAGCCGGGCGCGGCAAGCGTCTTGCGCGCGCGCCCCGAGGACATGACGACAAGAACCAGAATAGTCACCAGATACGGGGACATGGCAAGGTATTCGACGGGGATGCGCACGCCCGCCGCCTGCAGGTTCAACTGCAAGACGATGATGCCGCCGAAAAGATAGGCGCCCAGGAGCGCCCGCCACGGCCGCCACGAGGCGAAGACGACGAGCGCCAGTGCGATCCAGCCGGCCCCGGCGGTCATGCCCTCGGTCCATTGCGGCACGCGGATCAGGCTCAGATACGCCCCGCCCAGCCCGGCGCAGGCGCCGCCGAATGCGATGGCGAGGATGCGGACGCGGCGCACACGGTAACCGAGCGCATGCGCGGCTTCGTGGTTCTCGCCGACCGCGCGCAGGATGCGCCCGCCGCGGGTGTGGTTCAGCCAGTACCAGACCGCCGCGACCAGCGCGATCGAGACATAGACCATCGGGTCATGCCGAAACAGGATCGGTCCCAGGACCGGCAGGTCGGACAGAAAGCCCAGGTCCATCTTCGGCGTGCGCGGGGGCGGGATGCCGACAAAGCCCTGACCCAGCAGCGCCGAAAACCCCAACCCGAACAGCGTCAGCGCCAGGCCCGAGGCGACCTGGTTGGCCATCAGCACCTGCGTGAGCAGCGCAAAGATCAGCGACACCGCCGCCCCGCCGCAGAGCGCCGCCAGCATGCCCAGGTAGGGGTTGCGCGTCATCACCGCGACGGCAAAGCCGGTGACCGCGCCGGTGATCATCATCCCCTCGACGCCCAGGTTCAGCACGCCGGCCTTTTCCGCGACCAATTCGCCGATGGCGGCCAGCAGGATCGGGGTCGCCGCCACCATCAGCGCCGCGGCCAGCACGACCGGATTGATCGACGACAGGTCCATCACGCAGCCTCCGGCCAGGAAAGGCGGATGCGGTAGTTCGACAGCACATCGAGGGCGAGCAGGAAGAACAGCAGCATCCCCTGAAAGACCTGGATCGCCGCGCCGGGCAGCCCCAGCATGAACTGCGCAAGTTCCCCGCCGATATAGGTCAGCGCCATCAAGAGCCCGGCCAGCACGATCCCCACCGGGTGCAGACGGCCCAGAAAGGCCACGATGATCGCGGTGAAGCCGTAGCCCACGTTGAAATCGATCGAGATCATGCGCGCGGGACCGGCCACCTCGAACAGCCCGGCAAGCCCGGCCATCGCCCCCGAGAAGCCGAGGCACATCACCACAAGCCGCGCGGGCGCCACCCCGGCGAAACGCGCGGCGCGCGGGGCCTGACCGGCAAGCCGGATCTGATAGCCGAGGATGTGCTTGTGCAGCAGGATATAAGTGAAGATCACAGCGATGAAGGCGGCGACGACCCCCCAGTGCATCCCCGACCCGGCGATAATCTCGGGGTTCGAGGCCGCCGGATACTGGGCGATGTTGCGCGAGCCGGGAAAGCCCGCGCCGTCGGGGTTGCGCATCCGCCCCGTGGCCATCGCCGCCAGGATCTTCTCGGCCACGTAGACCAGCAGAAGCGACACCAGGATCTCGTTGGTGTTGAACCGCGTCTTCAGGATCGCCGGGATCATCGCCCAGGCCCAGCCCCCGGCCGCCCCGGCCAGCACCATCAGCGGAAAGATGTACCAGCCCGGCGACGGAAAGAACGCCAGCGCCACCGCCGCACCGCAGAGCGCGCCGATGATGTATTGCCCCTCGGCCCCGATGTTCCAGATCCCGGCGCGAAAGCCGATGGCCAGCCCCACGGCGATCAGGATCAGCGGCGCGGCCTTGACCAGCAGTTGCGGCCGCGAATAGGCCGCGAACTGTGGATTGAACAGCGGGTCCCAGAAGATCATCTTGATCGCCGCGAACGGGTCCTTGCCCAGGAAGGCAAAAAGGATCGCGCCCGCCACCATGGTCAGCGCGACGGCCAGCAACGGCGTCGCCCAGTTCCAGAAGTTCGAGGGCTGGGCGCGTTTCTCAAGCCGCAGCATCGCCGGCCTCCTCTGCCCCGCCCAGCATCAGGCCCACCTGGTCCAGCGTCAGCCCGCGCACCGGCCGCTTGGCCGTCAGCCGCCCGGCGTTGAGCGCGGCAAAGCTGTCGGCGATCTCCAGCAACTCGTCCAGGTCCTGGCTGATGACGACCACGGCCGCCCCCCCCTGCGCCAGATCCATCAACGCCTGCCGGATCGCCGCGGCGGCCGAGGCATCGACGCCCCAGGTCGGCTGGTTGACGACCAGCACGTCGGGGCGCTGCATGATCTCGCGGCCGATGACGAATTTCTGCAGGTTCCCGCCGGACAGCGCCCTCGCCACGACATGCGCCCCCGGCGTGCGCACATCGAAGCGCTTGATCACCGCCTCGGCAAAGCCGCGGGCCTTGGTCCAGTTCACGAACCCGCCGTTGACCAGCTTCTGCCGCCAGGCGCCGGTCAGCAGCGCGTTCTCGACCAGCGTCATCTCCGGCGCCGCGGCATGGCCCAGGCGCTCCTCGGGCGCGCAGAGAAGCCCCATCGCGCGCCGCGCGTTCGGACCCATATGGCCTACCGTCTCGCCCCGGATCGACACGGCCCCGGGCGGCGCGCGCAACTCGCCCGAAAGCGCCGCCGACAGCTCGTCCTGTCCGTTTCCCGCCACGCCGCCGATGCCCAGGATCTCGCCCATGTGCACCGCGACCGAAACCTCCTTCAGGCTGGTCCCGAAGGGCGAGGGCGAGCGCAGGCTCAGGCCTCTGACCTCCAGTGCGATGTCGCCGGGGCTGTGCGGCGGGCGTTCGGGTTGGTGCAGCTTGGTGCCGACCATCATCTCGGCCAGTTCGCGCGCGGTGCGGTCGCGCGGGTCGCAGCGGTCGACCACCTTGCCCAGCCGCAGCACCGTCGCCGTCTCGCAGAGCGCGCGGATCTCCTCCAGCTTGTGCGAGATATAGAGAATCGACCGCCCCTCGGCGCGCAACTGGCGCAGGGTGCGGAAAAGCGTGTCCACCTCCTGCGGGGTCAGCACCGATGTGGGTTCGTCCATGATCAGCAGATGCGGGTCCTGCAGCAGGCAGCGCACGATCTCGACCCGCTGGCGCTGGCCCGCGGACAGATCGCCGACCAGCTGCCCGGGGTCGAGCGGCAGGCCGTAGTCGTTGCTCACCTTGCGGATCTGCGCGGCCAGCTTTCGCAGCGGCGGCGGGTTGTCCATGCCCAGTGCCACGTTCTCGGCCACGTCGAGGGCATCGAACAGGCTGAAATGCTGGAACACCATCGCAACACCCGCCGCCCGCGCCTCGTGCGGGGCCGTCGGCGCAAAGGGTTCGCCCCGCCAGCGCATGGTGCCCGAATCCGGCCGGACCAGCCCGTAGATCGCCTTGACCAGCGTCGATTTGCCCGCCCCGTTCTCGCCCAAGAGCGCGTGGATCTCTCCCTTGCCGATATCGAAGCTGACGTCGCTGTTCGCCACGACGCCGGGATAGGCCTTGGTGATCCCCTTGATGGCCAGAAGCGGCGTGGTCATCCGGCAGCGTCCCTTTCCCTGTCGCGGCGGTCCCGTTTCAGTAGCGCGGCGGCAACGCCCACCGCAATGGCTTGCGGATGCTTACCCAGGGACGGGTCGCCGATCGGGCAGCGGATGCGCGCGATTTGGGCGTCCGTATGCCCCAGCGCCTTGAGCCGTGACCGAAAGCGCGCCCATTTCGACGCCGAGCCGATCAGCCCGGCGCCCGTGAAGCCATGCCCCAGCAGCCGGTGGCAAAGGTCCAGGTCCAGCGCATGGCTGAAGGTCAGGATCAGGTGCTCGGCCGTCTTTGGCGCCTCCGCGACCAGTGCGGCGGGGTCGGGATGGGTGCGGACGGTAACCTTCGGCGACACCTCGGCCGGGAATCGTTCGGGCGTGGTGTCGATCCAGGTCAGCGCGACATCGGGCAGCGGCGCCAGCACGCTCACCAGCGCCCGGCCGACATGCCCCGCCCCCCAGATCCAGAGCGCGCGGTCGGGGGCGGCGATGGGCTCGACAAGCCAGCCGCCCGACAGCAGGACGGGCGCCACCCCCTCTTCGCGCGCCGCCTTCAGCGCGCGGCGGATTGCCAGCGGCATGGCGCCGGCATCCGCGGTGACCGGGCGGGCATGCGCGCCGCACTCGGGAAACGCCGCAAGCTCGACGGCAGAGAGGCGCTCGAAGATCAGCGTCACCGCGCCGCCGCAGCACTGTCCCAGCCCCGGTCCCAGCGGCAGGCGTTCCACGCGCGGCCCGCCGCCCGCCAGCAGCGTCCGTGCTCTTTTCGCCGCCTCGTATTCCAGCGCGCCGCCGCCGATCGTGCCGGCCTGACCCTCGGCCCAGACCAGCATCGCGGTTCCGGCCCCGCGCGGCGTTGACCCCCGGTGCGCGGCGATGACAACGCGCACCACCGCCGGTCGGCGGTCGAGCGCTGCCGCCAGTTCCGCGCGGTCAATCGCCATGCCGCCCCCGCTGCCGGTCGACGGCCGCCAGCACCCGCTCCGGCGTCGCCGGCGCATCCAGCCGGGGATAGAGCGACCCGTCGCCGCAGGCCGCCACCGCATCCGACAGCGCCATCAGCACCGAGATACCCAGCATCAGGGGCGGTTCGCCCACGGCCTTGGATCGGTGGATCGTTTCTTCCCGGTTGCGCCCGTCCCAGAGCGCGACGTTGAAGACCCGCGGCCGGTCGCCCATCGCCGGGATCTTGTAGGTCGAGGGGGCGTGGGTGCGGAGCCGCCCCTTGCCGTCCCAGACCAGCTCCTCGGTCGTGAGCCACCCCGCGCCCTGCACATAGCCGCCCTCGATCTGCCCAATGTCCAGCGCCGGGTTCAGGCTGGCGCCGCAATCGTGCAGGATGTCGGCGCGCAGGATGCGGTATTCGCCGGTCAGCGTGTCGATGACCACCTCGGACACCGCGGCGCCATAAGCGAAATAAAGGAACGGCCGCCCCCGCCCCGCGATCCGATCCCAGTTCAGCCCCGGCGTGCGGTAGAAGCCGGTGGAAGACAGGCTGATCCGCGCCTGATAGGCCCGCGCGATCACCTCGGCGAAGGGGTAGTCGGCGCCTGCCACTCGCACGCGATCCTCTTCAAAGCGTACGTCGACGGGCTGGCACTGATGCTCCGCGGCCAGCAGGTCCGCGATCCGGTCGCGGATCGTCAGGCAGGCCGCCTGCACCGCCATGCCGTTCAGGTCCGACCCGGACGACGCCGCGGTGGCCGATGTGTTGGGCACCTTCGCCGTATCGGTGGCCGTTATCCGGACCCGGCCGAGCGGCACGCCGAACACCTGCGCCGCGACCTGGGCGACCTTCTGGAACAGACCCTGCCCCATCTCGGTCCCGCCATGGTTCAGGTGGATCGAGCCGTCCTGGTAGACATGAACCAGCGCGCCCGCCTGGTTCAGATGCGTGAGCGTGAACGAGATGCCGAACTTCACCGGCGTCAGCGCGATCCCGCGCTTCAGGATCGGATTCGTATCATTCCAGGCGCTGACCCTGGCCCGGCGCTGCGTGTACTGGCTGGATTCCTCCAACTCCGCCACCAGCTCGTGCAGGATGAAATCGGTCACCGGCATGAGGTAGGGCGTCGTCTGCGCCCCGTCCGCGGGCGGTTCGGGCACGGGCCGGGCGACGGCTTCCACCGCGCCGCGCGAGGCGGGCTCGCTCGCGGGCGCCTCCGGCACGTCCGGCGCCGGCGGGACGGGTCGATGGGACGCCGCGTAGAAATTCGCCCGCCGCACCGCCAGCGGATCGCGGCGAAGGCGGTGGGCGATCTGGTCCATCACCCGCTCGATCCCCAGCATCCCCTGCGGGCCGCCGAAGCCGCGAAAGGCGGTGGCGGATTGGGTGTGGGTGCGCAGCCGGTGGCTTTCGATCCGCACGGCGGGCAGGAAATAGACGTTGTCGGCGTGCAGCATCGCCCGGTCGGCCACCGGCAGCGACAGGTCCATCGCCCAACCGCAGCGGGTATAGTGGCGAAAATCGATTCCCAGGATGCGGCCGTCCTCACCCACACCCGCGCGATAGTCGATGCGGAAATCGTGCCGCTTGCCGGTGATCAGGAAATCGTCGTCGCGGTCGTAGCGCATCTTGCACGCCCGCCCGGTGGCGCGGGCGGCCAGCGCGCAGGCCACCGCCAGCGCGTTGCCCTGACTTTCCTTGCCGCCGAAGCCGCCGCCCATCCGCCGCACCTCGACCCGCACGGCGTGCATCGGCACGCCCAGGGCATCGGCGACCTTGTGCTGGATCTCGGTCGGGTGCTGGCTGGAGCAGGCAACGTGCATGTCGCCCCCCTCCTGCGGCAGCGCCAGCGCCGCCTGCGCTTCGAGGTAGAAATGCTCCTGCCCGCCGATCTCGATCCGGTCCTCGAGGACATGCGGGGCGGCCTCGATGGCGGCGGCCGCGTCGCCGCGCGCCCAGATGCGCGGGCCATCCTCGAACCGGCTGTTCGCCGCCAGCGCCTCCTCGATGCTCAGGATCGCGGCCCTTTCCGCGTAGCTGACCCTGCCCAGCCGCGCGGCCCTGCGCGCGGCAAGGTGGCTTCGGGCCACGACCAGAAAGACCGGCTGGCCCAGATACTGCACGTCGCCCGTGGCCAGAAGCGGCTCGTCGTGGTTCGACGGGCTGCAATCGGCGGGGCCGATATCGCCTGCCGCCAGGACCGCGACGACCCCCGGCGCGGCGCGGACGGCGGCAAGGTCCATGGCGGTTATCGCGCCATGCGCGACGGTGCTCAGCCCGAAGGCCAGGTGCAGGGTGCCGGCGGGCGTGGGGATGTCGTCGACATAGCGCGCGGCGCCGGTGACATGCAGCGCCGCGGCGTCGTGCGGCAGGGGCTTGTGGACGCTCACGGGGCGACCTCCAGCACGCGGGTGGCGGCGCCCTGATCCTCGAGGAAATAGCGCCGCAGCATGTTCCGCGCGCTGCGCAGCCGGTAGTCGGCCGAGGCGCGCATGTCGTCGATGGGTTGGAAATCCTCGGCAAAGGCCGGAAGCGCGGCCTCGACCGTGGCCTCGATCCAGGGCCGGCCGGTCAGCGCGGCCTCGACCGCGGCCGCGCGTTTCGGGATGCCGGCCATGCCGCCGAAGGCGATGCGCGCCTCGCGCACGGTCTGGCCGTCAAGCCGGATGCTGAAGCAGCCGCAGACGGCGCTGATGTCCTGGTCGAAGCGTTTGGAGATCTTGTAGGCGCGCAACCGGTCGGGCTGGCGGGGAAAGCTGACCGCCTCGACGAACTCGCCGGGGGCGCGGTCCTGCCGGCCGTAGTCGATGAAGAAATCCTCGAGCGGGATCGACCGGCGCGCCGGCCCCTTGCGCAGATGCAGCACCGCCCCCAGCGCGATCAGCGCCGGCGGCCCGTCGCCGATGGGCGAGCCGTTGGCGATATTGCCGCCGATCGTCGCCGCCGCCCGCACCTGGGCGGCGCCGTAGCGGCGGATGAGTTCGGCGAAATCGGGATGCAGGGGCGCCATGGCGGGCAGAAGGTCGGCCAGCGTCGTCACCGCGCCGATGCGGACCTCGGTGTCGGTCAACGAGACCCCGCGCAGATCCTCGATACCGGCGATGAAGGCGACGGGGGCCAGGTCACGCAACTGTTTGGTGACCCAGAGGCCCACATCGGTCGCCCCGGCGATCAGCGTGGCGTCGGGGTGGGCGGCGTACCAGTCGGCCAGGTCTTCTGCCGTGCGCGGGAGGAAGGGGTGGGGGGCGCTGCCCCCCGTCGGCTGCGCCGCCTCCCCCCGGGATATTTGTGGACAGATGAAGGCAGGGTCGGTGGCCTGGCGCAGCCAGTCGGGGACGGGCGCCTGCGCCGCGGCCTCGGCGGCGCGCTGGATGGGCGCGTAGCCGGTGCAGCGGCAGAGGTTGCCGGCGAGCGCCGTGTCGTGGTCGGTCACGCCGTTCAGGTGGTTGGCCGCCATCGTCACGACAAAGCCCGGCGTGCAGAAGCCGCACTGGCTGCCGTGGTGGTCGATCATCGCGTGCTGGACGGGATGCAGGGCGCCGTCGGGGCCCGCCAGCCCCTCGACCGTGCGGATGGCCTTGCCGTCGAGCTGCGGCAGGAAGAGGATGCAGGCGTTCAGCGCGCGCGTGCCGCGGGCGTCGGTCACCATCACCGAGCAGGCGCCGCAATCGCCCTCGTTGCAGCCCTCCTTGGTGCCGGTCAGTGCGCGATCCTCGCGCAGCCAGTCAAGCAGCGTGCGCGTGGGCGGCGGATCGGTCAGCCTGACCGGTGTCCCGTTCAGAAGAAACGCAATTTCACTCATCTCCGGCCCTGGCCGCCCGTCCTGCGAGGTTCTGGCCGCCCGCCCTGCGAGGCAGGCGGCGCGGTTTCCTGACCTGCCAGTCAACACCGGCGCGCGGCGCGCTGGCAAGCGGTAACTTCACGTCCGGTCGCGTCGGTTAAAGCTGTCGCCGGGGCGGCACCGGTGCCTTGCGCCGGGCGTCCCGCGCCGGCATCATGGCGCCATGAGCCCCCCCCGATTCATCCATCTTCGCACCCATACCGAGTATTCGCTGCTCGAAGGGGCGCTGCCGCTGAAGTCCCTGGTGAAGCTGTGCGAAAAGCACGCGATGCCGGCGGTGGCGGTGACCGATACCAACAACCTCTTTGCCGCGCTCGAATTCTCGACGCTGGCGGCGGATGCCGGTATCCAGCCGATCCTGGGCTGCCAGATCGACCTGCAACTGCCGCCGGCGCAACCCGGGGACAAGCCGCGCGCGCCGGCACCGCTGGTGCTGCTGGCCCAGTCCGAGGCCGGCTATCGCAACCTGATGAAGCTCAACTCCTGCCTCTATCTGCGGCCCGGCAGCGCGCTGGCGCATGTCACGCCCGAGGAACTGACGGCGCATGCAGAGGGACTGATCTGCCTGACCGGCGGACCCGATGGCGTGGTCGGGCGGCTGCTCCGCGACGGGCAGCGCGCGCGCGCCGAGGAACTGGTCACCCGGTTGGGCGCGATCTATCCGGGCCGGCTCTATGTCGAGTTGCAGCGCCATCCCGGCGAGGGCGGCGCCGTGCCCGAGGCCGAGGCCGCGACGGAACGGCCGCTCGTCGAACTGGCCTATGCGATGGACCTGCCGCTGGTGGCCACGAACGACGTGCATTTTCCAGCCCCCGACCTTTACGAGGCACATGACGCGCTGCTGTGCATCCGGGACGGCGTCTATGTCGACCAGGCCGAGCCGCGCCGGAGGCTGACACCGCAGCACTATTTCAAGACCGAGGCGGAAATGGCCGCGCTTTTCGCCGACCTGCCCGAGGCGCTGGAAAACACCGTCGAGATCGCGCGCCGCTGCGCCTTTCGCGCCCGGAAACATCCGCCGATCCTGCCGCGTTTCGCCGATGACGAGGTGCAGGAGCTTCGCCGCCAGGCCAACGAGGGGTTGCAGGGCCGGCTGGCGGTCATCCCCCATGCCGCGCCGGTCGCGGAGTACCAGAAACGTCTTGATTTCGAACTGGGCATCATCGAGCAGATGGGCTTTCCCGGATACTTCCTGATCGTCGCCGATTTCATCAAATGGGCCAAGGATCAGGGCATCCCGGTCGGCCCCGGCCGCGGTTCGGGCGCGGGCAGCCTTGTCGCCTACGCGCTGACCATCACCGACCTCGACCCCTTGCGCTACAGCCTGCTGTTCGAGCGCTTCCTCAACCCTGAACGCGTCTCGATGCCCGACTTCGACATCGACTTCTGCATGGACCGGCGCGAGGAGGTCATCCAGTACGTGCAAGAAAAGTACGGCCGTGAAAAGGTGGGGCAGATCATCACCTTCGGCGCGCTGCTCAGCAAGGCCGCGGTGCGCGACGTCGGCCGCGTGCTGCAACTGCCCTACGGCCAGGTCGACAAGCTTTCGAAGATGATCCCGGTCGAGGGCGTCAAACCCGTCTCGATCGAGAAGGCGCTCGCCGACGAGCCGCGGCTGCGCGAGGCCGCGAAGGAAGAGGTCGTGGAACGCCTTCTCGACTACGCGCAGAAGATCGAGGGGCTGCTGCGCAACGCCTCGACCCACGCCGCCGGCGTTGTCATCGGCGACCGGCCGCTGGACGAGTTGGTGCCGCTCTACCGCGACCCGCGCTCGGACATGCCGGCCACGCAGTTCAACATGAAATGGGTGGAGGCCGCGGGGCTGGTCAAGTTCGACTTCCTCGGCCTGAAGACCCTGACCGTCATCGAGAACGCGATCGACCTTCTGAAGCTCCGCGGCGTCGATCTGGACATCGAACGCATCCCGCTCGACGACGAGAAGACCTACCAGCTTTACGCCTCGGCCCGCACCGTCGCCGTCTTCCAGGTCGAAAGCTCGGGCATGATGGATGCGCTGCGGCGCATGAAACCCACCTGCATCGAGGATATCGTGGCCCTCGTCGCGCTCTATCGCCCCGGCCCGATGGAGAACATCCCGACCTATTGCGAGGTAAAGAACGGCCTGCGCGAACTCGAATCGATCCACCCCTCCATCGACCACATCCTGAAGGAGACGCAGGGCATCATCGTCTACCAGGAGCAGGTGATGGAGATCGCGCAGGTCATGGCCGGCTATAGCCTTGGCGGCGCCGACCTCTTGCGCCGCGCGATGGGCAAGAAGATCGCCGAGGAGATGGCCAAGGAACGCCCCAAGTTCATCGAGGGCGCCATCGTCAACGGCGTCGACAAGGCCAAGGCGGGCGAGGTTTTCGACCTCCTGGAGAAATTCGCCAACTACGGCTTCAACAAGTCGCACGCCGCCGCTTATGCCGTGGTCAGTTACCAGACCGCGTACCTCAAGGCCAACTACCCCGTGGAGTTCATGGCCGCGGTGATGAACTGCGACATCCACCTGACCGACAAGCTGTCCGTCTACAAGCGCGAGGTCGACCGTCTGGAAATTCCGGTCGTCCCGCCCTGCGTCAACCGGTCCGAGGCGACCTTCTCGGTCGCGGACGGCGCGCTGGTCTACGCGCTCGGCGCGCTGAAGAACGTGGGCGTCGAGGCGATGAAACTGATCGCGGGCGCGCGCGGCGACCGGCCCTTCGCCGATCTCACCGATTTCGCCCGCCGGGTGGATCTGAAGCGCATCGGAAAGCGCCCGCTGGAGATGCTGGCCCGCGCCGGGGCTTTCGACCGGCTGGAACGCAACCGCAAGCGCGTCTTCGAAAGCCTCGATGCGCTCACCGCCTTCTCGGCCGCGGTGCACGAGGAAGCCGCCTCGAACCAGGTTTCGCTCTTCGGCGCGGGGGGGGATGATCTGCCCCCACCGCGGCTGGCCACCGGGCCGGACTGGCTGCCGACCGAGCGGCTAGCGGCCGAGCATCAGGCGATCGGCTTCTATCTCTCGGGTCATCCGCTCGACGACTACGCCGGCCCGCTCAGGCGCAAGGAGGTGCTGACGCTGACCGAGGTCACGCGGCGCGCGGCCGAGGCGCCCTTCGTCGGCCGGATCGCCGGCGCGGTCTCCTCGCGGCAGGAACGCAAGTCGGCGCGCGGCAACCGCTTTGCCTTTGTCCAGCTGTCCGACCCGACCGGGCTTTACGAGGTTACCGTCTTTTCCGACGTGCTGGAGGCGGCGCGCGCGCATCTGGAGCCGGGGTCGAATGTCGTGCTGACCGTCGAGGCCACGATGGAGGCCGACACGCTGAAACTGCTGGCGAGGGGGGCGCAGCCGGTCGACCTGGTCATCGCCGATGCCGGGGCGACCGGGCTGAAGGTGCGCATCACCGACACGGGCGTCGTCCTCGACCTGGCCGAGGTGCTGGACCGCCACCGGGGCCAGACGGCGCCGAAGAAGCTGCGCGGCCCGCTGCTCTGCTGCGTGCCCGACTCCGATACCGGCGGCGAGATCGAGGTGGAGATCGGCGCCGACCTGCCGCTGACGCCGCATCTGCGCGGCGAATTGCGCGTGCTGCCCGGCGTGCTCGACGTCGAGGAGGTCTGACATGCTGCGCCTCGAAACGCTGGGACGGGTCCGCGTGATCACGCTCGACCGGCCGGCGGCGCGCAACGCGGTCGATCCGGCGCTGGCGCATTGGCTCTACGAGGCGGTGCTGGAATTCGAGGCCAATCCGGACGTCGACGTTGCGGTTCTGACCGGGGCGGAGGGGGCGTTCTGCGCCGGCTTCGATCTGAAGGCCGCCGCGACCGGCGCCGCCGAGGACTGGATCGCGGGCCTCGACATCCCCGAGGGCTGGCGCGACCCCATCGGCCAGCCGCTTGCCAGCCCGATGGGGCCGGCGCGGCTGATGCTGTCGAAGCCGGTGATCGCCGCGATCGAGGGGCCGGCGGTGGCCGGGGGGCTGGAACTCGCGCTCTGGTGCGACCTGCGGGTGGTGGCGGCGGATGCGCAGCTGGGCGTCTTCTGCCGGCGCTGGGGCGTGCCGCTGATCGATGGCGGGACCGTCCGCTTGCCGATGGTCCTGGGGCAGGGTCGCGCGAACGACCTGATCCTGACCGGCCGGCCGGTGGCGGCCGATGAAGCGCTGGCCATCGGGCTTGCCGACCGGGTCGTCGCGCCGGGCGCGGCGCGCGACGCCGCACTGGCGCTGGCCGAAAGCCTGACGCGCTTCCCGCAGGCCTGCCTGCGCGCCGACCACCTCTCGGCCCGGCTCGCGCCCGAGGAAATGGCGCGGCGGCTGCGTCGGGAATGGGCCAGCGTCCGGACCGCGCTGGCCGAGGGGGTCGCCGGCGCCGGTCGCTTCGCCGCCGGTCACGGGCGCGGCGGCAGCTTCGACGACATCTGACCGGACGCCGCCCCGTGCTCAAGCTTGAGCATCGGCGCGACGCTTTGATCCAAAACGGGAAATTTTTCGGCTTAACCGCAACGAAAGGTTTGTTGCGCGGACCGTTCGCTGGCCGGCCGCTGACCGCAACGAAACTTTCGTTGTGGTAAACGCGGCCGATTATTCGAGCGTTTTCAGCGCCTTGCCCGAGCGTCCGCATGCGGACGCGGGACCCGACGCGCGGCGGCACCAAGCATGAAAAGGCCCCGCCGGGGAGGGAGTCGGCGGGGCCTTTGCGGCGACCGGGTGGGCATCAGATGGGCAGCAGGACCCGGTCGATCACGTGGATCAGTCCGTTCGACGCGGCGATATCGGGCGCGGTCACGGTGGCCGCGCGGTCGATCCGCGCGCTGCCGCTGGTACCGTTGACGTGGATGAAGTCGCCGTCGACCATCGCGATGCGCCCGCGCTGGCCGACCACGCGCTCGGCCCGGATGATGCCGGGCACGACGTGACAGGTCAGGATATCGACCAGCGCCTCGCGGTTCTCGGGCTGTAGCAGGTCTCTTGGTCAGACGGCAGGAACGTGCCGCCGCGAAGGTCGCGGCGGCACATCTGGTGTCACTCGGGCATGATCACCGCGTCGATGACGTGGATCACGCCATTCGTCGCTTCGATATCCGCCGTCGTCACGTTGGCGCCGTCGACCTGCACGCCGTCACCGATGGTGATGGTGACCGACTGGCCGTTGACGGTTTCCGCCATCATGCCGTCCGACAGGTCGGTCGACATCACCGCGCCGGGTACGACGTGGTAGGTCAGGATCGAGGTCAGCGTCGGAATGTCGTTCAGCAGACCTTCGACGGTACCTTCCGGCAGGGCCGCGAAGGCCTCATCGGTCGGCGCGAAGACGGTGAAAGGACCTTCGCCCTTCAGCGTCTCGACCAGGCCGGCGGCCTCGATCGCGGCGACGAGGGTGGTGAAGTTGCCCGCGGCGACCGCGGTATCAACGATGTCAGCGCCGTGGTTGTCGGCCAGCGCCGGTACGCTCATCAGGGCAACGAGGCTGGTGGCAACGAGTGTCTTGCGAAACATGAAAGTCTCCCTTTATCCGCCTCTCCATTGAGGCAACGAGGGGGAATACGCGCCGCAGCCGTTGCGGATGACCGGCCCGGGCCAAATAAAGCCCGCCCGGGGGGTCTTGACGAAAAGCGCGCCGCGGCTAAGCCGCAATCCTGCCTTGGGTCCAGTCACGATTTCGTGCCAACCGCTCACGAAAACGGGGCCGCAAACGCGGCCCCGCATGGTCGTTTCGCGAAGGCTCAGAGCCGCTCGAGCAGCTTCCAGACGCCCTCCTCGACCACCGAGATGGTGATGTCGTTGCCGCCCTGGTGATCATCCTCGCTGTAGCTGATCTGCACGTCCAGAAGATCGTCCATGTAGTCGATGGAATGCATCCCATCCATGAACGCTTCGAGGGTCAGGTCCGGCCCTGCGGCCTCCAGCGCCATGACCAACTGGCGCGCGGCGGTGTAGCCCAGCATCGCAAAGCCGCCGGCAGGGTGGCCGAACTGTTCCTCGTAGGCGGCCATGAACTCGTCCACCTCGGGATCGCCGGCGCGCGAGACGAGGTCGACCCAGCCCGCGGCGGCATAGAGCCCGTCGGTCACCCCGCCCGGCACCTGCGCCACGGCTTCCAGAAAGCCCGCCGAGGAGGTCAGGAACATCACGTCGTCCCAGCCCAGCCGCTTGGCGGTGCCGACCACGGTGATGCCGGCCCGCACACCCAGCGCCTGGGTGACGATCTGGCACCCTTCGGAGCGCAGCCGGGTCAGCGCCCCGACGAAGTCCTGCTCGTCCGGGCGATGGGTCGTTTCCGCGACGAACTCGAGGCCCAGCCGCTCGGCGGCGTCGCGGGAGCCCTGCGCGATCTCCTCGCCGAAATCGGTCGGCAGGTACATCGCGCAGACGTTGGTCGCGCCGGATTCGTTGTGCAGGTATTCGATCCCGGCCTGCATCTGGTCATAGTAGCTGGAGAAGGCCGTGAAGTTCATCCCCGGCGGCTCGGGCAGGATGGCGCGGGCGGCGGTCAGCGGGTTGATGTTGGGCACCTCCCTCCGCTCCATCAGCGGGTAATGCGCCAGGTTGTGCGGCGTGCCCAGGTTGAGCAGCATGGCAAAGACCTGGTCGCGCTCGATCAGCTTGTTGAAGGCCTGCGTGGCGCGCGGCAACTGGTAGCCGTGATCCTCGACGATGTAGCGGATCTGCCGGCCGTGGACGCCGCCGTTGGCGTTGACCGCGTCGATATAGAGGTTGGCGCCGTTGACCGCCGGTGTCGACACGGCCGCGAAGACGCCCGACAGGTCGTGCGCGCCGCCGATGCGGATTTCGCTGTCGGTGACGCCGCGGGTCTGCGCCGCCGCCCCCGTCGCAAGTGCCGCGAGCGCCGTCGCGGTCATCAGGGTCTTGAAGTGCTGCATGGTTTCCTCCCCAAAACGGGCCAGTCGGCCCAGACTAATACATATCATCGATCAACGCCTTGTGGCGATTTTCGACCGTCGCGCGCTTGAGTTTCATCGTGGCGGTCAGTTCCTCGTCCTCGGCGGTCAGCAGGACGTCGATCAGGCGGAAGTCCTTGATCTGCTCGACCCGCGCGAATTCGGCGTTGACGGTGTCGACCTCGCGCTTGATCAGATCCACGATCTCGGGCGCGCGGCAGAGCGAGCGGAAGTCCGAGAACGGCACCTTCTTGTCCTGCGCGAACTTCTCGACATTCTCCTGGTCGATCATGATCAGCGCCGTCAGGTACTTGCGCCGGTCGCCGATGATCACAGCGTCCGAAATGTAGTGGCTGAACTTCAGCCGGCTCTCGATCTCGGCGGGAGTGATGTTCTTGCCGCCGGCGGTGATGATGATGTCCTTCATCCGCCCGGTGATGGTCAGGTAGCCGTCGTCGATCCGGCCGACATCGCCGGTCTTCAGCCAGCCATCCTCGGTGAGGGTCTCGGCGGTCTTGTCGGGCTTGCCCAGATACCCCTTGAAGACGTTCAGCCCCTTGATCTGGATCTCGTCATTCTGGCCGATGCGCATCTGGACGCCGGGCACCGCGCGCCCGACCGAGCCGACGCTGTTCGCCTCGGGCAGGTTGACGGTGGCGACGCCGGCGGTTTCGGACATACCGAAGCCCTCGAAAAGCGGCACGCCTATGGCGTGATACCAGCGCAGCAACCCGGGCGAGATCGGCGCGGCGCCGGTCAGCCCCTGCGCCAGGCGGTCCATCCCCAGCAGGCGGCGCAGGTTCTTCAGCACCATCTGGTCCCAGACCCAGTAGCGCGCGGCCACACTCGCGGGCACGGGTTTTCCCGCCAGCGTATGGGCGGCGCGGGCCTCTCCGGCGCGGATCGCCTGGCCAAAGGCCCAGCGGCCGATCGGCGTCGCCTCCTGCGCCAGGATCAGCACGCGCGAATAGATCTTTTCCCAGACGCGCGGCACCGCGACGAAGCCGTGCGGCGACACCTCGCGGATGTTGTCGAAGACGGTTTCCGGGCTTTCGGCGAAATTCACCGTCGAGGACACGATCAGCGGGATGTAGAGCGAGACGAGCCGTTCGAGGATATGGCAGAGCGGCAGGAAGCAGAGTTGCTCGGACCCCTTCTGGAAGGGCAGGCTGTAGAGGCCCGCCTCCATCCCGGCAACGATGTTCTCCTGCGTCAGCATCACACCCTTCGGATCGCCCGTCGTGCCCGAGGTGTAGATCAGCACCGCCAGATCCTCGGGCAGGGTCTTGTCGATCTCGGCGTCGAAGGCGGCGGGGTCGTCCTGCGCGCGCCCCAGTTCCAGCAGATCGGCCAGGAACAGGCATTTCGGGTGTTCGAAGACGTGCAGCCCCTCGGGGTCGAAGATGATGACCTTCTCCAGCGACGGCATCTGCGCCTCGACCTCGAGGAACTTGTCGAGTTGCTCCTCGTTCTCGATGAACAGGAACCGCGTCTGCGAGTCGTTGACCAGAAACGCCAGCTGGCGGGCGCTGTCGGTGGTGTAGACGCCGGACGAGACCGCGCCCATGCATTGCGCCGCCATGTCGCAATACATCCATTCCTTGTTGTCCTCGGACAGGATCGACACCACGTCGCCCCGGCGCAGGCCGAGCGCGCGCAGCCCCATGCCGATATGGCGCACGTTGGTCAGGTAATCGGTCCAGGAAAAACTCTGCCAGATCCCCAGGTGCTTTTCGCGGTGCGCGGTCGCCGTGGCGTTCTCGCGGCAGCGGGCGCGCAGCAGGGCCGGCAGCGTCCTGTGGCCGTCGATATGGACGGGCCGCTGCCCCGGCTTCGCGTTCACGCGCACGCCCTTGAGGGTGATCTCCTGCATCATGGCCGTCCTCCGCCTACCGCCATGTCTTGCGCTTCTTCCAGCGCCGTTCACCGCGCGCGCCCTCGTTGGCGTGGCCCAGGTAGAAGCGCTGGATATCTTCGGACGCGGCCAGCCGTTCGGCGGTGTCGGACATCACGATGCGGCCCAGTTCCATGACGTAGCCATGATTGGCCAGGTCGAGCGCGACGGCCGCGTTCTGCTCGACCACCAGCATGGTCATGCCCGCTTCCTGGTTCAGGCGCCGCAGGATCTCGAAGATCTCCTGCGTCAGCAGCGGCGAGAGGCCGAGCGAAGGCTCGTCCAGAAGCATGATCCGCGGCTTCAGCATCAGCCCGCGCCCGATCGCCAGCATCTGCTGCTGCCCCCCGGACAGCGTGCCGGCCTCCTGCTGGCGGCGTTCGGCCAGGATCGGGAAGTAGGAGAAGACAAGCTCGCGCGCTTGGGCGATCTCGGCCCGGTTGGATTTGGTGTAGGCGCCGAGGCTCAGGTTCTCGTCCACCGTCAGCAGCGGGAAGACCTCGCGCCCCTCGGGCACCTGGACGATCCCCCGGCGCACGATCTGGTGCGGCTCGCGGCCCTGGATCTCGTGCCCGTCGAAGACGATGCGGCCCTTTTCAGGGTCCATGATCCCCGAGATGGTTTTCAGAAGCGTCGTCTTGCCCGCCCCGTTGGCGCCGAGGACGGTGACCACCTTGCCCTCCGGCACGTCGAGCGAGACGCCGCGGATCGCCATGATCGGCCCGTAGAAGGTCTCGAGGTTGCGGATTTCCAGAAGCGCCTGCGTCTGGTCACCGGCTTCGGACAAAGGTTTCGCTGTGGTTAACGGCATCGAAAACGCCCATATTTCCCAATTACTTGCCGGGGCGCACAAATTTGTGCGCCCGGCGGTTCCGCCGCATCCGCGGCCCGATGCCGCCGCAATGGGGCCGCGACCGTCATACCCGTTCCCCCGTCGCGCTCGCCGTCTTAGAGATCGCGCCGGTTCCCAGGTAGGCGGCGATGACCTCGGGATGCGCCTGCACTTCGGCCGGCGTGCCCTCGGCCAGCTTCTTGCCGCCATCCAGCGCCAGCACCCGGTCCGAGACCTTGCCGACCAGCCCCATGTCATGCTCGACCATCAGGACGGTGATGCCCATCTGGCGGCGGATATCCTCGATCCACCAGCGCATGTCCTGCGTCTCCTCGACCGACAGGCCCGAGGCGGGCTCGTCCAGAAGCAGCAGCCGCGGCTTCGTGGCCAGCGCGCGCGCCAGTTCGACGACCTTGCGCACCCCGTAGGGCAGGCCGGCGATGAACTTGTCGCGGTAAGGCTGCAGGTCGAGGAACTCGATCACCTCCTCAACCGCGTGGCGATGGGCGCGCTCCTCGCCCCACGCGCGGCCGACGAAGAACATCTCCTCGATCAGCGTCGTGCGCCGGTGGCGGTGCCGGCCGATCAGCAGGTTCTGGAGGACCGTGGCGCGGTCGAACAGCTCGATGTTCTGGAAGGTGCGCGCGACGCCCAGGCGCGGCACGTCGTGGGATCGTACGCGCAACAGGTCCTGGCCGTCGAAGCTGATCGAGCCCGAGGCCGGGGTGTAGAAGCGCGAGATCATGTTGAAGACGGTGGACTTGCCGGCGCCGTTCGGCCCGACCAAGGCGAAGACCTCGCCCTCGCGCAGTTCCATCGTCAGGTTGTCGACCGCGGTGACCCCGCCGAACTTCAGGGTGACGTTCTTCAACTCCAGCAGGCTCATCTCACCCGCTCCGTCTTCAGGTAGCTTTTCTGCCGGCGGAACATGTCGCGCCGCGCGAAGGGGAAAAGCTCCAGCCAGATGCGTATCTTCAGCCAGCGACCGTAGAGGCCCATCGGCTCGAAGATGAGAAAGAGGACCAGGATCATCCCGAACACCCCGATTTCAAGCCCCGGGATCTGGTAGCCGCGGCCCAGCGTGTCGGTGAAGATCGAAAGGCCCTGCGGCAGGAAGGCCACGACGATGGCACCAAGGAACGCGCCGTGGATGAATCCCAGCCCGCCCACGACGATCATCATCAGAAGCTGGATGGCGAGCAGGAAGTTGAAAGTCTCGTTGTTGAAGGCCCCGGCAAAAAGGCCCATCAGCGCCCCGCCCAGCCCGGTGATCGCGCAGGACAGGCCGAAGGCGACGGTCTTCGTCCGCGCGACATCGACGCCCATCGCCTGCGCCGAAACCTCGCTGTCGCGCACGGCGGCAAAGGCGCGGCCCAGCGGCGAGCGCAGGAGGTTGCGATAGATCAGCGTGACCAGCAGCGCCACGGCAAGCGCCAGGTAGTACCAGTATTCAGGGTTCACCCAGCGGTTCACCTCCAGCCCGAAGATGACGATGTCGGGCGCGAACTTGCCGTTCACGCCGCCGGTCCAGGGCGACAGCATGACGATGATGTCGTCGGCGATGATCGCCAGCGCGAGCGTCGCGATCGCCAGATAGACGCCGTGCAGCCGCAGCGCGGGCACCGCGATCAGCCCGCCGACCACGCCGGTGATGATGCCCGCCAGCAGGAAGGCCAGGATGAAGGGCATGCCGGCTTCCATGAGCAGCACGCAGGTATAGCACCCCAGCGCCATGAAGGCCGAATGGCCCAGGCTGATCTGCCCGGTCTGTCCGGTCAGCAGCATCAGGCCCAGCCCGGCGATCGCCCAGATCAGGACGTTCGTCACCTCGCCCAGGAAAAAGCTGTCGAGCATCAGGGGCAGCGCGAGCATGAAGAGCAGCAGCGCCGAATAGACCGCCAGGTTCCAGCCGTCAGGGAAAAGCCGGATGTCCTGGTCGTAGCTGGTCTTGAAGTGAAAGCGCATGGGGGTCAGACCTTCTTGGTACGCACCTGCGCGAACAGGCCATGCGGTCGGAAGACCAGAACGATGATCAGCAGCGCGTAGGGTGCGATCTGGCTGTATCCGGGCGGCAGGTAGCGCGACGCGAAGGGCTCGATCACGCCGACGATCAGCCCGCCCATCAAGGCGCCGGGCAGCGAGCCGAAGCCACCGATCACCGCCGCGGCGAAAGCCTTGATGCCGATGAACCCGGCCGAGACATCGACCGCCCCCTTCGACGCGTAAAGGATCCCGGCGATGCAGGCGACGGCTGCGGCCAGCGCCCAGACCGCGCCCTGAACCCGCTTGACCGGAATGCCCATGTAATAGGCCGCCATCTGGTTCTGGCTCGCCGCCTGCATGGCCAGGCCCAGCTTCGTGCGCTGGAAGAACTGCCAGAGCAGCATGGTCAGGATCACCGTCACCACGATCACCGCGATATCGGCGAGGCTGAGGACGACCTCGCCAAACCGGACATCCCCCAGCGCCAGCGGCGAGTGGAGGTTGAGCGGTTCATGCCCCCAGATGACGCCCGCGACAAACCGGATCACGAAGCCCAGGGCGATGGTCAGGATGACAATGGCAATCTGGTTCTGGCCGAACAGCTGGCGCAGGATGGTGATGTCGAAAAGATAGCCGAGTGCGCCCATGATCAGCAGCGCCAAAGGAACGGCGAGCCAGAAACTCAGTCCCATGAATTGCGGGTTGACCAGGCCGATCATGACAAAGGCGCCGAGCATCATGAAATCGCCCTGCGCGAAATTAACCGCTTCGGTCGCCTTGTAGATCAGAACGAAGCCCAACGCGATCAGCCCGTAGACGCAGCCGTTGGCAAGGCCGCTCAGCAGCAGCTGCAGTATCTCCATCGCGGCGCCCTCCCCAGCGCGCAAACCCCACCTGACTTGTGCCCGGCTATGGCCGGCTACGGCCGGGTGGCGGGAAGGCGGGGGGCTTTGGAGGCAGGATTGCCGCAACCGGGCCGCATTTCAACTGCTTTCGCGTCAATGCGGTGAAAAGCGACGCAGCGGCACGTTGATGCGTCTTTGAAGAAACATCTATCGAAAGACCGCTTGCTTCGGTAGGCCGACGGTAACCATTTTAGTAATTGGTAAGAGGTCGCAAAGCAAAGAGTCTTTGCGACTTTAGGGTTCGACGTTAACGTGTCAGTAACCGTGCTTGTACCCTTGTGGTTAATACAATGCACGGCCCACAACCGCAAAACTTCGTGAAATCGGGAAAACCGCCATGACCTTGACCTTCGCTCTCCTCGCCGACGCCCAACTTCCTCATTACTTCGAGGATTCAACGCTGAGCCTCTATCTCGGCGATGACGGCGCGCCGATCTACCATTTCGGGAATGTCCGTGAACTCGCCGCGCAGGAGCCGCTGGGCAATACGGGCGCGCAATCGCTGCATGTCGTCCTCGACGGCCGGCTTGTCGGACGCGAAGGTTGGTGGGGGCCGGGAAATCATTTGTCTGGCGCCGAGGGGGCGAAGCTTATGGCCGACGGTCCGACGCGCGTCTGGACCCTGGACATGACCTCGGCCAAGTGGACCGCGCCCGTGAACCGTAGTTTGCGCATGGCGCTGACGCGCGCGCTGATCGCCGCCGATTCCGCCGAAACCGCCGCCACGCCGCCGGTTGATCTTCCCGATCCGACGACCCTGTGCGACCATGACCACCCCGAGATCCGCCGCCGTGCGATCCGCCTGCGCCGGGCGACGCCCTCCTCGACCGCCGAGGCGATCTTTCTGTTCGTGCAGGCGATGCCCTACCGCTTCGGGACCTGGCAGGAGCGTGCCTCTGACACGCTCAAGCGCGGCTCGGGCATGTGCACGACCAAGGCCAACCTGCAGGTTGCCCTGATGCGCGCCGCGGGCCTGGAAGCCGGTTTCGTCGAGATGCCGATGGATATGGATGTCCTGGGCCTGCTGATGCCCCTGGGCTGGCAGCCGATGATGCGCCAGACCGTGCGGCACTACTTCGGCGCGGTCAAGCTGGGCGGACGCTGGCACGCGGCCGACTCCTCCTACACCGATGACGCGATGCGCGTCTATGCGCAGGGCATTCCCGACGCCGTCACCATCATCCCCGCCTGGCTGGGCGAGGGGCGTCCCTACAGCCCGACACTGATGCTGCATGAACTCGATCTGTTCGACATCGAGGTGCGCCCCGAGATCAACGAGGTGCTGGGCAAGAAAAGCCGGTTCCACCCGCGCCATTTCGAAGCGTTGAACACCCGTCTCGACCGCGCGCAGGGAAGCCATATCAAGTGGCTGAGCACGGCAGTCGACAGTGACATCACGGGCGGGGAAGAGGCGCAGGCATGAGCCTTTACGACTGGGACTTCTCTGCGCCCACGCCCTCGGACATGGGCGATCACGACGTGCCGCCCGCCTCGGATCGATTGGCGGGCAAGCGCGTGGCGCTTCTGGTCACCGGCGGCATCGCGGCGATGAAGACACCGGCACTGGCCCGCGGCCTGCGCCGGCATGGGGCGCGGGTCACCGCCTTCGCCAGCGACGACGCGCTGCGCTACGTGGCGCGCGAGGCGCTGGAATGGGCGACCCTGGGCCCGGTGGTGGGTGGCCTGACCTGGGCGGCAGAGCATCTGTCCGACGCCGACCCCTTCGACGCCTACCTGGTCGCGCCGGCGACGCATTCGACCATTGCCAAGATGGCGCATGGGATCGGTGACACCGTGGTCGCCTCGGCGCTGATCTCGGCACTGGGTCGGATGGAGCAGGGGCGCAGCCAGGTTCTGGTCGCGCCGACGATGCACGGCACGATGCACAACGCGCAGCTGGTCGACAATTCCCGGCGACTGGCCGCGCAGGGCGTGCGGTTCGTCGCGCCGCGCGACGCCTATGGCAAGCACAACCTGCCCGATACGGAATTGCTGTGCATCGCCGTCGGGCGGGCATTGAGCACGTCGCCGCTGCGTGGCAAGCGGATCATGGTCACCGCCGGGCCGACGCCGGTCGAGATCGACAACGTGCGGCGGATCGTGAACCGGTTTCGCGGGCGTCTTGGCGCGCGCGTGGCCGAGGAACTGATCTGGCGCGGGGCCGAGGCCGAGCTGATCCTGGGCGATGGCGCCTGGCGCCCGACGACGCCGTTTCCGTTGACCGTGGCCCGAACCTTTGACGCCTACCGCGACCTTGTCCTTGATCGCGTGCGCGGGGGGTTGTTCGCGGGGGTGTTTTCCGCCGGGGTGGCCGACTACCGGCCGGCGCGGCAGGTCACTGGCAAGATCGCGTCGGGGCAGAAGAGCCTGATGCTGGAGCTTGCCCCGACCGAGAAGGTGATCGACCTGGCCTGCGACGCCGACCCGGCGATGCGCTGCGTGGCTTTCAAGTACCTCGAAGGAGTCGAGGAGGCCGAGCTGGCCGAGGTCGCAGCGCGCCGGCTGGACCGCGCCGGTCTGGTCGTCGCGACTCGGGGGGAGGACACGGCGGGACACGAGCAGCGCGCGCTTTTCGTGACGCGGGAGGGGGTGACACCGGTGGCGAACAAGCGCGCCATCGCTGCGGCCATCGCCGACCACCTTGAAGGGCTCGCTACCGAGGCCGAGCAGGTCCGTCCGGCAGCGGAGTAAAGCCAACGCAGCGGCCTCGGGGCATCACCGGATCTTGACCGATTTCAGCCGGCGGGGCGCGTGGTCCACGCGTGGACGCTTCGGCAAGGTGCTGTAATCAAACGACCTTTGTTTTTCTGTTATCCTGAAATAAACCATCTTTCCGGGCGCCACCCCTCTGTACGGGATGGCGTGGGATCAGGCCCAGGGGCCGGTCTGCGCGCCGCGCCCGGAGCGGGGCACCGAAGACGGGCGGCTCTGGCCGGTTTCGGCGGCCAACTTTTCCAGCGCCGCCACGCGGTTTTCGGTCGAGGGGTGGGTCGAGAACAGTTTGTCGTGCTTGAAGGCGTGCAGCGGGTTGATGATGAACATATGCGCCGTGGCCGGGTTACGCTCGGCGGCGGCGTTGTCGATGCGCGCGGCGAAACCCTGGATGCGCTTGAGCGCCGCGGCGAGCCAGAGGGGGTTGCCGCAGATCTCGGCGCCCGCACGGTCGGCCTCGTATTCGCGGGAGCGCGAGATGGCCATCTGCACCAGGCCGGCGGCGAGGGGGGCGAGGAACATCATCGCGATCAGGGCGATGGGGTTGGAGCCGTTGCGGCCGCGGCCGAAGAGCAGCGCCAAGTTCGCCAGCATCGAGATCGCGCCGGCGAAGGTGGCGGTCACGGTCATGATCAGCGTGTCGTAGTTGCGGATGTGGGCTAGTTCGTGCGCCATCACTGCCGCCAATTCTTCCTGCGAAAGGCGTTTCAGCAGGCCGGTCGTCGCGGCGACGGCGGCGTTGTCGGGGTTGCGGCCGGTGGCGAAGGCGTTGGGCTGATCCTCGTCAATGATGTAGACGGCGGGCACCGGCATGTTGGCGTTGCGGGCCAGCTGGACCACCATCTCTTGTAGTTCGGGGGCGGTGTGGGCGTCGACGGGGCGGGCGTTGTGCATGCGCAGGACCATCTTGTCCGAGTTCCACCAGGCGAATGCGTTCATGCCTGCGGCCACCACCAGCGCGATCAGGGCGCCGCCGGCACCGGCGATCAGGTAGCCGATGCCTAGGAAAAGTCCTGTCATTGCAGCCATCAGGACCGTGGTCTTGAGGTATCCGGTCATGCGCGTCTCCGTTCCGGCGGCTTGGGTACGCGATCAGATATGGGGATGCGCGGGGCGCTGGCAAGGGTGCTGGCAGGCGTATGGCAAGTGGCTGGCAAGCGTATGGCAAGCGTATGGCAGTAACGAACGCTGCCCCGCGCCCCGGCGCAACACCGGCGCCATTCCGGGGGGGTGCGGCGGGCGCGCGGCGTCAGGAGTGTTCCTCGGCCGCGGTGGCGGCCAGCACGCGGGTGAAGGCGCGCAGCGCGTCGACATGCGACAGGCTGCCGACCACGGCGCGCGACCCATTGGGGCCGGCGCGGGTGACGGCCAGATGCGTGGCCCCGGTGCGGTCGAAAAGCCGCAGCGCGGTCTTCAGCGAGGCGTCGGCGTCCAGCGCCCGGCCCTGCGCGGCGAGCGCGGCCAGCGCGTCCTCCTCCGGGGCGCCGCGGGCGCCGGGCTTGCACATCGCGCCGCGGATGGTGGTGACCTGCTGCAGGTATTCCTGCGGCCCCTGCGCGATCCGCACCCCGCGCCGCGCCAGCTGCGTCAAAAAGAACGAGCGGCGGATGAACCGGCTGGCCACCGCCGTCGCGGTCGAGACCGCCGCCAGCACCGCGATGGCGGTCTGCCAGTCGCCCGTCATCTCGAACACGATGAGGGTGGTCGAGACCGGCGCGCCGAGGATCGCGGCGGCCACAGCGCCCATCCCGGCCAGCGCATAGACATTCGCCACGCCCGAAACCTGCGGCAGGAACCCCGTGGCGATCAGCCCGAACGCCAGCCCGGTCAGCGCGCCGACCACGAGCGCCGGCGAGAAGATGCCCCCGCCCATCCGGCCGCCCAGGGTGATGGCGACGGCCGCGACCTTCAGCGCCGC
Source organism: Pararhodobacter sp. SW119 (assembly GCF_017811755.1). Taxonomy (GTDB): domain Bacteria; phylum Pseudomonadota; class Alphaproteobacteria; order Rhodobacterales; family Rhodobacteraceae; genus Pararhodobacter. The sequence goes on along the minus strand of NZ_JADDJF010000011.1, from coordinate 71,879 downwards.
GATCACGATCGCCTCGTGCAGAAGCATCTGGCCGGTCAGCGCCAGCGAGGTGACCTGATAGCCGATGCCGATCACCTCGGGGAACTGGGTGGCCAGCGCGCCGACCAGCGCGCCGGCGATGGCCGGGCGCAGCCAGCGCGGCAGCCCCGTCGCCGCCTGCAGGCGGCTGGCGCCATCCTCGGTCCAGAAGATGGCGCGGATCATCACCACCGCCACCGCGCCGCAGACGACGCCGAGGATCAGGAAGGCCGGGATCTCCCAGTAAAAGGCCAGCCCCTGGCTTTCGGGCAGCGAGAATTCGGCGACATTGCCGTAGTTCAGGCGGTTGACCACGGTGCCCGCGACCGAGGCGATGGCGATGGGCGCGAAGGCGTGCAGCGCGTGGTGGCGCAGCACCACCTCCATCGCGAAGATCGCGCCGGCGATGGGCGCGTTGAACGAGGCCGAGACGGCGGCGGCGACGGCGCAGCCCAGCAGGTCGCGCCCGGTCACGCCGCTGGCGTCGATGCGCCGCGCGATGGCGGTCGAGATCAGCCCGGCGAGGTGCACCACCGGCCCCTCGCGCCCGGCCGAGCCGCCGCTGCCCAGCGTGATCAGCGAGGCCGCCGCCGAGGCGAGCCCGGCGCGCATCTCGATCCGGCCGCGGGTGAGGGCGGCCCCCTCGATCACGTCGGCGACGGCGCGCGCCCGGCCGTCGGGCGTGAAGCGGTGCAGGATCAGCCCGACGACCAGCCCGCCGGTCGCCGGGATGGCGACCAGCAGATACCAGGGCAGGGCGCGCGCGACATCGAGGATGGCGCGGTCGTCGGCACCGTAGAGCAGGGTCTGCAGCGCGTCGATCCCGGCGCGGAACAGAAGCGCGGCAAACCCGGCCAGCACGCCGATGACCAGCGCGATGACCCAGAACTGCAGCTGCCCCGGCCCGTGCAGCCGCATCCGCCGCCAGCCGAGGTCGATCTGGCGGCGCAGCCGTGGAAAGGCGGTGTTGCGTTTCGGGTCCACGCGGTCCTCCGCCGGGGGCAGTGTCATCGTCCCATGCAGACGCCGGAACGCCGGTCAGGTCAAGCACCCGTCAGGTGCTTCACAGCCGCCGCGGCGGGCGCTAGGTTGGCGCCTGACTGGAGGGAACCCGCATGAGCACCGCCTATTCCGCGCTGGCCGACCTGCTGGGGCCGCGTTTCACGCAATCGCAGTCCGACCGCGACCTTCACGGCCGCAGCGAGGGGCATTTCCCGCTGATGCCGCCCGACGCCGTGGTCTATCCCGAGACGACCGAGGAGGTGGCGTCGATCGTGCGGATCTGCGCCGAGGCCGGGTTGCCGGTGATCGGCTGGGGGACCGGTACCTCGCTCGAGGGGCACTCGATCGCGCCGCGCGGGGGGGTGACGGTCGATTTCACGCGCATGGACAAGGTGCTGGAGGTCCTGCCCGAGGACATGGTCGCGGTGGTCCAGCCGGGTGTCACGCGCGAGGCGCTGAACACCGAGTTGCGCGCGACGGGGCTGTTCTTTCCGGTCGATCCGGGGGCAAATGCCTCGCTGGGGGGCATGGCGTCGACGCGGGCGTCGGGGACGACGGCGGTGCGCTACGGCACGATGCGCGGCAATGTGCTGGGGCTGGAGGTGGTGCTGGCCGATGGCCGCGTGATCCGCACCGGGACGCGGGCGCCCAAATCGTCGACCGGGTACGACCTGACGGCGCTGTTCGTGGGGTCCGAGGGGACGCTGGGGCTGATCACCGAGGTGACGCTGAAGCTGCACGGCCAGCCCGAGGCGGTCAGCGCCGCGGTCTGCGCGTTTTCCGACATGGAGGGGGCGGTGGGCGCGGTCATCGCCACCATCCAGTCGGGCATCCCGATGGCGCGGATCGAGTTTGTCGATGCCGCGGCGGCGGCGGCCTTCAACGCGCAGGCGCAGGCCGGCTGGGCGGATGCGCCGCATCTGATGGTGGAGTTTCACGGCTCCGAGGCGGGTGTGGCCGAGCAGGCCGAGCGTTTCGGCGAAATCGCGCGGGATTTCGGCGCCGAGGACTTTCGCTGGGCGAGCCTGGCCGAGGACCGCAACCGGCTGTGGGCGATGCGCCACAATTCGTACCGGGCGATGCTGGCGGCCTATCCCGACACCGCGCCGATCACCACCGACATCTGCGTGCCGATCTCGCGCCTGGCCGAGGCGGTCGAGGCGACGGCGGCGGATATCGCCGACAGCGGGATACCGGGGCCGATCGTGGGGCATGTGGGCGACGGGAACTTTCACGCGCTGCTGCTGCCGAAGGCGGGCGACGCGGTCGAGTGGGAAAAGGCGCAGAAGCTGGCCGCGCGGATGGCCGAACGCGCGCTGAAGCTGGGCGGCACGGTCAGCGGCGAGCACGGCATCGGGCTGGGCAAGGTCAAGTACATGGAGGCCGAGCACGGGCACGGCTGGCAGGTGATGGCGGCGGTGAAGGCGGCGCTGGACCCCGAGAACATCATGAACCCCGGCAAGCTGCTGCCCGGCAACTGAGCGCGGCCTCTGTTCCTTTCGCGCGGGTGGGGCTAGGCTGGCGTGCAGGACAACCCGGCGGGGAGGGGCGGGCGTGTTCGACGCGCATCATCACGAGACGCTGCAATCGCTGCGTCGGCGCCTTTTCGGTTATGCCTGCGCGCTGTCGCGCGAACTGGCCGATGCCGAGGACCTCTATCAGGACGCGATGGTGCGGGCGATGGCGGCGGCGTCGGTGCCGCGCGACAGCCGGGCGTTCCGGGTCTGGATGTTCCGGCTGATGCGCAACCTCTGGATCGACCGGCTGCGCCGCGAGGGGCTGCGCGCCGGCCTGATCGATCCCGAGGTGGAACCCGAGGCCCAGCCCGGGCCGGGGGGCGAGGAGAGCCTGGTCAACGTGCTGCTGGTGCGCGCGGCCTTCCAGCGGCTGAGCAAGGATCACCGCGACGTTCTGGCGCTGGTCGATATCGCCGGTTTCAGCTACGAGGAGACCGCCGAACTTCTGGAAACGCCGCGAGGGACCGTCATGAGCCGCATCAGCCGCGCCCGCGCCGCGCTGGCCGCGCAGTTGCAGGACGCCGCGGTGGTGCCGTTTCCCGCCCGCCGGGGGGGCCGGCGATGAGCGGGGGGCGCAGCACCGGGGCGGCGTTCGACGACGCGCAACTGAACGCCTATGTCGACGGCGAACTGACCCCCGCCGCCGCCGCCGAGATCGCCCGGCGCGCTGCGAACGATCCGGCGCTCGCCGCGCGCATCGCCCGGCTGCACCGGCTGAAGGCGGCGCTGGCCGGCAGCTTCGCGCCCGGCGTCGACGCGCTGCCCGTGATCCCGGCCCCAGCCCCGCCCCGTCGCGCCGCCCGCCGCTACCGGCTGGCGTTGGGTCTGGTGGCGGGGCTGGTTCTGGCGGTCGCGGCGGGGGCCTGGCTGCACACCCCCGGCCCGGCCCTGCAGCCCGAGGTCGCCGCGCACGACGCCTGGGCCGAAAGCGGCGCCGAGACCGCGGCCGAGGCACCGGTCTGGCTGACCTCGGTCATCGAGGCGACCGGGCTGCGGCTGGTGCGGACCGCGCCGCTGCAGACGCAGGACGGCCGCGCCGGGATCCACTATGCCTTTCTTGGCACCAACCAGTGCCGGCTGAGCCTGTTCGAGATGCCGGCGGCGCGCACCGGCGACAGCGCGCTGACGCTGCTGGTGCAGGGAAATCTGCGCAGCGCGCACTGGCGGGCGGCCGGGCAGGGCTATCTGGTCATCGCCCGCGAGATGGACGGCGCGCGCTTCGCCACCATTGCCGCGGCGCTGAACGAGGCGACGATCACCCGCCGAACCCCCGAGCCGGCGCGCCTGGCACTGCTGCGCGCCGCGCGCCAGCGCTGCCTGACCTGACCGCGAGATTTTTTTCGCACCCTCCGGAATATTGGCGGGACCCTGTGCGTCTCTGCTTTCAGGGACGGTGTCGCGCCGCCCCGACCAAAGGGAGGAACGGGAATGCCGAAGAAAGAACGCGGGCTGGTCGAGCTTTATCATGAAAACCCCGAACGCGCCGACTGGCTGGTCTTCGGGCGCAAGGCCGGGCCGGACCGGCGCGGGTTCCTGCGGGGGGCGGGGCTGGCCTCGATGGGGGCGGTGCTGGGCACCACGATTCCGTTCAGCGCCAACATGCCGATGGGCTTGATCCCGGCCGCGCTGGCCGAGACGGTGGACGAATTCACGCTGGACTCGAAGCACGGCGACATGATCGTGCACAACGACCGGCCGGTGAACATGGAGACGCCGCCGCATCTTCTGGACGATGACATCACCCCGACCGACGTGCACTTCATCCGCAACAACGGCACCATGCCGATGCCGATGAGCAAGGCCGAATGGCGGCTGAAGATCGAGGGCGAGGTCGAGGAGGAGCTGGAGCTCAGCTACGACCAGCTGATGGACGAGTTCGAGACGGTGACGCTGCAGCTGCAGATCGAATGCGGCGGCAACGGGCGCGCCGGCTTCAACCCGCTGCCGCGCGGCAATCCCTGGACGATCGGCGCCATCGGCTGTTCGGAATGGACCGGCGTACGGCTGCGCGACGTTCTGCGCCGCGCCGGGCTGAAGCAGTCGGCGGTCTATACCGGGCATTTCAGCTACGACGAGCATCTTTCGGGCGACCCGGACCGGCAGGCGATCTCGCGCGGGGGGCCGATCGACAAGATGATGGACCCGCACACGCTGATCGCGCTGAAGATGAACGGCGAGGACATTCCGCTGGCGCATGGCTATCCGGCGCGGATCGTGGCGCCGGGCTGGGCCGGATCGGTGAGCCAGAAATGGCTGACCCGGGTCCTGGTGCGCGACCGCGAACATGACGGGCCGGGGATGACCGGGCTCAGCTACCGCGTGCCGCGCTACCCGGTCGAGGCGGGCGCCGAGGTGCCGGAAGCGGACATGATGGTCATGGGCTCGATGATCGTGAAATCGGTGATCACCGACCCGGTCGGCGGGCACGAGGTGTCCGCCGGGCGTCCGTTCGAGGTGCGCGGACAGGCCTGGGCCGGCGACAACCGTGTCGCGGCGATGGAGACCTCCATCGATTTCGGCGCGACCTGGCAGCCGGCGACGGTCGAAGCGCCGGTCAACCGCTACGCCTGGCAGCGCTGGCGGGCGAACGTGACCCTGCCGCAGGCCGGCTATTACGAGGTATGGGCGCGCGCCACCGACGATTTCGGCCGCAGCCAGCCGATGGTCGTGCCGGGCTGGAACCCGCGCGGGTATCTCAACAACTCCTGCCACCGCATCCACGTCGTCGCGGCCTGAGGGGGAACGCATGCGCAAGACGCTTTTCGGGGGGGCGGCGCGGGCCGCCCCCGCCTTCGCCCTCGCCCTCGCGGTCGCCGCGCCGGCGCTGGCCGAGGATGAGCACGAATTCGCGCCCCTGCCCCCGGGTGAGGGCGCGGAGGAGACCTTCTATGCCTGCCAGGCGTGCCACAGCCTGCGCACGGTGACGAACGGCGGCTATTCGCGCCGGGTCTGGGACGAGTTGCTGGACTGGATGGTCGAGGAACAGGGCATGCCCGAGCTCGATCCCGAGGAGCGCGAGATCATCCTGACCTATCTGGCAGAGCATGTCGGCGAGGACTGGGCGGGGAACTGAGCGGCGCGCGGTGCCGCGGGTGGTGAAGTCGGCGCGCGCGACCGGCACGCCCACCCACCCGCCCCGTGCCGGCCGCGCGCGCCGGGCCTTGGCGCTGCCGCTGCGAACATGTCGAGAGGGGTGATCCGTGGCGGATGGGTGCGGCCTGGCCACGATGGGCGCAGCCCATCGGCGCCGGCCGGCCCCTCGATGGGGTCGGCCGGCGCGCCCCCGTTTCCGGTCAGTCCGTCGTCGGGATCTGCCCGCGCGGCCCCTCGCCGCACTGGGCGCGGTGCAGGAGCAACTGGTCGAGCAGCACGCAGGCCATCATCGCCTCGCCCACCGGCACCGCCCGGATGCCGACGCAGGGGTCGTGGCGGCCCTTGGTCACCACCTCGGTCGCCTCGCCGGCGCGGGTGATCGAGGCGCGCGGCGTGAGGATCGAGGAGGTCGGCTTCACCGCGAAGCGCACCACCACCTCCTGGCCGGTGGCGATGCCGCCGAGGATGCCGCCGGCGTGGTTCGACCCGAAGGCCGGCCCCTGCGGTCCTGGCGCGATCTCGTCGGCATTCTCGACCCCGGTCAGCGCCGCGGCGCCGAAGCCCGCGCCGATCTCGACCCCCTTCACCGCGTTGATCGACATCATCGCCGCCGCCAGGTCCACATCCAGCTTGGCGTAGATCGGCGCGCCGAGGCCCGCCGGCACGCCGCGGGCCGCGACCTCGATCACCGCGCCTACCGAATTGCCGGCCTTGCGCAGCGCGTCGAGGTCCGTGGCCCAGGCCGTGGCGGTTTCGGCATCGGGGCACCAGAACGGGTTGCGGTCGATCTGATCCGCGTCGAACCGCGCCCGGTCGATGGCGCGCGGACCCATCTGTACCATGTAGCCCCGCACCGACAGACCCGGCACCAGGTCCGCCAGCACGGCGCGCGCCACGCCCGCCGCCGCCACCCGCGCTGCCGTCTCGCGCGCCGAGGACCGGCCGCCGCCGCGCGGGTCGCGCAGCCCGTATTTCTGGTGATAGGTGATGTCGGCATGGCCGGGCCGGAAGGTCTCGGCAATCGCCGAATAGTCCTTCGAGCGCTGGTCGGTGTTGCGGATCATCAGCTGGATCGGCGTGCCGGTGGTGCGCCCCTCATAGACGCCCGACAGGATCTCGACCTGATCGGCCTCCTGCCGCTGGGTGGTATAGCGGTTCTGCCCGGGGCGGCGCCGGTCGAGCCAGGGCTGCAGCAGGCTTTCGTCCAGCGCCACGCCCGGCGGGCAGCCGTCGACCGTGGCCCCCAGCGCCGGGCCGTGGCTTTCGCCCCAGGTGGTGACGCGGAAAAGACGTCCGAAGGTGTTGAAGCTCATCTCGCCGCCCTCCTTTGCCCCTGTGCGCATAGTGGTCCCGCCGCGCCGGCTCAAGCCGAAAGCGCGCCGGTCTCGCTGCAAGGTGAACGCGCGGTCCCTTGCGGCGGCATCGGTGGGGCGTAGACTGCGCACGCTGGCCATTCCGGCCCTGTTGGAGTTTCCGATGTCCCGCCTCTTTCCCTCCGCCCTTCTTGCCGCGGCGCTGGCCCTTGCCTCGGCCGCCGCGGCCGACACCCGCGTCCGCGCCGTCACGCTGTCGACCGCCGGCCTCGCGCTCATCGAGGCCGAGGGGCGGCTTGGCCCCGATCCGCTGCGCCTGAGCGTCGTGCGCGGGCAGATCGACGATCTGCTGAAAAGCCTGCGCATCGCCGATCCGGCGGGCGGGCTCGCGCGGCTGACGCTGCCCGGGCCGGGGGCCTTCGACGATGCCTTTGCCAACCTGCCCTTCGCGCCCGAGGATGTGTCCGACCCGGCGCGGCTGCTGGGCGCGCTGGTCGGCGCGCCGCTCTCGGTCGAGCGCCGGGGCACGGTCTGGGAAGGCACCGGCATGGGCGTCACCACGCGCGAGTGCGAGGACGGCACCTGCGCGCTGCTGACGCTGATGGACGGTGATGGCCGGCTGCACAGCTTCCGCCTGGGCGAGGGGGTGGCGGTGCGCCTGAGCGACGCCGCCGACCGCGCCGATGTCGCCGCCGCGCTGGCCGCGTGGCAGGCCGGCCGCGCGCCCAACCGGATCGAGGTGGCGATCGCCACCGACGACGACAGCGCGCGCGACGTGCGCCTGGCCTGGCTGCAGACGACGCCGGTCTGGCGCACAGCGTGGCGGGCGGTCGACGAAGGCGACGGGTTGCAGCTGAGCGGCTGGGCGGTGATCGAGAACGCGACGGGCCACGACTGGGACGCGGTGCGCCTGACGCTGGCGACCGGCGCGGTGCGGGCGATCGCGCCCGACCTCTATCACCGGCAGGACGGCTGGCGCGAGCCGGCGCCTTCCCCTGCCATGGCGCGCAGCTTCGCCGTGCCTGAGGCGATGGCTGCGGATACCGCCGCCGCGCCGGTCGAGGGTGCCGACAGCGACAGCGTCACGCGCTTCACGCTGGAGGCGCCGGTGACTCTGGCCGCCGGGCAGATGCTGAGCCTGCCGTTCCTGTCGCAATCGCTGCCCGACGCGCGGTTGCGGCTTTACCGGGGCGGGTCCGGCGCGGTGCATCCGCAGATCGCGCTGGAGATCGAGAACCCGTTGCCGCTGCGCCTGCCCGCCGGCGTCCTGACCCTTTACGAGGACGGAATCGGACACGCCGGCGATGCACTGATCCCCGAACTGGCGCCCGGTGCCAGCGCGGTGGTGGATTTCGCCCGCGACACCGCCATCGAGATCCGCGAGACCGCGGCGCGCGACGAGGTGGTGCGCGAGATGCGTCTGGTGCGCGGCGTGCTGGAAGTGGCCGAGGATCTGGTGCGCGAGACCCGCTACCGGATCAGCGGTGCGCCGGGGTCTGACCGCACGCTGACGTTGGAGCATCCGCGCCGCGACGACTGGGCGCTGGACAATCCCGACGGGGTCGAGGCGCGCGCCGATGCCTGGCGGTGGCGGATCGACCTGCCGGCGGGCGCCGAGGTCGTGCATGCGGTGCGTGAACGCCAGCCGCAACTGCGCCGGTTCGCGATCGCCGACATGGACCTTGTCACGTTGACCGACTGGCAGGCGCGCACCCCGGACCCGGAGCTGCGCGACCGGCTGGAAGAGATCGCGCGGCTGAACCGCGCGCTGGTCGAGGCGCGGCAGGGCATGGACAAGGCCGAGGCCGAGGCGCAGGCGCTGGCGCGCGAACAGGCGCGGCTGGTCGACCTGATCGTGCGGCTGGACGACGAGAGCGAGGCGACGCGCAGCCGCCGCGCCCGCGTCGACGCGCTGGACGGCGAGATCGCCGCCGCCGAGGAAGCGCGCCGAGCCTTGGCGGACCGGATCGAGGCCCTTCGCGCCGAGATCGCGGAGCGTCTATCGGAATGAAGCGCGCGGCCGCGCTCGGGTGCCGCCCGGACGGGTGAAGCGACGACAGCGGCCCGGATGCGCACGCGTGCGCATCCGGGCAAGCGCCTGATATAAAATCAGAAAATTCCGGCGTTAACCGCAATGAAACTTCTGGGCCTGGCTCCTTCGGGGCGGGAGAGCGGCGCGAACCGACCCGCGGGCCTCAGCCGGGCGGTTGCGGCGGCGCCGGCCGGTCCTCGCGCAGGAGCAGCAACAGCGCGATGACGATCAGCGCAACGCCGGGCAGGATCAGCGCGCCGGGCGCGCCGTGCCCCAGCGCCAGTTCCCACAGGATGATCCAGGCGGGCGTCAGGTAGGTGTAGGCCATCACCTTGGACGACGGCAGGCGTTGCGCGGCAAAGTTCAGCAGGACCACGGTCAGCGCCGTCGTCGCCAGCACCAGATACAGGATCACCGCCCAGATCCAGGGCGCCAGCGACAGCCAGCCGATCGCCGCGATCTCGCGCCAGGCCCAGGCCAGAAGCAGCCCGAAACCCGCCGCCATGACCATTGTCGTGGTGACCAGCGCCGGCTCGCCGCGGTTCAGCTTCTTCAGCATCGGCGTGAAGACCGCGTGGCAGATCACCCCGATGAAATAGATCGCCTCGCCCCGGCCGATCTGGAAGGCGAGCAGCGCGCGCAGATCGGCGCGGAAGATGACCCAGAGCGCGCCGGCCGCGCCGATGGCCAGCGCCAGCAGGATGCGCCGGTCCGGCCGCTGGCCCAGGAGCGGCCAGGCGCAGGCGGCGGTGATCAGGGGCGTCAGCGTGAAGACCGCCCCGGCCGAAACCGGATGCGCGGTCTTCAGCCCCTCGAACATCAGCACGAAGTAGCCGGCGAAGAGCGCGGCGAGGAGCAGGTAGCGCCAGGGCGCGCGAAAATGCGCCGGGCGAAAGCCGCCGTGGCGCGACAGCACGACCGCCAGCGCGCCGAGGACGGCCGCGGCCAGCAGGAAGCGGATGGCGGTCAGCGCCGCCGGGTCGACCTCGTTCGCGACGAGCGCGCCCAGGCTGAACGATCCGGCGACCAGCGCCGAGAAGGCCAGCATCGCCGCATGGCCCTGCAGCGCCGCGCGGCGGTCGGGGTCGTGGGCCGCCGAAAGGCTCACCCGCCAAGGCCGCGCTTCAGCGCCGACACGGCGGCCTGGACCTTGGCCGTGCGGTGCAGATCGACATGAGTGACCAGCCACAGCGGCACCTCCCATTCGGGGCGCGAGGGCAGGACCATCTCCAACCCGGCGGCGTCGTTGCCCTCGGTCAGAAACCCGAGGCCCAGCCCCGCGCGCATCGCCGTCAGCCGGCCCGCGGTGTCGTTGCAGCGCGCGATTTGCCGGGCGCCCAGTTCGGCCAGCCAGCGGAAATAGGGGGCGCGGGAATCGTCGAGGTCATCGCCGACGAAGCGATGGCCGGCGAGGTCGGCATCGGTTTCCGGCCGGCCCATTTCGGCCAGGTAGGCCGGCGCGGCATAAAGCGCGACGGACCGCTGGGCCAGAAGCTGTACGACATTGTCCGGCTCGACCGGTTGCTTGCCGGCGCGCAGCGCGACATGCGCCTCGCCGTATTCCAGACGCAGCACGCGCCGGTCGGTGCGGATGCGCAGGTTCAGGGCCTGGTGTTCGCGCAAGAGCGGTGTCAGCGCCTCGACCAGTACGCCGCAGAGTTCGGGCACGGTGGTGACGATGAGATCGCCCTCGATCCCGCCGCTGAGCCCCTTGAGCCGGGCGGCAAGCTGGGTGAACTGCTCGTCGGTGGCGCGGCCGACCTGGGCCAGGGCCTCGCCGGCCTCGGTCGGGGTGTAGCCGCGGGCGTGTCGCTGGAACAGTTTTACGCCCAGCCGCGCCTCCAGCGCGTCGACATGGCGGATGACGGTGGCATGATGCACCCCCAGCGCCTCGGCCGCGCCACTGACGGTGCCGGCGCGCGCGACGTGCCAGGCGGTGCGGATCTCGTCCCAGGTATCAACGGCCATTTGCGCCTCTCTTCGCGTTGGGCCCAGTTAGGCCGAAGGGGCGCGGGCGCGCAAGGTGCCGGCGGGTTGACGTGTCTGCCGGGGGCTTCTACCCCTGTTCGAAAGCCAAGGAGATGCCATGCGCCCGGCGAGCGACGCCCTGATCGTCATCGATGTCCAGAACGATTTCTGTCCGGGCGGGGCATTGGCGGTCGAGAAGGGCGATCAGGTGGTCGCCCCGATCAACGCGATGATCGACGATTACCCGGTGCGGGTGCTCACCCAGGACTGGCACCCGGCCGATCACACGTCCTTTGCGACCAGCCACGTGGGCGGCGAGCCCTTTTCGCTGACCCGCATGCCCTATGGCCCGCAGGTGTTGTGGCCGGCGCATTGCGTGCAGGGCAGCGCCGGTGCCGCGTTTCATCCCGATCTGCGCACCGATCCGGCCGACCTGATCCTGCGCAAGGGTTTCCGGCCCGGCATCGACAGCTATTCGGCGTTCTTCGAGAACGACCAGTCCACGCCGACCGGCCTGCAGGGCTATCTGCGCAGCCGCGGCGTCGCCTCGCTGACGCTGGTCGGGCTGGCCACGGATTTCTGCGTCGCCTGGTCGGCGCTGGATGCGGCGCGGCTGGGCTTCGTCGTCACCGTCGAGCTGACCGCCTGCCGGGCGATCGACCTCGACGGGTCGCTTGCCGGGTCGCTGGAGCAGATGCGCGCCGCCGGGGTCACCCTCGTCGGATCGGGGTGATCTTGCGGTCGCGGTTTCCGCGCGCCGCGGGTGTCAGGGCCTGAGGCCGGCGAAATTCATCGCCTCGTCGATCGCGCGGCGCGTGCTTTCGGTGATCGGCAGCAGCGGCAGGCGCACCTCCTCGGAACAGCGGCCCAGCCGCGACAGCGCGTATTTCGCGCCCGCCAGGCCCGGTTCGATGAAGATCGCGGAGTGCAGGGGCATCAGAAGATCCTGATATTCCAGGGCCTTCGCGTAGTCGCCGGCCAGCGTCGTTTCCTGGAACTCGGCGCAGAGCCGCGGCGCGACGTTCGCCGTGACCGAGATGCAGCCGATGCCGCCATGGGCGTTGAACCCCAGCGCGGTCGCATCCTCGCCCGAAATCTGGATGAAGTCCTTGCCGCAGCTTTCGCGCTGCATCGACACGCGTTCCAGCCGGCCGGTCGCATCCTTCACGCCGATGATCCGCGGCAGGCGCGCCAGCTCGCCCATGGTTTCGGGCGACATGTCCACGACCGAGCGGCCGGGAATGTTGTAGATGATGATCGGGATGCCCGAGGCTTCGTGCAGCGCGTGGAAATGCGCGATCAGCCCGGCCTGGGTGGGCTTGTTGTAATAGGGGGTGACGACCAGCGCGGCATCGGCGCCGACCTCCTCTGCGTGGCGGACGAATCGGATCGCCTCGGCCGTGCTGTTCGACCCGGCGCCGGCGATCACAGGGAAGCGCCCGGCGGCGGCCTTGACCACGGCCTCGATCACCTGTTCGTGTTCCTCGTGGCTCAGCGTCGGGCTTTCGCCGGTGGTGCCGACCGGTACCAGCCCGTGGCTGCCTTCGGCGACGTGCCATTCGACAAGCGCGTCGAGCGCCTTGAAATCGACCGCACCGTCCCTGAAGGGCGTCACCAGGGCAGGCATCGAACCGCGGAACATCTTGAACTCTCCTTCGGCGCCGTTCCGGCGCGGGGGCTGTTGTGCAGGCGCGCGCCGCGTGGCAGGAGGGCGGCGTCGGGGGCCTGTCCGTCGCGCAGCCGTGAACCGGGACGGCATTGTGCGCGGGACACTGGCCGTTAGACTCTTCCGAAACGGTTTTCAAGACGGAACCATGCAGCCCATCCGATCCCTTGTCATCATTGCCGCGCTTGCGGCCACCGGACCCGCGACGCTGACCGCCCGCGAAGCGCCGCCGCTGCCGCGTGCCGCCGGCGCGATGGGCACGCTGAGCACCGCCCTGGCGCAGGGTGACGGCGCCGCGGTCAACCGCCTTCAACCCCTGGCCGGGCCGGTCGGCACGCAGATCGCGCTCTGGCAGATGCTGCGCGCGGGGGGCAGCGACGACCCGGCGGCTTATGACGCGCTGCTGCGCGCGCTTCCGCACTGGCCGGCGATGGCGGTGGTCCAGCGGCAGGGCGAACAGCGGCTGCGCAACGCCTCCCCCCAGGTGGTGCTGGGCTGGTTCGACGGTCGCGCGCCGCTGACCGCCGAGGGGCGGCTGGCGCAGCTGCGCGCGCTGGAGGCGACGGGCGAGAGCGATGCCGCGCGCGACCTGGCGCGGGCAATCTGGCGCGACGATGTGCTGGGCGCGACCGAGGAGACGGCTCTTCTGGCGCGGCATGCGGCGGCGCTGGGGGATCTGCACGTCACGCGGCTGCACAATCTGCTCTGGTCGGGCGCGCGCGCCGCGGCCGAGCGGATGCTGGACCGCGTGCCGCGCGACCACGCGGCGCTGGCCCGCGCGCGGCTGGCGCTGCAGGCGCGCGCCCAGGGGGTGAACGCGCTGATCGCCGCCGTGCCCGCGTCGCTTGCCGATGATGCGGGTCTGGCCCACGACCGCTTCGCCTGGCGGATGCATCATCGAATCTTCGACACGGCCGGCGACCTGATGCTGGAACGCTCGCGCAGTGCCGAGGGGCTGGGCCGGCCCGAGTTGTGGGCGGCGGGGCGGCAGCGCCTTGTGCGCGAGGCGCTGGCCGAGGGACAGCACCAGCGCGCCTACGACCTGGCCGCCCATCACCGCCTGGAGGATGGCGCGCGCGCGGCGGACCTGGAATGGCTGGCCGGGTTCATCGCGCTGCGCCATCTGGACGACCCGGCCGGCGCCACGCGCCATTTCGCCACGCTACGCGGCCGCGTCGGCAGCCCGATCAGCCTGTCGCGCGCCGGCTACTGGGAGGGGCTGGCGCAGGAAGCCCAGGGCAACGATGAGGCCGCGCGCGCCGCGCTGGCCTTCGCCGCCGAGCATCAGACCGCCTATTACGGCCAGCTGGCCGCCGAGCGGCTGGGCCTGCCGCTGGAGCCCGCGCTGGTCGACCCGCCCGCCTATCCGCCCTGGCGGCAGACCGCGCTGGCCGGATCGGACCTGCTGACCGCCGCGATCCTTCTGCACCGCGCCGGCCAGTGGCACGAGGCGCGCCGCTTCGTCATGCACCTGGCCGAGGGGCTGTCGCGCGAGGAGGAACTGGGCGCGCTGGCCGATCTGTGGCTGGCGCGCGGCGAGCCGAATTTCGCGGTCAACGTCGCCAAGATCGCGGTGCAGTCGGGCGTCGTCCTGGCGCGCGCGAACTTTCCGCTGACCGGGCTGGAACGCGCCGATCTGCCGGCCCCGGCCGAACTGGTCCTGGCGATCGCGCGCCGCGAATCCGAATTCGATGCGCGCGTGGTCAGCCATGCCGATGCGCGCGGGCTGCTGCAGGTTTTGCCGGGCACGGGCGAGCTGGTCGCGCGGCGGCTTGGGATCGACTTCGACCCGGCGCGGCTGACCACGGACCCGGCGTTCAACGCGCTTCTCGGGGCCGCCTATCTGGACGGGTTGATCGAGGAATTCGGCGCGCTGACGCTGGTTGCGGCGGGCTACAATGCCGGGCCGGGCCGGCCCCGCCGCTGGATTCAGGAACTGGGCGATCCGCGCGACCCTGCCGTCGACCCCGTCGACTGGGTCGAGGCGATCCCGTTTGCCGAGACGCGCAACTACGTCATGCGGGTGATGGAATCGCTGGTGATCTATCGCGCGGTCCTTAGCGGCGACCGGCGGATCCGGCTGACCGAACTGCTACGCGGCGGCTGACACGGCGTCGTGCAGGCGCGCCAGCAGCTCGTCGAGGCGTTGGGCGTAGCTTTCGGTGGCCAGCCGGCCCTCGGCGTCGAAATGCTCCTTGGCCTGCCCGACCAGAACCTCGGGATGGGTCAGCACCTGCGCCCGGTGCGGCACCAGCATCAGCCGCAGGATGTACTGCGTCCGCTCGCCCCCGGCGCGCCCGGCGGTGGCCGACACCAGCGCCACGGGCTTGCCCTCCATCGGCCAGCCCTTGCCCCGGCTCAACCAGTCGAGCGCGTTTTTCATGACGCCCGGCGGCGCCTTGTTGTATTCCGGGCAGGCGATCAGCACCGCGTCGGCACTGCGCACCCTGTCGGCCAGTTCGGTGACCGCTTCGGGCATGCCCTGCGCTTCCAGATCCGCGTCGAACAGCGGCAGGCGCAGATCGCCCTCGACGAAACGGCCCCCGTGCGCGGCCTCGAAGCGGCGCGCGGCGTCCTGCATCAGCTTGCGGTTGAAGCTATCGGCGCGGAGCGAGCCGCAGAGTCCGACGAGTGTTGCTTGAGGCATCGCATTCTCCTTCTCGACGGCTAGCTAAACCGAAGGACGGCGGGGGCAAGTTTGCATCCGCGCACAGGATGGGCCAGCGTCCGCCCGACAGAAAGTGGAGGAAGAACATGCGTCACGGCGGGCAGATACTTGTCGATCAGCTGAAGGCACAGGGGGTGCGCCGCGTCTTCTCGGTGCCCGGCGAAAGCTTTCTCGCCGCCCTCGACGGGCTGCACGACAGCGGCATCGAGAACATCGTCTGCCGGCACGAGGGCGGTGCCACGATGATGGCCGAGGCGCATGCCAAGCTGACCGGCCGGCCCGGCGTGGTTTTCGTCACGCGCGGGCCCGGGGCGACCAATGGCTCGGCGGGGATCCATATCGCCAAGCAGGACTCGACGCCGCTGATCATGTTCGTTGGGCAGATCGACAACCGCCACCGCGACCGCGAGGCGTTCCAGGAAGTCGACTACCGCGCGTTCTTCACGCCGATCGCCAAATGGGCCGGCGAGATCGACCAGACCGACCGCATCCCCGAATATGTCAGCCGCGCCTTTCATCTGGCGCTTTCCGGCCGCCCCGGCCCCGTCGTGCTGGCATTGCCCGAGAACATGCTCGAGGCGCGGGTCGACGTGCCCGACCTGCCCCCGGTCGCGCCCACCCCGCCCTCGGTCTGCGGCGCGCAGATCGACGCGCTGGTCGAGATGCTGTGCCGGGCGGAACGCCCGCTTGTCGTGGCCGGCGGATCGGTCTGGTCGACGCGGACGGCGCAGGACCTTGCGCGCTTTGCCGAGAATTTCGATCTGCCGGTCACCGCGACCTTCCGCCGGCAGGACCGGATGGACAACCGCCACCTGCATTACGCGGGTGATCTGGGCGCCAGCCCGAACCCGGCGCTGGCGCAGCGGATGCGCGACGCCGACTGCCTGCTGATCCTGGGATCACGCTTCGGCGACATCGCCTCGGGCCATTACGCGCGCGTTGATCCGGCGGCGCCGGGCAAGACGCTCCTCCATGTCCACCCGGACCCCGACGAGCCCGGCACTGTCTTTCGCCCGGATCTGGCGCTGGTGGCGCCGGCGGGGAATGTGATCGCCCGGCTGGCGCGGCGCGAGGCCCCGGCGCATCCGGACTGGGCGGACTGGACGAAGGCCGCGCGCGCCGACTATTGCGACTGGATCAAGCCGCGCGAAACCCCCGGCGCGCTGAAGCTGGAGCAGGTGATCGCCTATCTGTCCGACTGCCTGCCCGACAACGCGATCGTCACCAATGGCGCGGGAAACTTCGCCGCCTGGCTGCACCGCTACTTCCGCGCGCGGGCCTTTCCCGGGCATCTGGCGCCGACCTCCGGTTCGATGGGCTACGGTGTTCCGGCGGCGGTGTCGGCCAAGCTCGAGCATCCCGACCGCCCGGTCGTCTGCCTTGCCGGGGACGGCGATTTCCAGATGACGATGAACGAGCTGTCGACTGCCCGGCAATACGGCGCGGCCTTCGTCACGCTGGTCTGCAACAACGGCCGCTACGGGACGATCCGCATGCATCAGGAGCGCACCTATCCCGGCCGGGTCAGCGGGACCGACCTGTTCAATCCCGACTTCGCCGCCCTCGTCCGGGCCTATGGCGGGCACGGCGAATGCGTCGCGCGGACCGAGGATTTTCCCGCCGCCTTCGAGAGGGCGCTGGCCTCCGGGCTGCCGGCGTTGATTGAGCTGCGCCTCGACCCCGAGGTCCTGGCGCCGGGGCAGGAGCTTTCCGATGCCCGCGCCGAGGGCGAACGGTCGCCGGGCTGAGGCGGGGTCCCGCCCCCTTCGCCTGATCGTTCCGCTGGAAGGGGGCCCGGCGCCGCCGCCGACGCGTCCGAAAGGATCAGTCCGACCCGGCGCGCGCCGGGCCCGGGGCGTGCGCGCGCGCACAACGCGCCCCTCGCGCCTGAAAATCGTTCGCTAATTGCACCAAATGTCCGTTCGGTGAAAAATTCAAACGGAAAATTCCCCAAAAGCGGAATCGAACGACGATTTCGCACTTTCGACTTTTGCACGCTTTTCGGGGCGTTTTGTGGCTGGGGAGATAGCGCATACCATATCTGGTGTGCGGTTCGTCTGATGCGGCGTCTTTTTTCCCTCCGAACCGCCGGGACGGCCGCACTGCTGTCCGATCCCAACTGCTTGCGCGCTTCTGGGCGCATGGATGCTGCGCCGACCGATGCGGCAAGGCCCCGCGCCGCGCGCATAGCGCGCGGCGCCTGGCCCAACGCGAGGAAGGTTGTGCCGCAGGCACAGCCTGACGAGGGGCGGGAGAACTTCCGGCAACCGCTCGACCTTTCGGCCCGGCGCGTTACGGCTGCGGCGGGACACCGTGTTGCCGGTTTTCAGCGTTCCTGTGCTGCCGACGCGGGCTTCATATTGGCCTCTGGCGGGGCTTGGGCCAAAGCTTTCGTTGTGGTTAACGGGGGTGCTTTTCCGATTACATATCAAGATGTTGGAAAAACGTCCAAATTTGGACGCGCGGCCGGTTGAGGGCCACGGGGGCAGGCTGGCAATCGTCCGGTCAAGATGAGTCTCCGTAGTCCGACCCGCTTTCCAACCCGTCGATGCCCGACAGGATCAGGTCGGTCGCAAGATCGGCGTATCCGGCGCGGGTGATCGGCCCGCCCTCGCGGAACCACATGTAGACCCAGTTCATCATGCCGAAGAGCGACATCGTCACCGGCAGCAGCAGCGGCGTCCCGCCGGCCAGGTCGGGGCGCACGGCGCGCAGAACCTCGGCGAAGCGACGCACGATGCGGCGCTCGATCGCGTGGATCTCGGCGCGCGCGGCCTCGGGCAGGGTGGGCGTGCCGTTCAACTGGACCTTGTGCTTGTCGTCGGCGTCCCGGTAGGCGGCGAGAGTTGCGCGGACCAGAAGCCGCAGTCGGTCGCGCGGCGGCAGGTCGCACCGGTCGGCGCGGGCGACGGCGTCTTCCAGCTCTTCCAGATGCGAGCGGATGATGTCGAAGATCAGCGCAGCCTTGCCCGGGTAGTAGTGGTAGAGCAGCGCTTTAGAGACCTGCGCCCGCGCCGCGATCTGCGCCATCGAGGCCTTGTCCATGCCCTGCTCGGCCAGCACCTGAGCGGCGCTGCCGAGGATGGCGCGTTGCTTCTCCTCGAAATCGGCGGCGCGGGTGCGGGCCATGGCGGTCGCCTCCTTCGGCGGGAAGGGGGCGCTGCCCCCTCGCCCTGCGGGCTCACCCCCGGGATATTTGCGGACAGATGAAGGTCACTCTGCCTTCGGGCGGGTGTCGACGACGCGCCGCGCCTTGCCTTCGGAACGCGGCGCGCCGCCGGGTTCGTGGACGTTGACCCGGGCCGAGATGCCTATCACGCTCTTGATGTGGTGGGCGAGTTCCTTCGCCGAGGCCTTGCGCGCGTCGTCCGAGGCGGCGGCGGCGGTCGCCTCGGTATGCACGCACATCGCGTCCATCCGCCCCTCGCGCGTCAGTTCGATCTGGAAATGCGGGGCGAGGCCCGCGCATTTCAGGATCTGCTCCTCGATCTGCGTGGGAAAGACGTTGACGCCGCGCAGGATGATCATGTCGTCCGACCGCCCGGTGATCTTTTCCATGCGCCGCATCGATCGCGCCGTACCGGGCAACAGGCGCGTCAGGTCGCGGGTGCGGTAGCGGATGATCGGCAGCCCTTCCTTGGTGAGCGTGGTGAAGACCAGCTCGCCCATCTGCCCGTCGGCGACCGGCGCGCCGGTCTCTGGGTCGATGACCTCGGGGTAGAAGTGATCCTCCCAGATGTGCAGCCCGTCCTTGGTCTCGACGCATTCGTTGGCGACGCCGGGGCCCATCACCTCGGAAAGGCCGTAGATGTCGACCGCGTGCATGTCGAAGGCCTCCTCGATCTCGGCGCGCATGGCGTTGGTCCAGGGTTCGGCCCCGAAGATCCCGACGGCGAGCGAGCTTTCGCGCGGGTCGATCCCCTGACGATGAAACTCGTCGAGGATCGACAGCATGTACGACGGCGTCACCATGATGATCCGCGGCCTGAAATCGGTGATCAGCGTGACCTGCCGTTCCGTCATCCCGCCCGAGATGGGGATGACCGTGCAGCCCAGCTTCTCGGCCCCGTAATGTGCGCCGAGGCCCCCGGTGAAAAGCCCGTAGCCGTAAGCGACATGGATGATGTCGCCGGCCCGCCCGCCGCTGGCGCGGATCGACCGCGCGACCAGGCTGGCCCAGGTATCGATATCCCTGGCGGTATAGCCGACGACCGTGGGCTTGCCGGTGGTGCCCGAGGATGCGTGGATGCGCGCGATCTTCTCGCGCGGGACGGCGAACATGCCGAAGGGATAGGTGTCGCGCAGGTCGGTCTTCTGCGTGAAGGGAAACTTCGCAAGGTCGGCGAGGTTTGTCAGGTCGTCGGGGTGCACGCCCTGATCGTCAAAGCGCCGGCGGTAGAAGGGCGAGTTCTCGTAGGCATGGCGCAGCGACCATTGCAGGCGCTCAAGCTGAAGCGCCGCGATCTCGTCGCGCGAGGCGGTCTCGATCGGCTCAAGGTCGCCGGGGCGGGGGGCGAGGTCTTCCATATGTCTCCTCACTCGGATGGGGTGTTACCGGGATCGACGGGCAGATGCGTGCCCTTCACCGTGCGCGAATGGCCGCGGAACTCGGCGATCTGCTGGCCGTCCTGGTTGGTGACGCGGATGTCGTAGATGCCGCTGCGGCCCGCGCGGGCGACCTCGTGCGCGGTGGCGGTCAGCCGGTCGCCGGCGAAGGCGGGGGCGAGGAAGGTGATCGCCGCCATCTGCGCCACCGTGCGCTGGTTGTAGCTGTTGCAGGCGAAGGCGAAGGCGCTGTCGGCCAGCGTGAAGATGAAGCCGCCGTGGCAGGTCTTGTGGCCATTGGTCATCTCGTCGCGCACGGTCATCGACAGCGTGGCGCGACCCGGTCCGATGTCATCGATCGCCATGCCCAGAGATTGCGAGGCCAGATCGCCCTGCCACATCGCGTCGGCACTGGCGCGGGCGAGACCCTCGGGCGTCATGCTCAGCGTCCCTTGAACTGCGGCGCGCGCTTGTCGAGGAAGGCCGCGACGCCCTCGGCGTAGTCGTCCGACTGGCCGGCGCGGCGCTGGAACTCCAGCTCAAGCTCGAGCTGGGTGTCGAGCGGGTTGATGCTGGCCGCCTGGATCGCGCGCTTGGTCAGGCCCAGCCCCAGGGTCGGACCGGCGGCGAGGCGCGCGGCCAGCGCCTCGGCCTCGGGCATCAGTTGCGCATCGGGCAGCGCTTTCCAGATCAGGCCCCAGTCGGCGGCCTGCGTGGCCGAGACCGGCTCGGCGGTCAGCGCCAGCGCCTTGGCGCGCGCCTCGCCGAGCAGTCGGGCAAGCGACCAGCTGCCGCCGGCATCGGGCACAAGGCCGAGCTTCGAGAAAGCCTGAATGAAGCGGGCCGATTCGGCGGCGAGCACGATGTCGCAGGCCAGCGCGATGCTGGCGCCGGCGCCGGCGGCGACACCGTTGACGGCGCAGACGACGGGTTTGTCGAGCGCGCGGATCTGGCGGATCAGCGGGTTGTAGAACTGCCCGATGGTCTGGCCCAGGTCAGCCCGCCCCTTGTGCGGGTCGCGTTCGCCCAGATCCTGCCCGGCGCAGAAGCCCCTGCCGGCGCCGGTGATCAGGACCGCGCGCACCGCGTCGTCGGTCCGCGCCCGATCCAGTGCGGCGCGCAATTCCAGATGCATGTCCGCGACGAAGGCGTTCATCCGGTCGGGCCGGTTGAGCGTGAGCTTCCAGACGCCATCCGAAAGCGCGGTCAGGATCGTTCCGGTTTGCGCCATGTCCACCCCAGTTGCCGAGCCTGCCCACCCTTGCGATCGCGGCAAGGTTACATAGGCCGACCGATCGGTCAACGATAATCTGAATGCTGGCCGACCACCCTCGGTTGTGGCATGAATGGGTTGGGGGAAAAGGTTTGCCGCGCAATGCCGAGGAGTGATTCCGCAACCACACCCGAGTTGCTTGTCATCGGGGCGAGCGGACGGGTCGGGCGACTTCTGTCGTCGCACTGGGCGGCGGCCGGCGCACCGGTCTGCCTGCAGACCCGCGCTGCGCGGTTGCGCGCGGCACTGCCCTTCATGCGCTGGTCACCGCTGGACGAGGGCGCGGCGGCCCTGCGCGCCTATGTCCGTTCCGCCGGGACGCCCCGCGCCATGGTGATGTTTGCCGGGGTCACACCCTCCTCCGGAGACGACGCGTCGATGACGCTCAACGGGCGGCTGGCGGCGGCCTGCCTGCAGGCTGCGGACGAAGCCGGGATCGGGAGGGTCCTGCTGGCCTCCTCGGCCGCTGTTTATGGCCTGGGTCGCGCCGCGCCCTGGCGCGAGGACGAGGCGCCGGCGGTTGCGCCCTCGGCCTACGGCGCGGCGAAACGGGCGATGGAGGCGGCGGCGAGCGAATGGCGGCAACGCGGGCTTTCGGTCTGCTGCATGCGCATCGGCAATGTCGCCGGCGCGGACGCGCTGTTGCTGAACGCGCCGGGACCGCTGGCGATCGACCGCTTTCCCAACGGCGGCGGGCCGGTGCGGTCCTATATCGGGCCGATGTCGTTGACGCGGGTGATCGAGACATTGGCGGAGTTGCCCGACCTGCCCCCGGTGCTGAATGTCGCGGCGCCGGCACCGATGGCGATGGTCGAACTGGCCCGCGCGACGGGCTTTGCCTGGCACTGGCAGAAGGCGCCGCCGGATGCGGTGGAGCGCCTGACGCTCGACTGCCGGGCGCTGTGCCGCGTGGTGCATTTCGCGCCCCGGGAAAGCACCGCGGCCGAGATGGTGGCGCAGTGGCGGGCCTGCACGGAGGCGGGATGAGGCGGCTTGCGCGCGGGGTGCATCGCGGCCGGTGGGCGGTGGCATGACGTTCGGCAAGCGGGCGCTCGACCTTTTGCTGGCGCTGGTGCTGCTGGTGCCGGCGGTGCCGGTCATGGCGGTGATCGCGCTTCTGGTGCTTTGTCTGGATGGGCGGCCGGTTTTCTATGCGTCCGAGCGGATGCGCGCGCCGGGTCGGCCGTTCACGCTGTGGAAGTTCCGCACCATGCGCCCCGATTCCGGCGACTCGGGGGTCTCGGGCGGTGACAAGGCGGGGCGGATCACGCGGACGGGGCGGGTGCTGCGGCGGATGCGCCTGGACGAGTTGCCGCAGCTCTGGAACGTGCTGGCGGGCGACATGAGCTTCATCGGCCCGCGCCCGCCCCTGCGGGAATATGTCGAGCGATTCCCGCAGCTTTACGCCCGTGTCCTGCGCTCGCGCCCCGGGATCAGCGGGCTGGCGACGCTGCAGTTTCACCGCCACGAGGAGCGCCTGCTGGCGCGCGCGCGGACGCGGCAGGAGACCGACGCGATCTATTGCCGGGCCTGTATTCCCCGCAAGGCGCGGCTGGACCTGATCTACCAGCGGCGGCGGAACCTCTGCCTCGATCTGCTGCTGATCGCGCGGACGGCGCGGCGCGCGATCCGGTGAGGCCGCGCGAAAGGGGCGCGCGGACGACCACCTGTCGCGGGGTTTTCCAGACCGGCGGAGGGGCGATTTCGGCCCGCAAGCAAGGTGCTGGCGGGTGTATGGCAAGGGGCTGGCAAGCGTATGGCAAGCGTATGGCAGTTCCGAACGGTGGGGCAGGGATCTGGTAACGCCTGAGTCCGCGGATTCCGGGCTGTGACCGGGGCGGTGAAGGGTCGCGCTGCCCCCCTCTTGGCTGCGCCAATTCACCCCCCGGGATACTTTCGGACAGGAAAGGTATGGGGCGTTGGGGGGTGCACGCCCCAGGCGGCGGGGCCTCTTTTCGCCGCGCGCGAAGCGTGCGGCGCCCGGCCCAACGCGAGGAAGGTTGCACGCGTAGCGTGCAGCTTGACGAGGGGCGGGAGAACTTCCGTTGGCCGGTCACCCCCGGTCACTGCCGGGGGATGCGCGGGCGTGCGGTGTGCGGGTCAGGCGCCGATCACGTCGCTCAGCGCGCCGTCGATGGCGTCGGTGATGCGGTCGATCTCGGCCGCGGTGACGATCAGCGCGGGGCTGAGGGTCAGCGTGTTGTTCAGCCCCGGCACCGAGCGGTTGGTCATGCCGATCTGCACGCCGCGGGCCATGGTCGCGGCGACGACGGCGGCGACCTGCTTTTCGGGCAGCGGTTCCTTCGTCGCCCGGTCCGCGACCAGTTCGGCGCCGCAGAAAAGCCCCATGCCACGGACGTCGCCGATGACCTCGTGCTTTTCCATCAGCGCGCGCAGGTTGTCCATCAGCCGCGCACCCATCGTGAGCGTGTTCTCCAGCAGCCCCTCCGCCTCGATGATGCGCATGTTCTCCAGCGCCGCGGCCGGGCCGGCGGTGCAGCCGCCGAAGGTCGAGATGTCGCGGAAGTAGCTCATGGGGTCCTCGGCGTCGTCCTTGAACATCTCAAAAACGCGCTCGGTCGTGACCGTGCAGGAAATCGCCGCGTAGCCCGAGGCGACGCCCTTGGCCATGGTCACGATGTCGGGCTTGATGTCGTAGTTCTGGTAGCCGAACCAGGTGCCGGTGCGGCCCAGTCCGCAGACCACCTCGTCGATGATCAGCAGGATGTCGTGCTTGCGGCAGATCTCCTGCACGCGGGGCCAGTAGCCCTCGGGCGGGATGATGACGCCGCCGCCGGCGGTGATCGGCTCCAGGATGATAGCGCCGACCGTGTCGGGGCCCTCGCGTTCGATCACCTCCTCGATGGCGTTCGCCGCGCGCAGGCCGTAGTCCGACACCGCGCCCCACTGGCTGCGGTATTCGAGGCAATGCGGCACCTCGACGAAGCCCGGCGGGAAGGGGCCGTACTGCGCCTTGCGTTCCTCCTGCCCGCCGGAGGCGAGCGCGGCGATGGTGGTGCCGTGGTAGTCGCGGTCGCGGTAGAGGATCTTCCACTTCTTGCCGCCGTGGCGGCGGTGGGCGATCTGGCGGACCATCTTGTAGGCCTTCTCGTTCGCCTCCGATCCCGAGTTGGAATAGTAGACGCGGCTCATCCCCGGCATCTTCTCGATCAGCGCCTCGGCAAAGAGCGCGCCGGGCACCGATCCGGCGGCGGCGGCGAAGAAGTTGATCTTCAGAAGCTGGTCGCGCACCGCATTGGCGATCGATTCGCGCCCGTAGCCGACGTTGACCGTCCAGACCCCGCCCGAGACGGCATCCAGCGTCTCGCGCCCCGTGGCGTCCCAGACACGCAGGCCCTTGCCCTCGACGATGACGCGGGGGTCGATCTTCTCGTACTGCTTGTGCTGGCTCAACTGATGCCAGACATGGGCGCGGTCGGCCGCGATCACGTGGCTCAGGTCGTTGCGGTTGATGGCGTCATCCATGGGAAAGCCCCCCGTCGTCGCAGCCTGTCGGCGCGGTGAATCCAAGGCCCGCAGGATGGACCCCGCGGGGCGAGAGCGATACCGGAAAGCCGCTGTCGATACCGCCCTTCCCTGATACCGTGCTTTGCGGAGGGGGTGCAATGGCGGTTTCGGGGGAGTGGGTCTTCGTGCGCCCCGGGGACGTCGTCGACGATCTGAGCGCGCCGCGGCCGCGCCGCCATGGGGCGGGAAGATGCTCACGCGTGAGCAACAGCGTCCTCGGCCGGAAAAACTGTCGCTCGTTTCCGAAATTCGGCGATATTTCGAGAGTAAGAAACGTTTTTCGCCCGATAATGAAAAGAATCGACGTTTTCGCGGCGCGGACTTTCGCGCGATTTTCGGGGCGTTTTGTGTTTGGCGTGCCGGCGCATACCGCATCTGGTAGGTCGCACGGCCGGGCGGGCGTCGCTTTTCGCCCCGGGGCTGCCACGCGGGTAGGTCGTCGCCGCCGAGGCGTCTGGCAGACCCGACGTCGGAAAGGACGCCCGCGAGGCCGAGGGGCCGCCATTGCCCCCGGCCCCGAATTGGGTGATGACCGCGCGCAAGGGGGCGGCGGATGGCACGGATCACACCGGGGATGGGGCGCGGGGCGGCGGCGGCGGTCGAACGGGCCGAGGCGCCGGCGCAGCCGGTCAAGGCGGCGGTGTGGATGCTGGGCGCGATCGCGTCCTTCACGCTGATGGCGGTCGGCGGACGGGCGGTGCAGGCGGAACTGACCTCGTTCCAGCTGATGTTCTGGCGGTCCATGATCGGGTTTGCGGTCATCGCCACGCTGGTCACGCTCAGCCGGCCGGGCCTGGCGCAGGTGCGCACCGCGCAGCCGGGGCTGCATCTGGCGCGCAACGTCTTTCACTTCGCCGGGCAGAACCTGTGGTTCTACGGGATCATGGCGATCCCGCTGTCGCAGCTAGTGGCGCTGGAATTCACCATGCCGCTGTGGGTGGTGCTGCTGGCGCCGCTGGTGCTGGGCGAGCGGCTGACCTGGCGCAAGGCGGGACTGGCGGGCGTGGGGTTCATCGGCGTGCTGGTGGTGGCGCAGCCGGGGGTGCAGCCGGTCGGCGCGGGGCATCTGGCCGGGCTTCTGGCGGCGCTGGGCTTCGGCATGAACCTGATGCTGACCAAGATGCTGATGCGCCATGACAACGTGCTCTGCGTGCTGTTCTGGATGACGCTGCTGCAGACCTTCTTCGGGCTGGCGCTGTCGTTCCTGGGCGGCTTCACCTGGCCCTCGGCGGCGCTGGTGCCGTGGCTCTTCGTCGTCGGGCTGACCGGGCTCAGCGCGCATTACGCGCTGACCTCGGCGCTGGGGCTGGCGCCGGCCTCGATCGTGGCGCCGATGGAGTTTGCGCGACTGCCGATCATCGCGCTGGTCGGCGTCTGGCTTTACGCCGAGGCGCTGGACCCCTGGGTCTTCCTCGGCGCCGCGATCATCTTCGGAGCGAACTGGCTGAACCTGCGCAACCCCCGGTGAACATTGGGTCCGACGCTGGCGCGAAAGTCATCTTCCGCACTTACCTTTCCGGCAGAAAAGCGTTTTCAGAGCGGCAGAACTGCGGTTATAAGGTCACGCGCACTGCCCCGCGGGGCACTGTGGAAAAAAGTTTCTTGGGAGGGAATACATGGATCGCCGCTCTTTTCTTCGGACTTCGGCTGTCGGGACCGCTGCGGCAGCGACCGGCACCCTGGCCGCACCGGCCATCGCGCAGGGCAACACGACCTGGCGCATGGTCACCACCTGGCCACGCAACTTTCCCGGTCTGGGCGTGGGTGCCCAGCGGCTTGCGGAGCGGATCACCGCCGCGACCGACGGGCAGCTGACCATCCAGGTCTTCACCGCCGGCGAGATGGTGCCGGCGCTGCAATCGCTTGACGCGGTCATCGACGGCTCGGCCGAGATGAGCCACGGCGCGGCCTATTACTGGCAGAACAAGTCGGTCGGCCTGTCGTTCTTCACCGGGGTGCCCTACGGCATGACCTCGCGCGAGCTGGCGGCCTGGGTGCGCTACATGGGCGGCCAGGAAATCTGGGACGAGATCTACGACCAGTTCGGGGTCAAGGGCTTCCTGTCCGGCGATACCGGCACGCAGGCCGGCGGCTGGTTCTCGAACGAACTGACCGGCATCGACGACGTGCAGGGCATGCGCTTCCGCACGCCGGGCCTGGGCGGCCAGGTCTGGCAGAAGATGGGGGCGTCGGTGACCAACCTCGCGGCGGGCGAGATCTTTGCCGCGCTGCAGACCGGCACGCTGGACGCGGCCGAGTTCGTCGGGCCCTACAACGACCTGGCGCTGGGCTTCCACCAGGTGCGCAAGCACTACTACACCTCGTCCTTCATCGAGCCGGGACTGGCGACCGAACTGGTCGTCGACAAGGCCAAGTTCGAGGCGCTGCCGTCGAACCTGCAGCGCATCATCGAGGATGTCTGCCAGGCCGAATACGACCAGGTCGCGTCGGACTTCTACGCCAACGACCCGCGCGCCCTGGCGACGCTGGTCAACGAGCATGGCGTGACCGCGCACTCGGCCTTCCCCGACAGCATCCTGGAAGCCGGGGCCGATGCGGCGAAGGAACTGCTGACCGAGATCCTGGACAGCAACGACCCGCTGACCAAGCGCACCGCGGAAAGCTTCGTGGAGTCGCTGAACATCCTGCGCGCCCGGACCGAGGGGACCGACAAGACCTTCCTCGATGCGCGCGAACGGTTCTTCGACCTCGACGATCTTGGCTGATTTCGGCAACCTGCCTCGTCCCCGGTCCGACCGGGGGCGAGGCGCCTTGAGACGGCCCGCCGCGGCGACGCGCGCGGGACGGCGTGTCCGCGGGCCGATCGCCGGGACGGACCGGCGGCGTGACCGAAGGGTTGGGGAAAGAACGTGATCCTGCTGTCCTACCTGATGCAGTTGATCAATCTGATCAATCGGCTGATCGGCAACATCTTCATGTGGCTGGCGGTGGGTATCGTCCTGACGTGTTTCTGGGTGGTGGTCGAGCGCTACGTCGCGGGCACCACACGCCTGTGGATGCAGGACCTTTACCCCTGGATGAACGGCGCGATGTTCACCGCCGTGGCGGGCTACGCGCTTTATCGCAACGATCACGTGCGCGTGGACATCTTCTACCGCCCGGCCAGCACCCGCACCAAGGCCTGGCTGGACCTGATCGGGGTGCTGGTGTTCCTGCTGCCCTTCGCCTGGGTGGTGTGGAGCTACAGCTTCACCTTTGTCCATCGGTCCTGGAGCCTCTTCGAAGCGTCGGCCAACCCGGGCGGTGCGTCGGGGCTGTTCGTGCTGAAGACCTTCATCCTGGTCCTGGCGGCGGTCATCGGCCTGCAGGGCGTGGCGATGGCGATCCGGTCGATCCTGCTGATCGCCGACCGCGAGGACCTGGTGCCCGACGATTACCGATACAAGTACGATCTGGAGTAGCACGGCATGGACCCCGTTCTTCTAGGCGAGATCCTCGCCGCGCTGATGTTCTTCGGCGTGATCGGCTTTCTGATGCTGGGCTTCCCGGTGGCCTTCACGCTGGCAGGCACCTCGATCCTCTTCGCCCTCCTCGGGCTGCAGTTCGGCGTCTTCGACATGTCGAACCTGCGGGCGCTGGCGGGCCGCTACACCGGCTACATGATCAACGAGGTGCTGGTCGCGGTGCCGCTGTTCATCTTCATGGGCGTGATGCTGGAACGCTCGAAGATCGCCGAGCAGTTGCTGTCGACGATGGGCAAGCTTTTCGGCAACCTGCGCGGGGGGCTGGGGATCTCGGTCATCCTGGTGGGCGCGCTGCTGGCGGCCTCGACCGGGGTGGTCGGGGCGACGGTGGTGACGATGGGGCTGATCTCGCTGCCGGCGATGTTGCGGGCGGGGTACGATCCGAAACTGGCCTGCGGCACGATCTGTGCGTCCGGCACGCTGGGGCAGATCATCCCTCCGTCGACGGTGCTGATCTTCATGGGCGACATGATCTCAGGCATGCACAGCCAGGTGCAGATGTCGCTTGGCAACTTCGCGCCGCAGACCGTGTCGGTGGGCGACCTGTTCGCCGGGGCGCTGATCCCCGGCTTCCTGCTGGTCGGCCTCTATCTGCTCTACATCATCGGCAAGGCGATCCTCGATCCCGAAAGCTGCCCCGCCACGCCCGTCCCGGCGGACGAGAAGCGGGGCCTCTGGAAAGAGGTGCTGGTCGCGTTCTTCCCGCCGCTTCTGCTGATCTTCGCGGTGCTGGGCTCGATCCTGGGCGGCTTCGCTACCCCGACCGAGGCCGCCTCGGTCGGCGCGGTGGGGGCGACGATCCTGGCCGCGGCGCGCTGGCGGCTCAGCCTTGGCGTCGTGGTCGAGGTGGCCCGGCGCACCGCGGTCATCACCTCGATGGTCTTCATCATCCTCTTCGGCGCCTCGGTCTTTGCCATCGTCTTCCGGCAGATGGGCGGCGACAACCTGGTGCGCGAATTCCTGACCGCCATGCCCGGCGGCGCGATGGGCGCGATGATCACCGTGATGTTCATCATGTTCATCCTCGGCTTCATCCTCGACACGTTCGAGATCATCTTCATCGTCCTGCCGATCACCGCGCCGACGCTGCTGCTGCTGGGTGTCGATCCGGTCTGGATGGGGGTGATGATCGGGGTGAACCTGCAGACCTCGTTCCTGACACCGCCCTTCGGGTTCTCGCTCTTCTATCTGCGCGGGGTGGCGCCGAACTCGGTCTCGACGATGATGATCTATCGCGGGGCCGTGCCCTACGTGGCGTTGCAGATCGTGGCGATGGCGCTGCTGTTCATGTTCCCCGCGCTGGTGACCTGGCTGCCGTCGGTCCTGTTCTGAGGGTGGCGGGTCCGGCGCGGTTGTGGCGCGCGCTGGCAAGGCCGGCAAGCGGTGCTTGACAAGACCTGCCCGGACCGCGATGTCGGACCCCCGCGATGGAGCACGGCATGACCTCGATCCTGGTGCTGAACGGCCCGAACCTGAACCTTCTGGGCACCCGCGAGCCGGCGGTCTACGGCGCCGCGACGCTGGCGGATGTGCGCACCCTGTGCGAGGAAACCGGCGCGCGGCTGGGCCTGTCCATTGATTTTCGCCAGTCGAACCACGAAGGCGCGCTGGTCGACGCCCTGCACGAGGCGCGCGAGCGTCATGCCGGCGTGGTGCTGAACGCGGGCGCCTACACGCACACCTCGGTCGCGCTGCGCGATGCGATCACGGCAATCGGCCTGCCGGTGGTCGAGGTGCATTTGTCGAACATCCACGCGCGCGAGCCGTTCCGCCACCATTCCCATATCGCGCCGGTCGCGCTGGGCATGATCTGCGGTTTCGGGCCGCGCAGCTATGCGCTGGCGATCGAGGCCTTGGGCGCGCATCTGGCGGGATGATATCGCCCCGCCGCCGTTAGGTCGGCCTTAACACTGCATGCTGCATCTTTCGCGCCGGCTCGTCCGATTGCTTCAGAAAGGTGCAAGTATGACCATTTCGTCCTCGCTCAACGCCGGAGTGACCGGGTTGAATGCCAACGCCACGCGGCTGGCGGCGATATCCGACAACATCTCCAACTCGGCCACCGCCGGCTACAAGCGGGTTCAGACCTCGTTCCATTCGATGGTCCTGGGCGACACCGGCGCGGGCAGGTATGCGGCGGGGGGCGTGCGCGCCAGCACGATGCGGCTGATCGACGAGGGCGGCACGCTGATTTCGTCGAACAATCCGACGGATCTGGCGATCAAGGGCCGCGGCTTCCTGCCGGTGACGACCGAGGCGGCGGTGGCCAACGGCGGCCCGCTGCCGATGTACATGATGACCACCGGCTCGTTCCGGCCCGATACCACCGGCATCCTGCGCAACGAGATGGGCATGGTGCTGATGGGCGTGCCGCTGGGCTCGGACGGGTCGATCCCGACCTTTCCGCGCGACACTTCCGGCGGGCTGCGGCCGATCCAGGTGCTGACCACCCAGTCCGACCACGAGCCCACCTCGCGCATTTCGCTGACGGTGAACCTGCCGTCGACCGGCACCGTCGCCGGCGCCTCGGGCGATGAGCAGGACATGTCGGTGGAATACTACACCAACCTCGGTTCGTCCGAGCGGCTGAGCGTGCGCTTCACCCCGGTCGTGCCCGCCGCGGGCGATCCCGCGACCAACACCTGGGACATCGAGATCCGCGATCCCGGCGCCGGCGACGTGGTGGTCGGCGCGCACCGGATCGTCTTCAGCGGCGCCTCGGCCGATGGCGGGCGGATCCTGAGCGTCACCTCGACCCCGCCCTTCGACACCGCGCCCGCGGCCTACGACCCGGCAACCGGCGCTATCGGCGTGAACGTGATGCGCGGCGCCGATGCGCAGGCGATGTCGATCCAGATCGGCATGCCGGGCGAGCCGGGCGGCACGACCCAGCTGGGCGACCGCTTCCGCCCCGTCGAGATCAGCAAGGACGGCGCACCCGTCGGATCGCTGGCGGGGATCGAGATCGATTCGCAGGGTATCCTCAACGCGGTCTACAGCACCGGCGTCATCCGCAAGCTGGCGATGATCCCGGTCGTCGACGTGCCCAACCCCAACGGGCTGTCGGCGATGGCGGGGCAGGTCTACAGCGCGACGCAGGAAAGCGGCGCCTTCTTCCTGTGGAACGCCGGCGACGGCCCGGTGGGCACGATCGAGGGTTTCGCGCGCGAGGAGTCGACGACGGATGTCGCCCACGAACTCACCCAGATGATCCAGACGCAGCGGGCCTATTCGTCGAACGCCAAGGTGATCCAGACCGTCGACGAGATGCTGCAGGAAACCACCAACATCAAGCGGTGACGCCTCCCGTCGCCGCCACGCGCGGAGCTAGAGCATGAGCATCAACACGGCGATGAACGCGGCGGTCTCGGGCCTGACGGCGGCGGCACGCGGCGTTCAGGTCGCCTCGACCAACGTCGCGAACGCGATGACCGACGGCTACGCGCCGCGCAAGCTGCAACTGGGCACCGCGGTCGTCGGCGGGCAGGGGGTCGGTGTCCGCGTCCTGGGCGTGGAGCGTCAGGTCGATCCGGTGCTGACCGGGCTGGTGCGGCAGGCCGGCGCCGACCGGGCCGGGGCCGAGGCCGGCGCGCGCTTCTGGGCGGATCTGGAGGGCGCGATCGGTGATCCGGGCGATGCCTTCGCCCTTGCCGGTCGGGTCGCGGCGTTTGAATCGGCGCTGGTTTCGGCGGCCAACCGGCCGGACATGGACCAGCGCCTTGCCGCCGTGACCGCCACCGCGGGCGCGATGCTGCAGGAATTCCACGGGCTGCAGCGCCATGTGCAGGACGCCCGGCTGGATGCCGACCGGGCGATCGCGCGCGAGGTGACCGAGCTGAACAACGGGCTGGCGCGGCTGGCGCGGCTCAACGCCGACATCGTCGGGCTGCGCAGCTCTGGCGAGCCGCCGCTGGCCCTGATGGACGAGCGGCAGACCCTGATCACCCGCCTGTCCGAGATTGTGCCGCTGCGCGAGTATCAATCGCCCGAAGGCCGCAGCATCCTTTATACCGAGGGCGGGCAGCTTCTGCTGGACGTGACCCCGTCGCGGATCGAGTTCACGCCGGTCAACGCGATGGAACCGGGCATGACGCGTGCGGGCGGCGCGCTGTCGACGCTGACGCTGAACGGCCGGCCGATCGCCAACCCCGGCGAGGGTGGGGCGTTCGGCGGCGGCCGGATCGCCGCGCTGTTCGAGGTGCGTGACACCCACGGTGTCGCCGCGCAGGCGGCGCTGGATACGATGGCGGCGGATCTGATCGCCCGGTTCGAAGCCCCCGATATCGACCCGTCGGCGCCGGGGGGACCGGCGCTCTTTTCCGACGCGGGCGATCCGCTGGCCGCGCTGCCGGCGGCGGGGCTGGCCGGGCGGCTGACGCTCAGCCCGCTGGTGCAGCCCGATAGCGGCGGCCACCTCTGGCATCTGCGCGAAGGGCTGGGCGCCGATCCCGCCGGACCGCGCGCGCCGGTGGGCGACGCGGCCCAGATCCAGCGCTGGATCGAAGCCCTGCAGCGGGGCGATGCGCCCGCACCCGGCGCCAGCGCGGTCAGCTTCGGCAACGGCGTCGCGCGCGAGATCGCGTTCCTCAGCCAGACCCGGCAGGGGTTCGAGGACCGCCAGATCCAGACCGCCACCCGCGCCGCCGACCTGCACGAACGCGTGCTGTCGCGCGGCGTCGACACCGATGCCGAGATGCAGCGCCTCGTGCTGATCGAACAGGCCTATGCGGCCAATGCGCGCGTCATCCAGGTCGCCGACCAGATGCTGCGCCGCCTGATGGAGATCTGAACATGACCTGGGCAACGCTGGGCACGATGGCACTGCCGTTTCACCTGCAACGAACCGGCGTGCAGGCGCGAACCGATCTGGCGCGGCACAGTCACGAGATGACGACCGGACAGGTCCAGTCGGTGACGCGGCACCTGCGCGGCGATATCGGCGCGCTGCAGGCGATCGAGAACCGGCTGATGCGCATCGGGCAATACGACAACACGCTGAAACAGGCGGTCACCAGCTTCGACACCGCGCAGGCCGCGCTCGACAAGGTGGCGCGGACCGGGCAGGATCTGGCGGTGAAGCTGGTGCTGACCGCCGAAGCCTCGGCCGGGCCGGCGGCGCGCGGGGTGGCGGTGCAGGCGGCGCGCAGCACGCTCGGCGAAACCATCGCGGCGATGGCGGTGAGTGTGGCCGGGCGCTCGATCTTCTCGGGGGTGCAATCGGATCGCGCGCCGCTGGTCAAGCCGGACGTCCTGCTGGGCGCGCTGGGCGCCGAGGTCGCGGGCATGACCGCTGCCGCGGATGTCTTCGCCGCGCTCGACGCCTGGTTCATGTCGCCCGGCACCGATTTCGCCACGACCGCCTATCGCGGCGGCGCGCCGGTCGCGGGCGGCGTCATGGATGACGGCACGGCGGTGCCGGAACTGCCCACCGCGGAAGATCCCGCGATCCGCCGGCAGCTGATGTACGCGGCGATGGTCGTCCTGCTCGACGACGGCGCGATCACCCTCGCCCCGGATCAGGAACGCGCGGTCCTGCAGCGGGCGATGACCGGGCTGATGGAGAATGCCGAGCGCATGGCGGGTCTGCAGTCGCGCGTCGGCATCGCCCAGGAGGTGCTGGAGCGCCAGCAACTGCGCCTGTCGCTTGAAAGCGACCGGTTGGAGTTGTTGCGCAGCGACAAGATCGGCGTCGATCCCTACAAGGCGGCGACGCAGCTTGAACAGAGCCGCGTCCAGCTTGAATCGATCTATGCGGTGACCGCGCGGCTGACGCGGCTTTCGCTGACGGAGTATCTGCGATGATCCGCCTGCTGGCGGCGCTGGTCGTCCTGGCGATGGCGCTGCCCGCGGCGGCGCAGATACGGCTGAAGGACCTCGTGGAATTCGACGGCGTGCGCGGCAACGACCTGATCGGCTACGGCCTGGTGGTCGGCCTGGACGGCACCGGCGACGGCATCCGCAACGCGCCCTTCACCGAAGACATCATGGCCAATATCCTGGAACGGCTGGGCGTGAACATCGCCGGCGAGCAGTCGCGGCCGCGCAACGTGGCCGCGGTGCTGGTCACCGCCACGCTGCCGCCCTTCGCGCGGACCGGATCGCGCGTCGATATCACGGTCTCGGCGATCGGCGACGCCTCCAGCCTGTTCGGCGGCACGCTGGTGATGACGCCGCTGAACGGCGCCGACGGGCAGATCTACGCGGTCGCCCAGGGCGCGGTGATCGCCGGCGGCGTCGCCGCCCGCGGTCAGGCGGCGCAGGTCGTCCAGGGCGTGCCGACCAGCGGGACGATCCCCGGCGGCGCAAGGGTCGAGCGCGAGGTCGAGTTCCAGCTCGCCTCGCTCAACCGCGTGCGCCTTGCCCTGCGCGAGGCCGACTTCACCAGCGCGGTGCGGATCGAGCAGGCGATCAACACCTATTTCGGCCGCGCCGTCGCCGTCATGCAGGACGCCGGGACCGTGATCCTCGATATCGCGTCCACCCGCCAGCCCAGTGCCGCCCACGCGCTGAGCCAGATCGAGAACCTGCCGATCAGCCCGGGCGCGCGCGCCCGCGTGGTGGTCGACCAGCGGTCCGGCACCATCGTGATGGGCGAGGATGTGCGCATCAGCCGCGTCGCCGTCGCCCAGGGGGGGCTGACGCTGAGGGTCGAGGAACGCCCGCTGGTCGCCCAGCCCAACCCCTTCGCCGAGGGCGAGACGGTCGTCGTCCCGCGCACCCAGGCCGAGATCGAGGAGAATCGCGGCACCGGACTGGCCGAGTTACCCGGCGCCACCTCGCTCGCCGAGGTGGTGGCGGGGCTCAACGCCCTGGGGGTGGGCCCGCGGGACATGATCGACATCCTCAACACGATCAGCGCCGCCGGCGCGCTTCACGCCGACCTCGTCGTGCGCTGAGCGGCGGCGCGGCGGCAACAGCCGGCCCGGTCCTGTCCGTCGGGCCTTTTTGCGGGGCAGACATCCGGCGCGGCTCTTGCCATAATGGCGGGCGCCAAACCGAGAGATCTGCCCATGCTTACCGCCCAGCGATTTGCCGAAGCCGAGGTCGAAGCCGCCTATCAGGCCGCGCTCCAGTCCGCCAAGATCGAGCGTCACCGCGTGCATGTCTTCCCGCATCCGGTCTGGGACCATGGCGAGCGGGTGCAGCTGCATGTCTACGAGGACCCGCAGGAGACCCCGGATTTCTTCGTCGAGTTCAACGAACCGCTGTCCGACGCCTTTCGCGCCGGTCTGGGCAAGGTGATGGCCGCGCTGGCCGCGCTGCACGGCACGCCCGAGGGCGACGCCGCCGAAGCCGCGATGGAGATCGAGTTCGAAGGGTTCTGGATGAGCCGCGAGCGGATCGAGGAATCCTTCATGAAACGGATGCTCGTCGTCACCGGCTGGCACTACGTCACCCGCGACGGGCAGACGGTGCAGGAAGGCTTCGCCTGAGCGTCGCGCGGCCCCGCCGGCAGGGGGCAATGTGAAACCTTTGCAACGACAGGGCGTTTGCGGTTGACCCCGGCGGCGATGGTGCCAATCTGCGCGCACGTGGCCGACCGCACGGCGCGCAGGGGGTTCGCAAACGCGGATTCCTGCGCCATGATCGGCGCCGCCATCGACCCGGTTGCCAGAAAGGACCCCACCGATGAGAACGACAGCTGCCCCAGCCCTGCTTGCCGCGCTGGCACTGGCCTTCGCCGCGCCGGCCGCGGCGCAGATGCGCATTTCGCTCGGCCTCCAGCAGGAGCCGACATCGCTTGACCCGACCAGCGACGCCACCGCCGCGATCAACGTCATGCTGGCGCAGAACGTCTACGAATCGCTGACCACCGTCGATTCCTCGGGCGCGGTGCAGCCGCAACTGGCCGAAAGCTGGGAAATCTCGGACGACGGGCGGACCTACACCTTCAACCTGGTCCAGGGCGCGACCTTCCACGACGGCAGCCCGTTCACCGCCGATGCCGTGGTCTTTTCCTTCGAGCGCGCGCGCGGCGAGGACAGCACCAACCCCCGCAAGGCGACCTTTCAGGCCATCGAGGAGATCAGCAAGGTCGACGAGCACACGGTCGAATTGACGCTGGGCAACCCCGATGCCTTCTTCCTGTTCGACATCGCGCAGGGTCCGGCGTCCATCCTGCACCCCGATACGGTCGAGTCGAACGCCTCGCGTCCCGTGGGCACCGGGCCGTTCATGTTCGACGCCTGGACCCGCGGCGACCGGCTGCGCCTGGTCAAGAACCCCGACCACCGCAACGCCGAGAACGTCGCGCTGGAGATCGTGGAATACCGCTTCATCTCGGACCCGGCGGCGGCGAGTGCTGCGCTCATGGCCGGCGAGTTGGACGCCTTCCCCGGCTTTCCGGCGCCGG
The DNA here is from genome assembly GCF_017811755.1 of Pararhodobacter sp. SW119. Lineage (GTDB taxonomy): Bacteria > Pseudomonadota > Alphaproteobacteria > Rhodobacterales > Rhodobacteraceae > Pararhodobacter. The sequence goes on along the minus strand of NZ_JADDJF010000011.1, from coordinate 35,418 downwards.
AACTGATCGCACAGTTCGAGGCCGATCCGCGCTTCACCGTGATCAACGCCTCGACCGAGGGCGAGGTGATCCTGGCCTTGAACAACGCCCGCGCCCCCTTTGACACGCTGGAAGCCCGGCGCGCGCTGAGTCACGCCATCGACCGCGAGGAGATCATCGAGGGCGCGATGTACGGGCTGGCGACGCCGATCGGCAGCTTCTACCCGCCGCACGGCCCGGCCTATGTGGACCTGACCGGCATGTATCCGCACGATCCCGACATGGCCCGCCAGATGTTCGAGGAGGCCGGCGTTCTGGGCGACACGCTGCTGCTGCGGGTGCCGCCCTTCCCCTATGCGACGCGGTCGGCCGAGATCGTGCAGGCGCAACTGGGCGCCGCCGGCATGGACGTGCGGGTCGAGAATGTCGAATGGGGCTTCTGGCTGGAGGAAGTCTATACGAACAAGAACTTCGACATGACGATCATCGCGCATACCAGCCCCAACGATCTGTCGAACTTCGCGCGCGGGCCGGACTACTTCTACGGCTATGACGATGCCGCGTTCAACGACCTCTGGGCCTCGATCCGCACCGAAGTCGACGACGAGGCCCGCTTCGCACTGATCCGCGAGGCGCAGGAATACCTGGCCGACGCCGCGGTGCACGGCTTCCTTTTCCAGCTGCCCGCGCTGGGTGTCTTCCGCGAAGGGGTCGAGGGGTTCTGGGAATCGCAGCCGATCCTCTACACGCCGCTGTCCGAGGTCACCGTGCGTTGAACGACCGTGCGGGGCGGGCCGGAACCGCCCCGCACGACCGGAGGGTCGTATGGGTTATTTCCTTCTGCGCCGGACAGTGGGCTTTCTGGCCACCGTCCTGACCATCACCATGGTCGTATTCGCGGTGATGAACATCCTGCCCGGCGACCCTGCCCTGACCATCCTGGGGATCGACGCCTCCGAACAGGCGCTGGCCGCGCTGCGCGCGCAACTGGGCCTGAACGATCCGGTGCTGGTGCGCTACGCCGCCTGGATCGGCGACGCGCTGACCGGTGATTTCGGGACCAGCCATTCCTACCGCGTGCCGGTCAGCGAGCTGGTGCTGGAACGCATGCCCTTGACCCTGTCGCTGGCCATCGGCGGCATGGTCGCCACCGTTCTGCTGGCGCTGGTCCTGGGCATCGGCGCGGCCGCGAACCATCGCAAATCGGGTGATTGGGGGGTGATGTTCCTCAGCCAGATCGGGATCGCGGTGCCGTCCTTCTGGGCGGCGATGCTGCTGGTCCTGCTGTTTGCCGTGCATCTGCAGTGGCTGCCGCCGGGGGGCTTTCCCGGCTGGTCCGATCCGGTCGCGGCGGTGCGCGCGCTGATCCTGCCCGTCGCTGCACTAACCATCGTGCAAGCGGCGGTGCTGGCGCGCGTCACGCGATCCTCGGCGCTGGAGGTGATGCGACTTGACTACGTGCGCACCGCGCGCGCGATGGGCTACCCGCGCCAGCGCATCCTCTGGCGTCATGTCCTGCCGAATGCGCTGGTGCCGATCGTCACCATCGTCGGGCTGCAATTCGCCTCGCTGATCACCGGCACCATCGTGATCGAGAATGTCTTCTACCTGCCCGGCCTGGGGCGGCTGGTCTTTCAGGCCATCGCCAACCGCGACCTGCCGCTGGTGCAGGCGCTGGTGACGCTGTTTGCGGTAATCGTGGTGACGGTGAACTTTCTGGTGGATGTGATCTACGTCATGATCGACCCGCGGCTGAAGGCCCGCGCATGAACCGGCATCTGACGCCGAACCTGATCCTGGGCGCGATTCTGGTGGCCCTGGTCGTAGGTGTCGCAGGTCTGTCGCTGATCTGGACGCCGCACGACCACGCGCTGATGAACATCCGCGAGCGTTTCGGCGCGCCGTCGGATGTTCACTGGCTGGGCACCGACCAGTTGGGCCGCGACATCGTCTCGCAACTGATGGTGGCGGCGCGCAATTCGATGACGGTGGCGCTGATCGCCGTGCTGATGGGCGGGTCCATTGGTGTGGCGCTGGGACTGCTGGCCTCGGCCCTGGGCGGCTGGTTCGAGGATCTGATCATGCGCGTGGCTGACATCGGCTTCGCCTTTCCGGCACTTCTGTTCGCGATCATGCTCTCGGCGGTCTTCGGCCCGTCGCTTTGGGTGGCGGTGCTGGCGATCGCCTTCATCAACATACCCGTGTTTGCGCGCGTCACGCGCGGCGCCGCGAACGTCATCTGGACGCGCGACTACGTCGCCGCCGCGCGCGCCGCCGGGCAGGGGCGGTTCGCCATCTCGCGCGACCATATCCTGCCCAATGTCGCCGCGCCTGTGATCGTGCAGGCGACCATCGAATTCGCCATCGCCATCCTCGCCGAAGCGGCGCTGTCGTACCTCGGCCTCGGCGCGCAGCCGCCCTCGCCTTCCTGGGGGCGGATGCTGTCCGAGGCGCAGACGCTGATGTTCATGGCGCCGCAACTGGCGATCTATCCGGGGCTGTGCATCATGGCGGCGGTGCTGGGCTTCTCGCTGCTGGGCGATGCGCTGCGCGACCTCACCGATCCCCGCCTGACGCGGAGCCGGCAGGCATGATCGCGCTTTCCGATGTCTCGGTCGGGTTCGACGGCGCGCGGGCGCTGCGCGACGTGACCCTGTCCGTCGCGCGGGGCGAGCGGCTGGGCATCGTGGGCGAGTCGGGCTCGGGCAAGTCGATGCTGGGGCTGGCGATGATGGGCATGGTGCCCGACGCGGCGCGCATCGCGGGCGAGATCGTGCTGGACGGCACCGCCATGTCCGGCGCGCCCGAGCGTGTCTGGCGCCGGGCGCGCGCGCGCAAGGTGGCGATGATCTTCCAGGAGCCGATGGCGGCGCTGAACCCGCTGCAACGGCTGGGCGAGACGGTGATGGAGCCCCTACTGGTGCATCAGGGCCTCGGCCGGTCCGCCGCCCGCGCCCGCACGCTGGAGCTGTTCGACGAGGTCGGCATCCCCGACCCCGAAGCCCGCCTGCGCCAGTACCCGCACGAGATCTCGGGCGGGCAGCGGCAGCGGGTGCTGATCGCGCTGTCGCTGACCTGCGACCCGGCGCTGCTGATCGCGGACGAGCCGACGACGGCGCTGGACGCGCATGTCGCGCTGCGCATTATCGAACTCTTGGTGCGGCTGGCCGACAAGCGGCGCATGGCGCTGGTCTTCATCAGCCACGACCTGGCCGCCGTGGCCCGCGCGACCGAACGGATCGCGGTGATGTACGGCGGCGAGATCGTCGAGGGCGGCCCGACCCCCGCGGTCCTGGCCGCGCCCCGCCACCCCTACACGCGCGGCCTTCTGGGCGCGCGCCCCGGCATCGGCGGCCAGACCCCGGGCCGCGATGCCGATGGCCGGCGCAAGCGCCTGCCGACGATCCCCGGCTCCGTCCCGCCGCTGTCGCTGCTGCCCGCCGGCTGCCGCTTCGCTGGCCGCTGCGCGGTCGAACTGTCGCACTGCGCCGCAGTTCGGCCCGAGCCGTACCGGCTGCCCGACGGCCGGTTCGCCGCCTGCCACCTGCTGGGGGCGGGGACATGAGCGCGATCCTGGACGTGCGCGCGGTCAGCCGACGCTACAGCCTGCCGCGCCGGTCGCTGCTGCGTTCCGGTCCGGTGCTGACCGCCGTCGACCGGGTGTCCTTCACGCTGGAACGGGGCCGCACGCTGGGGATCGTGGGTGAATCGGGGTCGGGCAAGTCCACGCTCGCGCGCATGATCATGGCGTTCGAGGCTCCCGACGAAGGCGAGGTCCGCTTCGACGGCAGGACCCTGCATACCCTGCCGGCGGGCGAGCTGCGCCTTCTGCGCCGAAGCTTCCAGATGGTGTTCCAGGACCCCTGGGGCTCGCTCGATCCGCGCCGGACAGTGGCGTGGTCCATTGCCGAGCCCCTGCGCGCCACCGGCGCGGATCAGGTCGGGCGGCGCGTGGACGAGGCGCTGGATCAGGTCGGCCTGCGCGCCGAAGACGGCAGGAAATACCCGCATGAATTCTCGGGCGGGCAGCGCCAGCGCATCGCCATCGCGCGGGCCATCGTCACCCGCCCGGCGCTACTGGTCGCGGACGAGGCGGTCTCGGCCCTCGACGTGTCGGTGCAGGCGCAGATCCTGAACCTGCTGATGGACCTGCAGGAGGAGTTGGGCCTGGCCATGGTCTTCATCAGCCACGACCTGCCGGTTGTGGCGTGCCTGGCCGATCATGTGCTGGTGATGCGCGCCGGCCGCCCGGTCGAGGCCGGTGCGACCGCCGGGCTGATCGCCGCGCCGCGCGACGACTACACGAAATCCCTTCTGGCCGCGGGGGGCCTGATGCCATGACGCGATTCCTGCATCTCAGCGATCTGCACCTGTCGCCGGTGAATGCGCCGCAGAAGGCGGCCCTGATGGCGCGCATCGCCGCCTCGGTCGACCGGCTGCCGGTGCCGCCGGCCTTCGCCATTCTCAGCGGCGATCTGACCGACCGCGGCGATGTCGAAAGCTACGAACTGCTGCAACAGATGCTCGCCGAGTTTCCGGTGCCGGTGCATCTGGCGCTGGGAAACCACGACAGCCGCCGCGGCTTTCACGCCGTCTTCGGCCGCGGCGACGGCGCCTACTGCCACGCCACGGTGGCGGGCGATCTGCATCTGGTCACGCTCGATACCTCGGTGCCGGCGCGCGTCCATGGCGAGTTGGACGCCGCGCAGCTGGACTGGCTGCGCGGCGAACTTGAGCGCCACCCCGGCATGGCCAAGCTGATCGTGCTGCATCACCCGCCGCGCCTGGACCCGGGCGCGCTGCCCTGGTCGACGCTCGACGCGGCCTCGACCAGTGCGCTGGGGCGGGTGCTGGCGGGGCACCGGATCGCCGGGCTGCTGGCAGGCCATGTCCACATGAATCGCATTGTGATATGGCAAGGCGCGCCGCTCGTGGTATCGACGGGGCTGCATTCGACCATCGACCCGCTGCACCCGACCGGGCTGCGCATCCTGGAAGGGGCGGGGTTCAACCTGTGCAGCTGGTCTGGCGATGGGCTGGCCGCGACCTATGTGCCCCTTCATCCCGAAGGCCGGCAGATCGGTCTGATAGATATTGCGCGATTGGAGGCAAGCAGATGAACCACGCGCCGCGCGACATGCGCCGCCTTGCGGTGGAGGGGATCCACAACCTGCGTGATCTGGGCGGCTACCGCACGCGCGGGGGGGAACTGACCCCGTGGCGGCGGTTCCTGCGCGCCGACAGCCCGCACCGGCTGACGGCGGACGGGGTGACGCGGCTGGAAGCCGAAGGGCTGGGCACGGTGCTGGACCTGCGCACCGCCGAGGAATGCGCGGCGATGCCCAATCCCTTCGCCAACCGGCCCGGCGTCACCTATGTCCACCAGCCGGTGTTCGAGGAACTGGCGCCGTTGAAACTGGCCGAGATCGACATCGTCGGCGGCGACCCGCTGCTGGATTTCTACCGCATCGCCGTCGATGACCGGCACGAGGCCCTGCGCGAGATCCTGATCACCATCGCCGGCGTGCCCGAAGGCGCGGTGATGTTCCATTGCACGGTGGGCAAGGACCGGACCGGCCTGGTCGCGGCGCTGCTGCTGGGCCTGGCCGAGGTCGCGCCCGAGGATATCGTCGAGGATTACGCGCTGACCGGCTCGCTGATCGGCCAGTTGGTCGCCGAGATGCTGGAGCATACCCGCGCGCGCGGCGAGGACCCGGACCGGCACGCGCGCCTTCTGGCCGCACCGGCAGAGACGATGCAGGCGGCGCTTGGTCATATCGAGATGCGCTACGGCTCGGTTTCGGGGTATCTGACGCATATCGGCGTGCCCGCCGGCGACCGGTCGGCCCTACGCGACCGGCTGCGCGGCGCGCTGCGGACCCCGCGCCCCGTCGGCTGAAGGCGTGGCCCCGGAGCAGGCCATCGGTGGCAGGGGCGTGCAAATTTGAACGCTTCGACAAGACATTGATATGGTTAGAAATATCTGGGCGATTAACCGCAATGAAACTTTTGGCAACGGGGATCGAAGAAGCCGATCCGGGCGATCGCGAAGGATGTGCCTTGCCGGACGGTGGCGGGAACATCACGCCCCGTCGCAATGCTTGAAATCCGGTTAAGATTTTTTGGCTTATCGAATGATGTCATGGAGTTGGTTCTTGGTCCACGCGTGGACCGCCGCCGATTTCGTCGTCGGATCACACCTCCGGGGACAGGAATCGATGCGTCGGCGCGTCCGCAGTCGGGGGGCGCTCAGCGTTCGAAGAAGTCTTCCTCGGCATCGGTGACGTCGATCCCCAGCGCCTCGAGCCCGGCTTCGAGGTTCTCGGCCAGATGCGGCATGCCCTGCAGGTAGTCCGCGGTCGGCGTCGTCGCCTCGGCATAGGCGGTGGCGACGGCCTCGTCGAAATCCTCGGGTTCGAAGGCGCCGCGGCCGATCCAGGCAATCGCGGTCAGATGCGCCTGCTCGTCGGCGTTGAGCGAGTCGATGAAGGCGCGCAACTCGCTCGCGCGGCGCGCTTGGCGCGCCTGAAAGATGATGTGGACCACCTTCTTGGTGCTGATTTCGGGCGACATCGCAACCTCCCTTCGCAGGGAGTGTCGCCGCAACCGCGCGCCGGTGCAAGAGAAACCATGCGTGGCTGACGCGCGCGCGCGAAAGCGTACCCGGGGGATGGCGGCGCGGGTCAGTCCTTTGTCGTGGCGAAGCTTCCGTAGTGCCCGGCGCTGAAGATCAACGGCGCGCCCTCGCGCGATGCTGCGCGCAGCACCTCGCCCACGACGATGACATGGTCGCCCCCGTCATGCACGGCGCGGCGGCGGCATTCGAAGCGCGCCAGGCAATCGGTCAGCAGCGGCACGCCCTCGGCGCCACGCTCGACCCCGGGAAGATCGAAATCGAGCCCGTCGCGCGCGAAATGGCGGCCAAGCGCGAACTGCTCGGCGCCCAGCACATGGATCGCGTAATGCGTGGCCGAGGCAAAGGCCGCAAACCGGCGCGAGGCGCGCGCCGGCGCCCAGAGAACCAGCGGCGGGTCGAGCGAGAGCGACGCGAAGCTGTTGGCGGTGATGCCGACCGGGCCCTTGGCGCCGACCGTCGTGACCACGGTCACGCCGGTGGCGAACAGCCCCAGCACGGCGCGGTAGTGCCGTTCGGTCCCGGGGCCGGGGATGAAGCTGTCGCCATCGACCATCGGCTGAAAAGATCCTTCCATCGCACGGCTCGTCCTGTTCCCGATCTTCCCTGCCGCAACGTCAGATGCGCGACAACCCTTGAATTAGCCCGGTGCGGCGGATTGGCCAGCCCGGCCCCTCGACAAGCCAGAGGCAAACGCTAGGTACGGCAGCCTGAGAATGGAGGCCGAATGGCGCGCAAGATCATCATCGACACCGACCCCGGTCAGGACGACGCCGTCGCGATCCTGCTGGCGCTGGCCAGCCCGGAGCTGGACCTGCTGGGCATCACCTGCGTTGCGGGGAACGTGCCGCTGCCCCTGACCTCGCGCAATGCCCGGATCGTCTGCGAACTGGCCGAGCGGCCCGAGGTGAAGGTCTTTGCCGGCTGCGACCGTCCGATGAAGCGCCAACTGGTCACGGCGGAACATGTCCACGGCAAGACCGGCCTCGACGGGATCGACCTGCCCGATCCCGCGATGCCGCTGCAGACGACGCACGCCGTCGATTTCCTGATCGAGACGTTGCGGCGCGAACCGGTGGGCAGCGTCACGCTTGTTCCCATCGGGCCGCTGACGAACATCGCGACCGCGATGGCCCGCGCGCCCGACATCGTGCCGCGGATCGAGCGGATCGTCCTCATGGGCGGGGCGTATTTCGAGGTCGGCAACATCACCCCCGCGGCCGAGTTCAACATTTTTGTCGACCCCGAAGCCGCGGCGATCGTCTTCGCCGCGGGCGTGCCGATCACGATGATTCCGCTGGACGTCACGCACCAGGCGCTGACCACGCGCCCGCGGGTCGAGGCGTTTCGCGTCCTGCCCGGCCGCGTCGGCCCGGCGGTGGCCGGCTGGACCGATTTCTTCGAGCGGTTCGACAAGGACAAGTACGGAACCGAAGGCGCGCCGCTGCACGACCCCTGCACGATCGCCTGGCTTCTGAACCCCGACCTGTTCAACGGCCGCGAGGTCAATGTCGAGATCGAGACCGAAGGCCGCCTGACGCTGGGCATGACCGTCGTCGATTACTGGCGGGTGACCGACCGCGCGCCCAACGCAACCTTCCTGCGCGAGATCGACGCCGACGGCTTTTTCGCGCTGCTGACGGAACGGCTTGCGCGCCTCTGAGGTCTGCGCCGCGCCGCTTTTCCGGGCGGTTGGCGCGCGACGGGGAACAATCCGGCGCGGGCCATTTTTTACCTGTTGATAAAATTTCATGATGTGGCAGCATGCGGCGACGGCAACGCAGCAACCCGATATCCCGGAGGTAGCCCCGTGACCATTACCCCGCAGACGGACGGCATCCGATCCGGCCGGCTGGATCGCGCCACGCTGGCCGAGAACTTCGACGATTTCTATCCCTGTTTCGATGATCACGAGGCGCGCGTTGCCGCCGACCGCTGCTATTTCTGCTACGACGCGCCCTGCATCACCGCCTGCCCGACGGCGATCGACATCCCGCTGTTCATCCGGCAGATTCAGGCCGGCCAGCCCGAGGCGGCGGCGAAGACCATCTTCGATCAGAACATCCTGGGCGGCATGTGCGCCCGCGTCTGCCCGACCGAGAACCTGTGCGAAGGCGCCTGCGTGCGCGAGATCGCCGAGGGCCAGCCGGTCGAGATCGGACGCCTGCAGCGTTACGCCACCGACACGCTGATGGCGGGCAACGCGCATCCCTATGCGCGCGCCGAACCGACGGGCAAGCGCATTGCCGTCGTCGGCGCCGGGCCCGCGGGCCTGGCCTGCGCGCATCGCTTGGCGATGAAGGGCCATGACGTCGTGATCTTCGAGGCGCGCGAAAAGCCCGGGGGCCTCAACGAATACGGGATCGCCGCCTACAAGGCCGCGAACGGCATCGCCCAGGCCGAGGTCGACTGGCTGATGCGCATCGGCGGGATCACGCTGCAGACCGGCCTTTCACTGGGCCGCGAGATCACGCTGGAGAGGTTGCGCGGCGACTTCGACGCGGTGTTCCTGGGGATCGGGCTGGGCGGTGTCAACGCGTTGTCCGCGCCCGGCGAGGAAAAGGCCGGCGTGCGCCCGGCGGTCGAGTTCATCGCCGAGTTGCGCCAGGCCGAGGATCTGGCGGCGCTGCCCATCGGCCGGCACGTCGTGGTGATCGGCGGCGGCATGACCGCGGTCGACGCCGCCGTGCAGTCGAAGCTGCTGGGCGCCGAGCACGTCACCATGGTCTACCGCCGGGGGCGCGAAGCGATGGCGGCGTCGGATCATGAACTGGATCATGCCGCGACGGCGGGCGTGAAGATCGTCACCCATGCCATGCCCGTGGCGATCCACGGCAACGGCGCGGTGCGCGAGATCGAGTTTGCCTATACCCGCCAGGGTGAGACCGGGCTGGAGCCGACCGGCGAAACCTTCCGCCTGAAGGCCGACCAGGTCTTCAAGGCCATCGGCCAGACGCTGGACGGCCTGCCCGATGGCCTGGAGGCCGCGCGCGGCAAGATCGCCACCGATGTCATCGGCCGGACCGCGATCCCGGGCGTCTGGGCCGGCGGCGACTGCGCGGTGGGCGAGGATCTGACCGTGGTCGCGGTCGCGCAGGGGCGCGACGCGGCCGAGGACATTCACGCAAGCCTGACGGCCTGAGGAGGGCGCAAGATGGCAGACCTGAGCACGAACTTCATCGGCATCAAGTCCCCGAACCCCTACTGGCTGGCCAGCGCGCCGCCGACCGACAAGGAATACAATGTCGTGCGCGCCTTCAAGGCGGGCTGGGGCGGGGTGGTGTGGAAGACGCTGGGGGCCGAGGGGCCGCCGGTGGTCAACGTCAACGGCCCGCGCTACGGCGCGATCTGGGGCGCCGACCGGCGGTTGCTGGGGCTCAACAACATCGAGCTGATCACCGACCGGCCGCTGCAGGTGAACCTGCAGGAGATCAAGCGCGTCAAGCGCGACTGGCCGGACCGCGCGATGGTCGTCAGCCTGATGGTGCCCTGCGACGAGGAGTCGTGGAAGTCGATCCTGAAGGCCGTGGAAGAGACCGAGGTCGACGGGGTGGAGCTGAACTTCGGCTGCCCGCACGGGATGAGCGAACGCGGCATGGGATCGGCCGTGGGGCAGGTGCCGGAATACATCGAGATGGTCACGCGCTGGGTGAAGCAGCATTCGCGCATGCCCTGCATCGTGAAGCTGACGCCGAACGTCACCGATATCCGCAAGCCCGCGGAGGCGGCGAAGCGGGGCGGGGCGGATGCGGTGAGCCTGATCAACACGATCAACTCGATCACCTCGGTCAACCTGGACACGTTCAGCCCCGAGCCGATGATCGACGGCAAGGGCGCGCATGGCGGCTACTGCGGCCCGGCGGTGAAACCCATCGCGCTGAACATGGTTGCCGAAATCGCGCGCAACCCCGAAACGGCGGGTCTGCCGATCAGCGGCATCGGCGGGGCGACGACCTGGCGCGACGCGGCCGAGTTCATGGCGCTGGGGGCGGGGACCGTGCAGGTCTGCACGGCGGCGATGACCTACGGCTTCGGGATCATAAAGGAACTGACCGCGGGGCTGTCGCTCTACATGGATCAGAAGGGCTTTACCTCGGTCGACGAGTTGGTGGGACGGGCGGTGCCGAACGTGACCGACTGGCAGTACCTGAACCTGAACTACGTCACCAAGGCGCGGATCGACCAGGACCTCTGCATCCAGTGCGGGCGGTGCTTCGCGGCCTGCGAGGATACCAGCCACCAGGCGATCGCCATGAAACCCGGCCGCGTGTTCGAGGTGATCGACGCCGAATGCGTGGCCTGCAACCTCTGCGTCAATGTCTGCCCGGTGGAGGACTGCATCACGATGGAGACACTGCCGAAGGGCGCGGTCGACCCGCGCACCGGCGAGGAGGTGCGCGAGTATGCCAACTGGACGACGCATCCCAACAACCCGATGGCAAAAGCGGCCGAGTAGGCGACGGTGCCGAACGGGGTGCTCAAATTTGAGCACTCCGCCAAGACCTTGATTTAAAGCGGTATTCCGCCGGCGTTAACCGCAATGAAACTTTTGGCAAGGCGGGCGCCGGGCCATCTGGCCGCTGCGCGCGTGGCATCGCGTGGCATCGCGTGGCTTGCCGGTTCTTTCCCGGCGTGCCGGAAGCCCGAGGCGCAAGCGCCTTCCGGGCGTACAGGCCGGGGTTTCACGCGGTCGGCGGGTTTTGTCAGAGTTTGATATCGACCTGATGTTCGGTCGTGGGCCGGGCGGCGCCGGATCGGGCGTAGGGCGAGGGGTCATCGGCGGGGGCGGGCGACTCCGTCTCGCGCGCCGACATCGTGTCCAGATCCTCGGGGTCGGGGTGCACCTCGGGCGGGGCCATCGCGGCTTCGCGCAGGTGTTGCAGCACGTTGATCGTGAAGGCCGGCGGCGGTCCGACGGGTTGATCGCGCCGCGTGGTCAGGCGCACATCGGCGGCGGTCAGGGCGGGGTCGACCGGACGCAGCGCCCGCGCGGTTTCAGCCTCGCGCGCGGCGCGGATCTTTCGCTGCGTGTCCATCCCCAGCGCGCCCGCGGTATCGCGGGACTGCGGCGTTGCCGGTTGCGGCACGATCGGTGGCAGGGTGGGGGTCATGGCAGCACCAGACCTTTCGATTGAATGGCTGCCCGCCACTTTCGCAAATCGTCGTTAACACTTCGTGCACTTTTCAACCTTTTAGAAAGCTTGGTAAACGCAGGGTTGACGCAGAGCGGCTCGCAAGGTGAAAATCCCTAGACTGCACACACGCAACGGGGGATGCGCATGCGCCGTCTGGTCCGATCCGCACTTTTCACCGCCGCAGCCGTCGCCGCCGCCAGCGGCCCGGTACTGGGGCAGACCGCCGCAACGCTGGAACAGGCGCTACCCGAGGCCACGCAGGCGCTTGCCGCGCGCGAGTCGGTCGAGGCGCGCGAGTTCATGGTCGCCGCGGCGCATCCGCTGGCGGTCGAGGTCGGGCATGACATCCTGGCGCGCGGCGGGTCGGCCGCCGATGCCGCGGTCGCGGTGCAGGCGATGCTGACGCTGGTGGAGCCGCAAAGCTCGGGCCTGGGCGGGGGTGGATTCCTGCTTTACTGGAACGCCGCGACGGAAAGCCTGACCACGTTCGATGCGCGCGAACGCGCGCCCGCCGCGGCGGATGAAGGCTACTGGCTGGATGCCGAGGGAGAGCCGCTTTCCTTCTGGGATGCGGTCGTCGGGGGGCGCTCGGTCGGCGTGCCGGGGACGCCGAAGCTGCTGGAGGTGCTTCATGCCCGCCACGGCCGGCTGCCCTGGGCCGACCTGATCGACCCGGCCATCGCGCAGGCCGAGGAGGGGTTCGAGGTCAGCCCCCGGCTGGCCGGCGCCATCGCCGACGCGCAGGAACGCGGCCTGGATACATTCGACGCCACGCGCGACTATTTCTTTGACGCGGAGGGCGCGCCGCTGGCCGAGGGCACGCTGCTGCGCAACCCGGACCTGGCGCGCACCCTGCGGCTTTACGCCGATCAGGGCGCGGCACCGTTCTACGAGGGCGCGATCGCGCGCGATATCGTTGCCGCCGTGCGCACCGACACCAATCCCGGCATCCTGGAGCTGGAGGATCTGGCCAGTTACGAGGTGATCGAGCGCGCGCCGGTCTGCGTGGAATATCGCGCCCATGAGGTCTGCGGCATGGGCCCGCCCAGTTCCGGCGCGCTGACCGTGGGGCAGATCCTCGGCATGCTGGAGGGGTTCGACCTGCGCGAGATCGGCCCCGGCGCCGAGGCCGCGCACCTGCTGCTGGAGGCGGGACGGCTGGCCTTTGCCGACCGCGCCCTCTACATGGCCGACGCCGATTTCGTGTCCATGCCGGAGGGGCTGCTGGACCGCGACTACCTGCGCGACCGCGCCGCGCTGATCGACCCCGAGACCTCGATGGGTCAGGCCGAGGCCGGCGATCCGCCCTGGGAGGACGCGCATCTGCGCGCGCCCGACAGCGAACGCCCGCGCAGGGGCACGACGCATTTCGTGATCGTGGACCGTTACGGCGACATGGTTTCGGCGACGACGACGATCGAGTCGGGTTTCGGATCGCGGGTGATGACCGGGGGCTTTCTGCTCAACAACGAGTTGACCGACTTCTCCTTCCGCCCCGAGGCCGACGGGCAGCCGATCGCCAACCGGGTCGAGGGCGGCAAGCGGCCGCGGTCGTCGATGTCGCCGACGGTGGTGCTGCGCGACGGCCGCCCGGCGGTGCTGGTCGGCTCGCCCGGGGGGGCGGCGATCATCGGCTACACCGCCGCGGCGATCATCGCCATCCTCGACTGGCAGATGGACCCGCAGGCGGCGATCGACCGGCCGAACATGGTCACGCTGAACGGCCCCTCAATCATCGAGGATACCGCCGAGGGGGCGGAACTGGCCGAGGCGCTGGCGGCGATGGGGCACGAGGTGTCGCTGCGCGATCTCAATTCCGGGCTGCATGTCATCGTCGTCGCGGAAGACCGGCTGATCAGCGCGGCGGATATTCGGCGCGAAGGCGCGGTGCGCGGGCAGTAGGCGGTCAGGCAAGACCTTCCTGCATCTTCAGGTCCAGGCCCCTCAGGGCGCGCGGCGCGCCGCCCTCTGGTCATCGCATCCCTGGGCGTCGGGGGCGGTGGCGCAAGCGCCGATCCTGTGGCATGGGAGGCGCATGCGAACCCGAACCGACCTTCAGAAACGCCGGAAGGCCGCACCAGGAACCAAGGAGACCGACCCGAGATGACGCACGAAGACACGCTTAAGGCCGCGGGCCTGACCGACGACATGACCCGCGGCGGCACGCTGGCCGTCCATTCCCCGATCGATGGCGCCGAGGTGGCGAAGGTCCGGGAGACCCCGCTGGACGAGGTCGCGGCGATGCGCCGGCGCGCGCAGGCGGCATTCGAGGTCTGGCGCAAGGTGCCCGCCCCGCGGCGCGGCGAACTGGTTCGCCTGCTGAGTGAGGAGTTGCGCGCGGCCAAGGCGGAACTGGGCGCCGTGGTCACGCTGGAGGCCGGCAAGATCACCTCCGAAGGCTTGGGCGAAGTGCAGGAGATGATCGACATCTGCGACTTCGCCGTGGGTCTGTCACGGCAGCTCTACGGGCTGACCATCGCCAGCGAACGGCCCGGCCACGTGATGCGCGAGACCTGGCATCCGCTGGGCCCCTGCGCCGTCATCACCGCTTTCAACTTTCCGGTCGCGGTCTGGTCGTGGAACACTGCGCTGGCGCTGGTCTGCGGCAACCCGGTGATCTGGAAGCCGTCGGACAAGAGCCCGCTGACCGCGATGACCTGCATGAAGATCGCCGAACGCGCGCTGAAGCGGTTTGGCGACGACGCGCCCGAGGGGCTGCTGCAACTGGTCATCGGCGGGGCGGAAGTCGGCGAGGCGCTGGTCACCGCGCCGGACATCGCGCTCGTCTCGGCCACTGGATCGACGCGCATGGGCCGGATCGTCGGCCCGAAGGTCGCGGAACGCTTCGGCCGGTCGATCCTGGAACTGGGCGGCAACAACGCGATGATCGTCGCGCCCTCGGCCGATCTGGACATGGCGGTGCGCGGGATCGTGTTTTCGGCGGTCGGCACCGCCGGGCAGCGCTGCACCTCGCTGCGCCGGCTGATCGTGCATGAAAGCATCGCCGAAGACCTGGTCGCCCGGCTGACTAAAGCCTATGCGAGCCTGCCCATCGGCGATCCGCGCAAGAAGGGCACGCTGGTCGGCCCGCTGATCGACGCAGGCGCGCGCGACCGGATGCAGGCGGCGCTGGAACGCGCCCGCGCCGACGGCGGCACGGTCCATGGCGGCGCACCCGCCGAAACCGGCCTGGGCGGCGCCTATGTCGCGCCCGCCCTGGTCGAGATGCCGGGCCAGACCGACGTGGTCTGCGAGGAAACCTTTGCGCCGATCCTATACGTCATGCGCTACAGCGATTTCGACGAGGCGCTGGCCCTGCACAATGCCGTGCCGCAGGGGCTGTCGTCGTGCATCTTCACGCTGAACCTGCGCGAGGCCGAGGCCTTCCTGCAGCATTCGGATTGCGGGATCACCAACGTCAACATCGGCCCCTCGGGCGCCGAGATCGGCGGCGCCTTCGGCGGCGAGAAGGAAACCGGCGGCGGGCGCGAATCGGGTTCGGACGCGTGGAAGGGCTACATGCGGCGGGCGACGAATACCGTGAACTATTCGGATGCGCTGCCGCTGGCGCAGGGCGTCAAGTTCGACGTCTGAGCGGCGGGGCCGAAGCGCAGGAACCGGCAGGGCGGGGGATCGGCACCCTCGCCCCGCACGCATTCGTGGTCGCGCCAGCGGGGGAAGATCCCCGGGCGCGACGCCAGAGCGATCCCCGAGCGCGCGCGTGCCGACCACTGGCGGCGGAGGGTTTTCCGCCCCGGCTGTTCCCGCTGGACGAAAGAGGTGCGGCCGGCAGCGAAGAGTAGAATATTTTCCGATTCTGGGGTCTATGCCACTAATAATTCCCTTTCAGGCGGCAAATACTTGAGAAAAGCGGGAAAATTTTCCATTCTGGTCGGGCCGTTTTGCCGAAGGTCCGACCATGCGCCACTTTCCGATCTTCCTTGATCTCGCCGACCGCCGGGTCCTGATTGCCGGCACCGGCGCGGTGGCCGAGGCGAAGCTGCGGCTTCTGCTGAAGACCACCGCGCGGCTGGAGCTGTACGCGCCAGAACCCGAAGCCGCACTGCGCGAACTGGCGGAAGCGCAGGGGGTGGCCCTGCATCGCCGGCCCCTGACCGCGGCCGATCTGCCCGGCGCCGCGCTGGTCTACGCCGCGCACGGCGCCGCCGCGCCGGACGCCGAAACCGCCGCCCTGGCGCGCGCGGCCGGGGTGCTGGTGAATGTCGTCGACGATCTGGAGGCGAGCGATTTCATCACCCCGGCGCTGGTCGACCGCGACCCCGTCACCGTCGCCATCGGGACCGAGGGCACCGCCCCGGTCCTGGCCCGCGCGATCAAGGCAGAAATGGAAGAACGCCTGCCGCAGCATCTGGGCACGCTGGCCGGGGCCGCACGGGGATTTCGCGGCGCGGCCGAGGCGCTGCCGCCGGGCCGGGCGCGGCGCGACTTCTGGACCGATTTTCACTTCCGCACCGGTCCCCTGGTCTTGGAACGCGAGGGCGAAGGCGGCCTGGACGCGGCGCTGGCGGCGCTGCTGGCCCGGCATCTGGCCGCCGCGCCGACCCCCGGCCGCGTCGATCTGGTAAGCGCGGGGCCAGGCGACCCCGACCTGCTGACGCTGCGCGCGCGCCGCCTGCTGGACCGCGCCGACGTGGTGATCCACGACCGGCTGGTCGCCCCCGCCATCCTGGAACTCGCCCGGCGCGAGGCGACCTTCGTCGCCGTCGGCAAGGAAGGCTTCGGCCCCTCGACCGCGCAGTCCGACATCAACGCGCTGATGATCGACCACGCCCGGCAGGGCGCGCATGTCGTGCGGCTGAAGGGCGGCGACGCGTCGATCTTCGGCCGGCTGGACGAGGAGATCGCAGCACTGGACGGCGCCGGCATCGACTGGGCGGTCACGCCCGGTGTCACCGCGGCGTCGGCCGCGGCGGCGGCCATCGGCGCCAGCCTGACGCAGCGCGCGCGCAATTCCGACCTGCGGCTGATGACGGCGCACGACCTGAAGGGCTACGCCGAACAGGACTGGCGCGCGCTGGCCCGTCCCGGCGCGGTCGCCGCGATCTACATGGGCAAGCGCGCCGCGCGCTTCGTGCAGGGGCGCATGCTGATGCATGGCGCCGATCCCGGCACGCCGGTGACGCTGGTCGAGAATGCCTCATTGCCCGCGCAGCGCATCCTGGCCAGCCGGCTGGACCGCCTGCCCGCCGATCTGGCGCAGGCCGCGCCCACGGGTCCGGTGCTGATGCTGATGGGCCTGGCCCCCCGCCGCGCCCCCGTCGCCCGCCCCGCGCTGATCGAGGAGATGGCCTGACATGCCCCGCGATTCCGACGTTCAGGTGGTCACCGCCAACCTTCTGCGCGAGGGGCATGTGGTCTGGCTGGCCGCTGACGGCAGCTGGACCCGCGATCTGTCGCGCGCACGGACCTTCGACGACAAGGCCGCGGCCGAAGCCGCACTGGCCGAGGCCGCGCGCCGCACCGATCTGGTGGTCGGCTGCTACCTGGCCCCGATGCGCGCCACGCCGCAAGGGCCCGAGCCCGTCCACTTCCGCGAAGCCTTCCGCCGCGCCGGGCCGTCGGCGCGCGCCGCGCACCCCTTCTGAACCGGAACCCGTGCCATGTATGCCTATGACGATTTCGACCGCGACTTCCTGGCCGAGCGCAACCGCCAGTTCCGCGCCCAGGTGGAGCGCCGCCTGTCGGGCGCCCTGACCGAGGAGGAGTTCCGCCCGCTGCGGCTGATGAACGGCCTCTACCTGCAGCTTCACGCCTACATGCTGCGCGTGGCCATTCCCTACGGCACGCTGAACCCCGGTCAGATGCGCAAGCTGGCCGAGGTCGGCGCGCGCTGGGACCGGGGCTACGGGCATTTCACCACGCGGCAGAACATCCAGTTCAACTGGCCGCAACTGACCGACGTGCCCGACATGCTGGACGCCCTGGCCGAGGTCGGGCTGCATGCGATCCAGACCAGCGGCAACACCATCCGCAACGTCACCGCCGACCATTTTGCGGGCGCCGCGGCGGACGAGATCGCCGATCCGCGCCCCTGGGCGGAACTGATCCGGCAATGGTCCACCGACCACCCCGAATTCCAGTTCCTGCCGCGCAAGTTCAAGATTGCGGTCACCGGCTCGCCCCACGACCGGGCGGTGACGCGGGCGCATGATATCGGGCTCAGGATGGTCCGGCGTGGCGACGAAGCGGGGTTCGAGGTGATCGTCGGCGGCGGGCTGGGGCGCACCCCGATGCTGGGCCCGGTGATCCGCGAGTTCCTGCCGGCGGATGCGTTGCTGCCCTATCTGGAAGCGATCGTCGCCACCTACAACCTGCTGGGACGGCGCGACAACAAGTACAAGGCGCGCATCAAGATAACCGTGCACGAAAACGGGATCGACCGCGTGCGCGAACTGGTCGAGGCGCGTTTCGTCCAGACACAGGCCGAATTCGACGCGGCGGCGACGGCGGCGCAGTTCGACCATATCGCCGCGCAGTTCGCGCCGCCCGTCCTGCGCGCCGCCGACCCCGCGCCCTACCACGCCGCGCGCGAGGCCGATCCGGTCTTCCGCGCCTGGGCCGATACCAACCTGCACCCGCACCGCGACCCGTCTCACGCCATCGTCACCATCAGCCTGAAAGCGCATGGCGCCACGCCGGGGGATGCGACCTCCGAGCAGATGCAGGTGATCGCGGACCTCGCCGAGGCGCATGGCTATGGCGAGATCCGCATCAGCCACGAGCAGAACGTGATCCTGCCGCATGTCGCCCGCACCGATCTGCCCGCGCTGCACGCAAGGCTGCGCCGCTACGGGCTGGCCACGGCCAATGTCGGGCTGGTGTCGGACATCATCGCCTGTCCGGGCATGGATTACTGCGCGCTGGCCACCGCGCGGTCGATCCCGGTGGCGCAGGACATCGCGGTCCATTTCGAGCGGTTGAAGCTGGAACACGACATCGGGCCGCTGAAGATCAAGATCTCGGGCTGCATCAATGCCTGCGGGCATCACCATGTCGGGCATATCGGCATCCTCGGCCTGGATCGTGCCGGGGTGGAGACCTACCAGATCACCCTGGGCGGCGACGGGACCGAGGACGCGGCCCTGGGCGAACGCACCGGCCCGGGCTTTGCCTATGACGAGATCGTGCCGGCGATCGAGCGCATCCTGCGCGCCTATCTGTCCCTGCGGAAGGGCCGCGCCGAGACGTTCCTGGCCGCCTATCGCCGCCTTGGCGCCGTGCCGTTCAAGGCCGCGCTCTATGACAAGGAGAGGGCCGATGCCGCGTGACCTGATTGCCGCCCGGACCGACCTGGCGCTTCTGAACGCCCGCTTCGCCGGACGCCCGTCCGAGGCGGCGCTGGCCCATGCGCTGTCGGGCGAACTGGGGCCGGTGGCGATGGTATCCAGCTTTGGGGCGGAATCGGCGGTGCTGCTGCACATGGTGGCGCAGGCCGACCCGGCCACGCCGATCCTGTTCATCGACACGCTGATGCTGTTTCCCGAAACGCTGGCCTATCAGCGCGATCTGGCGGCGCGGCTGGGGCTGCGCGACATTCGCGTCATCCAGCCCGACCGGCGCGACCTCTTTGCCGAGGATGCCGACGCGCTGCTGCATCGCAGCCGGCCGGATGCCTGCTGCGCGCTGCGCAAGACCCGCCCGCTGGACCGCGCGCTGGCCGGCTTCGACGGCTGGATCACCGGGCGCAAGCGCTTCCAGGGCGGCGCGCGGGCCGATCTGGACCTGTTCGAGGGCGACCCGGCGAGCGGCCGGATCAAGGTGAACCCGCTGGCCGGCTGGGACGCGCGCGCACTGGCGGGCTATATCGACCGCCACGCGCTGCCGCGGCACCCGCTGGTCGCGCGCGGCTACCCGTCCATCGGCTGCGCCCCCTGCACCGGACCCGCCGCCCCGGGCGAGGACTCGCGCGCCGGGCGCTGGCGCGGGCAGGACAAGACCGAATGCGGCATCCATGTCGTGAACGGCCGGGTCGCGCGGAGGCTGGCGTCATGAGCGTGATCGTGACCGATGCAGGCTTTGCCGTCGACGACTGGCCCCACGGCTGGGCCGAGGCGCCCGAGGGCGCGGCCGGCCTGCACCTGCCCGCCGACGCCGACGCCGAGGCGCTGCGCCCGCATCTGGCGCGGCTGGGCGCGATCCGCATCCCGTTCGCGGCCTTCAGCGACGGGCGCGGCTTCACGCTGGCGGCCACGCTGCGCCGGATGGGGTTTGCCGGGCGTCTGCGCGCGCAAGGCCATGTGATCGCCGACCAGTACGCAATGGCCCGGCGCGCGGGTTTCGACGAGGTGGAGATCGACGACGGCCTGGCCGCGCGCCAGCCTGAGGCCGACTGGCTGGCCCGCGCGAACTGGCGCGCCCATGACTACCGCGCGAGGTTGAGGGGGAGGGCGGCATGAACCAGGCGCTGCGCACCGATC
Source organism: Pararhodobacter sp. SW119 (assembly GCF_017811755.1). Lineage (GTDB taxonomy): Bacteria > Pseudomonadota > Alphaproteobacteria > Rhodobacterales > Rhodobacteraceae > Pararhodobacter. The sequence continues at coordinate 15,232 of NZ_JADDJF010000011.1, read as the reverse complement.
TGCAGACCGTGACCGAGGTCACGCACTGGACCGACCAGCTGTTTTCCTTCCGCGTCACGCGGCCGCGCAGCCTGCGCTTCCGTTCGGGCGAGTTCGTGATGATCGGGCTGCCGGGCGCGGAGGGCAAGCCGCTGCTGCGCGCCTATTCCATCGCCTCGCCGGCCTGGGACGACACGCTGGAATTCTACTCGATCAAGGTGCCGGACGGGCCGCTGACCTCGCGCCTGCAGCACGTCCGGCCGGGCGATCCGATCATCCTGCGCCCGAAGCCCGTGGGCACGCTGGTCCATGACGCGCTGCGCCCGGGCTGGCGGCTGTGGATGCTGGCCACCGGCACCGGCTTCGCGCCCTTCGCCAGCCTGCTGCGCGACCCCGAGACCTGGGAGGGCTACGGCCGGGTGGTGGTCATGCATGCCTGCCGCACGGCGGCGGAACTGGCTTACGGGCGGCAGGTGATCTGCGCGCTGAAATCCGACCCGCTGATCGGCGCGATGGTCGGCGACCGGCTGCACTATCATCCGACGACGACGCGCGAGACGTCGCCGCGGATGGGGCGGATCACCGATCTGCTGGCCTCGGGCCGGGCCTTTGCCGAACTGCGCCAGCCCGGCCCCCTGACGGCCGAGACCGACCGGGTCATGGTCTGCGGGTCGCTGGCCTTCAACCGCGACATGTCGGCGCTCTTGAAGGACTGGGGCCTGCAGGAAGGATCGAACGCGCAACCGGGCGACTTCGTGGTCGAAAAAGCCTTTGTCGGCTAGGGGTGTGCACGCGTGCACACTTTCGCAACGCACTGAAATTGTTTCATGAAAATCCGCCGTTAACCGCAATGAAACTTTCGCCACGGCGGGGCGAAACGGGCTCAGGGGGTGGAGTCGTCGGGAAAGACCGGCTCACCCGACAGCACCGGAATGCGCGCATCGCCGCGTTCGGCGGCCAGCGGTTTTGACCGGGACAGCAGCCAGTCGCGCGCGGCGATGCCGCCGTCGTCGCGGTCCCAGTGGCCAAGGCTGCGGCCCAGCGACAGGAACCCGCCGACCAGCGCCGCCGCGCCCGAGGTGCCGCCGAAACGGCAATAGTACGAGCCGTATTCGCGCAGATCGCCGTCGGGTTCAGGGCCGGGAAAGGGGCTGGCCGCGTAGCCGCCGCGCCCCGGCACGTCGGTCGCGATCAGGCTGAAGGGCGAAAAGCGGTGGTTGGCGTTGTCGGCCGGCACGCCCACCGGGTCGTAGTCGTGGCGGCGCACGTCCAGCCGCACCTCGGCCCGGTCGAAGCGTTCGCCGTCGCTGCTGGGCCCCCAGATCGTCAGGCCCGATGCCGCCGAATAGCTGCAGGGCCAGCCGCGGGCATTGACCGCGCCCACGGCGATCACGCCGTTGTCGTCGGCCGCCAGATTGGCCGGGTAGATGCCGAATTCCTCGTTGGCGTTTCCGGCCGCGCAGACCACCGGCCGGCGCAGCGAGACATTGACGATCAGTTGCGCCAGTTCGTCCCACATCTCCCATTGTTTCTGGCCCAGCGGGCTGGGTGCGGCGGCATCGGCGAATGCGGTGCCGTCGATGTCGTGCGCGGGCATTTCGGGCACGGTGCGCAGCGGGTCGGGCAGGATGCGCGGCAGCACGATGACATCCGCGCCGATCAGGTCGGCATAGAGGAAGGCGAGGATCAGCGCCTCGGGGTCGGGGTCGAAATTGGTCGAGATCGGGACCAGTTCGGCGCTGGGATCGACGCCCATGAAGGGCAGCGCGATCTCGCCATCCGTGTCGCCGGGCAGGTGCGCCTCCTCCGTGCGGGCGCGCGCCGGGCGGGCGGCGATCAGCCCGGCCGCGGCGGTCCCGTGCGCCGAGAAGGTCGCCCGCGTCGCCGGACGGACCCCGCCGATGCGCGGCATCTGCCCGGGTCTGAGCCGCGCCTTCAACGCGACCAGAAGCGCGGTGCAATGCGGCAGGCCCGCCACCGCCGCGGCGCTGTCGCCCAGCTGCAGGTTGTCCAAGGGCGCGTCGCTGGCGCGCCAGGGAAAGGCGCCGAGGCGCGTCGAGAAGAGATCGAAGGCCAGATCGCGCGACAGCGCGGGGTCGAGGTTCGGATGCCCGTCCGCCACCGAGGTGTCGATCAGCGCCACCCGCGTGCGCCGCGCGGGCGCGGGCAGGGTCCAGCCGTTGGGGGCGTGGTCGGCGGTCAGCACGCCCATCATCACCAGCGGCCACAGCGCGTCATGCGCCGGATAGGGGGGGCGGATCACGGTCGTTGCGGCATCGGGCATCAGAACCACTCCTGTTGCGCGGCCAGCATCAGGGGTTCCAGCACCTCTTCCAGCACCGGGGTGACCATCCGGGCCAGCTCGTATCCCGCCTGCGTGTCGGCGGCGTAATGCAGCCCGGCCCATTCGCGGTTCTCGGCGATCCGGCGGGCCGAGCGGAAGAGCTCGCTGGACGCCGGATGCTCGGGCAGGAGGCGGCAGAAGACGAAGGCCAGCGCGAAGGACTGGAAGGCGTGGTTCGACGGGTAGCTGGCATGCGCCGGCTGGGCGATGAAGGGGCGCAGGCGCGGCTCCACCTGGTTGGGGCGGGGCACGTTCCAGCGCGCCTTGTAGCGCAGCCCGACCTCGTCGGTCAGGGCCATCAGGACCAGCATCAGGTGGATGGTCGCCTCGAAGCCGCCCGTGGTCTCGATCCCCAGGGGACGCAGGTAGCGCGACAATTCCAGTTCGGCCTCGGTCAAGATCTCCTCGCGGCGCAGGGCTTCCTCGGGCTGGCGCAGGCGGTGCTGCTTTTCCAGCAGTTCCAGCGCCTCGTGGCGCAGCTGGTCCGGGTCGGGGGGCGGGGCCAGCGGCAGGTCGGTCCAGTTGGCGGCCAGTTCGTGCAGCCTGGCGCGTTCCTTCCACGGCTCCTGGATCGACAGGTCGGGCCCGGCGCTGTCGTTGCGGTTGCGGTTCCGGTTTCGATTGCGGTTGCGGTTGCGGTTGCGGTTGCGGTTCCGATTGCGGTTGAGCGCGAAGAGCGCGGCGCCGCCGGCGCTGCCGGTGCCGCCGCTCGCCGGTTCAAGCGCGGCCTGCACCGCGTCGAGGCGCAGCGCGACCTCGGTCACGGTGAAGCGCGCCTCGCTCAGGATGTCCAGAAAGCTCATTCGAAATGCCTCAGTCGAAAAGTCGGTCGAGATGCGCCATCAGCGCCGTGTTGCCGTGCAGGATCCCGCGGCCGAAGCGGGCCTCGCGGATATCGGGGTGGCGGATATCGGGGTCGGCGTCCAGAAGCCCGTCGCGCAGCGCCTCGGCCTCGGCCCGGTCGCCGCGCGCGGTATGCGCGATCATCAGGTAGCGCTTTGTGGCGTTGAACTTCGGCTGCTTCTGCAGCGCCCGCCGCCCGGCCTGCAGCGCGCGGTCGTAATCGCCCTCGAGGGTCGCGGCCATGGTCAGCGTCGTCTCGTAGCTGTAGGCGATGGGGCTGTAGGCCCCCAGCGCCACCGCCCGTTCGGCGGCCGCGCGCCCGGCGCGGGCATCCCCGGCATAGAGCTTGTGCAGCGCGTAATGGTCCCAGGCGAAGGCCTGCGCCGGGTTCAGCCGGACGGCGCGTTCCAGCAACTCGCCGGCGGCGGCGTGTTCCTGAAAGACATAGCCCAGCACATGGCCGAAACAGGCCAGCGCCACGCTGTTGAACGGGCTGGCGCGCAGGCGCGCGGTGCCCATCCGGTAGATCTCGGCCCGGTCGGATTCGGTCAGGGTGCCGAGATTCTCGCCGACGCTGAACGACGCCAGATAGGCGCGCAACGCCTCGTGCAGCGGATCGTGCGCGTCGTCCTCGGGCAGAAGGAGGCGGCGCGCGCTTTCCAGCGCGTTCGGGTCCAGCCGGAAGATGAGGTTGAGCGCGGCATAGCCCGACCGCCGAGCGCTGCCCGCGGGTTCGGCATCGCGGCCCTGCGGCAGCAGCGTCTGCGCCAGCCGGTCGACGCACTGGGCGACGAAGCCCTGCAGCATCACCCCGTCATAGGCGACCAGTTCGTCCATCCTGCACTGGATCGACTGGCTCCATTCCAGCGCCATGCGCGAGGCCCGGTGCACCAGCAGCGTCAGCGTGACATTCTCGCCCACGCGCAGCAGGCGCAGCCGGCAGTAGAATTCCGTGCGCGCGCTTTTCACCAGCGTTTCGACCTCGGTGGCGCGTTCGCGCAGGTCCAGCACGTCGACCCGCGACAACTCGCACAGGCCGGTGGCGATGCCCTCCATCACGCGGTCGGCCAGCGGCACGCAGAGCGCGTCGCCGCCGTGCAGGACGCTGCGCAGGATCGCGATGGAGGCGGCGGGTTCCGGTGCCGGCATCGCCGTGACCGCGCCGTCGTGGCCCAGGACGGCGGACCGGTCGCCCGGCGTCGCGGACGCGGCGGCGAGCGGCGGGGCGGGGGCGTCGGCCAGTTCCTCGGCGCGGTCGGCCCAGGCCGAGCGTTCCAGCATCAGCCAGTCCTCGAACTCCGGGTCGGCGATGTCGAAGCCTTCCAGCAGCTCGGTCTCGGCGCAGAGGCCGAAGCGGTGAAAGGCGCCGGGGTCGGCGGCGACCGCGCGATGGTCGATCCAGACCTTCTGCAGATCCAGCGCGATCTCGTGCACCGACACGCGCAGCGCCCTGTCGGCCAGCGGCCCCAGGTCGCGGCGCAGCTCGAACAGTGTCTGGCGCAGGCAGGTGGAGGAGCGTTTCTCGTCCGACCCGCTCCACAGCTTGTCGCGCAGCCAGACCCGGCTGCGCGCGCCGCGCGGCGACAGGGCCAGCAGCGCCAGCATCGCCTGCGCCTTGCGGGTGCGGATGGCGATGGTCCGGTGCTGGCCGTCGCGCAGGCAGAACGCACCCAGAAGGTGCAGCCGCAGCACCGGCTCGCCCTCGGGTTCCCTGACTGCGGTCATCGCGCGCGCACCGTTCTGCAAGGCGCCGGCCTCCGCTCGGGTCACGGGGCGCGGCCGCGCCTGCTGGCGCCACCTGCCTCCCGCGCCGTAGAGGTCGGGCATGTGGGTCTCCTGTCTGGCCAGCCTAACACAAAATCACCCTCTGTCAGCCGGTGTTAGCGCGCCGTTAGCCGGTGGGCGGGCGCGGGCGGCGGTCCCCCTAACGCCGGTCTAACGTCCCGGTTGCTATGGCTGCGGCACCGGATCGCCCGCCATCCCCGCCAGTGGAGGAACCCCATGCCCGCCCCGCAGACCGACGCCTTCCTGCTTTCGCTGTCGCCGGACACGATGGGGGCGATGCGCCTTGCCTGCTGGCAGGGCTGGCTGCCCGACCTCGACGGGCTGGAGGCCGACCTGCGCGCCCTGCAACCCGCCGACGCCCCGCCGCCGCGCCGCCTTGCCGCCGCCACGCGGGGGCACGACACGCTGGCCGCGGTGCTCGATCCCGGCGCGCTGGACGTCCTGCGCCAGCGCTACGGTCCTGCACTCTGCGTCGAGGCGGATGTAAGCCATGCCTACCAGGCCGGGCCGATGGGCACGCGCCATCCCCGCCCCGCGGCGTCCGGCGCCGATACCCGGCCGCGCGGCGCGCTGCATTTCCGGGTCACCGATCCCGATGGGTTGCCGCTCGCCGGTGTGCGCCTGCTGGCCGAAGGTGCCGGCATCGACGATCCCACGCCGGCGATCACCGATGCCGAGGGGTTGGCCCGCCTGCCGGTCGGCAGCGACAACCCGGCGGCGGTGCGGCGCCTTGTCCTGGTGCCGCCGGTGGGGTTCTGGGGGCGCGAGATGTTGCGCCCGGTCCTGCGCCAGACCGCACCCGATGCGGCGGTGCGGCTGAACACCCTGGTCCTTTCGCCCCTCGACTCCGCGCTTGGCGCGCCCCGCGATCACGGGGTCGAAGCGATGGGCCTTGATCTTGCACCGCTTCTGACGGTTCCGGGCGCGCAGCCCGTCCGCGTCGCGGTGCTTGTCCCCGGGGCGGCGGCGTCCCCCTTCGTCCGGTCCCGCGTCGAAAGCGGCGCGCTGGTCGAAGGCTGGTTGCCGGCCGGTGCCTCTCCCTCACCGGTGGCGGCGCTGATTGCCGCCGCCGCCCCGGGTGTTTTTCTTGAGGTTCTGCGCCTGCCGGAGGCGCCGCGCGCCTCGGACCTGATCGCGGCGATCGACTGGAGCATCGCCGCCGGCGTCGACCTGCTGGACCTGGGTTTTGCCGCCGACCGCCCCTGCCAGGCGCTGGCGGCGGCGCTGGCGCGCGCGCGCGCCGCGGGGGTCGTCGCCATCGCGCCCGCGGGCGACAGCGCCGGCGCGGTGATGGAACCCGCCGCCGGGCGCGCGGTGCTGTCCGTGGCGGCCCTGGCCGGCTCGGGGGGCGCACCGGGGTCCGAGGCGCTGGCCGGCTTCACCGCCCGCGGGCCGGGCGTGGACCTTGCCGCGCCGGGCGCGGGGCTCGTCCTCGACGTGGCAGAGGGCATTGCCGCGCTGGACGGCACGGCGCTTGCCGCGGGGCTGGTCACCGGGTTTCTGGCGCGGCTTCTGCAGACCGAGCCCGACCTTGCCGGCAGCCCGCGCAGCACCGCGCGCGCCGCGGCACTTCTGGCCGCGCTGTCCGCGCGCTGCCACGCAGGCGCCTTGCCGCCCGGTACGGCGGGCGCCGGGCTTCCGGTCTGGGACCCGCTGCTGCGCGCGGCCAGCCCCGACGACTGTCCCGTGCCCGCCTATCGCGCCGCGGCCGCCCTGGCCACGGTCGGCGCCGAACTGCCGGCCTGATCGCGGACCGGCGGCAGGCCGAAACCGCCCCCGACGCGCGCCTTCGGCGAAAGTTTCATTGCGGTTAATTTTCCGATTTTATCCTTCTATATCGGTTGGTTGCGAGAGCGTCCAACCTTGGACGCCTGCCGCAACCGCTCCCAATGCGCGCGCCCCGCCACCGCCCGGCGTGAAATACCCTCGCACGCAGAGCGCACTTGCTTCGCGCCGCAGCCTTGGCTATGGCCGGTGCGTCGGGTGATTAGCTCAGTTGGTAGAGCGCTTCGTTTACACCGAAGATGTCGGCGGTTCGAGCCCGTCATCACCCACCACTTTTTCGAAGATTTAGGCCAGATTTGCGAAGTGCGCGCCGGTTCAACCGACCGGGCGTGGCCCGCCGAAGTCCAGCGCGGCAGCGGCTTCGACCAGGTGATCGCGCGCGTAGCGCATAGGCTCGTTCGGTCAGGATGACTGACAGCATCCATCTCTCTTGACGGGAGAGCATCATGGATCGGTTCGTGGGCGGTTGCCTATGCGGCAACCTACGTATCCTAGCGACGGGACGACCCTATCGGGTCGGCCTTTGTCACTGCCTCGAGTGCCGCAAGCATCATGGCGCGCTGTTTCACGCCTCCGCCATCTTTCCGCAGGATGCGGTAACGATCGAGGGTGAAGCAAGCAGCTATGCCGGACGCTTCTTCTGCCCCCGCTGTGGGTCGCCAGTTTTCGGTCGCAGCGATGACGAGATCGAAGTGAACCTCGGCGCTCTGGATGCCCCGGACCAACTGCTGCCGACCTACGAGCTTTGGATCATCCGCCGCGAGTCCTGGTTGCCGTCGTTTCCGCTTGCCAGACGATACGAGCGAAACCGCACCGATACAGGTCGCCATGAGGAGTGAGGCGTTAGCAAACTTGATCCCGACCGGGACACCACTTCGACCCAGCCGTTCGAGAGCGCCAGGCGCACAGGCGCTAGCGCAGAGCCGCGTCGGGCATTCACGGATCGTTGCGCACCGATCGTGATCCGCTTCGACGCAGCGCCGCTGTGATGAAGTCGATGAAGAGCCGCAGCCTGGCGGGCTCGAAGGCACCGGCGGGACGCACCAGGCTGAGGCTTTCGGGGGGAATCTCCCAGTCGGGCAGGACGTGCACGAGCCGCCCCTCCGCCAGGTCGGTTGTGACATCGCGCTCCGGCAGGATGGCGAGGCCAAGCCCGAGGAGTGCGGCGTGCCGCAGCGCTGGCAGGCTGCCAATGCGGAGCCGACAGTTGACCGGAACCGTCTCTGAAGAGCCGCTTTGGAGGAAGGTCCATTCGGCGACCGGCCCGGCGCCACTGCTGCACCAGAAGAGGCAGGCGTGATCGACCAGTTGCGACGGAGTCTCGGGTGTCCCACAGCGATCGAGATAGGCGGGGCTCGCGCAGAGCCGGTAGCGGATTTCGATGATCCGGTGCGCGATCAGGCTGGAACTGGCGAGGGCGCCGGACCGGATCGCCGCGTCGTAGCCCTCGGCGACAAGGTCGACCAGGCGTTCGCTGAGGTCGAGGTCCAGACTGATCGCGGGGTTGTCGGCCAGGAAATCGGTCACCAGCGGCACGATCCAGTCATGCCCGATCCCGGGCGGCGCGGCGATGCGCAGCGTGCCCCGGGGCGTCTGGTCGGCGGCGGCGGTCTCGGCATGCAGGGCGTCCAGTTCGCCGAGGATCGCCTCGGCCCGGGGAAGGTAGCGGGCACCCGCCTCGGTCAAGCTGACGCTGCGCGTGGTTCGCTGCAGCAATTGCACACCGAGCGCCTGCTCGAGATCGGCTACGTGGCGACTTGCGGCGGTGGTGGAGATCCGCAGCCGGCGCGCCGCCTCGGCAAAGCTTCCGGCCCGGGCGACGGCGGCGAAGGTGGTGATGGATTGCAGATCGCGCATCCTGTATCAGCCCGTTTTCCGGGATTATAAATACCATATGGGTCATATTATCATGATCCGCGAGATCGGGCAAACTCTGCACATTGGAGCTGCACCGGAGGAGAGGATGCCGATCGACGTTTCGCTTTACCGCCAGCTTCCTTATGCTGCGCGACTATTCCGTGCGCTCTCCGCATTGCTCACGCGGGAGCCAAGAGGCACCCGACCCGGCGTCGGGATGCCCGAGAGCAGGATCCGCCACGACATTGGCTTCGACCGCGAGCACAGTGAGTATGGATCTGGCCGCGCGGTAGGCCAGGGATCACAGCGGGCGCTGCATGCCCGCGCGGAACGGATCGCCGCCGGCCTTCCCGAGTGACGTATCAGCTTTGTCGGGTGAACCAAGGCGAGGGGCGGTTTCAACCCGAAACCCGACAACGTTGCCGTTTCCGACTCTGTGGGTTCTTGCTAGATTCGGACGAAGGTTCGCGGCGACAAGGAGAGGGGATCTGATGACCGACACTCCGGACAGGCAGACAAGGGTGACGTCGAGCCACTGGGGCGCGTTCGAGGTCGATGTCGCGGGCGATCGGATCGTCGCAACGCGTCCGTTCGCGGCAGACCCGCATCCCTCGGCGATCCCCGACATCCTGCCTGCCGCGGTCCATCACCGGAGCCGGGTGGCGCGGCCCTCTATCCGCCGCGGCTGGCTCGAACGGCGGGAGCGCGGGGGTCGCGGCGACGAGGACTTCGTCGAGCTGCCCTGGGACGAGGCGCTGGACATTGCGGCGGCCGAGATCGACCGGGTGCGCAAGACCCATGGCAACGAGGCGATCTTCGGCGGCTCCTACGGCTGGGGCTCGGCGGGCCGCTTTCATCACGCGCAGAGCCAGGTTCATCGCTTCCTCAACTGCATTGGTGGGTATGTCGCCTCGGTGGGCAGTTATTCCACGGGCTGCGCCCAGGCCATCATGCCGCATGTCTTCGGCGAGGATTTCCTGAAGTTTCTCTACGAGCATCAGGACGGCTGGCAGACGATCCACGACCACACGGAAACGCTCGTCATGTTCGGCGGTGTCAACCCGAAGAACTCTCAAGTCAGCATGGGCGGCGTCACCGAGCACGAGACCGCCGGCTGGTTCGCGCGTTTCGCCGCGCGTGGCATGCGCTGCATCAACATCGGTCCGCAGCGGACCGACGCGCCCGAGGGGTGCGAGTGGATCCCGCTGCGGCCCGGCTCGGATACGGCGCTGATGCTGGCGCTCGCCCATGTGCTGGAGTCCGAGGGACTGGCCGACCGAGATTTTCTGGCCCGCTGCACTACCGGCTTCGACCGCTTCCGCCCCTATCTCATGGGCGAGGTGGACGGGCAGCCGAAATCGCCGGAATGGGCAGGCGCGCTCTGCGGCGTCGACTCCGAAACGATCCGCAACCTTGCCCGGCGGATGGCGGCGACGCGCACGCTGATCACCGTCGCCTGGTCGCTGCAGCGGGCCGAGCATGGCGAGCAGCCCTACTGGATGTCGGCGGTGCTCGCCGCGATGCTGGGGCAGATCGGTCTGCCCGGTGGCGGGGTCGGCTACGGCTATGGCGCCATCGGGGGGATCGGCAAGTCGCTGGTGGGCCTGCGTGGCATGACCTTCCCGCAAGGCCGGAACCCGGTGGGCAAGGTGATCCCGGTCGCGCGGATCGGCGACATGCTGCGCCATCCCGGTCAGCCCTACGACTTCAACGGACGGCGCGAGCCCTATCCGGACATCCGCCTGATCTACTGGGCCGGCGGCAACCCGTTCCACCACCACCAGGACCTCAACGCCTTGCACAAGGCCTGGCAGCGGCCGGAAACGATCATCGTGAACGAGCCTTGGTGGACGGCGACGGCGAAGCGCGCGGACATCGTCTTTCCGGCCACCACGCCCTACGAGCGCGAAGATATCGGGCGGACGAATCTCGACGACTACCTCTTTCACATGCCGCAACTGATCCCGCCGGTCGGCGAGGCGCGCGACGACTACGTGATCTTCGCGGACCTGGCCGAACGCCTCGGCGTGGCGCAGGACTTCACCGAGGGGCGGAGCGCTTCCGACTGGATCGCCCTGCTCTATGCCGAGTATCGCGCCCTCGCCGCCGAGCAGGGGGTCGAGGTGCCCGACCTCGAGACGCTCAAGGTTCAGAACTGGGTCCATCTGCCGATCCGGACGGAGGGTCCCAACCGCACCCTTCTCGCGCCGTTCCGCGACGACCCGGAACATGCACCGCTCCGGACGCCCTCGGGACGGATCGAGATCTTCTCCGAGACCATCGACGGGTTCGGCTACGACGACTGCCCTGGCCACCCGGTCTGGCTGCCGCCCTCGGAATGGCTCGGGACCGCGACGTCGGCGGCGCCGCTGCATCTCGTTTCACCGCAGCCCGGCGACAAGCTCCACAGCCAGCTCGAAAGCGCGCTTGCCGATGTCGAGGGCGCGCGCCCCGAGACGCTGGTGATCCACCCCGACGACGCGCGGGCGCGCAACATCCGCAGCGGCGATCTTCTGCGCGTCTTCAACGCGCGTGGCGCCTGCCGCGCCCGGGCGCAGGTCTCAAAAGATAGCCCCGGGGTCGTCGCCCTTCCGACAGGCGCCTGGTTCGGTGAGCCGGGCGACAACATCGATCCGCACGGCAACCCGAACGTCCTGACGCGAGACGCCGGCACCTCGCGCCTGGGCCAGGGCTGCAGCGCCCACACGGCCCTGGTCGAGGTGGCACGACTCGAGGGGTCAAGCCAATTGTCCTACTGATCACCTGCGCGCAATCAGGAAGGGGTGGTTTTGGCACGCCTTACACATCGTGCCGCACTACGCCCACTGACCGGACACTTGCACAATCAATCACCGCGCAGAGAGATGAATTTCTCCGCATGTCCAGCTACAGTTTCGGACCGGAACTGACGTTCGTGGCAGGCGCAGCGGAGGACCAAAGGCAGTGCCTTTTCTGCCGGTCGAATTTCTCACGACGCCGCTGCGCAGGTGGTACGTCGCTGTGAACTTCCCATGTTTAGAATCCCGTTTGAGCATAGCATGGGTCATTTCTTTGCGTAGGATGATCCAAGTGGAGGCTGGGAGCCAATGTACTCGGCGACGGCGCCCTCGGCCAGGTCGCGGGCGATGGCGCGGCTGGGGGCCTGGTAGACGGCCTGGATGCGGGCCTTCACCTCGGGCAGGATGTCCTCCACCTTGGCGGCAAGGTTGCGCATGCGATGCGCGAGCCCGCGCTGGCGGGTCGAGCGGGGAAAGCAGGTCTCGATCGCCTTGATCACGCCGGGGGCGCCGTCGGAGAACACGAGGAGCGGATCACCGAGCCCGCGGGCGCGCATGTCCTGGAGTGAGCCGGGACCGTGGCCAATGGGGCCGCGTAAGCCCGGCGAACGGCCGAGACGGTTTCGGCGCCCTCTTTCGATCCCGCCATCCGGTGCAGCAGCACGCGCTGGCCGGTCGCGGTGAAGCCCCAGGCGGCCATGACCGGTTCGCGCCGCTGGCCGGGGCGGATGCGCTCGGCGATGCCATCTTGAAAGTCGGTCGACGCGGCCGGGCCCGAGACGCCTTCGAATCGCAGTGTCTCTTCGCAGGTGGCACGACCGAACGAGGAGATTGGGTCGAAGAATCATGAAAGTTAATCAAGACAATTCTTGCTCCAGTCGTTAACCGGCTTAATAGGTACGCAGAATTGAAGGGGCGGCTCGGACGGATCCATGGAACCATACCATTCTGCATTGGTTCAGCTGCGCGCCATGCTGGCACTGCGGGAGTTTGCTCCGAACACCCGCTTGCCGGCGGAACGTGAACTGGCCGAAATGATCGACACGACGCGTGGCGAACTGCGCCCCACCGATGGCCGGCAAACGCCTGTCTTCCGAAGATCTCTCCCGCTTTCGCGCCCTCACCACCTCGGGCCTGTCGGATGCGATGGACGTCTCGGGATTGCCGGCGCGGTCGAGGGACTTTCGCCGATCGATCCCGAAGCCGACATCGCTGGGCAGGCCTTCACCTTCGCCCACCTGCCCGCCGGGGTCGCGGGCGAAACCGTCGGGGAGTTCCTGGATGACTTGGGACCTGGCGATGTCGTCGTTATCGACTACCGCGGGCGCACCGACCGCACGGTCTGGGGCAACATCATGACCGAGGTCACCAAGGCGCGCGGGATCGAGGGCACGGTGATCAATGGCGTCAATCGCGAACCGCAGGAAAGTCCGGCGATCGACTACCCGATCTGGTCGATGCGCGGCCACATGCACACTGGCAAGGACCGCGTGGTCCTGCAGCCGACGAATGTGCCGGTCGCGCTGGGCCATGTACGGCTGAAACCGAGCGATGTGATCAGCGCCGATGGCAACGGGGTCGTCGTGGTCCCGCTGCCGCGCGCGATGGAGGTGCTGAGCACAGTCGAGGCGGTCGAGACGACGGAGAACGCGATCCTCGCGACCGTTCGAGAGGGCGTCGCGCTGGACGAGGCCCGGAAACCTCACGGCTATCAAGCCCTGCAAACGCGCCAGAAATGAAGAAGGAAGCACGAATGAACCTGCAATCACCCCCCGCGCCGCTGGTGATCCCGGCCCCGTCCCTCACCACGCTGCCGGTGCGCGGCACCGATGCCCGCTTTCCGGTCCGCCGCGTCTATTGCGTCGGGCGCAACTACGCCGCGCACGCGGTCGAGATGGGCCACGACCCCGACAAGGAGCCGCCCTTCTTCTTCCAGAAGAGCCCCGACAATCTGCTCACCGACGGCGCGGATTTCCACTATCCGCCGATGACCGAGGACGTGCACCACGAGATTGAACTCGTCGTCGCGCTTTCGGCCGGCGGTCGTGACGTGCCCATCGCGCAGGCGATGGATCTGGTCTACGGCTATGCCGTCGGGCTCGACATGACCCGGCGCGACATTCAGGCCGGGCTGAAGAAGGCATCGCGCCCCTGGGAGGCTGCGAAGGCGTTCGAGAATTCCGCGCCTTGCTCCGAACTTGTCCCCGCCGCCGAGATCGGCCACCCGGTCGAAGGGGCGATCTGGCTCAAGGTCAATGGCGAGTTGCGTCAGGAGGGGGATCTGACCCAGCTGATCTGGAAAGTGGGCGAAGTTATCGCAGAACTCTCTCGCCTCTTCGAACTCGCGCCCGGCGACCTCATCATGACCGGAACGCCTTCGGGCGTCGCCGCGGTTCATCGGGGCGATGAGTTGCACGGTCATATCGCCGGGATCGGCGACCTGAAGACGCGCGTGATCTGACCCTGCGGGCACCGTCGAATCGGGTGGTGTCCGCGCGTTTCTCAAGGTAGCGCTCACCTCATGGAATTCTCATCGGAACTGATCGTACTGGCCGGGGTGCTGCTGGTGGCGGGGGCGCTGACCGGGGTGCTGGCGGGGCTTTTCGGCGTGGGCGGGGGCGCACTGATGGTGCCGGTGCTGTTCGAGGCGTTCGGCTTTATCGGCGTGGACGACGCCGCCCGGATGCCGCTTGCGGTCGGCACCTCGCTGGCGGTGATCATCCCCACCTCGCTCAGGTCGTGGCGGGCGCACCACGCGCGCGGGGCGGTCGACAGCGATCTGCTGCGCCGCTGGGCAGTGCCGATCATCCTCGGCGTGCTCGTCGGCGCGGTGATCGCGCGCTACGCCTCGCCCATCGTCATGCAGCTGGTTTTCGTGGTGGTGGCAGGGGTCAACGCCATCAAGCTGATCAGCGGCACCAGGCGCTGGGACCTGTCGCCGGAGCTACCGGGCGGCTGGCTGCTGCGCGTCTACGGCTGGATCATCGGGCTTCTGTCCTCGCTGATGGGCATCGGCGGCGGGCAGATCGCCAATATCCTGATGACGCTGCACGGGCGCTCTATCCACCAGGCGGTGGCGACCTCGGCGGGAATCGGGGTGCTGATCTCGATCCCCGGTGCACTGGGCTATGTCTTCGCGGGCTGGGGGCGAACCGACCTGCCGCCCGATGCCGTGGGTTTCGTCTCGCTCCTCGGTGTCGCGCTTTTTGTGCCGACGACGGTGCTGACCGCCGGGCTGGGCGTGCGCCTTGCGCATGCGCTCTCCCGTCGCGCGCTCGAAATCGCCTTCGGCCTGTTCCTTGCGGTTGTGAGCCTGCGCTTCATCGTCGCCATCCTCAACTGAGGGCGGCATGGTTACCGCGCCGGCTCTGCCAGCCCCATCGCACCCGCGCGCACGCTGGCGCTGATCTGCGTCGCGCATTTCATCAGTCACTTTCACTACCTGATGCTGCCGTCGAGATATGCGCAGAAGTTGGTGACGCTTGATCAGGCGGCCGTTTGCAGCTGGCGGAGTCTGTCGCGGAACTCACCCCCTTTGATGATCTCGGGCAGGCGGTTTTGGCCGTCGAGTTTGCGCCATTTCTTCTGCGCCGACATCATCAGCTTGAACGCCATGGTCAACCCGGTCTTGCGGCTGAGGCAGCCGTTGGTGCGTTTTGTGCGATGCCGGAGTGTCGCGAAGGTGCTTTCGATCGGGTTTGACGTCCGGATGTGTTTCCAAGCCGTCGGTCATCGCCAGAAGCTCCTTGCGGCCGTATTCATCGGCGCCCACGATCACCAGAACACATTGCTTTTCCTCAGCCATTCGCGGCTTGAAGGAGACGCCATCCGCCCAGATGTAGAGAAACCGCCGCGAGCCAAG